>NZ_AP018827.1:0-600000 GCF_003966695.1 Asticcacaulis excentricus
AATATCGACGGGGTGACCTATGAGATCGACGCGCAGGAAGCCGATCTGCTCCTGAAGGTGCAGCAGATCCCGCAGAAGGTGGTGGCCGCGGCCAGGGCGGCCAATCCGTCGCTGCTGGTGCGTCACCTGATGGACGTGGCGGCGATCTATAACTCCTACTACACTCGCGTGCCGGTGATCAGCGACGGAGTCGCCAACCCGGCGCGCCTGATGATCACGCAAGCCGTGCAGGTGGCCCTGACGCGGGCCCTGTCGATCTGCCATATCGAGTGCCCGGAAGCGATCTGATAGGAGAGGCGATCTGATAAAAAAAAGCCGCCTCCCACGGGAAGCGGCTTTTTTTGTTTCAGTTATCTGGACTCAGGCGGCGATAACGTCCGCCGGGGCCGTGCTGCGGATCAGGTGATCAAAGGCCGACAGCGAGGCCTTGGAGCCTTCGCCCATGGCGATGATGATCTGCTTGTAGGGCACGGTGGTGCAGTCGCCCGCCGCGAAGACGCCCGGCAGTGAGGTTTCCCCCTTGGCATTGACCTCGACTTCGCCGTGCTTCGACAGGGCCAGCGTACCTTTCAGCCATTCGGTGTTGGGCACCAGACCGATCTGCACAAAGATGCCTTCCAGTTCGATATCGTGCGTCACGTCGTGCAGGCGGTCCTTATAGCTCAGGCCCGTCACCTTGCTGCCGTCGCCCTTGACCTCGGTCGTCTGGGCATTGGTCAACACCTTGACGTTCGGCAGGCTGTAGAGCTTGCGTTGCAGAACCGCGTCGGCGCGCAGTTCGGCCGCGAACTCCAGCAGGGTCACCTCGGCAACGATGCCGGCCAGATCAATGGCCGCTTCGACGCCCGAATTGCCGCCACCGATGACCGCCACGCGCTTGCCCTTGAACAGCGGGCCGTCGCAGTGCGGGCAGTAGGCCACGCCCTTGTTCTTGTACTCGGTTTCGCCGGGCACATTCATGTTGCGCCAGCGGGCCCCGGTCGAAAGGATGACGGTGCGCGACTTCACCGAAGCCCCGCTTTGCAGCCTGACCTCGATCAGGCCGCCGGGGGTCGCCGCCGGGATCAGTTGCGTCGCGGTCTGGAGGTTCATGATATCGACCTCATAGTCCTTGACGTGCTGCTCCAGCGCGGTGGCGAGCTTCGGGCCTTCGGTGTGCGGCACCGAGATGAAGTTCTCGATATCCATGGTGTCGAGCACCTGACCGCCGAAGCGTTCGGCCACGACGCCAGTGCGGATGCCTTTGCGCGCCGCGTAGATGGCGGCCGAGGCTCCGGCGGGGCCACCGCCGACGACCAGCACGTCGAATTCTGACTTGGCGCTGATCTTTTCGGCTTCACGCGATTGCGCCCCAGTGTCGAGCTTGGCCAGAATCTGCTCCAGACCCATGCGACCCTGACCGAAGGGCTGACCGTTCAGCAGGATCGTCGGTACGGCCATGACCTGACGCTTCTCCACCTCGTCCTTGAACAGGGCGCCGTCGATGGCGACGTGTGTGATCTTGGGGTTCAGGACGCTCATCAGGCTCAGCGCCTGCACCACGTCGGGGCAGTTCTGGCACGACAGGGAGAAGTAGGTTTCAAAGCGCAGTTCGCCGTCGATGTCGAGCGCCTTGACCTGCTCGATCACTTCGGCCTCAACCTTGGGCGGGTGGCCACCGACCCACAGGAGCGCCAGCACCAGAGAGGTGAACTCATGGCCCATGGGCAGGCCGGCAAAGGTCACGGCGACCTCCGGGCTGCCGCTGCGCACGATGTCGAACGACGGCACGCGCTCACCGCCGGACGAGACGGTCAGGGTCACCTTGGGCGAGGCGGCCACGATGTCTTCGAGCAGATCGACCAGTTCACGCGACTTGGGCTGATCATCAGTGTGCGCCACCAGTTCGATTGGCGTGCGCAGGTTTTCGAGATAGGCCTTCAATTGGGCCTTCATGCCGTCGTCAAGCATGGCGTACTCCGTAAATTGTCGTGAAAATCATTGTCTATATGCGGGCTCCGCAAAGCCCGGATAAAGAAAATGACGCTGCCGCGTGGGGGACATGGGGGGAGGCGGGCCTCCCCCCATGTGCGGAATTAGATCTTCCCGACGAGGTCCAGCGACGGGGCCAGGGTCTTTTCACCCTCTTCCCACTTGGCCGGGCAGACTTCGCCGGGGTGCGAAGCGACGTACTGAGCGGCCTTCACCTTGCGGAACAGTTCGGTGGCGTTGCGGCCCACGCCTTCCGAGGTGATTTCCATGAACTGGATGATGCCTTCCGGATCGACGAGGAAGGTGGCGCGGTCGGCCAGGCCGACGCCCGGACGCATCACGTCGAAATTGTTGGTGAGGGTGCCCGATTGGTCGCCGACCATGTAGTAGTTGATCTTGCCGATGGCAGGCGAGGTGTCGTGCCAGGCCTTGTGCGAGAAGTGGGTGTCGGTCGAGACCGAATAGACTTCGACGTTCAGCTTTTGCAGGTCGGGATAGATACCGGCCAGGTCTTCCAGCTCGGTCGGGCAGACGAAGGTGAAGTCGGCCGGGTAGAAGAAGAAGATCGACCACTTGCCCTTGGTGTCGGCATCCGAAATATCGACGAACTTGCCTTCCTTGTACGCGGTGGCTTTGAAGGGCTTGATCGGGGTATTGATGAGGGCCATTGGGGAAATCCTTTCATGAAATGGACGATGCTGTATTCCCCATTTTGGCGCAGAAAACAAATCTATAATTTTTATACTCTCGATAATTAATTTTTATATCGGCATCTCGCCTTACGTTTCATATTGTCATATTTATCCGACCAATGGTTGTGGCATTAAGGCAACGTGTTACTGAGATGTTAGAATATGGCAAATGAGCAGTAGATGTGGACAACGCTGTCATGTTAGCGATGGCTTATAAAAATCGACTTTAGTCGAATAACAGGGAAGAAAGTGCAGGGTTCTCAAACTTTGCAAATAACTGAGACGAATCTGCTCAAAGAGCAGACGCGTTTCGCTGTGTGTCATTCAGTGCAGTGTGTCGTCCGCTAAGGGGAAGCCCGACGGCGACTTCACGCACTCAAAAAGTGTTTTTATTAGTAAAAAATATCCAACTTCTGGGAGGAAATCATGACTTCACCGATTAACGGTGTGTCTTCGCGTGGCGCGCGCCGCGTGATCCGCAACATGGTGCTGTGCAGCGCGTCGGGTATGGCGATGCTGGCCGGTGCCGCCTACGCACAGGACGCTGCGCCGGCTTCGGGCGACAATATCGAAACCGTGGTCATCACGGGTGTGCGTGGCTCGCTGCAACGTTCGATGAATATCAAGCGCAACGCCACGGGTGTGGTGGATGCCATCACGTCGGAAGACATCGGTAAGTATCCGGATACCAACCTGGCCGAATCGGTTCAGCGCATTCCGGGCGTGTCGATCGACCGCACCAATGGCGAAGGTTCGACCGTGACGGTGCGCGGCTTTGGTCCGGGCTTCAACCTTGTCACCCTGAATGGCCGTGTGATGCCCTCGGCTCAGATCGGTGCCGTTGGTACGGGCAACATCACTGCGGGTGGTGGTTCGCGTAACTTCGACTTCTCCAGCATCGCTTCGGATGGCGTGTCGGGCTTTGAAGTCTATAAGACCGGTAAGGCCAATATCGCTTCGGGCGGCATCGGTGCGACTCTGAATATCAAGACCCTGCGCCCGATCGGCAAGGCCGGGGCGGCTGGTTCTATTTCGGCAAAGGCGGTGCACGGTGAAAACCTGATCGACGGCAAGGACTGGACGCCGGAAATCGCCGGTACCTACAAGTGGACCAACGAAGACAACACCTTCGGCGTGGCCCTGTTCGGTCAGTTTGCTGAAAAGGACGTCGCGACCCGTCAGGCGACCCAGAACAACTGGAACCTTGACACCCGCGATCAGTTCTACAGCCCGTCGAGCGGCCGTCTGCGCTATGCCTCCAACCAGACCACGCTGCTGACGCAAATCACCAATGCGCCGCCGGCCGGTTCGCTGGTTGCCTACCCGAACGACAGCCGTTACGCCCTGTCTGAAACGCACAATGAGCGCACCAACCTCGTGGCGACGGCGCAATGGCGCCCGGCAGAAAACTGGCTGTTCACGGCGGATGCGGTTTACGTCAAGAATGAAGCCACTGAAAAGCGCGCTGAGCAGACCAACTGGTTCAACCGTCCGTTCGATCAGATCATCTTCGAAAAGGGCGCTTCGGGCATCTATAATGCGGTCTTCCTTCAGGAAAACCTGTCGGGTGTGAAGGATATCGGCTTCGAGCAGCAACTGGTCGGCCTCAAGAGCACCCTGAAGTCGCTGGGCTTCAATGCCAAGTGGGACATCAATGACAAGATGAGCCTGACCTTCGACGCCCATTCGTCCGAAGGCAAGGTCCTGCCGAACAACCCGAACGGTTCAACCGCCGTCGCCATCTCTATCGGTGCGCCGGTCATTTCGTCGCACTCGGTTGATTTCCGCAGTGACATCCCGGTTCAGAAGTACACCATCAACGACGCGCTGCGCGGCAACAACAATGGTCGTCTGGATGCCGGCGATCTGGGCTCTCAGGTTGGCCGGACCTGGACCAACAGCCAGACCAACAAGGTCGACGAATTCAAGGTTGATTTTGCTTATGACTTCGACGGCGAAAGCCGCTTCGACGGGGGTATCGACCTGTTGAAGTCGAAAATGACCACAACGACGGGTTCGACCTATCAGGCACTGGGTGACTGGGGTATCTCGCGACCGGGTGATATCGCTCAATACGCACCGGGTCTGGTCACCACCTACGATCTGGGTGGCCTGTTCCAGGACTTCACGCCGGGTCAGTCGAACGTCGCCTTCCGTGGTAACGCGCTCGACATCTACCGGGCTGTGGCCAAGGGTTATAACCAGTCGCTGCCGACCACCTCTTTGACGGCCAACACCATCGAAGAAGACATCAAGGCGATCTATGGTCAATTGACCCTGAAGGGTGACTTCCTGGGTAAGCCGGTCGGCGTCGTGGCCGGTCTGCGCTATGAAAAGACCGATGTGACGGCTTCGGCCCTGCAAAGCGTCCCGACCGCCATCCGCTGGACGGCTGATAACGACTTTGCGGTCGATTTCGGCAGTGGCGTCGCCACCCTTAGCAGTCAGGCCGATTATGACAACTGGCTGCCGAACCTCGACATCTCGTGGAATGTGCGTGATGACGTGACGCTGCGCGCTTCGTACTCGAAGACGATCGCGCGTGCGGCCTATGGCAACATGTACGCCACGACCACGGTCAACACGCCGCCGCGTCCGACCGCCAACGGGACCAACCCGACGGCGTCTTCGGGCAACCCGGCCCTGCTGCCGCTGGAATCGTCGAACATCGACTTCTCGGCGGAATGGTACTATGGCCCGGCTAACTACGTGTCGCTCGGCTTCTACAACAAGGACGTGGCCAACTTCATCGGCACGGGCCGTGTAACGCAGAACCTGTTCAGCCTGCGTGACCCGACCGCCGCTACGGCAGGATCTCGCTCCGGTACGGCCAAGACCGCGCTGAGTGAACTGGGTCAGTCGCCGACCGACGTCAACCTGTTCACCATGACGGCCCTGGTCATCAAGAACAACGGCAATACGACGGCGGCCAAGAACGAGTACACGGCCAACTCGACCAATGGTAACCTCAATCAGGCTTTCGTGGATCAGATCCTCGCCGCCTATGATATTACCGCGAACTCGACCGATCCGCTGTTTAACTTCGACACCTCGATCCCGGTCAATAACAAGACCGCGAACATCCATGGTTTCGAAGCGGCCTTCCAGCACTTCTTCGGTGATACCGGCTGGGGTCTGTCGGGCAGCCTGACGACGGTTGATGGCGACATCGGCTTCGACAACTCTGCCGCTCCGGGCACGCTTCAGTTCCCGCTGTTGGGTCTGTCGGATACCTACAACGTCACCCTGATCTACGATAAGGGTCCGCTGTCGGGTCGTCTGGCCTACAACTGGCGTGACAAGTACATCGCCAGCACCAATGTCGGCTCGCAGGGTGACCCGCAGTACTTCGAAGCCTTCGGGGTTTTGGATGCTTCGGTCAACTATTCTGTGACGTCGAACATTCAGGTCACCTTCGAGGCTCTGAACCTGACCAAGGAACACATCCGTCAGTACGGACGTGACACCTCCAACATCTACTTCGCTCAGGAACTGGATACCCGTTATCAGATCGGTGTCCGCTACAAGTTCTGATCCTTTAGTCGAGTGTAAAGGGGAAGGGCCGCGGGTAACCGCGGCCCTTCCTGCCTTCTGCCTGTCTTGCCGTTTGAGACAGGTGGGGTAAGTTCTTTGTGTTTGCTGCGAAAGTTGTTCCATGCCCAACGCCGTCCTTCTCGATAATGTTCAGCATCACGACCTGAGGGTCATCGGCGGTCACGGCCCGGCGTTTGGCGATGCGGTGAATGAAATTCCCGTCTTTGCCCCCGAATTCGCTGAGCTTCAGCGCGACTATCCGCTCTATTTCCGTCAGACGGAAAAGGGCGGCTTTCAGACCTATGCCCTGCTGGGTCTCGATAAGGACGAGAACCTGTTTCTGGCCGACGGTCAGTGGCAGGCGCGCCACGTCCCGGCCATGAGCAACCGGGGTCCCTTCCTGATTGGCATGAACGACGATCAGCCCATGCTGATGGTCGATCTTGATCACCCGCGCCTCAGCCGCAGCGAGGGCGAGCCCGTCTTCCTGCCGCACGGCGGCAACGCGCCGGCTCTGGAGCGCCACATGCGCGCCCTGCGCACTATCCATCAGGGCGTCGAACTCAATGCGCCGATGTTCGCGGCGTTTCAGGCCGAAGGCCTGATCGCGCCGGTCGAAATCGCCATCCGCCTCGACGACACCACCGAATACAAGATCCCGGACCTTTTCTCGATCAGTCAGGAGGCCCTGTCGCAACTCAGCGGGGAGGCGCTGGAACGCCTGAACCGCGCCGGTTTCCTGGCGCTGGCCTTTCAGGTTGCGGGCTCCATGGGCAATATGGCCCGCATTATTGAACTGAAGAACCGCAAGCGGGCCGCGCTCTGATGGTTGAGATTGCGCGCCGTACTGAGGTCGTGACCGGTATTGCGCCGGACGCTATTCCGTTTGATGAACTGATGGCCGCGCAAAAGCCGGTCATCCTCAAAGGCGCGGCGCGCGACTGGCCTTTGGTGCGTGAGGGGGTAGGGAGCGCCGTAGCGGCCATGGATCATCTGCGCCGCTTCTATCAGGGGCGGCCGGTGACCGCCTATACGGGCGCGCCAGAGATCGGCGGCCGCTTCTTCTATCGCGACGACATGGCCGGTCTCAATTTCACCGCCGCGCGCACCGACCTCGGCGCGTTTCTCGAAGAGGTGGCGGCGCATCTCAACGACCCCGCGCCGCCGTCCTTCTATATCGGCTCGACCGATCTGGGTCTGTACCTGCCGGGCCTGCGTGAGGCGGGCAATGATCTGAGCCTGACCCACCCCATGTTCGTGGCCAATCCGCCTTTGGCCAGTATCTGGATCGGCAACCGCACCACGGCGACCTGCCATTTCGACATGTCGCACAATATCGCGGTTTGCGTCGCCGGTCAGCGCCGCTTTACACTCTTCCCGCCGGATCAGGTCGCCAACCTCTATCCCGGCCCGCTGGAGCCGACACCCGGCGGTCAGGTGGTCAGTCTGGTCGATTTCCGGGCTCCCGATTACGAGCGTTTCCCGCGCTTCCGCGAGGCCGAAGCCGCCGGTCAGGTGGCCGATATGGAACCGGGCGATGTCCTCTTCTATCCGGCCCTGTGGTGGCACCACGTTGAGGCGCTGGCACCGTTCAACATTCTGGTGAACTACTGGTGGAACACGTCACCGGCCTTCATGGACACGCCGATGAACACCCTGCTGCACGGCCTCTTGAGCCTGCGCGATCGGCCCCAGCCGGAAAAGGACGCCTGGAAGGCGCTGTTCGACTATTACATCTTCGGCCCGGCTGAGCAGGCGGGCGCCCACATCCCCGAAGCGGCGCGCGGCACGCTGGGGACGCTGAACGACATGACAGCCAGACGCCTGCGGGCGCAACTGCTGCAAAAATTAAATCGCTGAGGGAAGAGACATGCGACCGGTCAAAAAGGTAGTCATTGCCGGCGGCGGCACGGCCGGATGGTGCGCGGCGGCGGCCCTGTCGAAGCTGCTAGGGACGCTGATCGACATCACCCTGATCGAGTCGGAAGAGATCGGCATTGTCGGGGTGGGCGAAGCGACCATCCCCACGGCGCGCACCTTCCACCACTTTCTGGGCATAGATGAGCGCGCCTTCCTTAAGGCGACCAATGCCACCTATAAGCTGGGTATCGCCTTTGAAAACTGGGCGCGCGACGGCGATCGCTACATCCACTCCTTTGGTGAGATCGGCAAATCCAACTGGATGGCCCCGTTCCATCACGTGTGGATGGCAGCGCGCGACAAGGGGTTCGGCGGCGATCTCGGCGACTATTGCTTCGAGTTGCGGGCGGCGGAAGAGGGCAAGTTCTTCACCTCGGACACGGCGCGCATCAACTATGCCTATCATTTCGACGCTGTGCTGTATGGGCGGTTCCTGAGGCAGTTCAGCGAAGCGCACGGGGCTAGGCGCATCGAAGGCCGCATCTGTGAGGTGCGTCAGGACGCCGACACCGGCTTTATCACGGCGCTGGCGCTGGAGTCGGGTGAGGTCATCGACGGCGACCTGTTTATCGACTGCACGGGCTTTAAGGGGCTTCTGATCGAAGAGACGCTGAAGACCGGTTTTGAGGACTGGAGCCACTGGTTGCCCACCGATCGGGCGCTGGCCGTGCAGACCGCGCGGTCCGGCCGGCTCGATCCCTATACGCGCGCCATTGCGCACGGCGAAGGCTGGCGCTGGCGCATCCCGCTACAGAACCGCGTGGGCAACGGGCTGGTCTATGCCAGCGGGCACCTGACGGATGAGGCGGCGCGCGAACGCCTGCTGTCGCTGGTCGATGGGGAGCCCCTGACCGAGCCGCGCCTGATCCGCTACCGCACCGGGCGGCGCAAGAAGATCTGGAACAAGAACTGCCTGACGGTCGGCCTGTCGAGCGGCTTTATCGAACCGCTGGAATCGACGAGCATCCACCTGTTCCAGATCGCCGTGACGCGCCTGATCCAGATGTTCCCCTTCGGCGGCATCACCGAGGCGGTCAGCGACCACTATAACGAGATTGCGCGCCGTGAAATCGAGAAGGTGCGCGATTTCGTGATCCTGCATTACAAGCTGACCCAGCGCGACGACACGGCCTTCTGGCGCGAACGGCGCGACATGAGCGTGCCCGACAGCCTGACCGAGCGGCTGGAGATGTTCCGCGAACACGGCCACGCCTGGCAGGCCGCCGATGACCTGTTCCGCGTCGATTCGTGGGTGCAGGTGCTTCTGGGCCAACGGCTTGAGCCGCAATCGCACCACGCCATTGGCCAACTGATGAGCGAGGCGCAACTGCGTCAGGCGCTGGACGGCCTGAAAACCCATATCGCCCGCACGGTGGAGGCCATGCCGACGCACGAAGCCTTCCTCAAAAGCTATCTGGCGGCTTGAGTTTTTGAGGCGGCGGATAAACCGACGCCCACCGGCGGTAAGCGCGGCGGGCGTGAGGTCGAGCAAGAAATGGTGGAGCTAAGCGGATTCGAACCGCTGGCCTCCTCATTGCGAACGAGGCGCTCTACCAACTGAGCTATAGCCCCATTCCTTGTGGAAGGCGTCTTTTAATCGAACGCCGGAGACTGTCAAGTCGGGTTTGACTTGTTATAGCTGTCGGCACCGCTATATTCACAAAAAGCCGGACATGCCGGGTGCCAAGGGTTTTCCATGATCGATTTCGTCTTCTTCGTCCTCAACGGTATTTTGTCTTTCGCGGTGTGGGTCATCATCATCAGCGCGATCCTGAGCTGGCTGGTGGCGTTCAACGTCATCAATACGCGCAATCCCGGCGTGTACCGCTTCATGGAAATGCTGGATCGCCTGACCTATCCGATTCTGGAGCCCTTTCGCCGTTTCATTCCCAATCTGGGCGGTATCGACATCAGCCCGATCATCGCCATCCTGATCATTCAGGGGATGCAGCGCTACCTGCTGCCGATGGCGCGCGGCGGCCTCTATGGCCTGACGGGTATGTAATTGGCTCGGCTGGTCGTGCGGCTGACGCCCAAGGCGGCAGCGGATCGCGTCGATGGTTGGGAGGCGGATGAGCAGGGGCGGCCCTATCTCAAGGTGCGCGTCACCGCGCCGCCGATAGAAGGGCGCGCCAATGAGGCGCTGATCGCCTTTCTGGCCAAGCGGTTGAAGCTGCCCAAATCGCGCCTGTCATTGTTGGCCGGAGATACGTCGCGCCTCAAGCAGATCGAGGTCGAGGGGCTGGACGAGGCGGCGTTGAAGGCGGCCCTGACATAACAAAACCCCGCCGGAGTGCTCCGGCGGGGTTTGATCTTTGCAACTGTGCGGGGCGCTTATGCTGCGACCTTGGCCGCGTGGATTTGCGCCACAATGGCCTTGGTCACTTCGGACCCGGCCAGCGTACCGCCCAGATCGCGGGTCAGTTGCCCGGCCTTGATCACCGCTTCGATGGCGGCGTCCAGTGCGTCGGCTTCGGCGCTCAGATTGAGCGAGAAGCGCAGCATCATGGCCACGGACTTCAGCGTGCCGATGGGGTTAGCGAGGTCCTTGCCCGCAATGTCCGGGGCCGAGCCGTGGATCGGCTCATAGAGGCCTTTACCGGAGCCCAGCGAGGCCGAGCCCAGCAGACCAATCGAACCCGGCAGCACCGAAGCGAGGTCAGACAGGATGTCGCCGAACATGTTTTCGGTGACGATCACGTCAAACGACTTCGGACGGGTGACGAGGTGCATGGCCATCGAATCGACCAGAGCGTGCTCCAGCTCGACATCCGAATATTCCGCCTTGTGCAGCTTGATGACCGTTTCGCGCCACAGACGCGAGGTCTCGATGACGTTGGCCTTATCGACCGAGGTGACCTTGTTGCGGCGCTTGCGGGCGGCTTCAAAGGCGACGCGGGCGACGCGCTCGATTTCCTCGACCGTATAGACGCATTCATCGACGGCGCGGTCTTCGGTGCGGGTCTGCTTGCCGAAATAGAGACCACCGGTCAGTTCGCGCACGATCAGCATGTCGGCACCCGACACGATCTCTTCTTTCAGCGGCGAGCGGAAGGCCTGCGAGGCCGGGACGTCCATCGGGCGCAGATTGGCGAACAGGCCCATCGACTTGCGCACGGCCAGAAGGCCTTGCTCCGGGCGCTTGGGTTGCAGGTCCCACTTCGGACCACCCACGGCCCCCAGCAGTACCGCATCGGCGGCCAGACAGGCGGCGTCGGTATCGGCGGGGTAGGGGTCGTTGCGCTCATCAATGGCGATGCCGCCGATCAGCTTTTCTTCGAAGTTGAAGGTGTGGCCATAGACCTCACCGATGGCCTTCAGCGCGGACACGCCTGCGGCGGCGACTTCGGGACCGATGCCGTCACCCGGCAGCACGACGATGTTGAAGGTGGACATAATAATTTTCCAGTATGTGACCTAGTAATACCAACGGCCGAAGATGCTGACCGCATCCGGCCGTTGAAGAAACGAGGATTTCTCATATGTGTCAGTGACATGAGAAATCCTCGAATGGAATACCAAGAGTCATTTTCAATGACCCTTGGTATAAGGGCTCAGGCAGCTTTATTGTTGGTTTGTTCGTAGGCTTCGATTTCCGGCAGGCGCTTTAACAGCCAGCCCATGGCATCGACGCCTTCCAGCAGGCATTGGCGCGCGAAGGCCTCGACCTGGAAGGTGACGGTGGTGCCGTCTTCCAGCGTCAGGGTGCAGGATTCGAGGTCGATAGTGACGCGCTGCTGCGGGTTTTGCGTCAGCTTGTCGTGGATTTCGGGCGACACCACGACCGGCAACAGGCCGTTTTTCAGGCTGTTCGACTTGAAGATGTCGGCGATCTCGGTCGAGATGACGGCCTTGAAGCCATAATCCATCAGCGCCCACGGGGCGTGTTCGCGCGACGAGCCGCAGCCGAGATTGTTGCCGGCGACCAGCACGCGGTGCTCGGTCGGGTCGATCTCATTGAGAATGTGCGGCTTGTTCGAGCCGTCGGCATTGTAGCGCCAGTCGTTGAAGGCGACCTTGCCCAGACCGGCCTTGGTGGTCGTGGTCAGGAAGCGCGCCGGGATGATCTGGTCGGTGTCGATATTGGCTTCCGGCAGGACGACGATGCGTGAGGAGAAGCTGTTGACGGGTTCTTGGTTGGACATGGTCTTTTCCATTTCATAAGAGCCCCCACCCCCATTCGCTGCGCTCATTGTCCCCCTCCCCAGCAAGCTGGGGAGGTAAAAGAGCGCTTTTTCGATCATACCTCCCCGGCGTGCCGGGGAGGGGGACCGCGCCGTGAAACGGCGGGGTGGTGGGGGGCTTTCTTACGCGGTTTGCAGTTGCATGAATTGACGGGGATCGGCCACATGACCGGCAATGGCCGAGGCCGCGGCGGTGGCCGGTGAGGCCAGAACCGTGCGCGAGCCGGGGCCCTGACGGCCTTCGAAATTGCGGTTCGAGGTCGAAACGGCCAGTTGCCCCGGCAGCACGAAGTCGCCGTTCATGGCAATACACATCGAGCAGCCCGGCAGACGCCATTCGGCACCGGCTTCGAGGAAGATCTGATGCAGGCCTTCCTTTTCGGCTTCGACGCGCACCCATTCCGAACCCGGTACGATCAGGGCGCGCACGCCCGGCGCGACCTTGCGGCCCTTCATGATGGCAGCGGCGGCGCGCAGATCGGCCATGCGGCCATTGGTGCACGAACCGATGAAGACCACATCGACCTTCTCCACCTCGCGGGCCTCGCCGCCGGTGAAGCCCATATATTTCAGCGCGCGCTCTTCGTCTTCATTGGCGGCCACGGGCACGCCCTTGACGATGGGCGCACCCTGATCGGGGGAGGTGCCCCAGGTGGCCATCGGCTCGATGGCCGAACCGTCGATGGTGATTTCCTTGTCGAAGACCGCGCCGTCGTCGGACTTCAGCGTCAGCCACTGAGCGGCGGCTTCTTCAAAGGCCGTGCCTTGTGGCACGTATTCGCGGCCGCGCAGCCATTCGACCGTCTTCTGGTCAGGGGCGATCATGCCGCAGCGCGCGCCCGCTTCGATCGACAGGTTGCAGACCGTCATGCGGCCTTCCATGTCGAGCGCTTCGATGACCGGCCCGGCATATTCGAGCGCATAGCCCGTGCCGCCGGAGAAGCCCAGCGTGTTGATGACGGTCAGCGCCACGTCCTTGCCCGTCACGCCCGGTTGCAGTGCGCCGGAGATGTTGATGCGCATGGTCTTCGGCTTACGCTGAGCGAGGCACTGGGTGGCCAGAACGTGACCGACTTCCGACGTACCGATGCCGAAGGCGATGCAGCCGAAGGCCCCGTGGGTCGAGGTGTGCGAGTCGCCGCAAACGACCGTGAAACCCGGCTGGGTCAGGCCCATTTCCGGCCCGATGACGTGGACGACGCCGCGGTTTTCGGCGTCATAGCCGAACAGGCGCAGACCATTCTTTGCGGCATTGGCCTCAAGCGTTTCGACCTGCTTCTTGGCCTGCGCCGTCACATAGGGGCGGTTGCCGTCGGCATCGGGGGCCAGAGTCGGGATCGAGTGATCAAGCGTGGCGAAGGTGCGATCGGGACGACGTACCTTCAGACCGCGCGCATCCAGCTCGGAAAAGGCCTGAGGGCTGGTCACCTCATGAACCAGATGCAGGTCGATGTAGAGGACGGCGGGCTTGTCCGCGCCTTCTTCCTCAACGATGTGGCGTTCCCACACCTTCTCGAACAATGATTTGGGTTTTGACATGATGGTCGTCCGTGCACTTTATAAAAGAGCCTCCCCTGATCTCAGGGGAGGGGGACCGCGCGGCTAAAAAAACCGCGCGGTGGTTGGAATGGCACCATCGGGGTCACCCCCGCGGCGGTTTAATTCACGTAATCGAGCCAGCCCCACTTATCTTCGGTCTGGCCGTTGAACAGGCCGTGGAAACGGGCCTGCAGCAGCTTGGTGATCGGGCCGGGGCCGTTTTCACGGGTCGGAATGTCGTCGATCGTGCGGATCGGCGTGATTTCCGCCGCCGTACCGGTCATGAACACTTCGTCGGCGAGGTAGAGCATTTCGCGCGGCAGGTCCTGCTCGATGATCTCGATGCCCTCTTCGCGGGCGAGCGTCAGCACGGTGTTGCGCGTGATACCCCCAGGATCGAGGCCGAGACCGGCGGGGTGTAGATCTTGCCACCCATCATCAGGAACAGGTTCTCACCGGCCCCTTCCGACAGACGCCCATCGACGCCGAGGCCCAGACCTTCGACATAGCCCTTCGAGCGCGCTTCGCGGCCGATCAGGTAGGACGACAGATAGTTGCCACCAGCCTTGGCCATGACGGGGATGGTGTTCGGCGCCGCGCGGTTCCACGAGGAGACGATGACATCGACGCCCTTGGTCAGGCCTTCGTCGCCCAGATAGGCGCCCCACGGGAAGGCGGCGATGGCGACATCGACGCGGACGTTTTCCGGCTTCGGCGTCACGCCCATGCCGCATTCGCCCAAGAAGGCGATCGGACGCAGATAGGCGGATTTCAGGCCGTTGACGCGCAGGGTTTCCTTACAGGCGTCGTTGATCTGTTGCAGCGTGTAGGGGACCGGCATGTGATAGATGCGAGCCGAATCGAGCAGGCGCTGTGTGTGTTCGGTCAGGCGGAACACCGCCGGGCCCTTCGGCGTGTCGTAGGCGCGCACGCCCTCAAACACCGAGGTGCCATAGTGCAGGGCGTGGGTCATGACGTGGACCTTGGTGTCCTCCCACGCCTTGAGTTCACCGTTGAACCAGATTTTTTCAGCGAGCGGTTTCATGTTGTTTCTCAGAATTCAGGTTTGAGGCATGAGTCTTCCGGTCGTGCAGGAAGACGTATTTTTCAAAAGCGTCGCACATGGCGCGAAGCCCGGCCCATACAGGGTCGGGGCCGCGACCACGGCCCCGGTATGCCTCACCCTTAATCTGTAAACTGATTTCTGCAAAGGCCCCGCCGTCGAAGGTGAACCCCGACTGGATGATTTCGCAGTCATTGACGCGCGCCTCGATCTGATAGGCGTCCACCAGAGCGCGGAACCCGGCCTCAAAGGCATTGAGCCCCGTGGCCGTCACCTTCAACGGTTCGCCGTTGTCGCGGAACAGGTCGAGCGTGATCGTGACGAAGTCCTTGGTGACTTCGCTCGACACCTTGAACAGGCGCGCATCGTCCTTGTCGGCATTGTCGCGCGTGAGCAGCGACATCAGCTCGAACTCGTCGATTTCGCCGATCTCATCGGCGCGGCGCTTGAAGGCGGCGAACAGGTCGCCCAGCGACAACTCGTCAAGGTCGAAGCCCAGCGCCGCCGCCTGCTTGGCGATGGCGTGGCGGCCCGAATGCTTGCCCAGCACCAGATTGGACTTTTCCGCCCCGACGTCTTCCGGGCGCATGATCTCATAGGTGCGTGCATCGGTCAGCATACCGTGCTGATGGATGCCCGATTCGTGGGCGAAGGCGTTGCGACCGACGACCGCCTTGTTGCGCATGACGATGGTGCCGGTGGCGCGCGACAGGAGGTGGCTGGCCTTGCTCAGCAGCGGCGTGTGGATGCCGGTGTGCAGCTTGAACAGCTCAGGCCGCGTGCGCAGCGCCATGACGACCTCTTCCAGCGCCGCATTGCCCGCACGCTCGCCGATGCCGTTGATGGTCACCTCGATCTGACGTGCCCCGGCTTCGAGGGCGGCCAGCGTATTGGCAACGCCCAGCCCCAGATCGTCGTGATTGTGCGCCGACAGAATGACCTGCGGATGGTCCTTCAGGGCGGCCTTCAGGTCGCTGAAAATCTGATAGATTTCCTTCGGCGTGGTGTAGCCGACCGTGTCCGGAATATTCAGCGTGCGCGCCCCGGCCTCGGCCGCGGCGATACAGACCTCGTGCAGGAAGTCCTGTTCGGTGCGGATGGCGTCTTCGGGCGAGAACTCGACCTCGTCGAAAATCGTCGAGGCGTAGCTGACGGCCTTGTGGGCGATTTCAACCACCTGCTCGCGCGTCTTCTTCAGCTTGGCCGCGCGGTGGATGGGCGAGGTGGCGAGGAAGATGTGGCAGCGCTTGCGCTTGGCGGGCAACAGGGCGCGGGCGGCGGCGTCGATGTCGGATTCCAGCGCGCGCGACAGTGAGCAGAAGGTGGGGCCGACCACTTCGCGGGCAATGGTGCGGATGGCTTCCTCATCGCCGGGCGAAGAGGCGGCAAAACCGGCTTCGATGACGTCCACGCCCAGATCCTTGAGCGTGTGGGCCAGCATCAGCTTATCCTTGACGCCTAACGAAAAGCCGGGGGCCTGTTCGCCGTCACGCAGGGTGGTGTCAAAGACGATGACGCGGTTTGGGTCGTTGGGGACGATGGCATTCATGATGGAACTCAGGCGCTCAGTTTTTCGGCGTTAGGGCGGACAGTTTGCGCCCGTTCCGGCGCCTGCTCAAGCCGCTTGATGCCATAGAGGCGGTCGATTTGCAGCCCCAGAATGTCGATATTGCGGCCCGCATCGCGCGGACGCACCCTGACGCTGAGGCCGCGCGTGTCGGGGCCCAGATCGTACAGGTCGATCTCATCAATGTGGAAGCCGCGACGCTCGATCAGGCCCAGCACCCGCAGGAGCGTGCCTTCCAGACGGTCGATCTCAATATGAATCGATTGGCTCATCCCAGCGCTCCTCCATCATTTCCGCGTTCGACGCGCCCGGCGGCACCAGCGGCCAGACGTTTTCGCGCGGGTCGATCAACACATGCAGCAGGGTCGGGGCGTCGGCGGCCAGAAGCCGGTCGATGGCACCTTCGACCTCGTGGCGTTGGGTGATGCGGAACGCACTCAGGCCAAACGCCTTGGCGACCTCGACAAAGTCCGGATTGTCGGACAGGTCGATTTCGCTGTAATTTTCTTCGTAGAACAGTTCCTGCCACTGACGCACCAGGCCCAGCGACGAGTTATCTAGCAGGACGATCTTCAGATTGATGCCGTAGCGCCGCAGCGTCGCCATCTCCTGAATATTCATCATGAAGCTGCCGTCGCCGGAGACGGTGACGACGTGGTGGTCAGGCAGGCCCAGCTTGGCCCCCATGCCGGCGGGCAGGCCATAGCCCATCGCGCCGGAGCCGCCGGAGGTCAGGTGGGCGCGGTTCTGCTCAAACTCGCAATGCTGCGCCACCCACATCTGATGCTGACCCACATCGCAGGCGACGATGAACTTCTTGCCCGCCTTTTCCGACAGGGATTTCAACAGGGCCGGGGCATAGACGCCCTTGCCCGGCGCATCGTACTTGAAGCGGTGCTGCCACTTGTTGGCCTTGTTGAGCTTCACCCACTCCGAAATGTCGGGCATGGTCGGGCGCAGGGCGGGCAGGGCCAGTTTCAGGTCGCCCAGAATGGCCACATCGGCGCGACGGTTCTTGTGGAACTCGGCCGGGTCGATGTCGAAGTGGATGACCTTGGCGTGCGGGGCAAAGGCCGACAGCTTGCCCGTGGCGCGATCGTCGAAACGCGCGCCCACGGCGATCAGCAGATCGGTTTCCTGCACGGCCATGTTCCCGGCGCGGGTGCCGTGCATCCCCAGCATCCCCAGATGCAGGTCGTGATAGGTCGAAACCGTCCCCAACCCCTTCAGGGTCGAAACGAAGGGTATGCCCGTGCGCTCAACAAAGTCGCGCATCTCGGCATCGGCATCGGCCATGTGCACGCCGCCGCCGATGTACAGCAGCGGCTTTTGGGCCTGTTCGATCAGGGCTTTCGCGGCCTCAATGGCCTCGGCCTTGGGCGCGGCCGGCGTCCAGGCGGGCAGTTCGCCCATTTCCGAGGCTTCGACAAAGCTGGCGGCGACGTCCTTCGGAATATCGACCAGCACCGGGCCGGGGCGGCCTTCCTTGGCGATGGCAAAGGCGCGGGCGAGGATGGCCGGGATTTGCGCGGCGTCGCGCACCAGCCACGAATGTTTGACGACCGGCAGGGTCAGGCCCAGAAAGTCCACTTCCTGAAAGCCATCGGTGCCCATCAGGTGCGTGGAGACCTGACCAGTGATGAAGACGACCGGGACCGAGTCCATATAGGCATTGGCAATGCCGGTGATCAGATTGGTCGCGCCGGGGCCGGAGGTGGCCATGCACACGCCGACGCGGCCCGTGGCGCGCGCATAGGAATCAGCGGCGAACGACGCCCCCTGTTCGTGGCGCACCAGAATATGACGCAGGCCCGATCCGGCCAGGGCGTCATAGATCGGCATGATGGCGCCGCCCGGATAACCGAACAGCACGTCTACGCCCAGCGCCTTCAGCGTTGAGATGACGAGTTGCGCGCCGGTCGGTTTATTGGTGGGCATTGTAAGTTACTCGATGTTTGGGTGCGGATGATCCGCCAATTCTTGTGGTTTGGGCCTGAAAGCCACCCCACCACCGCTCGCTTTGCTCACGGTCCCCCTCCCCGCCAGCGGGGAGGTATAAGAAATCGCTCTCTTTATACTTACCTGCACTTTAGTGCGGGGAGGGGGATCGCGCCCAAAGGGCGGGGTGGTGGGGTGTCTTACTTTTTTAGCCGTTACCCTTCTGGTTCAGCCACGACATGCGCGAACGCAGGTCACGACCGACGGTTTCGATCGGATGCTCAAGGTCCTGACGCATCAGGGCGTTGTAGCGCGGACGACCGGCCATGTTTTCGAGGATCCAGTCGCGCGCGAAGTCACCCGACTGAATGTCGTTGAGCACTTCTTCCATGCGCTCACGGGTTTCTTCGTTGATGATGCGCGGACCCGAGACGAGGTCGCCGTACTTGCAGGTTTCCGACACGAAGGAGTGCATCTTTTCGAGGCCGCCTTCATACAGCAGGTCGACGATCAGCTTCAGTTCGTGCAGCACTTCGAAATAGGCGATTTCCGGACGGTAACCGGCATTGGTCAGGGTCTCAAAGCCCATCAGGATCAGTTCCGACGTACCGCCGCACAGAACGGCCTGTTCGCCGAACAGGTCGGTTTCGGTTTCTTCGCGGAACGAGGTTTCGATCACGCCACCGACGGTGCCGCCGATGCCGCGGGCATAGCCCAGCGCCTTGCGCGCCGCCTGACCGGTGACATCACGATCCACGGCGAACAGCGACGGCACGCCGCGGCCGCGTTGATATTCACGACGCACCAGATCGCCCGGACCCTTCGGCGCGACGAGGATGACGTCGAGGTCTTCACGGGCCGTGACGCGACCATAGAGGACCGAGAAGCCGTGCGCGAACAGGAGCGCCGCGCCCTTGGGGGCGTAGGGCTCGATGTCGTTCTTGTAAATGTCGGCGTGCGACATGTCGGGCGTCAGAAGCGCGATGATGGTGGCGTCCTTCACCGCGTCCTTGATTTCCGCCGTGGCGAGGCCGTCGGCCGTCGCCTTGGTGTGACCCGCACCGCCGGCGCGCACGCCGACGATCACGTCTGCGCCCGACTCTTTCAGGTTCTGGGCGTGGGCGCGGCCTTGCGAACCGTAGCCGATAATGGCGATGCGTTCGCCCTTCAGGCTGTCCGGCGAAACGTCGTCATTGGTATAGATTTTCACTTGGGAGGCTCCATTGAGTGCCGGCTTTGCCGGTCGCTTTGAAAGGAAAAAGGAAAGGGTGATCAGGCCTGAGCGGCATCCGCCTCGGCCATGAGGGCAGCGTACTTGCCCATCGGGGCAAAGCCGTTCTTGACCTTTGCACCGCGCGGCCCATCCGCCCGGCGCGCCACCATGTCGGCGTCGATGTCGAGGCGGCGGTTTTTGATGTCGATGGTGATGGTGTCGAAATTCTGGACGTAGCGGATCGCCTTGCCGACGTGGCCGATGACGATACCTTCCGAAGCTGCCGCAAAACGCCCATTGGAGATCAGGCTGATGTCGCGCAGACCCGCCTCGGCGATGGCCGCGAAGATGGCCGTCATTTCCGCCTCGTCCGCTGCGGCGATGACGATGGCCTCACCGTGGGCAACGCGGCCTTGCTGAATAGCGGCAATGGCGTCGGATTCCATGGCGAAGACGCGGGCGCGGGCTTCGTGCGGGTCGCGCTCAAAACCGCCACCGGTCATCACGCAGCCTTCCGGCGACAGCGAGCCGTGCAGAATCACAAAGTTCGAGGCGGGTAAGGCGGCCGGGTCGATGATGCGAGCGTGAGCGTTCATGGCGAAATCTCGGTTTTCAGGGTTTTACGCGAATACTGGGTTGGGCTTGGCAGCAGGCATGTACAAAAAAGCCCGCTCTGGTCAGGGAGCGGGAGGATGGTTATTCCTCATTAGCGGGTTTCAGACCTGCGCTACCACTCCGTGATCATAGGGCGTACAAGTACGCCTACGATGAGTAGGTTAATCAGGGCTACGATAATGGCAGACGCAGCAGCGGACAGGTTCAGGGCAGCGCCTTGAACGTCCATGCGGGCAGCGATGGCAATAGCCTTGCGCACCTTAAGCGTCTCCATTCGGCGGGCCACCATGGCCGCGTCGTGAGATCATATAGACTGAAACCTTTACCGATTGCAAAGGCAAAATTGAAAAAAAATTTCTTTAGGGGGCGAATGACGGAATTTATCAGGTGAAACTTGATAAAAATATGCCGAATTTTGAAAATATTTTTTTGGTATGCGGTTTCTGTGAAAAAATTACCCCACAACCGCCGGGCTTTGCGCAACAGTTTCGCAGGAGCAAAAAAATGCCCGATGCGTCTGCGAAGGTTTGCGGGCGCCTGAGGTGCTGTTGCAATTCGCTTTGTTCGTTTTATATGGCCGCACGTCACAGTCTATCCTGTGGCCATTCTCCCCAGCATTGCCCCTGAGGTTCCCATGCCCGCCTATCGCTCACGCACCACGACTTTCGGCCGCAATATGGCGGGCGCGCGTGCCCTATGGCGGGCAACCGGCATGACCGATGCCGACTTCTCCAAGCCGATCATCGCCGTGGTCAATTCCTTCACGCAGTTCGTGCCGGGCCACGTCCACCTGAAGGACCTGGGCCAGATGGTGGCGCGCGAAATCGAAAAGGCCGGCGGCGTCGCCAAGGAATTCAACACCATCGCCGTCGATGACGGCATCGCCATGGGCCACGGCGGGATGCTCTATTCGCTGCCGTCGCGCGACCTGATCGCCGACAGCGTCGAATATATGGTCAATGCCCACTGCGCCGACGCCATGGTCTGCATCAGTAACTGCGACAAGATCACGCCGGGGATGCTGATGGCCGCCATGCGCCTCAACATCCCCTGCATCTTCGTGTCCGGCGGGCCGATGGAGGCCGGTAAGGTGGTGTGGCCGGACAAGGACGGCGTGCAGCGCACCCACGCGCTCGATCTGGTCGATGCCATGGTGCAGGCCGCCGACGATTCGATCTCCGATGAACAGGTCAAGGCCGTCGAAGAGGCCGCCTGTCCGACCTGCGGCTCCTGCTCCGGCATGTTTACCGCTAATTCGATGAACTGCCTGACCGAGGCGTTGGGCCTGTCTTTGCCGGGTAATGGCACGACTCTGGCCACCCATGCCGACCGCAAGGCGTTGTTCTGCGAAGCCGGGCGCCTGATCGTCGAAAACACCCGCCGTTATTATGAAACGGATGACGCTTCGGTCCTGCCGCGTTCGATCGCCACCTTTGAGGCCTTTGAAAACGCCATCCGCCTCGACATCGCCATGGGCGGTTCGACCAATACCGTGCTGCACCTGCTGGCGGCGGCGCAGGAGGCGGGCGTCAACTTCACCATGCAGGATATCGACCGCCTGTCGCGCACCACGCCATGCCTGTGTAAGGTGGCCCCGGCGACCTCCAGCGTGCATATCGAAGACGTGCACCGCGCCGGCGGCATTGTCGGCATTCTGGGCGAACTGCACCGCGGCGGCATGTTGCACGGCGAAGTGCCGACCGTTCATGCCCCGACCCTCGCTTCGGCCATCGCTCACTGGGACATCAAGCAATCGAACGATGAGCGCGTGGCCACCTTCTTCAAGGCGGCACCGGGCGGGGTGCGCACGACGGTCGCCTTCTCTCAGGAACGCCGCTGGGACGAGCTGGACTCAAACCGTCAGACGGGCGTCATCCGCTCGGTCGAGCACGCCTTTACCAAGGATGGCGGTCTGGCCGTGCTGTACGGCAATATCGCCGAAAACGGCTGCATCGTGAAAACGGCCGGCGTTGATGAAGAAATCTGGCGCTTCACGGGCAAGGCGCGCGTGTTTGAGTCGCAGGAAGACGCCACGCACGGCATCCTCAACAATCAGGTGCAGCCCGGCGAAGTGGTCGTCATCCGCTATGAGGGGCCGCGCGGCGGGCCGGGGATGCAGGAAATGCTCTACCCCACCTCCTACCTGAAATCGAAGGGGCTGGGCAAGAAATGCGCGCTTCTGACCGACGGGCGTTTCTCCGGCGGCACGTCGGGCCTGTCGATCGGTCACGCCTCGCCCGAAGCGGCGCAGGGCGGTCTGATCGCGCTGGTCGAAGACGGCGACACGATCGAAATCAACATCCCGGAACGCACGATCCGGCTGGCGGTGTCGGATGCGGTGGTTGCTGAGCGTCGCGCGAAGGAAGAGGCGCGCGGCAAGGATGCCTATACGCCGAAACACCGCGAGCGGTACGTCTCGGCGGCGCTTCAGGCCTATGCCGCCATGGTCACCAGCGCCGATACCGGCGCGGTACGCGATGTGAGTTTGCTGCGGAAGTAATTATAGCGGTCTTAAAGACTCTCCTCGTACCATTTCATATTTGGTAGGGGAGAGTGCTGCTCGAAAGATATCAGCATCGGGAAGCATTCGAGCTATTTGGGCAATTGTCAGGTGTGATCGAGCGCCTATTATAATTTCTGATACCTTGCCAATGTCACCGATTTTGACGAAGTAATTCCCTCCCTCTCGTTGCAGATCCTTAATGGTTTGCAAAATTCTATATTCGCTTTCATAAGACCAAAATTCGGATTTTGTTCTGACTACTTCGTTTGAAAATTCTTTAGCCTCTTTCGAGTCTTCCCCCTTTTGACGTAGTGTTCTCATTTCATGATCTGTCTTAATTATGCGATTTTTAGAATATTCCACTTTTATTAGGTCGTTGTTTTTTATTGATTCGTCGAGTTCAATTCCAATGCATATTCCTTTGTGGCATTCGGAATAGTGAGCCCACATAAGAGGGTGAGTCCAACTACCACTTCCACATATTATCCCGAAAGTTGCAGCCCAATTATTCTTTACCCCGTTAGCTTTAGCCGCCGCATCTGCTTTTGACAAATCCATAAAGATGAACTCAAACGGATCGTTTAATTGATCAATTAATGCGATTTTTAATCGACTGTTTTCAATATTTGAAAGCCCATGCGTGGCTGTCGTAAAATAATAAAACATCATGCCGTGTCTCGCGTTTATCGAATCTGCTTCCAATTCTAACATGACGTAATAGGGTTGGCTTCCATCGTTAACGGAGGGAATCTTGGACAGGCGTTTTGTGATAGCGGCACTGATTTCGGCAGGGTGGACCACGCAGGCCGCCGCCGAAAGCGATCTGTCGAAGGTGATCAAGGCCGTGACGGCCTCCAAAAGCGGGCTGACCGCATCGCAGGCCGACAGTGGCCTGCGTGAGGCCCTGTCGCTGGGGGCTGCCGCCGCAGTGACGCGGGTGGCCAGGACCGACGGCTACTGGGGCGACAGCCTGATCCGCATTCCGCTGCCCGACACCCTGTCGAAGGCGCAAAGGACGCTGAAACCGTTGGGCCTGTCCGGGGCGCTCGATGATGTGCACCTGAAGATGAACCGTGCCGCCGAAACCGCCGCCCCGGCCGCCAAAGGGCTGTTTATCGACGCCATCAAGGCCCTGACCATTCAGGACGCCATCGGTATCGTGAAGGGCGGGCCGACCTCCGGCACGCAGTATCTGCAAAAGGCAACGACACCGCGCCTGACCACCCTGTTCACGCCGCCAATAGAAACCGCCTTGCAGGAGACGGGCGCGGTGCAGGCGCTGGACCGCGCCATCAAGCGCAACGGGCTGAATGGCTATATCAAGAAAGAGCCGAAGGTCTATTTGAGCGAATTCGCCGTGGGCAAGGCGCTGGGCGGCCTGTTCCACTATGTCGGGACCGAAGAGACGGCCATTCGCACCGATCCGGCCAAGCGCACCAGCGCCATTCTCAAGGCCGTGTTCGGATAGCCGCGTTCGCGCAAATAAGATCGTACAATTGACGATTGAACTTGACGCAAATTGCGCGAAGTTCATTATCGCGCGCAGGATTTGCGGTCCTTGCGCCGTATCAACCCATTATAATCAGGGGCCGTCGAAGGTCTGTCACAGGAAAGAGGGGGAAGACGATGCGTCAGGGCATTGCGAAAATTCACGCCGGTATGTGTGCGCTGGTTCTGGTGGCCGCACCTTTAAGCACATGGGCTCAGACGACAGAGAAGCCGACGCAAACCCCCGCCCCGGCGGCCACGAACGCGGGTGACACTGTCACCGACGTCACGGTCTTCCTCAAACGAAAGAGCAGCATCCCTGAGCAGAATATGCGCATCGATACCCGCAGCGCCTCCTCGTGCGGGTTTATCGGCAGCGACGGCAGCTCGGACTACATCGCCGACTATATCCGCGAAACGACCGGCACCTACGATATCAACGACCCCAATAATTTCAGCGAAAACAGCCCCTTGGGCGATGCGTCGCGGGAGAGCAGCGGAACGGGCTTCTTTGACCGTCAGGACCGTGGCACAGATGAGTCGGGGTCAGAGACCGGGTCAGGGGGCTGTACCGATACCGATCGCCGCTTTGCCGCTGGCCGCGCTCACATTTTGCGTAATGACAAGACCATCTATCAGGCCTTCGACTTCTTCGATCAGAAGAAGTACCCCGAAGCGCTGGCCATGTTCAAAACCGCCTATAACAAGATCGGTTATGAGGATGCGGCCTTCTATATCGCCCGCATGTATCTCGAAGGCCTTGGCACGCCCAAAAGCGTTAAGGACGCCATTTTCTGGTTCCGCAAGGTCGCCGAACAGCCGGTAAACATGCGCCGACCGCATCCGTTTGATCCCAAAAATCCGGACTATATGGAGACGCGGGCCGAGGCCACCATGACACTGGCCAAGATTTATCTGACCGGCTTCGGCGTGCCGCGCGATCCGAAAGAGGCGTTGAAATGGTTCGAAAAGGCCGCCTCCATCGGCTTCATCCCGGCCTCAAAGATCGTTGGCGACATCTACTACTACGGCAATGGCGTACCGAAGGACCTGAACAAGGCCTATAAGAACTATAGCGAAGCCGCCAAATACGGCTATGCCCCGGCGCAATACGCCGTGGGGCAGATTCTCGAATACGGCGAAGGCAGTATCAAGGCCGATCCCAATACAGCGCTGGGCTGGTTCCGCGAAGCGGCCAAGGCCAAGCATCCGGGCGCTATGTACAAGATCGCGGTGGCCTACGACAGCGGCGAAGGCGTCGCGGCCGACCCGCAAAAGGCGCTGATCTTCTATAAGGAGGCGGCGATCGGCGGCAATGCGGACGCCCAGAACGCCATCGGCACCTACTTCTATCAGGGCGGCCTCTTGCCCAAGGACGATGTGGCGGCGCGTCAGTGGTTCGAAGTCGCCGCTCGCAATGGACAGGCGGACGCGGCCTTTAACCTGGCCGTGATGTACACCAAAGGGGAGGGCGGTCCGAAGGATCTGGTCAAGGCCTATGTGTGGTTTATGGCCGCGCGCGTGCATGGGCATGAAAACGCCACAACGGCGCTCAAGTCGATCCAGTCTCAGATGACCGATGCTGAGAAGGCCGAGGTGGCAAAGCTGTTCGCACCCAAGAGCTAGTTTTTGCCGTCGGTGGCTGATAGAGACAGGGACATGCGCGTCATGTCCCTTTTTCTGTGCCTGCCGCTGGTGCTGACCTCCGCGTCGGCGCGGGAAGCCCCCTTGCCGCCGGACAGGGCCTTTGCGCTCAGTTGGCAACGGCAGGGCGATCAGGTGCGGCTGAACTGGCGGATGCCGAAGGGCTATTATCTCTATCGCGCCCATATCGAAGCCAAGGACGCCAGCGGGCGTCCCCTGAGCGTTAAAACGCCTGCCGGGCGCATCAAGCCCGACCCGACCTTCGGGCCGACCGAGGTCTATTACGGCACGGCGCGCGCCTCGCTCCGCCATGCCGGGCCGGTTCGGCTCACCTATCGCGGCTGTCAGGAAGACGGCCTGTGCTATATCCCCATTACCGTTGTCATACCCGCCCTTCAGGAGCGTCCGCGTCCATGATTTCCCGTCGTCATCTGCTGGCCGCCGCCCCGGCGCTTCTGGCCGCGCCGGTTCTGGCGCAAGAGCCGGCACCTGTGCCGAAACTGCCTGAGGTGCACTATGATCCGCTGGTGCCGGTGCTGGGCAATCCGCAGGGCGATGTGACCATCGTCGAGTATTTCGATTATCAATGCGGCGTCTGTAAGCGGATGCACCCGCTGCTGCTCGATATGGTGGCGAAGGACGGTCAGATCCGGCTGGTCATGCGCGACTGGATCATCTTCGGTGAAGGCTCGCACTATGCGGCGCAAGTGGCCCTGGGGGCGCAGGCGTTGGGGCGGTATCTCGACGTGCATCTGGCGCTGATGGCGACGGGCAGTCAGTTGAGTAAGGGCGATGTGTTTGCCGCCCTGTCTGCGACCGGTCTGACGCCGGCGGCGGCGCTGGCCGCCTATCGCGAAAAGGCCGAGGCCTATGAGGCACTTTTGCTGCGCAATGACGCGCAGGCCATGGGCTTTGGCTTCAGAGGCACGCCGTCCTTTGTGGTCGGCAATGCTGTCTATCCGGGGGCGTTCCAGAGCCGCGAGGACATGGTTCAGGCGGTGGCCGAAGCCCGCGCCCGCCAAAAACCCAGCGCGGTATAATACCAAGGGTCATTGAAAATGACTCTTGGTATTCCATTCGAGACTGTCTCATGTCACTGACACATATGAGACAGTCTCGTGTCTTCAACGGCCGGATGCGGTTAGCATCTTCGGCCGTTGGTATAAAAATGGCCGCTCCGGGGTGGGAGCGGCCAGTCTGTGCGCAAACGCTTACTCGAACACGGGTTTAGTGATCTACGGCCTCCGAAGCCCCAAGCCCCGTCTGTGAACGGACGAACTGGGCAAAGAACTTCTCGCGCTCGGCCTTGGCCTTGGCGGAGGTGTCCGTCACCGAGAACAGCCAGATACCCACAAAGGCGGCGATCATGGCGAACAGGGCCGGATATTTGTACGGGAAGATGGCGGCTTGATGGTGCAGCACATCTACCCACACGGTCGGGCTCAGGACGGTGAGCGTCAGGGCCGTGATCAGGCCCATGGCGCCGCCGATGACGGCCCCGCGCGTCGTCAGCTTTGACCAGTACATGCTGAGGAACAGGATGGGGAAGTTGGTCGCCGCCGCCACCGAGAAGGCCAGCCCCACCATGAAGGCGATGTTCTGCTTTTCAAACACGATGCCGAGCACGATGGCTACGATACCGAGCACGATGACCGCGCCTTTCGAGACCGCCATCTGCGCCTTTTCATTGACGTTACCGCCGCGCAGGACATGGGTATAGAGGTCGAGCGCCACGGCGGAGGCCCCCGCCAAGGCCAGACCGGCCACGACGGCCAGAATGGTGGCAAAGGCGACGGCCGAGATGAAGCCGAGGAAGAAGTCGCCGCCCACGGCCTTGGCGAGGTGCACCGCCGCCATGTTCGACCCGCCCAGAAGCTCACCCGCCGCGTCCTTGAAGGCCGGGTTGGTGCCGACCAGCAGGATGGCTCCGAAACCGATGACGAAGGTCAGGATGTAGAAATAGCCGATGAAACCCGTGGCGTAGAAGACCGACTTGCGCGCTTCCTTCGCGTCGCTGACGGTGAAGAAGCGCATCAGGATGTGCGGCAGACCGGCGGTGCCGAACATCAGGGCCAGACCCAGCGAAATGGCCGAGATCGGGTCGCTGATCAACACGCCGGGGGCCATGATGGCATCGCCCTTGGGGTGCACCTCGACGGCCTTTTCAAACAGGGCGGAAAAGTCGAAATTGACGGACTTCAGCACCATGACGGCCATGAAGGTGGCGCCCGACAACAGCAGGACGGCCTTGATGATCTGCACCCAGGTGGTGGCCAGCATCCCGCCGAACAGCACGTACAGCACCATCAGCACGCCCACCAGCACCACGGCGATCAGGTAGTCGAGCCCAAACAGAAGCTGGATCAGCTTACCGGCACCGACCATCTGCGCGATCAGGTAGAAGGCCACAACCGTCAGCGAGGACAGGGCCGACAGGAAGCGGATCGGCTTTTGCCCCAGACGGTAGGAGGCCACGTCCGAGAAGGTGAACTTGCCCAGATTGCGCAGCCGTTCGGCCATCAGGAACAGGATGATGGGCCAGCCGACGAGGAAGCCGATCGAATAGATCAGGCCGTCAAAGCCGGAGGTAAAGACCTGCGCCGAAATGCCCAGAAACGAGGCGGCCGACATGTAGTCACCCGCAATGGCCAGCCCGTTCTGAAACCCGGTGATCTTGCCGCCGGCGGTGTAATAGTCCTTGGTCGAGGCCGAGCGCGCCGAAGCCCATTTGGTTATGCCCAGCGTCAGGACGATGAAGGCGAGGAACATGGCGATGGCGATGAAGTTGGTGCCTTGTTTCTGCACCTCACCATTGATGGAATCGGCCAGCACCATGGCCGGGACCGCGCTGATTAGAGCCGCTCCGAACAGGGCGCGCCAACTGAATGAGAAGCCCTTCATTGCCCGGCCTCCTCAAGGATTTGGCGCACTTCGCGGTCAAATTCGCCATTGGCGCGCTGCACATAGATGCCGGTGAGGATGAAGCACAGTAGGATCAGGCCGATGCCGCCCGGAATACCCCAGGTGAGGACCGCATCCGGCTGGATGCGCGTACCCAAAAGCTTCGGGTCAAAGGCGATCAGGCAGACAAAGCCGTAATAGGCCAGCAGCATCAGGGCCGACAGCGTCCAGGCAAAACGCCCGCGCTTTTTGACCAGCGCCTGAAATTTGGGGTTGTCGTAGATACGACGATAGACCTCGTCGGAACTCATTTCGGGTTGTCCTTCCTGTTGTTTTGGCCTGTTTTTTTGGCCTCTTTTTGACCTTCAGCCGCTGCTTCGTCTTCCTTATGGCGCGGAAGATCAGAGGGAGAGGGTAAAACAGCCCCGCCCCGGCGGCTATTCGACTTTAGTCGTCGCAAAATGCAACAGCCAATCGCGTGATTTTTCCACTTGCGGTCAGCCGGGGGCGGGATAAGGTTTCTGCTGTTATTAAAGGGGACGCACGCATGACCATCCGCACACTGAGCTTGGCACTGTTTCTTGCCGCGGTAGCTTCGCAGGCTCTGGCGCAGAATAAGCCCGTCACGCCCACCTCGGTGCTGGAGTCCGCGCCCGCAACAGTGTGGAAAGATATACCGGCCGAAGACCTGATGGTCATGACTTTAGCCGATGGGTCGAAGGTGGTGGTGCAACTGGCTAATGCCTTTTCGCCGCAGCACGTGGCCAATGTCCGTGCCTTCGTCCGCGCCCGGTGGTGGGATGGCGCGGCCATTATCCGCTCTCAGGACAATTATGTCAGCCAATGGGGCTGGCCAGACGAGCCGGAACCGAAATACCCGGAGGCCGTAAAGGCCGAGCCGCCCGCTGAGTATGAACAGCCCCTGTCCAAAGGCTTCCGCCCGCTCCCCTATCGTGACGCCTATGCGGCTCAGGTCGGGCACGTGGACGGCTGGCCCGTCGCGACGGACGGTCAGGCGCAGTGGCTGCCGCATTGCTACGGCATGGTCGGTGTGGCGCGCGGCCTCAATCCGGATACGGGGTCTTCGTCGCAGCTTTACGCCATTATCGGGCACGCGCCGCGCCATCTCGACCGCAATCTGGCTATGGCCGGGCGCGTCGTGTCGGGCATGGACGCCCTGAGTGCCCGTCCGCGCGGCACAGAGGCGCTCGGCTTCTACAAGACCGAGGCGGAGCGCACAAAGATCGTGTCCGTGCGTATCGCCGCTGATCTTCCGTCCACGGAGCGTCCGTCTTTTCAGTATCTCGATACGCAAAGCCCGACCTTTGCCGCCTGGGTAAAGGCCCGCGCCAACCGCAAGGACGATTTCTTCGCAGTGTCGGCCGGAGCGGTGGATATTTGCAACGCTTTGCCGCCGATCCGTCAAAAACCGTAAAAAAGGGCTTTTGCGAAGCTCCCGCCCGTGCCAACACTAAAAAGGTTAACGGGTGGGTAGATGGGTCTGTTCCGGAAAATTATTGGCGCGGTGTTGAGCCTGATGCTGCTGGTCAGCCAGCTCTATGTGCTGGGCGGCACGCTGGATCAGCGTCAGCGCGCTGAGCGCCTGTCGCGGGAACTGGCGCGGCTGGAGCCGGAGGTGGGGCAGTCGAAGGACTTTGTCGCCCTGATGCAGACGCGCGACACGCCGGCCGTGCGCGCGCAGATCAACAGCGACTACATCGACGCCAATTTCGAGCTGATCATGGAGCGCGTCTATCTGTACCTGCCGCAGGAAGCGCCGCGCAATATCCAGCCCGTCGGCTATATGGTGCGCGACCTGAGCGGCAAGCGCTTCGTGTTTGTGGCGCTGGAATACGAATTTTCCGACCGCTGGATCATCGCCACCGTGACGGTCGAACCGGGCTCCGCGAAGCAGGCGGTGGCGGGGTTCAATATGAATACCTACCGCGCGTCGCTGTTTGAGCGCACGGCCTTCCGCCTGAGCGGGCAGAGCATCGAACACTATGCGCTTCTGGGTCTGGCGGTCATCAACCTAATCTTCTGCGCGGTGACCTTGTTTATCTGCATCGCCGCCCCGCGCGTGCGCTGGCGCTTTGTGTGGATCGGCCTGATCCTGCTGGGGGTGGGGCTGATGAGCTTCAACTGGCTGGAAGGGCGTATGGCGTTGAACCTGTTCACGGCCAACCTGCCGCCGTCGCGTTTCAGTCTGGGCCTCTATCAGCCGCTGATCATCCTTCTGTCCATCCCGCTTGGGGCCCTCCTGTTCTGGATGAATTTCCGCAAGCTGACTCAGCCGGATACCAACCGCGTCTGACCTCAGAGCCTGAGAACGCGGTTGTGGAACGGCTGCACCTGAACCTCCAGCTCGTCCGCAAGCCTCTGGCCCTCCACGTGGCTTTCGTCCCTGATCTCGCAATCGACCAGCACGGTGATGGCCGCGGCGTGCGCCTCCAGTAGGGGCAGGGTCAGCGCCAGATCGCTGTTGGCCGTCAGCAAGAGGCAGGCCGAGGCGGCCACACGGCTGACCAGCGGATAGCCATAGGTCGTCCCCATGCCCTTGAGGTCGCCGTAGCGTCTCAGCAACTCCTGCCGGCTCGCCTCACCGGGCGTCTGACAGGCGGCCTTAACGGCCCTGTTCAGACGGATGATGTCGTCGGACAACCAGCCCTTGAACTGCGCAGACAGGGTGTGCAGAGCCCCTTCCACCCGCGCAAGCATGGCCGCGTTCGAAAGCGCGTCGCCCAGCTTGGCGTGCAGATCATTGGGAACTTCCAGAATAAGTGCCGTTTTCATATGGGGGCACCGTCCGTCGGGTGGTGAGCTGGCGGGCTGACGGGACCTGTGCCCATAGCCGATGGCATAGCAAACATAGGGTTCGCTCCTCGTGGCTTGAGGGTAATGCGGGCACTACACATCCATAACGCGAATATCTTAAACCGTAATTAACGATACTGTACGGTTCCTCTAGATCATTATGATTTCTGGTAGAAACATAATGATCCAGCTTTTGTTTAGCCCCTCGCCGGGCGGTGGCTTTGCCACCTTTGCCGCCGCCTCAATGGCGGCTTGAGCGAAATGATTCCACTAGAAATCAGTCCGCTCTAGTATCGTGAATTTGAAGTTCGCTTCATTTTGACATCGAGAGCCGGGCGAACTTCAATTTCGAAAATGATAATAGATACAATAAGTTGCTAGTGTCCTGTTGAATCTGAAATTCGCCAGAGAGCGATATCAAGCACATGCGAATTTCAGATTCAGGACACTAGGCCCGGCCTGTGGTTAAGGCTTGTGCGCGCGCAGGGTTTCCCTGGGGGTTTCTCCGAACCGCGCCATATAGTCTTTCAGGACGCGGTGGCGGCTGGAATAACCGCACTCCGCCGGCAGCCCGGAGATGGTCCCGCGATAGGTCCCGGAGGTTAGAGCGATGTGCGGAAAACCGCTCACACTTTTCCGCACATCGCTCTAGAAGGACAGGGAGATACCCGCAAACACATAGCGGCCCAAGGCGTCATAGACCTGCGGGTAGGTGTTACCGTTCGTCCCGTCCGAATTGGGCAGGACGGGCGGGTCTTTGTCGAACACATTGTTGACACCTATGCGCAATGTCGTATTCGACTTCAGCGCATAGCTAGCATAGAGGTCGATATAGTTGTAGGCATCGATGCTTGAGGCGTAAGTGCCGCTCGTATCCGGGCCGTAGAAGTTATCAACCTTGCCGAAATAACGCCAGGTCACCGTAGCGTCCCAGTCCCACGGCGACTGCCACGTCGCTTTGGCGCGATGACGATATTTGGGGTTCGACCAGCCACACGAACTGTCGAAATAGCCCGCGCAATCATAGGGGTCCGACGTGTCGGTGGCCTGGGTGACCAGTTCCTCCAGCACCGTGCCCATATAGCTGAGTTGCAGGCGGCCCAGCGGCAGCTTACGGCTGTAATTGGCTTCGATATCAAAGCCTGACGTCTTATAGGAACCGGTATTGTAGAGCGTGTCTTCGATATAGCCCTCTTCACTGAGCCACAGAGAGCCCGTACCTGAGGCACGGTGGACCTTGGAGCAGTAGAAGCTGTTGCCCGTCGTGGCGCACTGATCGAGGATATATTGCGCACCGATGCTGCTGATCTTGTCTTCGATCTTGATGTTGAAATAATCAACCGTCAAATTGAACCCCTTAAGGAAGTCGGGGGTATAGACAAAGCCGAAGGTGTAGGTGTCACCGGTTTCCGGCTTGAGATCAACATTCCCGCCGCCCAGACGGTTATACTGGCCCGCCGTGCTCGACAGAACGTTATTATACTGAGCCGCCGTTACACCTGTGCGCGCACACTGCGCCGCTGTGTAGGTCGGCGTTTCGGTCGAGGGGTCGTCAACGCCGCAACCATCATTCCCGTCAAACAGGCCGACGGAGTTGGCGCTGTAGAGTTCCGTAACGCTCGGCGCACGCACAGCGCGGTTATAGCCGCCGCGGAAGCGGAGACCTTCCACCGGAGCATAAGAGACCATCACCTTGTAGCTGTCGTTCTTGCCAAAAGACGAGTAGTCCGAAATACGGTAGCCCAGTTCAAGGGACAGATCCTTGATCAGGGTCTTGTCCTGAGCGACCGGAACGAGCATTTCCGTAAAGACTTCCTTCACATCATAGGAACCCGATACAGGCGTGGTCTTGCCGCCTGAACCGGCTAGAAGACCATTGCGCAGGTTATCGTCGGCATCAAAATCGAGCCATTGACGACGGTATTCCAGCCCGACCGAGGTTTTAACCCCTTCGCCAGCCCAGGGCAGCTTCACCCCATAGGCTCCCAGATCGCCAGAGGTATTCAGCGAAACGATCTGTTCGCCAGTCCCGCCCCACTGGACGCCCTGCGCCGAAATATATTTCAGCGCTGCCGAAGACACGCCGCCTATCGACCAGATATTGTAGGGGACGCAGTTCTTGTCTGTACCATCGAGATAGGACTGACACACGGCGTTTCCAGTGGACGGGTCGGTGACAACCAGAAGGGCTTTTTGTGCGCGTTCCAGGCTGACTTCATTTTTGGTGACCTGTTTGTAGTTGGTCGAACCGTATTGCATGTTCAGACTGAAGTCCCAGACTTCATTGATCTGCCCGGTCAGTTCGCCGCGCAGACGGTAAGAGGTGTGGTTCATTTCATACTGACGTCCACCGGCTTCGACATTGCGGCGACCGATAGCGACTGTCGTCGTGTCGCCATTGGCGATCATCGAACTGCTGCAGTAAAAAGCCGTCTTCTGCGCGGCAGTCATCAGCGGGTTATTACAGTTGATGCTCATTTCCGACAGGAAGATACCCGACGGTGCGATCTGGCCCGTCGATGTGTCGTCTGTCAGCATGACTTCGGACTTGAAATGCAGGGTGTCGGAGAAGTCGTAGGTGATGAAGCCACCCAGCGAGTATTTCTCATCAGGACGCTGGTAATAGTTTAGCGGGCCGTAATTATAGGCACCGGTGGCCGCACTATAGCTTGCCAGGCGATTGGCTGACGTGTCGATCGTATAGCTCTTCGCATAGTCCGAGGTGAAGAAACGGCCCGGATAGCTGGTCGAGGACCCGCCGCAGGTTGTAAAGGACGACAGGGTACAAGCCGAATAGTCCCGTTCTGACTGCAACAGGGCCTGAACCGTGCGGTAGGAGGCATAAACCGTGGCATTGCCCTTGCCGCTCTCGCTATTGACGCCGGCGACCAAGGTGACGTCTGTCGCCTTGCCGTCCACAACATTGCTTTCTGGCAAGGCGAAACCGCGATTGGACACGACCGAAGCGTATTGGCTGTCGTTGTTGTGCTGATAGAAGCTGGTATTGAGGTCGAGGCGCACCCCTTCAAACTTCTTCTTCATCACGAAGTTCACGACGCCGGCCATGGCGTCAGAACCGTAAACGGCGGAGGCCCCACCCGTCAGAATATCAACGCGCTCGATCAGCGCGGCGGGAATTTGATTGAGGTCGGCGGCGGGCTGTACGGGGCTGCCCGGTGCCATACGGCTGCCATTCAACAGCACCAGCGTGCGTGCCGTACCCAGACCGCGAAGGTTCACCGTCGCGGTACCCGACGCACCGTTTGACTGCATCGCGCCGTCGGCCGCGAAGACTGAAGGCAGGGTGTTGACCATATCCTCGACGCGGGTCGCACCCGACGCCTTGATGTCGGCCGCGCTGATCGTGGTGATCGGACTGGAGGATTGCAGGTTCGGCTTTTTGATGCGCGAGCCGGTGACCACAACCTCCACTGCACCTTCTTCGCCTGCGGTTTGCGCCATTGCTGCGGACGCAATGCTCATTCCCGACAGTCCCCCGACAGCCGTGGATAAAAGCAAAAACGCCTTTATGTCATTCTTTCGCACAAAAGTTCTCCAATGTTTATGTATGTGTTTCGACCTGCGACCGGAATTCGCAGAGGTCATGCAGATGACACATATAATTCATCGGGTCGTCAACTTTGGAACTAGTTATATACGATTACATTTCAAAACAAGTGTCTATAAAATCACACGTATTATTCATTGTAAATTGTTTCACATTTTAATTATTTCAAAACTGTATTTATATTTATGCATTGCAACAATTCTTCCGATTTGATGATTTCGGCATATCGTATAATAACTTCCATAAGGCTCATTCCCCACCCCGCCTCTTTAAACGGGCCTTGAAAATGCCGAAAAGCCTCGCATTCAACGCGAGACGCTCTGCGTAAAATCTTGAAATAATACCCAAGGTTGTGGTCGTCGCGGGTTCAGTATAGAATAAATTTTCACCTGTAATTTGTGTCTTTTGAAACCATATGCCGGGAACGGTGTTGTGACGTAGGCACGTGACATGCCCCCCAAAAATCGAGGCCATTTAAAACTGGAATTTTCCAATTAAGATCCCGGTTGCGGGATGAGGAGAATTTCATGAAGTGCTTTTTCTCAATGCGTTTGGTCTGGCCTGTCTCATCGCGACCGTCGTAGCGGTATTTAAACCTCCAAAGCATGCCGCCTGATGGCTGAACGAGGAGGAACAGTCCTTTCTCATCAGTCAGCTTGTAAGGCTTGGCAGCAGGCTTCGCATTCCTAAGCTGGGTAACGACTAGAGACATTTTTGGGGGCCACGCATTTTAGCTGTTTCCAAGTGGCCCCCAATGTGGCCCCCAAATTGGTCCGACTAGGGACGGACGGGGGCGGCCAACTAGCATTTAAAGTATCAGTTTTTCTTGGATTTTTCAACCTTGAGCGGATTTTGCTGGACAAGGTAGTGGTGCCGCTTAGGTGACTCGAACACCTGACCCCCTCATTACGAATGAGGTGCTCTACCGGCTGAGCTAAAGCGGCACTTAGATGCAGGCGCATAATCGCCTGCCCCGGTTCGGAGAGCGCTGTTTACAGGCTCCCATAGCGGTTTGGCAAGGCCCCAAAGCGCCCACACCGGCAATTATTTTGTGGGTTTTGTCTTGCGAGCGCGGGGTTTGGGGGCCGGCGGGGCAACTTCGGCCTCATCGAGGTCGTGTCCGGCAATGGCCGCGTCGTATCCGTCCGGGCTGAGGGCCAGATTGTCGGGCAGGGGGGCGGGGCCTGACTTTTTCTGCGCCGCCTTGACGAAGGGCATGGAGGGCACGTAGCGCGTCGGCATGTCGGGCACGTCGGGCAGGCCCTTTTCGGCGCGTTCATGGCGCGGGTGCGCCAAAGCCCCCGTTTCGGCATAGGTCAGGACCAGCGTCGTCCAGTCGGAAGCCGTATAGGCAAAGGCCTTGCCTTCCGGGTCGAGGTCGGACCAGTCGGGCTCGGCCCTGGCCAGCGAGGCCTTGGCGACCCAACCGCGCGCCCCGTCCACGTCCTGAACGGCCAGAGCGGCCTTGGCCATCAGGCCGCATAGGCGGCGCGTCAGGCGCTCCTCGGTCAGTTCGTCCTCAAGCGCCGCCGTGGCGCGGTCGATATCGGCGCGCACGCCGCTGAGGACAGCGCGTTCGACCTCCAGCAGGCGGCTTTCGCGGTGCTGCGGGTTGCGGTCGATCAGCCCTTGCAGACGGCGCGCCCGGTCCTTTGGCGTCTCATCGTTCACCAGATCGCGGTAGGCGAGCCAGATGGCCGGGTGCGGCTGAGCGGCATAGGCGGCCTCCAGCACGTCTTCGGCGCGCCCCAGCTTGTTATGGGCCGCCAGCAGACGCGCGGCTATGACGGCACCGGGCGCGAACATGGGCTGAAGCTTGGCGGCGCGCACGGCGTAGTCGAGCGCCTGTTCGCGGATTTGCGCCTCAGGCGCGGTTTCCAGATGCGCGGCCGAGGCGGCCATCAGGGCGGCGCGCGCGCGTTCGGCAAACAGCGGCGAAACCAGCTTGCGGTTCAGCGCCCCTTCGACCAGATCGAGCGCTTCGGCCCATTCGCCGGCGGTCGAGCGCGCTTCGAACAGGGTCTTGAAGGCCCACATGGCGGGTTTGGGCTGGTTATAGCCTTCACCGGCCAGACGGATGGCCTCGGCGCGGTCGCCTTCGGAGATGGCGAGGGTCATCAGGCCGCGCAGGCCGGCGAGTTTCAGTTCCGGCACGCTCAGCATGGCCGTCCAGGCGGCGCGCGTGGCCACCGGGTCGTGGGCGGTTTCAGCGGCCAGCGCGTTGAGGATGCGCACCAATGCCACATTGTCGTGCACATCCACGGCCTTGATTGCCTGACGGCGCGCTTCGGCCCCATCGCCGGACACGACGGCGATAAAGCCGCGCGTGAGGGTCTCTTCGCCCTGACGGCGACGGGCGGCGGCGCGCTGGCGTTCAGCGCGCTGCGGGGCGCGCGACATCCACAGGACGAGATTCCAGAAGCACACCGCCGCAAAGGCCAGCAGGCCGATAACGATAACGGCAGCGGCGGCAGGAGTGTCGATGCGGTAGCCGAGCCAGACTAGGGTCGCCGTGCCGGGGTCACCGGCGGCGGCAAAGGCGATGGCGATCAGGGCAATGATGCTGAGCAGAATCAGAAGCGTGCGGATCACAGGCCAGTCTCCGGCTGAGGCGCGACGGCGGCCCCGCTACCCGCCGTGGCGTCGGCACCATTGGCCGTGCTGTAATTGGCCTGACTGAGGCGGCTCAAGGCCTCGACCGTGATGCGGCGGGTAGTGGTATCGACCAGCACGCGGTTGCGCGCATCGGTCATCCACGGCTTGAGCGCGGCTTGCGAGGCCGGGGGCAGGGTTGAGAGGACCGTCAGCGCGCCATTAAGATCGCCCTGATCCAGACGGCCCTGTGCCTGAAGCAGTAGCGCATCCGGGCCGCGCGCCGCGCCGTCGATGCGGCGTATGCTGATCAGGCCGCTGAGGGCATTGGTCAGGCGCGTCAGGAAGCTGTCGTCGGTTTTGGCGCTGGCGGCGGTGCGCGCCTTGGCGGCGTAGGCCGGGAAGCTGAGCGCCAGCGCGATTTCGCTGGGCACGCCCTTTTGCGCCAGAGGCCGCAGCGGTGCGACCATCACCGTATCGGTCAGGCTCTTTTCAACGTCCGCCAGTTCGGAAAGAAACGGCTGAGAGCCCTTCGCCGCCTGTTGCAGACCCGACGCCGAGGTGGCGGCAGCGGCGGCCTGAATCAGCAGGCGTTGATTGGCCTCAAGGCGATCGAGGCGCTCAGACAGGCGGTTGAGCGCCGTCGGGTCGGCATAGGTGGGCGCTTGCGGCGCTTCGGCCGAGGCCTGCGCCTGACGCACGCGCAGGGCGTTCAGTTCGGCGGTCAGGCGAGCGATTTCGGAGTCTTTTTCGCTGTCCTTGGCCACCGCCGCGGGGTCGAGATAGTCGGCCACGGTCTTTTGCGGGGCGCTCAGGTGCTCCTTATAGACCGCAAAACCCAGCACCCCCAGCGCCAGCAGCACGAAGACGATGGGAAAGGCAAAGGCGATGATCAGCGGGCCGCGCCCCCAACGGGTCTTTTCCGGCTCCGCCGCAGCGGGGATCGGGTTCGGGGCGAAGTCGTCGGTCATGGTGGTCCGTGGGGTTTTAGAGCCTGGCGAACAGGGCCTCTTCATCCGGAGAGGCCGCTACCTCTATGTTTAGGCCCGCAGAGGGTAAATTTCCAGTGAAATTGAGGTGTTCGCGCAGGCGTTGGGCGGTGGCCTCTGAGATGCACAGGACGCGCGCTGTCGCGCCGCTCAGATAGGGGGCGCAGGCCTGCGCGCCGCGCGGTGAATAGAGCAGGATATGGGTGATCGCCGCTATCTGCGCTCTGGCGTCGGGGGCGTCGCGTCCCACGGTGCGATAGAAGAGGACGGGGTGCAGGTCGAACCCCGACAGGGCCGCCGTCAGGTCGCGCGCCGGGGTTTCGGGCTGCGGGTAGAGGAGGGGGCCTTGCGGGGCCTCGGCTTTCAGCAGGCGGATCAGGTCTTCGACATCGCCACGGGCGCTATGCACGGTATTAAAACCGGCCTCACGCGCTTCGCGGGCAGTGGCGTCGCCGACGGCCCACACCGTCTGATGCCGCGTCGCGTATTGGCGCGTAAAGGCTTTCAGGCCATTTATCGAGGTGGCAATGATATGGGCGAAACGCGCCACGTCGATGTCGGGGCTTAAGGGTTCAACCTCAAGCAGCGGGTCATTGACCACCTCAAAGCCCCGCGCCCGCAGCGCCTGCGCCGTGACGCTGGCCTGTGGCTCCGTTCGCGTCACCCAGATAAGGGGCGGGTTCACGCCTGCGCCTGATACTGGATCAGCCGGTCGCCGGCCTCATCGCGGATAGACTGACCCAGACGAAGGCCCAGAGCGTGCGCCGATTCCACCGTAGGCGCGCTGATCGTTTCGCGTCTTTGCCAGCGCGTGCGGCCATCGGCGGTCAGGGCCTCAACAAACAGGGTGAGTGCGTCGCCTTCGATCTTCGCATAGGCCCCGACGGCGGTGCGGCACGAGGCTTCGAGCGCCACCAGCGCGCCGCGTTCGGCCGAAATTTGCAGGTGCGTTTCGACGTGGTGCAGCCGCCTGATCCACGCCTGATCGAGGTCGGCGGTGCGGCATTGCACGGCCAGCGCGCCTTGGCCGGGGGCAGAGGGGAACAGGTCGGGGTCGATATAGGACTTGATATGCGCCTCAAGCCCCATGCGTTTCAGGCCCGCCGCCGCCAGCAGGATGGCGTCGCAATGCCCGGCCTCCAGCTTCGACAGGCGCGTATCGACATTGCCGCGCAGCATGACCACCTCAAGGTCCGGCCGCACGGCCAGGGCCTGTGCCTGCCGCCGCAGCGAGGCGGTGCCGAGCTTTGCGCCTTGCGGCAGGTCTTCGAGGGTGCGGTAGTTGATCGACACAAAGGCGTCGCGCGGGTCTTCGCGCACCGGAAAGGCGCACAGGCTGAGGCCGGGAATATCCTCGGCGGGCATGTCCTTCAGCGAATGGACGGCGACATCGACGTCGCCATTTAGCAGCGCGTCCTCGATCTCCTTGGTGAACAACTGCTTGCCGCCGGCTTCGATCAGGCGGCGGTCCTGAATGCGGTCGCCCTGCGTGGTGATGATGAGCAGCGGTGCAACCTCATGCGACAGGGCCGGGTCGTGACCCAGGGCGGTGACGATCTGACGCTGAACCCAGCCGCATTGGGTGGTGGCCAGCCGCGAACCGCGCGTACCGATTTTCAGAAGTGGGGTCATGACTTAGCCTTCGGGTTGCTATGCCTACTCCCTAAAATTTCGCTATGTGATATGCAAGCCCGTGACCTGCGGCCAATTGACATCAGGGTTTGGGACGCCACGCGCCGCCTTCGGTCTTGGTCACGATGACCATATTACCGGTGTCAAGATCCGGGTCCTTTTCCCCAAGGTCGATAAACCAGGCGAAGCCCTGACGGATACGCCAATAGGAGTATTTCTTTCCATTTACACCTAATGGTCCGCAAGCCACCAGTGGGACATAGGCACCGCCTGTATCAGGCTGGTTTTTACTTTCCGGGGCAATCAGAAGCGCGTCGGATGGCCAGCCCTCTCTTTCGGCAGGTACAATCCGGCAAGTGCCGCGTTCTTTGGCAGGGAGTTCATTGATCGCCATTTTCAGGGCCCCTTGAGGGTCAGGCTCTGTACCGTAAAGCGCGACCACAACGCGCCCCTGCGCCGCCTCCCCATAGACAGCCGAGCTTTCATAGCTGAGTTCAGCGCGTCTGGCACCACCTGCAAACGAAAGCACGGTATCCTTGTCCTGACACCTGGCGGCGCGATAGAGAATGACCTCATCTCCGGGCATCTGTACTTCTTTGACGCTCCAGGTGCAATTTTCAAGCTCAGGCGTTCGCAATTCAGGATTATGACCGACCAAAGCGTTGGCATCACTTTGACACAGGCCTGTCACATCAAGCCTCAGGCTCTTATCTGCACACGATTGGGATGTGGTTTCCTGCTGTTTAGCGTCTGTCTCAGACGCCGGTTTCTGCTCGCAGCCGCCTACGCAAACCAAGATCATTAGCCCTGTAACAAAGCGCAGCTTGCCCTCATCGCCTGATTAATCCCTATGACTGGATAGGTTATCAGTCATTGCCTGACCTGTCATTGACTGTGTAACGCGGTTTTGCAGATTGAGCGCTCGGAAGCGCTTTTCAGATACGTAATCTCAGCAAGCTATAGAAAAACTTAAGCCCTGCGGCTTGCAAGCCCCTTGACCTGCGGCCATTTGGCCTTTTCAGGTAACCCCTCTCTCCGCAAGGTAGCGAGAGATAAGGATATGTAATGTCTCTTTGCGTTCTGGGTGTCGAATCGAGCTGTGACGAAACCGCGGTCGCCGTGGTGCGGCGGGGTGATGATGGCGCGGTCGAAGTCCTGTCTTCGGTCATCCACTCTCAGGTGGTCAAGCACGCCGTCTATGGCGGGGTCGTGCCCGAAATCGCGGCTCGCAGCCATGTCGAAACCATAGACGATCTGGCGCGGCTGGCGCTGTCGCAGGCCGCCGAGAAAGGCGTCGGGGTGGACGCAATCGACGCGGTGGCGGCCACGGCCGGGCCGGGCCTGATCGGCGGGGTGATGGTGGGACTGAGCTTTGCCAAGGGCTTTGCGCTGTCGCGCGGTTTGCCGCTGATCGGGGTCAATCACCTCGAAGGCCATGCCCTGTCCGTGCGCCTGACGCACGATGTGCCGTTTCCCTTCTTGCTGCTGCTGGTCTCCGGCGGCCATTGTCAGTTGCTGCATGTGCGCGGCGTCGGCGATTATGAGCGTCTGGGGACCACCATCGACGATGCGGCGGGCGAGGCCTTTGACAAGATCGCCAAGACTCTGGGGCTGGGCTATCCCGGCGGCCCGGCGCTGGAGGCCGAGGCGGCGAAGGGCGATGCCACGCGCTTTACCCTGCCGCGCGCGCTTTTGGGGCGCAAGGACTGCGATTTTTCCTATTCGGGGCTGAAAACCGCCGCCGCCAAGATCGCTATGGAGCAGGTGAAAACACCGCAGGATCGCGCCGATCTGTGCGCTTCGGTGCAGGCGGCGATTGCGCGCCAACTGGTCGAACGCTCCGCCCGCGCCATGCGCGCCTTCAAGGCTGAACATGGGGGGGATAGCCCGGCCTTTGTTGTGGCGGGCGGCGTGGCGGCCAACAAAACCGTGCGGTCTGAGCTGTCGGCACTGGCGCAAAAGGAGGGGTTTGAATTTGTCGCCCCGCCTCTGGCCTACTGCACCGACAATGCAGCCATGATCGCGCTGGCCGGGCTGGAACGCTTTGCGCTGATGCGGGCGGCGGCCGATTATGATGGGGACAAACAGGTGCACGACGGACTGTCGGCGCTGGCGCGGCCACGCTGGCCCCTTGACGAGCGCCGTGCGCTCAGTGCACCCATACATAAGTTTTCGGGACGCAAGGGAGCCAAGGCTTGACCCAATTCGTGCACGCCAAAGCCTTTGACAAGGTTGGAATCATCGGGGCAGGGGCATGGGGCACGGCGCTGGCGCAGGTCGCCGCGCGGGCCGGGCGCGAGGTGTTGATCCAGTGCCGTGAGCCGGAAGTCGCTGAGTCGATCAATGCTCAGCACCTCAATCATCTCTATCTGCCGGGCTGTGAGCTGTTGTCGCAGGTGAAGGCCACCGCCGATCTGGCCGATCTGGGCGACTGCGATCTGATCCTGGCCGTGCCGCCGGCGCAGCATATGCGCGCCTCGCTGAAGGCCTTTGCGCCGCATGTGCGCGACGGCCTGCCCATCATCCTGTGCGCCAAGGGCGTTGAGCGCGGCACGGACTGTCTGATGAACGAGGTGCTGGCGGCGACCCTGCCACAGGCGCGTGCCGCCGTCCTGTCGGGGCCGTCCTTCGCCGCCGAAGTGGCGCGCGGCTTGCCCACCGCGGTGACGCTGGCGTGCAAGGATGCGGCGCTGGGGGCGCAGATTTCGACGACTTTGGCGACGCAGACCTTCCGCCCCTATCTGATCGACGACATGATCGGTGCTGAGGCGGGCGGGGCGCTGAAAAACGTGCTGGCCATTGCCTGCGGCATTTCCGAAGGTAAGGGGCTGGGGCGTTCGGCGCACGCCGCCCTGATTACGCGCGGTTTTGCCGAAATGACGCGGCTGGCCGTGGCGCTGGGCGCAAAGGCCGAGACGCTCAGCGGCCTGTGTGGCATGGGCGATCTGGTCCTGTCGTGCTCGTCGCCGCAATCGCGCAATATGAGCGTCGGTCTGGCGCTCGGCGGCGGACAAACGCTGGCTCAGGCGCTGGAAGGCAAGATTTCGGTCGCCGAAGGGGTCGAATCGGCCCCGGCGGTCAAGCATCTGGGCGAAAAGCTGGGCGTCGATCTGCCCATTTGCAACATGGTGGCGACCATACTGTCGGGCGAAGCCAGCGTCGATAAGGCTATCGGCGATCTGATGTCGCGTCCGCTGAAGACCGAACGGTGAGACCGCCTCCCGGCACCGTCATCTGCGCTTGGGCCGATCTGCAGGCAACCGGCACCGTCCTCTATCGTCAGGACGGGTTTGAGGGGTTCGTTATCCTCGATGACTATCTGCCGCGCGGCTATGTCGATGCCTGTCCGCACAACGGGATGCCGCTGGGCGGCGATCAGGAAGAAAGCGATTATCAGACGCGCGAGCAGGATGTGATAATCTGCCGCTGGCACGGCGCGTCGTTTCTGAAAGACAGCGGCCTGTGCATCGGCGGCCCCTGCGCCGGGGAGCACCTCACGCCGTGGCCGGTCGAACGCCGCGGCGATGAGGTGGTGACGGTTTAGGGCCGTTCCTCAGCCTCAAACTTGGCAATATCTTTTAGCAGGGCCGGAACCGCCGCCTCCAGAATCTGCTGTCCCAGCGCCTGCGTGGCCAGCGACGAGTCCGAACCGATGCGGCCGTCAGGGAAGCGCGCGCGGTAGTCGAGCGCGTCGCGGATCGGGCCGGTGGGCGCAATCGGCGGGTCCATCGTCAGGTCGCGCACAGCATCGGGATAAGCGGCCCAGGTCAGGGCGATTTCCGACGGCGTGGCGTGGCTGCCGTGCCCCTTGGGGAAGAGGCGGGCGCACAGAGGCGAAATGCCCGGCAGGTCCCACCAGTTCGACAGTTTCAGCGCAAACGGACAGCGCGTACCTTTCCATGACCACTGGTTATAGATTTCCGAAAAGGCCGCTTCGATCGAGGCGACATTGCCGCCGTGGCCATTGAGGAAATAGATGCGCTCAAACCCATGCCGCCCCAGCGACTTCACCCAGTCTTCGATGGCCGCCATAAAGGTTGAAGGGCGCAGCGAAATGGTGCCCGCAAAGCCCAGATGGTGCTGCGCCATGCCGATATTGAAGGTCGGCGCGACCAGAATATCACCTTGCTTTTCCGCCGCATGGGCGATGATTTCCGGGCACAGCCAGTCGGTCCCCAAAAGCCCCATCGGGCCGTGCTGTTCGTTGGAGCCGATGGGAATGATCACCGTCTTTGAGGTCTTCAGACGGGCTTCGATTTCCGGCCATGTGGAAAAGGCGAGATGCACAGCTAGTCCTTCAAAAAGGGTCACAAAATGATCCACATTGCATAACCAATATACGACCTATTGCCAAGTTTCCCTGCCGCGCAAATTGTGGTTGGCTGGCTCGACAGGGCCGTGGATCAGTCTTATCTCTACGGCAAGATAAACAAGACTATGTGTGAGGACGCCATGACGGTTGAAACGCTGAACAATACGACTCTCTTTCCCGTGCCGGCGACCTATCCGCGCGCCCACAGCGTGACGGCGGCGGCGCTTCAGGCGCAGCGTGATCTGGTCAGGTCCGACCCGTGGGCCCACTGGCGGCAACTGGGCGAAGCGCTCGACTGGATCAAGCCCTTCACTCAGGTCAAGGACGTGTCGTTTAACCGCGAAGACTTCCGCATCCGCTGGTATCACGACGGGCAACTGAACGTCGCGGCCAACTGCATCGACCGCCATCTGCCGCACAAGGCCGATACAGTGGCCTTCATCTTCGAAGGCGATGAGCCGAACGACTCCTACACCGTCACCTATGGCCAATTGGCCGAGGCGGTGGGCAAGCGCGCCAACCTGCTGAAAAAATATGGCGTCAAGAAGGGTGACCGCGTCACCATCTACATGCCCATGGTGCCGGAAGCGGCCTATTTCATGCTGGCCTGCGCGCGTATCGGTGCCGTGCATTCGGTGGTCTTTGGCGGCTTTTCGCCCGACAGCCTGGCCGGGCGTATCAATGACTGTCAGTCGGAATATGTGGTCACCACCATCGAAGGCCGTCGCGGTGGTAAGTCGGTGCCGCTCAAGGCCAATACCGACCTCGCCCTGCTGCAATGCCCCGGTGTGAAGCACGTCTTCGTCACCGGCAATGGCTGCTCGCTGAGCCATGACGGGCGTGACCTGTGCGTCGATCCGGAACTGGAGGGCGTAAACGCCGACTGCCCGGCCGAGCCGATGAATGCCGAAGACCCGCTGTTTATCCTCTATACGTCCGGTTCGACAGGTAAACCGAAAGGCGTGCTGCACACCACGGGCGGCTACCTCGCCTGGGCGGCGTATACGTTCAAAACGGTGTTCGACTGGCACGAAGGCGATGTCTATTGGTGCACCGCCGATGTCGGCTGGGTGACGGGCCACTCCTACGTTGTCTATGGGCCGCTGGCCAATGCCGCCACCTCGCTGATCTTCGAAGGCGTGCCCAACTACCCCACCGTGTCGCGCTTCTGGGAAGTGATCGACAAGCATCAGGTGACGACCTTCTACACCGCGCCGACGGCCATCCGCGCCCTGATGCGCGAAGGCGATGCGCCGGTGCTCAAAACCTCGCGCAAGTCGTTGCGTCTGCTGGGTTCGGTGGGTGAGCCGATCAACCCCGAAGCCTGGCTGTGGTATCACCGCGTGGTCGGTAATGAAAACTGCCCCATCGTCGATACCTGGTGGCAGACCGAGACCGGCGGCCACCTGATCACCCCGGTACCGGGGGCCACGGCCTTGAAGCCCGGTTCGGCCACCCATCCTCTGCCGGGAATTGAGGCCTGTCTGGTCGATAATGAGGGCCATGAGCTGAGCGGGGCGACCGAAGGCAATCTGTGTATTTCGGATTCGTGGCCGGGTCAGATGCGTTCGGTCTTTGGCGATCATCAGCGCTTTATCGAGACCTATTTCTCGACCTATCCCGGCAAGTATTTCACCGGCGACGGCGCGCGTCGCGACGAAGACGGCTATTACTGGATCACCGGCCGCGTCGATGACGTGCTGAACGTCTCCGGCCACCGTCTGGGCACGGCCGAGGTCGAAAGCGCGCTGGTGGCGCACCACAGCGTCGCCGAAGCCGCCGTGGTTGGCTTCCCGCACGATATCAAGGGGCAGGGCATCTATTGCTACGTCACCCTGACCAAGGGCGTCGAACCGACCGAAGCGCTGAAGACCGAACTGCGCAACTGGGTCCGTCGCGAAATCGGCCCCATCGCCTCACCGGACGTTATCCAGTGGGCGCCGGGCCTGCCCAAGACGCGCTCCGGCAAGATCATGCGCCGCATCCTGCGCAAGATCGCCGAACGAGATGTGTCAAACCTCGGTGATATTTCAACCCTGGCCGATCCGTCGGTGGTGGCCGATCTGGTCAAGGGCGCCGGGCTTTAAAACTGAGCGCAAACAAAACGGCCTCCCTTGAGTACAGGGGAGGCCGTTTTGCAGGACGGCGGGGATTAAGCCTTACGCCCCGGCCATCATGTCCTTTTTCAGCGCATCCATCTCCTTGGCCAGCTTGCGGGCCTGATCGGCGCTGAGATAGGTCTTGGCCTTTTCGAAGATTTCGCCCTCTTCCTCTTCGACGTGGTGCATGACGGCGTGTTTCAGTTCGCCGAAATGCAGCAGCCACTGATCGCTGTCGGCCGACAGGGCGGACACCTTCTGCAGGAAGGCCTCGATTTCGTCATGCTCCTCATTGGCATGTTCCATCTTGTGCTCGACGGCCTTTGAGCGCGTGGCGTCCAACACCGCCTTGTAGAAGGTCTCTTCCTCGCTTTTGGCGTGGATGGTCAGCTCGTTTTTGATCTCATTGAACAGACGCAGGCGCGTCGCGCCGTCGGCGGCATTAACCACCTGCTCCATCAGGTCCTCGACCTTACGATGGTCTTTCTTGATGTAGTTATAGATATCCATTCCTCGGGCTCCAGTCTTATTTCAGGTTGAAGCCTGAGCATGAACCCGCTGCGCGTAAGAGCGATATGGCGCAGCTATGACAGGGTGTAAGCCGGGTGTAAGTCTCGTCACGGTTGGCGGTGACATCATGCCGTCAAATTTGACAGAAGGTGGACCATCCTGTAACAAGGCGGTCATTATTTAGGGGGAGACCATGACCATTTCTGCGAAAATTCTGCGCCCGCTCGTGCTGATCGTCGCGCCTCTGGCAGCGCTGATGGTCTATGGCTGCGGTGGAGGCGGCGGTGGGGGCGGTTCCTCCTCTGGCGGGGGTACAGGCGGTGGGTCATCCTCGTCATCATCGGCGTCGCAAAGCAGCTATGTGGCTTCAAGCCCGATAACCGTAAGCACACGCAGCGGTGTTTTCAGAACCGAAACGGCTGTGACGGGTCTTTCGGGCGGCGGTTATGCGGTGGCGTGGACCGAGCGCACTGTGGTCGCCGGTAGCCCGGACACCTCAGGCTCGGCTATCTTGTATCGCGTGATTTCGAACACTGGTGCCACGCTGACGACGGAACTCACGGCCAATACGACAACGGCCGGCGATCAGGAAAAGCCCGTACTTCTGTCCCTGAGCGGTGGCGGCTTTGTTGCCGCCTGGGCCGATCGGGGCGCCACGGCACCCGTTGTCCGGGCCCAAGTCTTCGATGCCAATGGCGTCAAACAAGGCAGCGAATTGCGTGTGAACACCCGCGCACTTTCTTCATCGACGGTTGGAACGGACACACGGGTACAACTGGTGTCGGCGGGGACAGGCTTTATGGTGGCTTTCCGTGAGCGGGCCGTCAACAGCACTCAGGTGACCACCGCGGATGAGGTCCGGGCGCAAATATTCACAGCGACCGGTGCCACCGTGGGCTCTGAACTGACGCTCAAGGGCTTTCCCACCGGATCGATTGGCGGCAATGTCCCCGCCTATACCCTTATCGGCCTGACGGATGGGACGTTTGCTTTGTCCTATGAGGAAGCCAATAATACGCTGGGTCTGATGCAGGGTAAGGTTCAACTTTACACGGCGGCAGGTGCGGCATCGGGCAATCCTATTGCCCTGAACGGCGGTCTGGAAGCTATGCTTCCGGCGCTGGTCAGTCTGAATAGCGGACGCTTTGCAGCGATCTGGTCGCAGCGGACGACGGTTCAGAGCCTGCGCGCTCAGGCCTATAGTGGTGCGGGGGCTGCCTATGGGACGGCAGCAACGGTCAATGCCAATGCGGCGCTGAGCGCCAGCTATTACGGCGCTACCGGATTGAGCAATGGCGGCTATGCGGTGGTCTATGGCTATAATTCGGGTCTGACCGGTCAATTGATGTCCGATGATGGCACCAAACTTTTCACGGAGTTTGAGATCACCACCGCCACGTCGTTTAATGGCGTGAATCTGGGGGCAGGACCGAATGGCTTTGCCGTGGTGTGGACCGAACCCAATGCCCGCAATACCGATCAGCCGGTGATCCTGCGCATCTATAATCGCCAGTAAGCCTACGGCTTGCGCCCAAGCTCACCGCGTTTGACCGCGCCGTACCAGCCCCATAAGGCGTGCGATACCACCGAGCGGTAGGGTGCCCAGCGCAGGGCACGCGCGCGGCAATAGGCCTCGTCCGGGCGGGAATCGAGGCCGTCTAACCAGCCGACGGCCTCGCGCAACGCGATGTCACCGGTCGGGAAGATGTCGAGGCGGCCTTCGCAGAACATCAGATAGACCTCGGCTGTCCAGCGCCCTATGCCTTTCAGCGCCGTCAGGTGGTCGATGGCGGCTTCGGCCTCAAGGCTCCGCACGGTCGCAAAGTCGAGCGCGCGGGCGTGGACGGCCTCGGCGAGGATGCGGGCATATCTGACCTTGGGCCGCGACAGGCCATGGCCACGCAGAGCCTCATCCGACTGGCTCAGCAAATGGGCCGGGCTCATCTCTGAAAGGCCGCCGCGCAGCTTCTGCCAGATGGCATCGGCGGCCCTGACCGACAATTGCTGCTCGACGATCAGGCGCAGCAGACCTTCGAAACCGTCGGCCCGGTGGCGAAAATTGAGGTCGCCCACGGCGGCAAACAGCGGGGCCAGCGCTGGATCGGCTTCGGCCAGAGCGGTCATATGCGCGCGTTCGAGAGGGACAAGGTCACCGGGGATCATACGCGCAGACTTACACGGATGGCCGCGCGCGTCACGTCCCGAATCTTGCGGTTAAAAGGGTTAGCTCTGGATGCAGCCGACCTGCGCCACGCGATACTCCCGGCGCAGGGTGTCGGAGACGATGCCGTAATTGCGGCGCGTCAGCAGGTCTTCGTGCTCGAAATCATAGGTGCGCGACGGCGTATTACCGATCTTGGCCAGCGTCGCCGGGGTCGAGGAATAGAGACGCCCGCGGCGCGGCTTGGTCTTTAGCGTGATGCCGATGACCTGAGACTGCGCATCAAGGGTGGGGCCACCCAGCAACTTGTTCAGGCTGCCCGTCAGGTTGGCCGTATGCCCGGCTTCGGCCCAGGCCAGCACGGTTTCAGGGGCTTCGAAGCGCTTGCCGGTCTTCAGCTTGGTTTCCCCGATCAGACGGCCGGTCGCTTCGCCGGCCTGATCCTGCGGAAAGCCCGGCATGAAGCCGCGCATCCCCGGCTTGATGGTTTTTGGATCGGCAAAGGGCAGGGGACGCGCGCCGCTTTCGGTGACGGCCAGCACATAGTTGTCGAGGCTGCGCTTATACTGCACGCGGATACGCACCCCCAGATTGCCACCCAGATTGAGGAAGGGGTAGCGGCAGTTGCGGATGCTTTCGCGGGCCAGCACCCACTCACCGGATTTTGAGACGGAAAAGGCCGTGCCGCGATAATCAATATCGTTCATGATCGGCAGGCTGATGATCTCGTTGGTTGAGAAGGGGGAGTAGGTGGCAAACAGGGCCGCTTCGCCGGGCGGCGGCGGCGGCGGCGCAGGCGGCGACAGGGATTTGTCGGCCCAGCGACCGGGCACGATGACCATCAGGGCCACCGCCGAACCGTAGAGCAGCCAGTCGGGGATGAGGCCCATCTCAAAACCCCTTTCAGATTAACCGGCGACGGCGGCGGCGAGGATCAGGGCGACGGCCAGCTTGCCCGCCACCAGCAGCACGGCGGCCGACACTTCGCCCTCGTCGATGCGTTGCGGCAGACCGGCCAGCAGGAAGTCCACCAGACGGAAGACAAACAGTTGCAGGATGACGGTCGCCCCGCCCCAGATGAGGATTTCGCGCACCGAGGTCGAGGCCGACATCGAGGCGGCCAGAGGCACGGCCAGACCGATGATCACGCCGCCATAGGCCACCGCTGCGGCGGAATTGCCGTCGCGGATTTGCTGGATTTCCTTATAGGGCGTCAGGATCGAATAGACGAAGGCCCCGATAAACAGCATCAGCAGGGTCGCCCCGGCGTGCAGCAGCGTCACCGGGAAACCGGCGGCGAAGGCCTGAACCTCCGGACGCAGGACGTCCGGCACCAGAAAGTCGAGATTGAGGAAATCCGGTATCATGCCGATCAAAAGCCCCGATTACGCCCGCCGTCCCGTGCGGACGACCAGTATTGTATCGGGGGTCTTGCAAGATCAAGGCCGAAAAATGTGACCGTTTTTTATAAGTTCACCGGCTTGCTCTTACATGCCGGAGGCCAGATGGCCGTAAGGCAGTTCCGTTTCGACCGCGTCAGTCTCATTTTGAGGCGTTTCGTCTTCGGCCTGGGCCAGCCCCGCAACCTGCGCTTTACGCAGCGCGCTGGCGCGGACCTTCTCGCTCTCGGACTTCAACTGACCGCAGGCAGCCAGAATGTCGCGACCGCGCGGCGTGCGGATGGGCGAGGCATAGCCGGCCTTGTTCAGGATGGCCGCAAAGGCTTCGATGGTGCGCCAGTCCGAACACTGATAGTCTGTGCCCGGCCAGGGGTTGAACGGGATCAGGTTGATCTTGGCCGGGATGCCCTTGATCAGTTTGATCAGTTCGCGCGCTTCGGCCGGGCTGTCATTGACGCCTTTCAGCATCACATATTCAAACGTGACGCGCCGCGCGTTCGACAGGTCTGGATAGGCGCGGATGGCGGCCATCAGGTCTTTCAGCGGGTACTTCTTGTTGATCGGCACCAGCACGTCGCGCAACTCATCGTTGGTGGCGTGCAGCGAAATGGCCAGCATGGCCGCCGTGCGCTTGCCCAGCGCGTCCAGCTCCGGCACCACGCCAGACGTCGAGACCGTGATGCGGCGGCGTGAAATGGCGATGCCTTCATTGTCCGAAATGATGTCGATGGCGTCGGCGACATTGTCGAGATTGTACAGCGGCTCGCCCATGCCCATGAAGACGATATTGGACAGGCGGCGGTCTTCCTTGGGCGACGGCCATTCGCCCAGGTCATCGCGCGCCACCTGCACCTGCGCCACGATTTCGGCAGCGGTCAGGTTACGCACCAGCCGCTGCGTCCCCGTGTGGCAGAAGGAGCAGTTGAGCGTGCAGCCGACCTGAGACGAGACGCACAGGGCACCGGAGCGGCCGACATCGGGGATATAGACGGTTTCGACCTCGATACCCGGCGCCATGCGGATCAGCCACTTGCGCGTGCCGTCTTTTGACACCTGACGCTCGACCACTTCGGGGCGGGCGAGGGTGAATTTTTCGGCCAAAGGCCCGCGCTGATCCTTGCCGATATCGGTCATCTTGTCGAAATCGGTAAAGCCGTAATGGTGCACCCAGCGCCAGATCTGCTGGGCGCGCATTTTGGCCTTGCGCTCCTCGACCACGCCGGACTCTTTCAGCGCCGCGATCAGGCCATCGCGCGTCAGCCCGGTGATATTCACCTTGGCGCTTGCGGCGGGTTTGGCGGACAGGTCGAGCGTATAGGCCACGGGGGGACTCTCAGAAAAGGCACAGATGCGGGGAGCGAGTGGGGGCCTATACAGGAAAACGTGGGGAATGTCTAATTCCGTGGGCCAAATCTACTGGGCCTTGAGATACGCAATGATCGCGGCGCGGTTTTCGAGTTTTGACACCGACTGCGGCATATAGGTGCCGGGATAGAGCTTTGACGGATCGCTGAGGAACCGATCAAGATGCGCGGCGTCCCAGCGCAGGCCCTTCGCGCCGGCGGCCTTGAGGGCCGGCGAATAGGCAAAGCCCGCCACGCTGGCCACCTTGCGGCCGACCACGCCCTTGAGTGACGGCCCCTGACCATTGGCCGCCGTCACTTCGTGACAACTGGCGCAATAGCGCTCAAACAGGTCCTCGCCGGATACGGTTTGCGCCTGTGCACCGGAGGCGGCCAACAGGCCCGCAAGGATAAGCGCGGCTTTCATAAAAACACCCCCTGCGCCACGCGCCCCATCAGGATGACCACGGCGACAAAGTTGATCAGGAAGACCAGCCCGCGCAGCGGCACATTCGTCGTCAGGGTTTGCACGCCCGTATGGATGAGTCGCCCGATCAGGAACAGCCAGGCAGCGGCGATGTCGATCGCTTCTATGCGGCCCGACTGATAGATGATAGTCGCGGCAAACAGGGCAAAGACCGGCAGTTCGAACTGATTGGACAGGTTGCGCGCCACGCGCTTTGAGCGCTCAGGGTCGGCATTGGCGTTGACGAAGGCGGCAGGCTTGATCTCGCCTTTGCGCAGCGCCGTCTGGCGCTCCCAGGTCAGCCAGATATAGAGCCCGGCCACTAGCGCGAAATGCCCCAGAAACGGCAGCAGAAACTGTTGGTCGGTAGTCAGTTCAAACAGGTCTTTGCCAGCAGTCTCGCCGATTGAGCCAGCATGGGCGGTAGCGCCGAGACAGAGTAATAAGCAAAGCGGGGCAAGGTATTTCAGCATGACGGCAGCCTAAATTTGAGTTACCAGAACCTCCACCACGCCTTGGGTGTTTTCCATTTTGAGTATGCCTTTTCGATATAAGGTTTAATCCGGTCATAGGTTTCGTCATTAAACGTAACCTGAAAAATTGAAGGCCGGTCATGGGCGACAGCGCGTTCATAATCGCGAAGATATTGCCCGGTCTGAAAGTCGAAATAGTGGCTCGCGAACGCATTGCCTTCATCATTCATCATGTCGCCAATCAGGCATCCATCAAGAACCCTGTAGAATTCGAGCGCGTCTATCGATCCGTTTCGATAGGCCGAAAAATCGTCTTCGAAATCTTCTTCAAAACGCTTATCCGTCAGGTTTTGATCTACGATCCAGCGCCAGAAAAATGCCGTGTGGACATAGGCCTGAATTTCATCCAGTCCTTCTTTTTCTATGCTCTCAAAATGCCATTTCGCCTTGTCGTAAGCTTTTTCGCTATAATCCATTTGTTCCACCGCAAATTTTGCAATCCGGCTCCGGCGGCAGGGTAATGATGCGCGAGGTCATCGACAGGCCGTCGAAGATCAGCAGTTTGCCGATCAGCGGGTCGCCCGCGCCGGTGATCAGCTTGATCACCTCCAGCGCGCTCATCGAACCGATAATCCCGGCCAGAGCGCCGACAATGCCCACACGCTCACAGGTTTCGGCGTCGGGCGGAATCTCCGGTACAAGACATTGATAGCAGGGCGTCCCTTTGAACACCGATACCTGACCGCTGAACCGCCCCAGTGCACCGGAGACCAGCGTCTTGCCCAATGCCATACAGGTGCGGTTGACCAGATGCCGCGTCTCGAAATTGTCGCAGCCATCCAACACGATGTCATAGCCGCTAATGATCTCCGCCGCGTTGTCGGGCGTCAGCCGTACCGGATGCCGGTTCAGCGCGGCGTGCGGATTGAGCGCCGACAGGCGCGCTTGCGCCACCTCGGATTTAAACGCGCCCACATCATTGGTGGCGTACAGGACCTGTCTTTGCAGGTTGGACAGACTGACCGTGTCGTCATCGAGCAGGCCCAGCGTGCCGATGCCCGCCGCCGCCAGATAAAGTGCCGCCGGGGCCCCTATGCCCCCAAGGCCGACGATCAGCACTTTCGCGCCTTTCAGACGGCGTTGCCCCATACCGCCAACCTCTTTCAGCACAATGTGCCGGGCATAGCGGTCAAGGTCGTCGTCACTGAGTTCGGGTGGCACATGGGGCAGGGACATGGCCTCAGATATAAAGGGCGTCGCGCCACCCCGCCAGCCCTCATCTGTTCGTTTACCGTTAACGGGCGACGGCCTATAATCCCGCATAGATTTAAAGGATATTGGATGCGGCGAGCCCTCAGACAGATCAGCGGCAAACGGCGCTCGGAAACGGGCGATGCGCGGCTGGGGGTGACGCTGGCCTTTGTCGCCGGGGCGGTCAATGCCGGGGGCTTTCTGGCCGTCGGCGTCTATACCTCGCACATGTCGGGCATGGTCGCCTCCTTTGCCGACGACATGGTGCTGGGGAAGTTTGGCCCGGCCGTTCTGGCGCTCACCTATGTCCTGTGTTTCTTTCTGGGGGCGGTGACCTCAAGCCTGCTGGTCAACTGGGCGCGGCTGAAGCGGCTGCATTCGGAATTTGCCCTGACGCTGGGGCTTGAGGCGGTGTTGCTGCTGCTGTTTGGTCTCTTGGCTGCGGGTCTGATCGGGGATATTGACCTCAGCCTGCCCCTGACCATCGGGCTTTTGTGCTACCTGATGGGCTTGCAGAACAGCCTGATGACCAAGCTGTCGCACGCCGAAATCCGCACCACCCATATGACGGGGATCATCACCGACTTAGGCATCGAAGCCGGGCGCTTCCTGTTCGGGCGCGCCACCCACGCAGAGGCGCGCTTTCATCCGAAGAAGGCGCGGTTACTTGTGTCGCTTCTGGGGGCCTTTGCGGCGGGCGGGCTTACGGGGGCGTTTGGCTTCAGCCATATGGGCTTTGTGACGGTGTTGCCCCTGTCGCTGGGGCTCGGTCTGATCGCCCTTGTGCCCATGCTGGACGACTTGTCCCGGCAAAAACGCCGCCGGGACTTGAAAGACCCCGCGCAAACCGCCAATTAGACGGTCATGACGGATAAAAACTTCCCCAACTGGCACGGGACGACCATCGTCGCCGTGCGTAAAAATGGCAAGACGGTCATTGCCGGTGATGGTCAGGTGTCGATGGGCCCCACCATCGTCAAGGGCGGCGCGAAGAAGGTCAGGACTCTGGCCGGCGGCAAGGTGATTGTCGGCTTTGCCGGGGCGACCGCCGATGCCTTTACCCTGCTGGAGCGGCTGGAGGCCAAGCTGGAACTCTATCCGGATCAGTTGGCGCGGGCCTGCGTTGATCTGGCCAAGGACTGGCGCACCGACCGCTATCTGCGCCGCCTTGAGGCCATGCTGCTGGTGGGTGACAGGAGCCACATCCTGACCATTACCGGCGTCGGCGACGTGCTGGAACCCGAAGACGGGGTGGCGGCCATCGGATCGGGCGGCACCTATGCTCTGTCGGCGGCGCGCGCGCTTTTGGACTATGAGCCCGATGCCGAGGTGATCGCGCGCAAGGCCATGCAGATCGCCGGGGATATCTGCGTCTATACCAATCACAGCGTCACTCTGGAAAAGCTGGAAGCGTGATCGCCTTTCGCCCCCTGACCGATAACGATGCCGGGCTTCTGCTGTTGTGGATGTCCTCGCCGCACGTGCGCCAGTGGTGGGTCAATGACGGTCAGACCGCAGAGGACGCCGTCGAAGACGCCTTGGCCTATATCGGCGCGGCCAATGCCACGGCGTGGATCTTTAGCTGGAACGGGCGCCCGGCGGGCTATACCCAGTGCTATGAATGCCACCCCGATCATGAACCGGGCACGCCCTGCCATGCGGAGTCGCCGAAGGGCACCTTCCTGATCGACCTGTTTATCGGCGATGCGGCGCTGCTGGGGGAAGGGATCGGCACGCAGGTCCTGACCCAGCTCAGCAACGGCATGTTCAAGAAGGGCGCTTTGTGCGTGCGCGTGGCCCCCCAAACGACCAATGCCGCCGCCCATCGCGCCAGCGAAAAGGCGGGCTTCGTCCCTGTCGGCCCGACGCCCTGCGGCCGCATGGTCCTGATGCAGCGCACGCCGGAACTGAACGCCTGAATTTAGGAAAAAGAGCGTATGACCACCTTTTCACCGCGTGAGATCGTCTCCGAACTCGACCGTCATATTATCGGCCACGCTGACGCCAAGAAGGCGGTGGCCGTGGCGCTGCGCAACCGCTGGCGGCGCAAGCAGACCGACGCGGCTATCCGCGACGAGATCACGCCGAAGAATATCCTGATGATCGGGCCGACCGGCGTCGGCAAGACCGAGATTGCGCGCCGTCTGGCCAAATTGGCTCAGGCCCCGTTTATCAAGGTCGAGGCGACCAAGTTCACCGAAGTCGGCTATGTCGGCCGCGACGTCGATCAGATCGTGCGTGATCTGGTCGAAGCGGCCATCCTGATGGTCAAGGACAAGAGCCGTCAGGGCGTGCGCGCCAAGGCCGAAGCGCAGGCCGAAGAACGCCTGCTGGATGCGCTGGTCGGACCGGCGGCGCAACCCGCGACGCGCGACAGCTTCCGCAAGCGCCTGCGCAATAACGAACTGGACGACAAGGAGGTCGAAATCACCGTTGCCGATACGGGCGGCGCGATCGGGGCCTTCGAGATTCCGGGGCAACCCGGCAATCAGATCAATCTGGGTGAGATGCTGCAAAAGGCCATGGGCGGCCGGCAAAAGACCGTGCGCCTGTCGGTTGCGGCGGCCCAGCCGATCCTGCTTTCCGAAGAGTCGGATAAACTGCTCGACCAAGAGGCGGTGTCGCGTGAGGCGCTGTCCCTGGCTGAACAGGAAGGCATCGTCTTCCTTGATGAAATCGACAAGGTGGCGTCGCGTCAGGAGCGCGGCGGGGCCGATGTGTCGCGCGAAGGCGTGCAGCGCGACCTGCTGCCGCTGATCGAAGGGACGACGGTTTCGACCAAGTACGGCCCGGTCAAGACCGACCACATCCTGTTTATCGCCTCGGGTGCTTTCCATGTGGCCAAGCCGTCGGACCTGCTGCCGGAGCTTCAGGGGCGCCTGCCCATCCGGGTCGAACTGAAGGCCCTGACGCAGGACGATTTCCGCCGCATCCTGTCGGAACCCGAAGCCAATCTGATCAAACAAAATCAGGCGCTGATGGCTACCGAAGGGGTGACGCTGGCGTTCGAAGACGGGGCAGTTGCCGAAATGGCCGCCGCCGCCGCACAGGTCAATGCCAAGGTCGAAAACATTGGCGCGCGCCGTCTGCACACCATTATCGAGCGGGTGATGGAGGAGCTGAGCTTCACCGCCGCCGATCAGACGGGGCAGACCGTGACCATCACGGCGGCTTATGTGCGCGAACGTCTGGGCGAGGTGGCGGGCGACGCCGACCTCAGCCGCTATATTCTGTAAAGCGCAATCCGATAAAGTGGAAACCACTTTTCGGAAAAATTGCGCGACAAAACAGAAACTTAGAGCGGGATAGTGCGTCCATCTAAAATCATCCCGCTCTAAGCCAAAGCCCCGGATCGCTCCGGGGCTTTTGTTATTTCAGGTAGGTTTCGTAATTGTCACCGAAGTCATCATAATGGCTGAGCAGCAGTTCGCGGAACTGTGCCGTCAACTGATCGACATTCAGTTTGCGCGCAGCGAGGAACTGCGTCTTGTCCATGCTTTGCGCGGCACAGGTGAAGGCTGAATATCGTGTAGCGGCCTGAAGCAGAGCGCCGCCGGCATCGCCAATGAAGCTTTGTTCCGCGTGACGGTTGGCCAGGTCGATATGATCGCCCGCCATCTGACGGAAGACCTCATTGGAAACGGGGGTAGTGGTCATAGGTAGCCTCAGCCTTTCTGTGCCGGACGGGTGTTGGTGTCGTAGTTGGCCGTATGTGGCTTTAGCCGGGACGCTTTGTCAACGTGCGCAGCAGCGCCGCCGAAGCCTCATCGCACAGGCGATAGACGGTCTCGAAATCGCGGGTGTCGCCGTAATAGGGGTCGGGCACATCCTTCATCAACCCCAGCGCTTGCTCCAGATAAAGACCGATGGTCGCGGTGGTATCATCCGGGGCGATTTTGCGAATATTGCGCACATTATCGCGGTCGAGGCCAAGGATCAGGTCGAAGCGATAGAAGTCATCGCGGTGAAGCTGGCGGGCGCACTGGCTGGAAATATCGACCCCATAGCGTGCCGCCACGGCGATGGAACGCCGGTCGGGCCCTTCGCCCGCGTGCCAGCCCCCGGTACCAGCGGAGTCGATGACAAAGCGGTCGCTTAGACCCGCTTGCTCGACGTGATGACGCAACAGGCCCTCGGCCAGCGGCGAACGGCAGATATTACCCAGACAGACAAACAGAACGGAGGTCATGGAAATTGCTTAGCCCGCCGGATGCTTCCGTCGCAAGGCGTGTCTTGCGGGGGCGCTGAAATCATTTCACAATGGCGCCATGACCGCGCCCCTTCCCGAACTTGAGCCCTTTATCGACCGCCTTCAGGCCATTTCCGACCGCTATGAGCGCGTCTATGGCATCGATCGGGGCGGCGACTGGCACCTGCTGAAAATGCAGGAGGAGATGGGCGAACTCACCCAGGCCTATCTGGCCATGACCGGGCGTTCGCGGCGCGACGCCACAGCGGCCAGGCACGAGGTGGCGATGGAGATGGCCGATCTGATCTGCATGACGCTGCTGATGGCGCGCGCCGAAGGTATCGACCTCAATGCCGCCATCACTGAGAAATGGCTGAAATGGGAGGATGTGATGGCGGCGGAAGCCACACATGCGTAGTGCGGCCGCCGTCAAAAAGCTGTTCGAGCGTTTTGAAGCCGATAAGCCGGAACCTAAGACCGAACTGAACTTCTCCAATCCGTTCACGCTGGTGGTGGCCGTCGCCCTTTCGGCCCAGACGACGGATGTGGCGGTCAACAAGGCGACCGGACCGCTGTTTGCTCTGGCCGACACGCCGCAGGCCATGCTCGATCTGGGCGAAGAGCGGCTGATGCAGATGATCTCCTCCATCGGGCTTTATCGCAACAAGGCGAAGAATGTGATGGAGATGTGCCGTATCCTGATCAACCGTTTCGACGGTCAGGTGCCGCTCAATCGCACAGACCTGCTCAGCTTGCCGGGGGTGGGCAACAAGACGGCGTCGGTGGTGCTCAATGAACTGGATATCGAGCCGGCCATTGCGGTCGATACGCACGTCTTTCGCGTCTCGCACCGGCTGGGGCTGGTCGATGGCAGCGCCACCACACCGGACAAGGTCGAGGCGCAACTGATGGCCTCGATCCCGCGCAAATGGCTGACGCGGGCGCACCACTGGCTGATCCTGCACGGGCGCTATACCTGCACGGCGCGCAGCCCCAAGTGCATGGCCTGTCTGGTCGAAGACCTATGCCCCAAGCGAGGGGTGGGTTAGGTGAAGCGCCCGGCTTATCCGCGTCAGAACCCAGCACGGGCGTCGGTCCGGTTTGAGTTCTGGCGTGTGATGACCTACCCAATGCAGTTGGGGTCTGTGGGGTAGGTCTTGCGGCAGGCGGATGTTCCACACAAGCCCAAGCGCCTCCAGAGCTTTCAAAAGCCAGTATCCCGGATCACTTTGTCCTTTATAAATACCGATACGGGCGGAACCGGGGTAGGCATGGTGGTTGTTATGCCAGCCTTCGCCCATCGTGATCAGACCGGTGAAACTGACGTTGCGGCCCTGTACACCGGCGCCATCAACATGCCAGTCATGGGCGTCTCCCGTGTGGGCCAGATAGCCAATCAGCCAGTGTCCGGTGACGGTTACCGCGATCTGAGCGCAGACGCCCCAGATGACCCACGCCCATCCACCGATTAGATAGAAGCCTATCGCCCACGGCACATGCGCCATAATCCAGTGGCGGTCGATAAAGCGATAAAAACGGTCTTCGGCCACTTCCGGTTCAATCGTCAATGCGGGTGGCTGATGCAGGCGAATATCACAATGCATCTGCCACAAGGCATCGGTCAGCGGCGGTTGGCGATGCGCAAAGTAGTCATGACATTTCGGTTGCCTCTGTGCCCAATCACGGTAATCGTGCGTCCTGATCATGGCAAATGGGCCACCCAATCCGACCAGCGTGCCCATATAGACCAACGTGCGTTCAAGCCATAAAGGGCAATCAAAACTCTTGTGAATCAGTCGCCGGTGCATCCCGACCGAGTGCCCAAGCAGAAGCACCACCACAGTCTTGGCGGTAAACAGCGCGAGGGTATCAAGCCGGAAGTAATGGACGGCTCCATAGACCGTGGCTGCATACATGCTCAGTAGAAAGAGGGACTTGACGGGCGACCATGCGACACGACCTTTAACCGGGTCGGCAGGGAGGCTTTCGTCAATCCGTTTTATGTTCTCGAACGGAGCGGTCATGTTCAGCCTCCTGAGCGCCCCCCTTCGCCCGGAGTGCGGCGCTTTCTTGTTTGTAGGTTTGACTTACAGGGCAGAAATCATTAAGAAAATCGTATAGATTGGTGACCAGATTGTCGCGCAGCAGACTGTAGTAAACGAATTGCCCGACCTTTTCGGATTGGATGAGACCAGCGTTTTCCAGAACGTCGAGATGCTTGGAAATGGACGGTTTGGACATATCGAAGCGTTCAGCGATTTCACCGGCGTTCAACCGGGCGCTCGACAGGTAAGCGAGTATTTTGCGCCGTGTCGTTGACGACAGCGCGTTGAAAATCTTGTCCATGATTGCGCAGTTAATTAGCTAATTCGCTAAATATCTATACATCTAAATACAAATGTCAAGCCAGATACGAAACGCGGGGTGGGTTAGACCGCGAAAATCTCCTGAAGCGTGGACAGGGTCGCCATCAGTGTTGGATTGTCCACGGCCCCCAGCCGTTTGATCAGCCGCGTCTTGTCCAGCGTGCGAATTTGATCCAGCAGGATCAGGCCGCTCTTACCCTGAAATGTCAAAGGGATGCGAAACGGCGCATTGCGGCTGCCCGTGGTCATCGGGGCGACCATGACGGTGCGCAGGTGATCGTGCATTTCCGGCGGAGAGATGATCACGCAGGGCCGCGTTTTCTGAATCTCGCTGCCCACCGTCGGGTCAAGCGCCGCCAGCCACACCTCGCCGCGCGTCACCATGTCAGGTCGGCATCATCGGCATTGGCCACGTCCGGCCAGACCAGCCCGTCGTCTGCGGCTTCGGCCAGGGCCCGGCTGGCCTCGCCCCAGCCCGCGCGGGCGGTCTTGGGCTTTTCAAGGATGATGGCCGTGTCGGTGACGGTCATTTCCACGCTGTCCGACAACTCCAGTTGCGCAATCACCGCCTTGGGAATGATTACGCCCTGCGAATTGCCCATCTTGCGCAAACTGGCTTTCATGTGGCGCCTCCGTTAGCACAAAGTTAGCACGAGGGCTGTCTCAACGCAATCAGTGCTGATGCCCGCATAGCCCCAGTGCGTGCTCGACCGCGTGGCTGAGGCGGGCCGGGGCGGCGTCTTCGTATTTGAGATAGAGGTCGGGCTCGATCAGCTCCAGCTCCATCAGACAGAAGTCACCGGCGGCGTTGCGCACCATATCGACGCGCGCATAGAGCAGGGTCTGACCCACATATTCCAGCACCTGATAGGCCAGCTCCACGGCGGCGACCGGCGGGGTCTGTACCCGCAGATGGGCGTCATAGTCGGGCTGTGAACGGAAATCGCCCGGCTTGGGCGTCTTGAGCACCGCGTGGCTGAAATCGCCACCGAAGAAGATCAGCGACCATTCGCCTTCCGACTGAATAGCACTTAAAAAGGGCTGAAGCATCGCCTCAGCCTCCGGCGCCCCTTCGGGCACGTCGGCCCCTGCCCAGACGAGGGTTTTCTTCGCCCCGGCGGAGATGCGCGGTTTCAGCACCAGCGTGTCCTGTCCGAAATCGGCACGCGCACGGCTGAGGGTTTCCGGCGTCAGGCTGTCGGCAAACAGGGTCGGCACGATGCGGATGCCACCTTCGGCCAGATCGCGCAGATAGGCCTTATCGACGTTCCAGCTTACGATTTCGGCAGGGTTGTGCATCCGGTAGCCCTTGGCCTTGATGTGGGCCAGAGCGCGGCGGAAGTCATCAGGCGCATTGTGATAGCCCCAGGCGACCAGCGGCAGCACCAGATCATAGGGCCGTGTCAGGGGCTCTGACCACGGCTGCGCCTCGACCTCAAACGCCGCAAAGGCGGCGCGATAGGCCTCCAGCACGGCGGGCCAGCGGCCATGATGCGAGGGGTGCGCTGGGTTCGGTGTCAGGATGAGAAGTGACTTTTTCATTTTCGCTTGCTCCGCGCGTGGTTTTTGAGCAAAGACACCCAAAATAGCAACCGGATTATCGCGCATGTCTTCTGAGTACGACGTCACCGCCGTTGGCAATGCCATTGTGGACGTGCTGGCCCCGGCCAGCGAAGCGTTTATCGTTTCGGAAGGCCTGCCCAAGGGCGGCATGACGCTGATTGATCAGCACCGGGCGCTGAACCTCTATGGCAAGATGGTGGCCCGCTCGGAAGCCAATACCGAAGACCTGACGCAGGAATCCGGCGGCTCGGCGGGCAATACCATTGCCGGCGTTGCCTCGTTCGGCGGCAAGGCGGCCTATATCGGCAAGGTGGCGCACGACGAACTGGGCGAAGTGTTCAGCCGCGATCTGAAAAAGAGCGGCGTGCATTTCGATGTGCCCTTCCTGCACGACGACCCGACACATACGGGGCGTTGCCTGATCAATGTCACCGAAGACGGTCAGCGCACCATGGCGACGTTTCTGGGTGCCGCGGCTCTGGTGCAGCCCGAAGACGTTGATCCGCAACTGATCAGGGCGTCGCAGATCACCTACCTCGAAGGCTATCTGTTCGATACACCGTCGGGTCGCGCCGCCTTTGCCAAGGCCTGTGAAATCGCGCAGTCGGCGGGCCGCAAGACGGCCATGACCCTGTCGGACAGCTTCGTGGTCGATCGCTGGCGCACCGACCTGCTGGCCTTTATCGACCAGCATATCGACCTTGTCTTCGCTAATGAATCCGAGCTTCTGTCGCTGTTCCAGACCGAGGATTTCGACAAGGCGGCCCGCTATCTGAAGTCCAAGGCCGATCTGGCCTTCGTCACCCGTTCTGAGCGCGGCTCGGTGGCGCTTAAGGCCGATCTGTCGCACGACATCCCTGTCTATCCGGTGGCCGAGGTCGTCGATACCACCGGGGCCGGTGATCAGTACGCGGCGGGGGTGATGTATGGCCTCACGCAGGGCCTGCATCTGGAAACCTGCGGCCGTCTGGGGGCGCTCGCCGCCGCCGAGGTGATCAGCCACTACGGCCCGCGCCCCCAGGTCTCTTACGCCCAACTGGCGAAGCAGAACGGGCTGATCTGACGGTATTTGTTTTACTTCCCAAGGCTGTGAATCGGTGTTACGCTATTTTTAATAGGGTAAGGCTCGGTTCTGAACCGGGTTAAAAAGGGAGGTAAAAATGCGCATAAAGACAGCGATTGCTATTTGTATAATGGTCGCATCGGCAACCGGGGCGCAGGCCCAATGGGTGAGCTCCTATCAAGATCGCGAAGATTTTCCGGCCCCACATCGTCCTGTTGATCTGAATGAAAGGCGCTTGTCCGCCTATGCTGACGAACCTGCGCGCGAGACAATGCTCGTCGTCCGCGCAAGGCGGTTTGCCAACGAGGGGCGATATGCACAGGCGTGCACGACCATACGTGAAGCTATCCGCCAAAGAAGAGAAAAAATATACAGAGGTTTTGAGCGCTACAGCCGGTCCTCAGTACCCAATGATTATAATGATCGCGTGATCGAGAAACTGGGCAAGGATGAAGCTAGCTATTGCGCTGCCGCCGGTTAACGCTTGTCTCCAGTTTCATCCCTGACGGCGTTTCAGCGCAACATAAAGCGCACCGGAGCCGCCGTGGCGGGCGTGGGCCTGTGAAATCCCCGCCACTATGTGCGCCAGCGCCGGATCGGACAGCCATTCCGGTGCGTTGCGTTTCAATATGCCGTTTTCGGCCATACCCTTGCCCGTAATGACCAGTACGGCGCGGTAATCATTGGCCCAGGCCTGCTGCACAAAGGCCTTGAGGCGTTGTTCGGCCTGAATCTGGTTGAGCCCGTGCAGGTCGAGGCGCGCTTCAATGGGGTCGCGTTCGCGGCTGATGCGGCGTTTACGCTTGGGCTCGATGGGGTCAGGGGAGAAAGAGGTCGCCTCGCTCAGGCGAAAGCCGCTCTGCGGGCGCACGGCCTCACCGATTTTGAACGGTACCAGCGGCAGGGGGCGCTCGATACGCGGGGCGGAGAGGGTGTTCTGACCTTCGGGCAGGCCCTTGATGGTGACGGTCTCGATCTCCGGCTGGGCGAAGGGCGGTTTGGCCGGTGCGGGTTTCTTTTTGCTGAGCGCGTGCGGACGCACCGTGGCCGTCACCAGATGCCACAGTTTCAGATCCTCGTCCTTCAGGCCAAAGCGCTTCATTAGGCTTAAATGGCATGGAGCGGGGCAGGGGGAAAGAGGGTTTCCACCCCACCCCCGCTCGTTTCACTCATGGTTCCCCTCCCCGCCAGCGGGGAGGTGTAAGTCTGAACATGCCCGCGTGTATCAGTCCCGGCGTTTGGCGCGCGGGTTCTGCTTCGGCAGGTGCTGCACCGGGCGCAGCTTGCTCTCGACATGGCGGATGATCAGGTCGGCCACATCGACGCCGGAGGCCTTTTCGATCCCCTGAAGACCGGGCGAGGAATTGACCTCCAGCACCTTCGGCCCCGAATGCGAACGCAGAATATCGACGCCCGCCACCTGAAGGCCCAAAGCGCGGGCGGCCTTCACCGCGATGTCGGCCTCTTCCGGCGTGATTTCGACCGACAGGGCCTTGCCGCCCTGATGCAGGTTGGCGCGAAAATCGCCGATCTTGGCCTTGCGCTTCATGGCCGCCACGACCTTTGAACCGATGACGAGGCAGCGCAGGTCTTCGCCGTCGGCCTCGCGGATAAATTCCTGCGTCAGCAGTTCGGCATCGAGGTCGCGGAAGGCCGAAATGACCGAGGCGGCGGCCAGATGCGTGTCGGCCAGCACCACGCCGCGCCCCTGCGCCCCCTTGGTCAGCTTGATGACCAGCGGCGCGCCGCCGACCAGTTGCACCACAAAGTCGGTGTCCTTGGGCGATTTGGCAAAGGCTGTCACCGGCATGGGGATGCCCTTGCGCGCCAGTACCTGAAGCGCGTGCAGCTTGTCGCGCGAAGCGGAGATGGCCGAAGACCGGTTGAGGCAATAGGCGCCGGTCGTCTCAAACTGCCGCACGACGGCCAGGCCATAGCTGGTCATCGGCACGCCGATGCGCGGGATGATGGCGTCGAACTGCGGCAGCGGCTTGCCGTCATAATGCACTTCGGGGCGCGTCACATTGATATTCATATAGCAGCGCGAGGTTTCGATGGCCTCGATGACGTGATCGCGGTTCTGCGCCGCCCTGATCAGGGCGCGGATCGAATAGTTGCCGGCATCCTGCGTCAGCACGGCCAGACGTAAGGGGCGTTTCACGGCCTTGGGCGCATCGGCGCGGTTATAGACGTCGTAGGACAGGACCGGCAGGCGCTGCCCCGCCGTCGGATCGACCAGCGCGCCGAGGCTTTCCAGCGCTTGCCGCCCGATCAGCATACGATAGGCCATATTGGCGCGGTTGGTCAGCGACACCTCAATCGGGTGGTTGACGCCGTCGATCGAAATGTGGGTTTCGATGACGTAGCGCCACTCCGTCTCGCCATTGGAGGAGGTGATTTCGCGCTGATCCTTGAGGTCGGCGGAACAGGCCACCTCGATATCGTAACGGCCCGGCACCGGATTGACCACGAAGCGCACGCGCGGGCGTTCCGGCGTGCCGAACACCTCGATATCCACCGCGTGCAGGGCCGAGGTGCGCGCCCCGGTATCGACCTTGGCCTTGATGGCCGGCAGGGCCAGATCGGGCAGGCCAACCCATTCTTCCCAGCCAAAGGTAAGCGGTGCGCTGTCGGTCATGAACGATCCTGCGTAAAGGTTGAGACCTCCGCCCATAGGCCGTTTTTGCGACGGTTTTATAGCAGCCCGCGCTGGCTTACGCCTTCTCTTTGGCCTCGGTGGTAAAGGCCAGCAATTGCCGCGTCAGGCGTTCACCGCGCTTGCCGGCCGCCAGAGCGGCTTCGGACAGGCGGCGCAGGTCCGGGCTGTCGGCCTGACGCCCGATCATGTCGAGCGCGGCGTTCATGACGTTTAGCATCTGCGAGAAGTCGGCCGCGACATCTCCGGCCAGACGCCCGACCGTCTCGTAGCGTTGCGACAGGGCCAAGGCCGTATCCAGACGCTCGGCCTGACGCTCCAGCTCCAGCTTGGCGAGCTGTAGCTGCGCGATCTCAAGCTCAAGCTGCCCGGTGCGGGCCTTCATCGTAAGGAATTCCAGACGGTCCGGACCGGCCTCGACGACAGGCGGTGGCGGCGGGGGCAGGTGCGCCGACAGGTCAAACGCCACCCCCAGAAGCCCCTCGAACTGTCCGTCCGTCACCACCGGGCTCAGGCGCTCCAGCAGCGGTGCAAAGCCGTCGGGCGTCTTGACGCGATAGGACAGCTCGCCCGCCGTCTTTTGCGCCAGATGCACGGCCAGTTCGGCGTGGATGCGGTCCTGATCGTCCGGGTGCAGGCTGTCGAGCCAGCCTTCGCCAAAGAATTCCGGCGCGCCGCAACCGGTCAGGGCCTGCCAGCCGGTCGAAAGGCGCGTCAGCGTGCCGTCGCTTTTCCACTGACGGTGTAGCGGGCTGAGGTCCCCGGCGATGTCGCTCAGATGACGCTCCGGCTTGGCTTCCGGCACAGGCGCGGCCTGAAGCGCGGCAAATTCGGCCTCCAGTTCGGCCTTTTCGTCCTTCAGCGCGCTCAGTTCGCTTTCCAGCGCCTTAAGGCCCTGCAATTCGGCGATCTCGGCCTTCAGCGCCTCTATTTCAGCGTCGCGCGTGTCGGGCTGCGCTTCGGCGGCGGCGGTTTGCGCCAGAGTCGCATAGTCCTGACGCAGGGTTTCCAGCTCGCTTTCCAGCGCCGTCAACTCAGCGGCGCGCGCCTTGAGCGTTTCGATTTCGGCCAGAGAGGCTTCGAGCGCCACGCTCAGCGGGCTCTCTTCCGGTTCCGATTTGGGTTCGGCTTTCAGCGCTTCCAGCTCGGTGCGCAGGGCCTCCAGCTCCGGGTTTTCGCCGGGTTCCGCGGTTTCAGACCTGGAAGCCGCGTCTTTCAGGGCCTCCAGTTCGGCGCGCAGGGCGTCGCGTTCAGCCTCGGCCTCGCTGCGGGCCGTGCCGAGCGCCGCCAGATCGGCCTCCAGCGCCTCGATCTTCGCCGTGTCTTCGATAACCACAGGCTCAGGGACGGGCAGGGGCGCAGGGGCTGCGGCCGCCTTGGCATGCGTCACATCAATGGCCACGCCGAACAGCTCGCGGCGGCCATCGACCCTCTGCGCCTGTCCTTTCAATGAGACGTAACGCAGTGTGCCATCCGGCTGTGGAATGGTCAGGTCGAGATCGAGCGTATCGCTTTGCCCCGACATCAGGTCGCCGAACACCTCGTTGGCGCGCAACTGGTCTTCGGCGGTGATGCGCGTCGGGCCGCCGTCAAATTCGCGCCCGATCAGGCGACGCATCCCTTCGTCTTCGACAATCGAGTCCGACACCGGGTCGTAGGACCACACGCCGACCCCCAGAGCGGCGCGCGCCAGCTCGGCCTTTTGCAGGTCTTCCAGCGCCTGCTGCGCCTCGTCGGACAGGGCCGGGGCCACGGGTGCGGCCAAGGCCGGGGTCTCGCTCACCGTCAGGGTCTGGGTGGTGGGGATGGCGGCCACGGTAATGCCCTGCGCTTCGCCGTCCTGCGTATGCACGATCCAGGCGGTGAGGATGACCGGATGCGCCTGACCGCGCACGTCTTTCAGCGACAGGTTTATGGAGGCCGGACGGCCCCCCTGATCTTCGGGCGTCAGGTCGGCGAGGAAATCGACGGCCTTCTGGAAATCGGCATCGGCGACAAACACCTTGGCCCAGTTGGCGTTCATCGCCTGATCGCGCGGCGTATCGAGCAGGTGGCCAACGCGCGGATTGAGGTCGAGCACCGTCCCGTTCTGATCCAGCCCCCAGAAGGGCACAGGTGCGGCGGTAAACCAGTGGCCGCGCCACACGCCGGAAATATCGCCTACGCCTTCGCCGGTTTGCGTTTCGATCTCGACCAGCGCCGTGGTCGAACCGATCACCTCGCCATTGGTGTTCATGATCGGCATGGAGGTGACGGAGACCAGCACCTTGGTGCGGCTGCCGTGATTGACGATCAGGTGCTGAAAGCCCTTCACCGTCTGACCGCGCAGGGTGCGCGCAATGGGCAGCAGGTCGGGCGGAATGACGCGACCGTCGGGATAGGTGATGCCCCAGGTGGCCGAGTGAAAGCGTAAGCCGATCAGCTCGTTATCCTTGCGGCCCAGAAGCTGATGCGCCGTCTTGTTGGCGAAGATGAACTTGCCTGTGGCATCCGTTTCGACCAGCGCCACCGGCACGGCGTTGAGCACATTGAACATGCGCCGCTCAAGCTGATCTATCTTGCGCTCGGCCTTGAACAGCAGGTCCTGAAACTGACGCACCTGTGAGGTTTTGATGATGGCAATCAGGCCCGCGACGATGGCTGCACCCAGCAGCAACGCCGCCAGAACCCCCAGAACCACGATCAGATCGGCTTCGCTTTCCAGAAGCATCGCGCGCACAAACTCCCACCTGACCCGTTTCGGCACACAATGCGCCCAAGACGGTCTTTACCGGACTTAGCGGCTGCAACAAACGTACCCGTTTTAAGGGGCGGCGCAAGCGGGCTTTAAGCGGATTGGGTGGGTGATTTTGCAAAAAGCTCGGCAACCCCCAGCCACACCACCGGGTTACGCAGCCACAGCCCGGCGCTCAGCCCCGCCTGTTGCATTGTCAGCGCCCCCAGCGCCACGGTTATTAAAGACAGGACGGCAAAAGCGATAGCGAACGGAAGCTGACGTGTGTTTGCCGATGTCATGAGAGGCCCCCTTTTCTGCCCGTGAGGCTCCTGCGAATGACAGACACTGTCAATCCGGTGGCTGGGGATAAGCGGTAAGGGTTTGGGGTATCAAAGCACAAAAGGCCGGATCAGCGATCCGGCCTTTTGTGCTTTGTAAACAGATTGGAGCGGGTGAAGAGGATCGAACTCTCGACATCCACCTTGGCAAGGTGGCGATTACGTAATTTCCCATGCTTACCTCAAATTTCGCATTGTCGATTAACCCTTGTAATTATAACCGATTAAAGGCAAAAAGTAAGTGGTAGCAAATATGGGAAATTACCCACATTGGCTACATTATGCTTACCCCATGCTTACCGGGTAAGCAAGGAGCCTGACAAATGCCGAAAAAAAGCGCCTTTAGAATAACCAAGGAAGCCGTCGATGCGCTCCCTGCGGATAAGGACGCGGTTTATTGGGATAGGGACGTCAAGGGATTTGGCGTTCGGGTGAAGCCGGGGGGCCAAAAGAGCTACCTTGTCCAGTACAGGAACCGCGAGGGGCGCTCCCGGCGGCTTACTCTTGGACAGCACGGCCACATCACCCCCAAAGAGGCGGAGCGGCTTGCTAGGGCCGCTCTGGGGCAGGTTGCGGGCGGGGCTGATCCTGTCGAAAGTGGCAAGCAGCTAAAGCAGGAACTAACGGTAGCCGCATTGTGCGCGGAATATGTGGAAGCTGTCGAACTGGGTTTGCGTGATCCGAAGCGGGCGGTGGTGTTTGGCAAAAGTGGCGCGCCCAAAAAGGCCTCTACCCATCAGGAAGACCTCTACCGCATTAATCGGCACATCATCCCGCACTTAGGTAAGCGAAAGGTGGGGGCCGTCACTTCTGCTGACGTGCGCCGTTTTATGGACGCAGTGGCGCAAGGGCGAACCGCTACCCGCGCAAAAGACCCGGCGACGAAAAAACGGGGGACCGTCCGCACCACCGGCGGTTCTGGTGTCGCGGCTCGCACGGTTGGTTTGTTGGGCGGCATTTTTTCATATGCGGTGGATCGGGGGCATTTAGAAACAAACCCGTGTCGCGGCGTCAAGCGGCCCCCGGACAAGCGTAGGGAAGTCCGCCTCAGTGCTGAACAATACGCCCTGCTTGGTAAGGCTCTACGGGCTTCTGAGGTCGCTGGCGAAGTGTGGCAGGCTGTCGGTGTGTTCCGCCTTATCGCTCTGACAGGCTGCCGCTTGGGTGAGGCGCAAAATCTAAAATGGACAGAAGTAGATTTGCCGGGGCAAGTCCTAAGGCTTTCGGACACAAAAACTGGGTGCTCTGTAAGGCCCATCGGGTCGGCGGTGGTGGCGCTTCTGAATAGCCTGCCGCGTGAGGGTGACTATGTGTTCCCCTCACCATTGGATCAAAACACTCCGTATGGCGGCTTACCCGGCGCGTGGAAGCGCGTTTTGGGGCGGTTGAACACCGACGAGGAAGCAAATCTCAACGGCCTAACACCGCACGGCCTCCGTCATGCCTATGCAAGCACGGGCGGCGATTTGGGACTAACCGAGATCACCATATCCGCTTTACTCGGTCATTCTTCGGCGGGCGTGACACAAAGGTACATCCACTTCTTGGACACCGCGCTTATCGCGGCGGCTAATCAGGTTTCGCGAGAAATCGAGTTCATGATGGCTTAGCCGCGTAGTGAAAGCTTTTGCCAAAAGGAATAAATAAATGAACTCAGACCGTACCCCCGTCTTGGCTCTTAAAGAAGTCGATGAAGACGTAAAGGCTTTTAGGTTGGCCTTGGAGGCGCGAGATTTCAAGGCGGCGGCAACGCACCTACTGACGGGGGCGCGAAACATTGCTTACCGATTGCTAGAGGGGGAGGGGTTTGAGTTTCCGCAGCGTCATGTCCACCAGAGCGAATTTGGACCCGCCCTAGTAGTTTTCAACTCCTCTTTCGAGGAGTTGGACCAGATGGCGAAGTTTTGCGACGCCCTAGTTATGAGGGACGGCACCGAGCTACCTGCTGTTGTAACCATTGCAGGAGACCTTTTTCGGGACCTGCGAGTGGTCCAAGGTACGCTAGACGGTCGTAACCCTGATGCAGTTGACGAACCCACTCACATGGCAATCATCATCGCTAATGTGTTCTCTATCTCTCAGAACTATACCCTTGCTCAGATGTGGGAAAACACGTTCTGGGAGCAGTTCGGGAAGGCTAAAAAGGCGCAGATCGATCAAGCAAACGCCAGAAGAAAAGGCGGCGGCCACAACCGAAAATGGGCGGAAGTTGCGAGGCCTTACATGGACGCGGAACCTAATGCGACCCGATCCAGAATAGCAGACTTAATTCTGCTGGACCCAAAATATGCGGACGCTGATAAGTCAGCAATTCTGAGAGCGTTGAAACCACAGTTCTCCAAGCGCTGACAGCGCTAAGCGCTACCACGTGACAGCGCTTAGCGCTGCTATCCGCGTGTGGAAAGAGCTGGAATATTAGAACCGTCACCCACTAACTTCTCGGAGTGACGCTATGGTTTCTCAGACACGCCCCCTTCGCCGCAACGAGGCGAGCGAATATCTTTTCCAGACCCACGGTATCAAGCGGGTTCCCGCCACATTAGCCAAGTTGGCAACACTTGGTGGTGGGCCGCTGTTCCGGAAGGCAAATCGAACGCCCCTTTATGAGGTGAGCGAACTCGACGCTTGGGCTGCGTCTATCACCACCGGCCCCAAGCGTTCGACCTCTGATATCGGGGCGGAGGGCTAACACCATGCACACAATTGAGAACGCCCCCGGCACTGCCTGTGTGCGCGGGGGCGGTGGTGAGCTTAGGGGCTACATCACCTCTGATAGCGTCATTCTGGCGGCGCGCAAGGCCCTTATGGGCCGTCTGAGCCGAACCGCTGGCCTTCCCCCTTCGATTGCCCGCTTGACCGTCGAACTGGCTTTGGGAGGCGCAAATGGCCGAACCTGATTTCTCTGGTCCGGTTCGCTGGCGAAAAGACGCCACCGGCGAGACGGCACGCCTTGCGGCGATAGCGAAGGCGATAACAGCGCCTAAACAGCGTGAGCGGGTTTATGGCGTGCTGGCAGCGGTTCACCCCGAAGCCATGACGCCCGAGCAAATTACCCGCGCGCTTCATGACGCGGGCGGGCGTGACTTGCTTATGTCAATACGCCCCCGGTGTAGCGAGTTGGCACGCATGGGCCTGATCCGTGATTCCGGATTGCGTGGCATGGGCGAAGGCGGCTGCAAGGCCATTAAATGGGTCGCCACCACCGGCGAGACGAAAGGGGGGGAGCATGTCTAAGCCCCTTAAAATGGTCTTCGTGTGGCTCTGGGAGGCGCTTCACGCGCCCCCCGGCCTTCACCGGGCGCAATGCCTGAAAGCCGCCCGGCGTAAACTGGATATGGCTATCAGAGATGAAGGAGGGGCTGAATGAGTGATCTGCCTCTCCCGATTGGTCATGTGACAAAAAACGCCACAGAAGAAATCCGGGTCGCGTTGCAGGAGTACAAGGGCCTTAAGTTGGCGGACATACGGGTTTACGGTCGCTTCTCAGCGGCAAAAACCTTCGCCCCTACTGCTAAAGGTATTTCATTCAACCCGGCGCTCCTGCCTGAGCTAATCACCCTCCTGCAAGCCGCAGAAGCGGAGGCGCGTAAGCGTGGTCTCATGGGTGGCGGAGACGCTTAACCCATGACCCGAAAACGAAATCAGAAGGGCCGCAACTCCGGCGGCCCTGCCTTCGTGCAACTGTTCAATTACATGCTTGCCTCTGAGGCATGGCGAAGCCTTAAGCCCCAAGCCCGTGCGGTCTATCTGGCCATTGCAGGGCGCTATAAGGGCGCGAACAATGGCTATCTGGCGGCGTCGGTGAGGGACCTGGCCTCTGAGTGCCTGATAGACGCGAAGACAGTTACGGCCTCACTTAACGGCCTTATTGCGCGCGGCTTTATTGAACGGACGCAAGAGGGTAGCTTTGCCTGTAAGGTGAGATTGGCGGCTGAATATAGGCTAACCGTCTTTCCTTGTGATCGTACGGGAGATAAACCGACAAAGGCTTTCATGAAATGGAAGGCTTTTGATGTGGCAACGAGGCAGGAAACACCATCGCAAAATCTAGGCTGAGAGTCACAACGCCTGACACAGAATTGTGACTGGGGTGAAGATTGTGGCGGGCCGAAGAATCGCCGAAAAATTGTGTTCTTCGTTCAGGCATGGGCCATAATGATGCGGAGAACCTAAAGCTAGGGCCGGGAGGAGATATGAAAGGTATATTGTTTCTAAGTGCGATGTCACTGCTTACTGGGATTGCCACACCCGCCAGTGCAATGACCTACTTTCTGGTTAGGGATTTGGGCGTTAAGGACAATATGCGCCGTTGCCTTTACTCGAACAATGAAATCTACGCCTACAACTCAACTGAAATATGCCCGCTTCAAATCGAGGACGATTCCATTAAGTCGAACCGTTCTCAAAAAGGATTTTACAAAGGTGAGTACCCGGACGGCATGACTAAGGTCTGTGTCTATGACGTCATGGGAGAAACGAGGTCCATTCGCATTAATGGTATAAAACTGTGTCCAATGCAGGCGGAATTTTAGGCGACGTGAAGTTATAGTCGATGAAGTGTCGGGAGGGATGAATTGGAGGGTGACTCGTGGGTTTTAAAGATCATTGCACTCATGTTAGCCTACATTGCGTGGAAGCTTGGCGACCTGTTCAAGGAAGTTAAATCGATCCGCTGGATGATGAATATCGACCGCAACCTGAACCCACGCGATGGGTCGGAACTCCGAAGTCGAAATTTTGAAGAATAATTGGATCATCCAAACTCATCGGTCGTTGCTCCTCTGAGACATGACCACGTAGAGGCAGGGACTTTCAACACGATGCCGCTCAGACGCGCTTTGCCTTTTTGTTAGGCAGCGCGTCGTTCGCTACCCTCTAGCTCAGGATGAGAGCGTCTATCTTCTCACGGCCTATGGCTAGAATGTATATGTGTGGTGTCATATCCCACCGTACCGCTAACGAAAGAGGCTTTGACGGTGGTGCCTTTTCCCACCGTGGCGGGGTTTTAGGCGGTTCCTTTCGGGTGACGGTGGTGCCATTTCCCACCGTAAATGCGTCAAATCCCACCGTGTTCTAAATTTTTGCGGTACTTGGATGCAGATTTTTATACACCAATGCGCGGGCGCACGCGCGCATATAATAGCGGCGTGGGTTCTCGTTTCTTAGCAATGCCGCTTGTGTAACGCTGTTGGCCGGTGTCGTGGTAGCAACATAAACAATGAACGAATATGTCTAGCTTAGCGTAGGCTGAGTCAAAAAACTGATGCCGCCTGCCCGAACATTCCGCGCGCGCGTGTGTAACCGCTCTAGGAAAAAGTCGTTTCCCGCATGGGGGCTCGCCCTATCAAATACTATCGGCTCCCCACCGTGCAATTTGATAGGTTTTGCTAGGGGCGGAGCCTGTTTCTGTGTAGGGCGTAACTGAAAAAACAGTTGTGAACAGCTAGAGCCTACTGAGCTACGCCGACATGTCGGCAATCCCTAGCTGCCGATAATTCCGCGCGGGCGTGCGTGCGCGTTAAATAACGCGGAGAACAGAACATCATTTGCGTCTGAGGCGTTAGTAGTTTTCACAGGCCATTGAGCGAACATACTCGCATCCATCTCGACGAATGGATTGGTTGCAATAGTACAGCACTGTGAGCATCACGCCTAAAACCATGCCTATTCGGACAAGGTTTCCGAATAGATGCATAATGCGGTCGCCTTTGGTCTTCCGAGGTTTGATCTCGCCAGTCCGGGGGTCTAGGGGAGGAGGTGGTTCCTTGGGATCATCTGGCGAGTTAAAGTAGTCGCGTGCCTTTCCGAAACCGCCGAACAATCCCGCCCAAACAAATTGGGCTACAACAAAGACGACTATCGCCCCTAAAATTTTAAAAAAAATCTGATCTTCCACCCACCCCTCCGGTCACACAAATCCTAACGGGATGAGACTATCATTTCAGAGTCTGGCGCGCCATGTGCAGTTCTGGTGTTTGGACCAAGGGCCGAAAAAGGTGACCGAGCCCAAAGGCGAAATTCCAAGTTTCCGTGGCCTCCCGGTTCTGAATTTCATTTGTGGCCAAATGTCTAGCCTTACTCGCTCTCGGAAATTGCTCGGGGATTGCATCACGCTGGTGGCTCTCACACGTACAACTGCGGTGCCGAAGCCGATTTTAAAGCAAGGCTTTTGCTTACCTCTTGCTTACCTAGCTTATCTGATTGGCTTGCGGGGGAGGGTGTAGCAACCTCTAACCCCTTGTATTTTATGGAACAGATTGGAGCGGGTGAAGAGGATCGAACTCTCGACATCCACCTTGGCAAGGTGGCGCTCTACCGCTGAGCTACACCCGCTCGTTTCTGTTATCCACCGGCGTGTCCGCCGAAGAGGTGCGCCTTATAGACAAAAGCCCGCAGCCTTTGCAAGGGGCATTTTTCGGAAACCTGTGAAAAACTTTTTTCATCTCAGCGCCTCCCCTGATTTCAGGGGAGGTGGATTTTGGCGCGTTAGCGACAAAAGACGGTGGGGTTGAAAAGGACGGATTAACCCCACCCGGCCTTTCAGGCCACCCTCCCCTGAAATCAGGGGAGGCGCTGTAAAGAGCGGGGCTTGATTGTCGTGAGACGTTACAGCATCGCCGGGATGACGCGATCGGGTGGGCGGTGGCCGTCCTGAAGCGTCTTGATATTGAGGATCACCCGGTCGCCCATATCGGTGCGCGCTTCGATGGTCGAAGACGCCATATGCGGCAGCAGTACCGCATTGGGCAGGCCGAACAGTTCCGGATTGATGCCGGGCAGGCGCTCATAGACGTCAAGCCCGACGCCGGCGATCTTGTTGCCGCGCAGGAGGTGTGCCAGCGCCTCTTCATCGACGATCTGCCCGCGCGCCGTGTTGACGAGAATGGCGTGCGGCTGAAGTTTGGCCAGTCGTTCGGCATCGAGCAGGTGGAAGGTGTGGGGGCCGCCCGGCGCATTGATCGACACCACGTCCATGCGCGACAGCATCTGGTCCAGATCGTCCCAGTAGGTGGCTTCAAGCTCGTCTGAAATGCGCTGCGACACCGGTTTGCGGTTATGATAGTGCACCTGCATCCCGAAGGCGCGCGCGCGCCGTGCCAGCGCCTGACCGATGCGGCCCATGCCGACAATCCCCAGCCGCTTGCCATAGATGCGGCGGCCCATCATGAAGGTCGGCGACCAGGCGGAAAATTCACCGCGCTGTACGGTTTCAGCCCCTTCGACGAAACGGCGCGCCACAGCGATGATCAGGCCCATGGTCATTTCGGCCGTGTCTTCGGTCAGCACGCCCGGCGTATTGGTGACGATAATGCCTTTTTCGACGGCTTTGGCGACGTCGATATGGTCATAGCCGACGCCGAAATTGGCGATCATCTTGAGCTGTTCGCCGCAGGCGTCGATAAACTCGGCGTCGATGCGGTCATTGATCGAAGAGACGAGGACTTCGGCGGTCTGCGCCGCCTCGATCATCTTGTCGCGCGGCATCGGGTCCTTGGTGAGCCAGAGCGTGGTGTTGAACAGTTCGCGGAACCGCGTTTCGACCCCGTCGGGCAGTTTCACGGTCATAACGACTTTCAATTTCTTGTTCATGGCAATTTCTTGTTCATGGTATGCGTTGACCCTTTGACGGCATTTTCGTTCAGGACTGTTTTTTAGGGTCTGGTTAACCAAATCTGAAGCATTGCAAGCCCAGTGTCGAAGACCTTTCCACGCCCCCTTAACCGTCTGCTTTTGCCGATGCCGACCCTGTTCAGCCTGTTTTTTTCAGTGAAATCACCACACCATAGGCCGTGCCCCCGCGTCAAGTCGGGGTGGGCGAGGGCGGCTGTTTTGGCCCTGTCGCTGGGGATGGTTTGCGGCGGCGTTGCGCCCGCCGCGCAGGCCGGGTCTGCTGAGGAAGAGTCGTTCAACACGCCCTCAAAGCAGCCCGTGCCGCGCTGGGCCTCACTGCGCTCCAACGAAGTCTATGCCCGCTCCGGCCCGACCAAGGAAAACAAGGTCCTGTGGACCTATCGCCAGAAGAACCTGCCGGTGCAGATCATTTCTGAAACCCGCGAATGGCGCATGATCTGCGATCCGGACGGCGGCATCGCCTGGGTCAGCCGCTCGATGCTGAAGTCGCAGCGCAGCGTGGTGTCGATGGGCACGCAAAAGATCGACCTGTTGAGCGCCGCCAAACCCACCGCCAAGGTCAAGGCGCGACTCAATCCGCGCGCTCTGGCCACGCTCGACAAGTGCAAGAAGGGCTATTGCAAGGTCTCGGTCGGCAATGTCGATGGCTGGGCTCCGCAGGACCGTCTGTGGGGGGCGCAGGAAGGCGCAGCGTGTAAACGCCCGGACCCCTTTACGCGGCTGGGCACCCCGCTGGGCGTGCGTTAGTACGCCTTCGCGAGCTAAATTTCACAACAAAAGCCATTGAGCCGCGGCCTCTATGCGTGTAACGCATCTTTACAGCCTGTTACGAACGCGCCATTAAGCGCCGCGTAACAGCTATATGTGTGTGAGATTCTATCCGGAGCCCCAATGAGCGACCGTCCTTCGTCTTTCGATTATGAAGCCCTTCTGGCCTGTTCGCGCGGGGAAATGTACGGTCCGGGCAATGCCCAGCTGCCGGCGCCGCCGATGCTGATGATGGATCGTATCACGCAGATCACGCAGGACGGCGGGGCCTTCAACAAGGGCTATATCGAGGCCGAACTCGACATCAATCCCGACCTGTGGTTCTTCGCCTGTCACTTTATCGGTGATCCGGTCATGCCGGGCTGCCTGGGCCTTGATGCCATGTGGCAGCTGGTCGGTTTCTTCCTCGGCTGGTCGGGCAATCCGGGCCGCGGCCGCGCTCTGGGCGTCGGCGACGTCAAATTTACCGGTCAGGTCACGCCGTCCGTCAAAAAGGTGACCTATAAGATAGATATGAAGCGGGTCATGACGGGCAAGCTGATCATGGGCATCGGCGAAGGCGTGGTGCTGGCTGACGACAAGCCGATCTATTCGGCGTCGGGCCTGCGCGTCGGCCTGTTCGACGCCAAGGATCTGGTCTGATCAAAAGCACCCCCTCGACTACAGGGAAGCGAACTATGCGTAGAGTTGTTATCACCGGTCTCGGTATCGTCTCATCCATCGGCACGGGCGCAGACGAGGTTGCGGCCTCGCTGCGTGACGCCAAATCGGGCATCGTCGCCGCGCCGGACTATGCCGAGCTGGGCTTCAAGTGTCAGGTGCACGCCAAACCGACCATCGGCGACTGGACGCCTCTGGTCGATCGCCGCGCGGCGCGCTTCCTGTCGGACGGTCTGGCCTATGGGCACGTCTCGCTGGAGCAGGCCATAAGGTCGGCCGGTCTGGAAGAGAGCGATATTTCCAACGAGCGCACGGGCATCATCTTCGGCGCGGGCGGCCCTTCGACGCGCACCATCGTCGAAGCCGCCGACACGACGCGCGAAAAGAAGTCGCCCAAGCGCATCGGGCCCTTCGCGGTGCCCAAGGCCATGTCGTCGGGCCCTTCGGCGGTGCTGGCGACCTGGTTCAAGATTCGCGGCATCAACTATTCGATCTCTTCGGCCTGCGCCACCTCGGTGCACTGCATCGGAGCGGCGGCGGAACAGATCATGCTGGGCCGTCAGGACGTGATGTTTGCCGGCGGTACCGAAGAACTGGACTGGACCCTGTCCAACCTGTTCGACGCCATGGGCGCCATGTCATCGAACTTTAACGACACGCCTTCGGTCGCATCGCGCGCCTATGACAAGAACCGCGACGGCTTCGTCATCGCCGGGGGCGCCGGCGCGGTCGTGCTCGAAGACTATGAGCGGGCCAAGGCACGCGGGGCCAATATTCTGGCTGAAATCGTCGGCTATTGCGCCAATTCGGACGGCTACGACATGGTGGCCCCGTCAGGTGAGGGGGCGGAGCGCTGTATGCGTGAGGCCCTGCGTCAGGCCGGTGGCCGCAAGATCGACTATCTCAACCCGCACGGCACCTCGACGCCGGTGGGCGATGAGCGCGAAATGGGCGCGGTGCGCAACGTCTTTGGCGAAGCGTCTCCGCTGATCTCCTCGACCAAGTCGCTGACCGGCCATTCGCTGGGTGCGGCAGGGGCACAGGAAGTGATCTACTGCCTGCTGATGATGCAGCACGGTTTTGCGGCCAAGAGCGCGCATATCGAGGAACTCGACCCGGCCTTTGACGGTATGCCGATCCTGCGTGAACGCCGCGACGGCGCGCTGGAAACCGTGATGTCGAACTCGTTCGGCTTTGGCGGCACCAACGGCTCGATCATCCTGTCGCAGGCGGATTTGTAATTCAAATCCCTCCCTGTGCAGCGGGGAGGGTGTATTCATAGGATTAGACATATGGCTGAAGACGGCTGGAAATTCCCCAAGGGCGAGCTGATGAAGGGCAAGAAGGGCCTGGTCATGGGCGTTGCCAATGACAAGTCCATCGCCTGGGGCATTGCCTCGCAACTGGCGGCGCAGGGCGCGGATATGGCCTTCTCCTATATGGGTGAAAGCCTGCTGCGCCGCGTCGGGCCGCTGGCCGAATCCATCGGCGTCAAGCACCTGATCGAATGCGATGTCACCGACGATGCGTCGATGGACGCAGCCTTCGCCAAACTCAAAGAGATTTACGGCGAAATCGACTTTGTGATCCACTCGGTGGCCTTCGCCAACAAGAACGAACTGCAAGGTTCGTTCGTTGAAAACACCACCCGCGAAGGCTTCCTGCTGGCTATGAATGTGTCGGCCTTCTCCTTCGTTGATGTGTCGCGTCGCGCGGCTGAGCTGATGCCGAACGGCGGGTCGCTGGTGACGTTGAGCTATCTGGGTTCTGAGCGCGTCATTCCGAACTACAACACCATGGGCGTGGCCAAGGCGGCGCTTGAGGCTTCGACGCGCTATATCGCCCGCGACCTCGGCCCCAAGAAGATCCGCGTCAACGCCATTTCGGCGGGCGCCATGCGCACCCTTAGCTTGGCCGGTATCTCCGGTGGGCGTTCGCTGCACGCCAAGTCGGGTCAGTTTTCGCTGCTGAAAGAAGAAACCTCGATGGAAGGCGTCGCCGGGGCGGCCCTGTGGCTGGCTTCTGACCTTGGCCTCTCCACCACCGGCGAAGTGGTGCACGTTGATGCAGGCTTCCATGTGGTCGGTCTGCCGGAAGACGTAGAGATTTAATCTCGGTCAAAAGCCGCTATCGCTGCGCTGTCGGGACGACTTGTCCCGGCGGCGTTTGCGTTTTAGGCTCAGTCTCTGAACGGCGCGTGGCTGAGCGTGTTGCGCATGGCGGACATGATATACCTCAGACCGATATAGAACGGCGTTTCCCGCGCAGTTTGCGCAATCTTCTGATTGATTATAGAATGAGGGCTGACGTCTGCGTGTGCTACATGAACGATGATGGCCACGCAGAGGTGATCTTTCATCAATCAGGTGAGGATTGCCAGGTGGCGAGCCCGTCTCTTTTTGAGGGGTTGAAGCGTTTGTTAGGGCAGGTGAAATGAACCGCGAAGATGTGTCGGCTTACGCAAATCATGCCCTGACGGTGCTGCGCGAAGCCGTGTCCGAAGCCATTGAGCGGAAACGGCGGCTGGGGCAATACTGGGTGGTGTGGGACGGCGAAAAGCCGGTCGAGGTCTATCCGGAAAACGCCGTCGATCGCCCGGCCGCCGAATGAGCCAGACCGCGTTTGGACCGCCGCCGTCGCTGGGCGATATCGAAGCCGTGGCCAGAGACACGCTGAGCAAGCTGCCGGAGCCCTTCGCTGGGTATCTGCGCGACGTGGTGCTGATCGTTGAGGATTTCCCCGCCGAAGACCTGCTGGCCGATCTGGGCATCGAAGACCCGTTTGAACTGACCGGCCTCTATACGGGCCGTCCGGCGGAAACCGAGACCTTCACAGGCGACTTGCCGCCGATGATCCACCTGTTCCGCCGCCCGATCCTTGATGAATGGGCCGAAACCGGCGTGCCGCTGGGCGATCTGGTCGCCCATATCCTGATCCACGAAGCCGGGCACCATTTCGGCCTCAGCGACGACGATATGGAGTGGCTGGAGGACGAGCTGAAAAACGGGTCTACCTCGTCCGTTCACTGATCTTACGCATTTCAACCGTACCGCGCATTAATCGCACATTAAGAGAACAGCATTATTCTGGATTATACGGTATGCTAAGTACGGCATATCTTGTGTAACCCATAGTCAGGCGTTTTCAGTATGCGTACCCCCGACCCGTTTATGGCGCCTCAGTTGTCTCCCGACAGCCGCGCCCGGCCTGCGCCGCTTAAGCGCGCGGCCACCTTCACCGAAATCTCTATTCCGCCCCATTCCTCCGGACTCCACGGTTTCGCTCAGACCGTGAAGCGCCTTATGCGTCGTTTTTGCTGCGGCGTGTAACGGCAGGTTTTCCTGCCGCGGCGGGAGGTCCGGATAACCTCCCGCCAAACTCTTTTTTAAACCGCGCGATAGTCGGCCAGTACGACACCCGCCTCCGTCACCTCGGCCTCGTGCTCCGGTTCGCGCGCCGTTTCGGCCAGCGCCGCCGCGTACCAGTCCTGCATGGCGGGCAGGGCCAGCAGGCGCTCGATATAGGCCTGCGCGGGCGGGCTCAGCCTTAAGCCATAGGTCTGCACGCGGAAGGCCACGGGGCAGTAAAAGGCATCCACCGCCGTGAAGGTGTCGCCCGCCAGAAACGGCCCGCCAAAGCGGCTCAGCCCTTCGCTGAACAGCGCATCCAGACGGTCGATATTGCGCTGAAGCGCCGGGCTGATCGTGTGCAGTTTTACCCGCAGTCCGCAGGTCATGGTGCAGATGGTGCGCAAGACCGAAAAACCAGAGTGCATCTCCGCCGCTGCCGAACGGGCAAAGGCGCGCGCCTCACGATCCGCAGGCCACACGGCCGGATGCGCCTGATAGACATACTCGGCTATGGCCAGAGAATCCCATATGGTCAGGCCCTGATCGTGCAGGGCGGGCACCAGAGATGACGGCGAAAAGGCCTTGAACTGCACATTCTCGCCGATGGGGGTCGAGAAATAGTGCAGGTGCTCGGTGAAGGGAATCCCCAGCGTTTTCAGCAGCACCCACGGGCGCAGCGACCACGAGGAATAGTTCTTGTTGGCGATATAAAGATCGTACATGCGACACCTCCGTTCATGCACGGATTATGGCCACCTACGCTCAGGCACGGAAGTGGCGAAACTGACGCTCATCGCATAAAAACTGCCAAGCTAGCCGAACTGAAAGCCGCTAACCGCTGTGTTCATCGGTTTCAGTGTCTCGTCATAGGTCCGCACCGCCTTCGCGTCGCTGGCGGCTCCGGCGGCGACAAACAGCGGCACCAGATGGTCTTCGTGCGGGTGGGCGATGCGCGCCCCTGCGCCTTTTGACCAGTCGCGCAGCAGCGCTTCGCGGGCCTCACCGGTGTGGGCCGTCAGCGTGTCGTTCAACCAGTCATTAAAATGGTGGGAGCCATTGACCGGCTCATGGGCCAGGCTCAGGCGGATCAGGGCCTTGAGGTCGTGGAAACTCATGCCCGACGCCACAATCAGCACGCCTTCATCGCGCAGCGGGGCCAGCGCCTTGCCCAGCGCGATATGCGCCTGCGGGTCCCAGTTGCTTTTGATCGACAGTTGCACCACCGGAATGTCGGCCTCAGGGTACATCAGCAGGAAGGGCACGAACACGCCGTGGTCGTAGTCGCGCGTGGCGTCGCGATCGACCGGGATACCCGCCTCTGCCGCCAGAGCAATGACGCGCTCGGCCAGTTCGGGCGAGCCGGGGGCTGGGTAATTCAGCCGGTAGGTATGGTCGGGAAAGCCGTAATAGTCGAACAACATGCCCGGTTTTGCCTTGGTCTGCACCGTGAAGCGTTCGGTCATCCAGTGCGCCGAGATGACCAGTATGGCCTTCGGGCGCTGCCCCACCTGACGGGGGATGTCGCGCAAATAGTCGCCCATGCGGTCCCACAGATGCGGCGGGTTCCACTCCATAAAGAAGCACGGGCCGCCGCCATGCGGAATATAGAGGGTGGGTAGGGGGTTTTGCGACGTCATCGGGAACACCTGAATAAAAAAGGGGCGCGGCCGTGACCGCACCCCCGGAAAAAACGAACCGTAAACCGGTCTTACTTCTTGTTGGCTTCGGCCGTGATGACGAGGGCGATTTCGTCGCTCACCGCCGGGACATAGGCACCCATGCCGAAGTCCGAACGCTTGATCTGGCCCGTGGCGCTGAAGCCTGCGGTCTTCACGCCCTTCATATTGGCGCCGATCTTGTTCAGCTTGACGGCCAGGGTGACCGGCTTGGTGACGCCGTGGATGGTCAGGTTGCCGGTGACATTGGCCGTGTCCTTACCGGTCACATCGACCTTGGTCGATTTGAAGGTCGCGGTCGGGTAGGTGGCGGCGTCAAAGAAGTCCTTCGACTTCAGGTGACCGTCCAGCGCGGCGACGCCGGTGTTCAGGCCGTCGATGGCGAAGCTGACTTCGACCGACGAATTGGCCGGAGCGGCTTCGTCCAGCACCAGCGTGCCGACGGCGTTCATGAACTTGGCGGTCGGCTTCGAGAAGCCAAAGTGCGTCCATGAGAAGACGACTTCGGTGTGGGTCGCTTCGAGGGCGTAGGTTTCCGGGGCGGCGAAGGCCGGGGTCAGCGAGCCGGCGAACAGGGCGGCGGCGATAAGGGTCGATTTGAAGACGTGACGCATGGCGGGCTCCTTTAAGAGAATGATCTGCGATAAGCGTAACTATAAGAGTTACGGTTTCGGCTGACAAGAGGGGGACGCGAAAAAATAACGACAACATCTAATACGACTCGTTGACGCACAGGTTCACAGTTTCGCCCGGAATTGTCGCTTTTGCGTGACAGGGCGCAGCAATCTGCAGGATGTGGGCGTAATTGTGACGGCTGCAACCCTACTGTCATAAGCCTTGGTTAAGCGATGGATGTTCTGTCTCATCCTCCTGCCAAAGGAAGCCGTCCATGTCCGTCCTGCGCCTTGCCTCCGTTTCCGTTGTCGCCCTGATGCTGGCAGCACCGGCTCTGGCTCAAACCCAGACCGTCACCGGGTCGGATGAGGCCGGTGTGCCGGAAATCGTAGTGACGCTGCAAAAGCGTGAACAGAAGCTGCTCAACGTCCCGGCGGCGGTGACGGGCCTCAGTGCGTCCTTCCTGACCGATGTCGGTGTCACCGACTTCGCCGAGCTGTCGCTGTTCGTGCCGGGCTTTGAGGTGCAGGATCAATCGCCGAACAACCCCGGCTTCGTGATGCGCGGCATCACCTCCGATTCGGGCGCGGCGACCGGCGAAGCGCGTGTTTCGGTGTTTCAGGACGGTGTGTCGATCTCGCGCTCGCGCGGCGCCTATGTCGAGCTGTTCGATCTCGACCGCGTCGAAGTGGCCAAGGGCCCGCAATCGACCCTGTTCGGGCGCGGCGCTCTGATCGGGGCCGTTAATATCATTCAGGCCAAGGCCAAACCCGTGCTGGATGGCAAGGCGGCGATCAGCGTCGGTGACTATAATTACCGTATGGTCGATGCCATGGTGAACGTGCCGCTCAGCGACACGCTGGCCGTGCGCCTGTCGGGCCGTGCCAAGCACCGCGACGGCTATACCGAAAACCTTCTGGGCGGCGAGGACTTCAACGGTCTGGGCAGCGATGCCCTGCGCCTTACCGCCGCCTGGCGTCCGAGCGATGCCCTGCGTTTCGACCTGATCAGCAACTATCAAAAGGATTCGACGCCGGGCACGGGCTTCAAGTCCGGCACCTTTACCCCGATCGACCCGAAGACGGGGGCCGTGATCGGCGACCTGTCGCCGACCTCCGGTGCGGCTCTGGCCAATGGCGCGGGGTTCAAGAACCGCGATCTGGGGCTGGAGCGCACCGTGACCGGCACCACGCTTCTGGGCGAATGGCGTCTGTCAGAGGCCTATCGTCTGTCGTCGATCAGCGCCTATCGCCGCTTCTCGGCTTCGGAAGTGTTTGACGCCGACGGCATGTCGCTGCCGCTGCTGGCCATCGCCGAAGACGCTAAGGGCAAGCAGTGGTCGCAGGAACTGCGCCTCAACTACGATGCGGGCGGGGCGGTGTCGTGGTTTGCGGGCTTGAGCTACTTCAAGGAAGAGGCCTCGACCGCCGTGCCGATGCAGATCAATGAGCGGCTGGCCGGTCTGTTCCTCGCGAATGCTCTGGCGCGCCCGACGCCGCAATCGCCCGCGGTGCTGGACGCGACCGCCACTGCCGTTTTCGGCGTGTTGTCGCCCTATGTGCTGACCAATCACCGCGAATCTTCGACGAATTTCGGCAAGACCGAGTCGGTGGACGCCTATGCGGACCTCACCTGGCGCGCCACGCCCAAGCTCGAACTGAGCGCGGGCGTGCGCTATACGCAGGACGACAAGGTGTCGGGCTATGCCGCCTCTGTGGAAAACCCCTCGGCTCTGGCGGCGGCCTCCAGCCTGACGCCGGTGATCACCGCCAATGTGCAGGCGCAGGTGACACAACTGGTCACGCAATACGTCACCGCGACTGGCACCGCGCCGTCGCAGGCGCAGATCAATGCCTGGACGGCGCAGGTAACGCCCGTCGTCACTCAGGCCGTCGTCGCCGGTATGCCGCCGGTCGGTATCTTCAAGCAGCCGACGCCGGGCAATGGCAACCGCGTCGATCAGAGCTTCTCGGATGATGGTGTCACCTACCGTCTGGTGGCCCGCTATGCCTTCAGCGATACGGTCAACGCCTATGCTTCGCTGGCGCGCGGCCGTCAGCCCAAGGTGCTTAGCGGCGATTCGGGCAGCACGCCGCTGGCCGCGCCGAAATTCACCTATGCCGACGCCGAAACCGTCGATAGCCTCGAACTGGGCCTGAAGACGCGCCTGCTGGACGGTCGCCTGAGCTGGGATACCGCGGTCTATGGCTATAGGTACAAGAACTTTCAGACGCAGGTGGCGACACAAAGCGGCGGCCTGATCACGGTCAGCGCCGGGGAAGCCGACGCCTATGGTCTGGAGACTCAGGCCTATTATCGCCTGACGCCGGGGGCCGACCTGTTTGTCACCTATGCCTACAGCCACGCCCGTTTCGGCAACGGTCTGTATGAAGGCAACCGCTTCCGCCTGAATCCCGACCACAGCCTGTCGCTGGGCGGCCGCTTCAAGTTCAGCACGCAGAACGCCCGCTTCTGGTTCACCCCGACCTATACCTGGCAATCGGACGGCGTCTTTGACGACAATAACGACCTGCCGAAGTATCAGCCGGCGGTGGCGGGCCTGCGCCCGGTGGCCGACACGAAGCAGGATGAGAAGCAGGACGCCTATGGCCTCCTGAACCTGCGTCTCGGCTACGCGCCGCTGAACGCCCCGTGGTCGGTCGAAGTCTTCGCCGATAACGTCACCGACGAAGCCTATATCAAGGATGCGGGCAATACGGGCGACAACCTCGGTATCGCCACCTTTATCGCCGGTGAACCGCGCATGGTCGGCGTGACGCTGCGCATGAATTACTGATTACGCTCTGGCCGAGCCCGCGAAGTGCGTGGAGGTGGAGCAACACCGGGAGCAGATTTTACTGGCGCTTACTCCGGCAATGCGGCAAGCTCTACGCCCATAAACGGAGCCAGACTTGTCTCACGATCTGTTTGAAGCGGCGAAAGCCGCCGCGGCCTTCAGCCATTCCCCCTATTCCGGTTTTCCTGTCGGTGCGGCTATTCGCACGCCGGACGGGCGTATCTTCAGCGGCACCAATGTCGAAAACCTCGCCTTTCCGCAGGGCTGGTGCGCCGAAACCTCGGCCCTGGCCCAGATGATCATGGGCGGCGCGAAAGAGGTGGCCGAAATCGCCATCTTCGCCCCCAAAAAAGCCGCCTGTCCGCCCTGCGGCGGCTGCCGTCAGAAGCTGGCTGAGTTTTCCGATGGCTCGGCGCAAATCCATCTGTGCGACGAAGGCGGCATTACGCAGACCCTGACCCTGTCGGAGCTTCTGCCGATGACATTCAAGGCGGATCTGAAATAATTCGCGCCTAAAAATCGTTCATCGCTATTTGGTAAAAGGAAAAGACGTTGTCTTCCTCGCCATTCATCAATCGCTTGTGAACCTTGGCAACGGGGAATACCCATTTGTCATCACCAAAATAAAGCCCCAGCGCGTCAAACTGTTCGTTTGAAGCCCATTCACCACCCTTATTTCGACGAATAACTTCACCGAGATAAGCGCCGAGAACCTTGCTCATCAATCTGATTTCTTCGTCGGTAGGGGATTTCTTAAAGAGCTTTTGAATGCGGCCCTTAGGGAGGGATTTATGAAGCGTGACCAATAGATTTTCCAATCTGGCCACGCTATCTGCTGAGAAGTCAAGGTCTACGCCAAAGCGCTCTTGAGCGTACTCAACCGCATCTGCGGAATAAGCGCTCATTACATCGTTCAGCGTCGGTGAGTCAGTCATTGATTTTAGATCAGCCTTCGAATTCCGGTTCGGTCATGGCCGTGCGGCTCACCTTGGCGACACGCAAGGCGTTGGTCGATCCCGACTTGCCAAACGGCATGCCGGCGACGATGACGATGTCCTGACCGGGTTCTGAAATGCCTTCGGTGCGGGCGATCTGATTGGCCACCTGCACGGTTTCCGACATGGAGTGCGTCACCGGCGCAGTCTTGGCGTGCACGCCCCAGGTCAGGGCGAGGCGACGCGCGGTTTCCAGATTGGGCGTCAGGCCCAGAATCGGTGCCGTCGGACGCTCACGCGCCACACGCAGCGCCGTGTTTGACGAGTTGGTCAGGGCGACGATGGCCGAAGCGTCGATGGTTTGCGCCACCTGACGCGCAGCGGCGGCGATGGCCCCCGACACGGTCTTTTCCGTTTCCGGACGGCGGCGATCGGTCTGCATCCGCCAGTCGCCGTCTTTTTCGACGCGGCCGACGATGCGGTCCATGATGGTCACGGCTTCGACCGGATACTGACCCGCCGCGGTTTCCGCCGACAGCATGACGGCATCGGCCCCGTCATAGACGGCCGTGGCCACGTCGGAGGCCTCGGCGCGGGTGGGGGTGGGGGCCGAGATCATGGATTCCAGCATCTGGGTGGCGACGATCACCGGCTTGCCCAGCGCGCGGGCAGCCTTGATGATGCGCTTTTGAGCCAAAGGCACCTCTTCGGGCGGCAGTTCGACGCCGAGGTCGCCGCGCGCCACCATGACGGCGTCACTGAGGGCGAGGATTTCTTCGAGATTATCCAACGCCTGCGGCTTTTCCAGCTTGGAGAGCACCCAGGCGCGACCATTGATAATGGCCTTGGCCTCGATCACGTCTTCCGGCCGTTGTACGAAGCTGAGGCCGATATATTCGACACCGCGTTGCAGGGCGAATTCCATATCGGCGCGGTCTTTTTCGGTCAGGGCCGGGATCGGCAGGACCACGTCAGGCACGTTGACGCCCTTACGATCCGACAGGCGGCCACCGGTAACGACCACGGTTTCCAGATGGTCTTCGCGCACATGGGTGACGCGCAGCTTCAGCTTGCCGTCGTCGAGCAGCAGGTGCGAACCGATCTGCGCCGCCCCGATGATTTCCGGATGCGGCAGGTTGGCGCGCGTCAGGTCGCCGGGGGTGGGGTTGAGGTCGAGGCGGAAGGTCTGACCCGGCGTCAGTACGATGGCACCGCCCATGAAACGACCGACCCGCAGCTTTGGCCCCTGCACATCGGCCAGAATGCCGATCGGACGACCGGTCTTGGCCTCCAGATCACGGATCAGGTCGATATTGCGGCCGTGGTCTTCGTGGCTGCCGTGCGAGAAGTTGAGGCGGAAGACGTCGGCTCCGGCCTGAAACAGTTGAGCCAGCATGTCGGCATTGGACGAGGCGGGGCCGAGGGTGGCGACCAGTTTGGTGCGGCGGCGACGAAGTATTTTCAAAGGACCAACTCTTCTTGGAACAGGGACGTCAGGCCTTCGCCGGCTCAGATGCGCCGCCTTAAGGCTGTCGTCTTTTGTAACGCCTTATGTGTATCCGAAAGGTGTATTATTTCGGTCAGAAGGCTTTAACATCCGCGCGTGTCGTGTGGCATTGGGACGGCTCTGGGTGGGCTCTTGTTCCCCCGAACCGCGCGTCTTGGGTTCGTGCAGACCAAAGTCGTGTTCTGTCCCCTGGGTCAAGTCACATTTTGAGTAACAAACTGCCGTGGTTTGACACAGAGGTCAGACGGCTTGCGCCGGTTGACCTCTGAGACGGCTCTCGATGTCTGTGCCGCTCACTCTTTTGCGCCGTGTGACTGTGAAAACGCCTTACGCCCTTAGGGTGGAAACGAAAACATAAATAACTCAGACATAAAATCAGCCAAGTAACCCTTTCCGGGGGCATTGGGCGGGTCGTTTCGTATTTCATAAGAGAAAATACGCAAAGGTTGTGCGGAGGTTCTGCGGCGGCATAAATCGAGTCATAAAAATAAAAATTCTATAAATCAATATATTGAATCCGACTCATATAGTCCGGTTATTGAGAAAAATTTGTTCTTTAAAGTCAGGAATGAAAAACGACGTTACGTTCTGCAACTGTGGCGATTATGCAATGGTGAGCACATTACCGCGTTTTCTTGTCATATAATATTAGGCAATCATATGATTTATGATAACGCTATCATCAGAGTCTGGGCCGTCGAGGCGCACCCTTTCGGGTGGCCTCAACCATAATCCAGACCTGTGCTCAGGCAGGGAAACGCAAAAGCCAGCCATAGTCGCCGTGTTGACCGCAAAGAACCGTCACGGGGTGCGATGAGAGGCTCAATAAGGCCAGTGACGCCAACCTGACCGGACGCACGGGGTGCGCGGTTTGCCATCCCCGGCATGGTGCCAAACGCCTGCGGCTCAAGGAGGGGCCCCGGCGGGACATGAGGGAGACAGTTATGAAACAATCGAAATTCGCGCGCCTGTCGGCGGGCGTCTCGGTGATGGCGCTGGGCGTTGCCGTGATGGGCTTTGCCCTGCCCGCCGTCGCCCAGACGATTACGGGTGAGGCCGATGTGACCGAAGTCATCGTCACCGGTCAGCGCGCCCAGATCAAGACTGCCCAGAAGCTGAAAAAAGACGCCGAAGTCGTGGTGGACTCGGTGACTGCCGTTGATATCGGCGCCCTGCCGGACCGTTCGGTGGCCGAAGCGCTTCAACGCATCTCCGGTATCCAGATCCAGCGCACCTCGGCGGCGCGTGACCCCATCCGCATGACCGCCGAAGGCGGCGGCGTGGTGATCCGCGGCCTGACCTGGGTGCGCTCTGAAACCAATGGCCGCGACATCTTCTCGGCCGCCAATGGCCGCTCCTTAAGCTTTGAAGACGTGTCGGCGGACCTGCTGGCCGGGGTCGATGTGTACAAGAACCCGTCGGCGGATATGATCGAAGGCGGCATTGGCGGCACGGTCAATCTGCGCACGCGCCAGCCCTTCGACTCGCGCGGCCGCGTGCTGGCCGGCACCTTCGATTCGACCTATGGCGACTTGCAGGAGAAGCGCCAGAATTCGATCAGCGTCCTGTATTCTGACCGCTGGAAGACCTCAATCGGCGAGGTCGGCCTGCTGATCAACTATTCCAATGCCGACTCCGGCAACGAAACCCACGTCATCGGCGTTGACCGCTATAATCAGGTCGGCAGTGGTGCCTCGGCGCGCTACATCCCCAATTCGCTGGGCTGGCGCATCATCGACTGGGAGCAGAACCGTCAGGCCGGGGCCATCGCCCTGCAATGGCGTCCCAACGACGCGCTGGAGTTCAGCCTTCAGGCCTTCAAGTCCAAGGCAACACCCAAGAATGTCGAATACAATACCGGCTTCTATAACGACACCGGTGAACTGACTTCGGCGCAGTCGATGGCGACCTATAAATACAACAGCCAGGGCGAATTCATTTCGGGGACCGTCTATGGCGCGGGCATCACCGCCAACACCCGCTATGGCGACGACGTCAAGGAAACCGAAGACGTCAGCCTCAATGCCCGCTGGTACGTCAATGACAAGCTGACCCTCACCGGCGACCTGCAATATGTGAAGTCCACCGCCGACATCCTGTCGAACACGGCCTTCATTCAGTATTGCGCCAAGCGCGTCACGACGGACGCCTGTGCGTCTTCGGACAAGACCGTCGTTTCGATCGACATGAATGGTGAGCTTCCGACGATCCGCATGCTGACCTCAGACACGGCCAACAAGTCTAACTATTATTGGGCAGCGGCTATGGACCACGTCGAAAAGAATGAGGCCAAGCAATATTCGGCGCGCATCGATGGTCAGTATGAGTTCGACGACAATGGCTGGCTGAAAAGCTTCAAGTTCGGGGCGCGTGCCACCGATCGTGACTATCAGACCCGGCAATCGACCTGGAACTGGGGCTATCTCAGCCACCAGTACTGGGGCTCAGGCGGCGGCACGGGCGCGGTCTATCTGGATCAGACCGGTGGCTTCGGTTCGGTCCCGGCCAATCCGCGCCTGCCCGGCCTGTCGGAGCTGGTGACGTTTGACGGCTTCATGGGCGGTCAGACTCCCGTCCCCGGCAATATCTGGTTCCCCTCGGCTGACCTCGTGAAGTCGCCGCAGGGCATGTATAACGAACTGCATGCGGTTCAGAACGCTGGCTGGGGCTGGGCGCCGATCAGCCTTGATGCCATCGGGCCGGAAGGCATCAATAATCAGAGCGAAAAGACGACGGCGGCCTATGGCCTGCTGCGTATGGGCGGCGACCTCAGCGGCTTTGGCCAGAGCTGGGACGGCAATATCGGCGTGCGCGTCGTGAAGACCGAGGTCGAAACGGCAGGGGCAGTGGTTTCGGCCGCCGACGCCAATTTCGGTCCGGCCTGCCTGCCGTCGGGAGCCGTGACGGCGGAACGCTGTGCGGCCTTTGAAAACGCCCGTCGCTTCAAGGCCACGGCCCTGAGCGGCGTCGCCTTCGGCGGCACCAATGAATATACCGACGTGATGCCCAGCCTGAACCTGCGCTTCAAGTACTCGCCGGAGCTTCAGTTTCGCTTTGCGGCGTCGAAGGCCATTGTGCGTCCGGACATGTCGTGGCTGAGCGGCTACACCACGCTTTCGACGGGTCAGTCCACGGGCGATTTCACGCTTAACCCGACGGGGCAGGGCGGCAATCCGTTCCTGAAGCCGGTCGAGGCCAATCAGTACGACCTGACGGCGGAGTGGTATTTCGCCCCGACCAGCAGCCTGACTCTGGCCTTGTTCAAAAAGGATCTGAGCAACTACATCTATGTGCAGAGCACGCCGGAAACCTATACCAATAACGGCGCCAGCATGACGTTTAACGTCAACCGCTACGTCAATGGCTCGGAAAAGGGCGAGGTGTCGGGCTTCGAAATCGCCTATAACCAGTTCTATGACTTCCTGCCGGGCTTCTGGTCGGGTTTCGGTATTCAGGCCAACTACACCAGGATCGACTCGTCGGGTGGCCGCAACCCGGTGGCCAGCGTCACCGACGGCAATCAGGTAACCAATGCCAGCATCAGCGGCCTGCCGCTGGAGGGCATGTCACCGGACAGCTATAACTTTGCCCTGCTGTATGAAAAGTACGGTATCTCGGCGCGCATGGCCTATAACTGGCGCTCCGAATACCTCTACACCACCTCGGCGGCCAATGTGAACCGTCCGATGTGGGCAGGCGATTACGGCCAATGGGACGGCTCGGTCTTCTACAGCCTGACGCCCAAGGTCAAGGTTGGGCTTCAGGCGACCAATATCGGCCGCGACATCGCCTATACGCGCGTGTCGTCCGACGTGGCCAAGCCGCTGGAGACGCAGTACTATTCGGCGACCAAGACCGACCGCCGCGTGGCCCTGATCCTGCGCGCCAGCTTCTAAGATAGACCAACTGTTAAATCTGTAGGCTCTCCCGCTCGGCGGGGGAGCCTTTTTAATGAGGGTACCAAAAATCAACGAGGCAGACAGGATGAGCGACGCCATTCGCCGTATTATCATCGCCGGGGGCGGCACGGCGGGCTGGATGTGTGCGGCGGCGCTGCGCAAGGGGCTGGGCCGCACCGTCGAGTTGGTGCTGATCGAATCCGAAGACATCGGCACGGTGGGGGTGGGTGAAGCGACCATTCCGCCGATCCGCAAATTCCTGGAGCACGTGGGGGTCAACGAACTCGATTTCATCCGGGCGACCGAGGCCAGCTTCAAGCTGGGTATCGAATTCGCCGGATGGGGCGCGCCCGACAGCCGCTATTTCCACGGCTTCGGCGATTTCGGCGCGGTACATGAGGCCGTGCGCCCCTATCAGTTGTGGCGGTTGTTGCATGAAGCCGGTGACGAAACACCGCTGGAGGCCTGGTCCTTACCGGCGGCGCTGGCGAAGGCGGGAAAGTTCTTTCCGCCCAATCCCGACCCGCGTTCACCCATGCACGACTACGCCTATGCCTATCATTTCGATGCCGGGCTTTTCGCGCGCTTTTTACGCCGCCATTGCGAGGCGCAGGGCGTGCAGCGGATCAATGCCAAAATCGACGCCGTGCAGGTGCGCCCGGCAGACGGCTTCATCGCGGGGCTGAGGCTCGACAACGGCACGAGCGAGGCGGCGGACTTTTTCATCGACTGCACCGGCTTTCGCGGACTGCTGATCGAGGGGGCGCTGAAGGCAGGGTTTGAGGACTGGTCCCACTGGCTGCCGGCGGATCGCGCCTGGGCCGTGCCGACCGCGCGTCATGCCGGGGCAGGCATTACGCCCTATACGACCTCGACGGCCCATGCGGCGGGCTGGCAATGGCGCATTCCCTTGCAGCACCGCACCGGCAATGGCCACGTCTTCGCCTCGGCCTTCATGGATGAAGAAACGGCGCGCGACGTGCTGCTGCGCCATCTTGAGGGGCCGGCTTTGAAAGACCCCATGCTGATCCGCTTCACTACGGGTCGCCGTCCGCAGCCGTGGACGAAGAACTGCGTCGCCGTGGGCCTGTCGTCCGGCTTCTTGGAGCCGCTGGAATCGACCTCGATCAACCTGATCCAGAGCGGCATCGCACAGTTTCTGGAACTGTTCCCCTCGCGTCAGGCCGAAGCGGTGTTGCGGCGCGAATATAATCATCAGATGGGCCTGTCCTACGAGCGGGTGCGCGACTTCATCATCCTCCATTATAAGCTCAATACGCGGTCCGAGCCGCTGTGGCGGTATTGCGCCGACATGCCGATTCCCGACACGCTGGCGCACAAGATCGAGCTGTTCAGCGCGCGCGGCGACGTGGTCAGCTACGACTGGGACCATTTTGCCGAACCGAGCTGGATCGCCGTGATGAACGGGCAGGGGCTACGGTCGCGCTTTGCTGACCCGCTGGCCCGGCGGTTGCCGCTGGAGGGCGTGCGCGCCCTGATGGCGCAGCGGCGCGACGCCATCGCGCAGGTGGTGCGGCAACTGCCCGCCCATGCGGATTTTATTGCGCAGCATTGTGCGTCTGCGCCCGCCTCAGCGGCCGAAGTGTGAGCCAAAAATACGCCTGAGCGCAGAAGCGTCTGGCGCTTTTGCCTGATTGCGTAGTAATGACATCGCTGTCAAAACTGTGGATAATAATGCCGTTATCTTGTCTGACAATTTGACGTGCAAATGAAAGAAATTGTTGGTAAATGGCAGTTTGATCGCCGCCGTTAAATTTTTCGATTGCAAAAGTCCGGATTTGCTGGATTTTTGATATTTGATTTATTTAATCGGTGCGGGCCTAAAAAACGTCTGTGAAAAGTCACTCGCAACCTACAGGTAGGGGTATATGTCTGAATCATCCAGCACCGCCAAAGGCGGCAGCGGTCTAGTACTTGCCGTCGTCTATGTGACCGCGCTCTTTTTTATCTGGGCTTTCGTCACCAATCTGCTCGACCCGCTTCTGAAGGCCATGAAGACGGTCTTCACGCTCAATAACGTCGAAGCCAACCTGACGGGTTCGGCCTTCTTTATTGCTTACGGCGTCATGTCTTTCCCATCGGCAGCGTTTCTGTCGAAATTCGGCTATGCCAAATCCGTCATTCTTGGCCTCGGCGGCATTGTTGCCGGTTGCCTCATCGCTATTCTGGCGGCCAAGATTCAGACCTATCCCGTCTTTCTGGTGGCGCTGTTCACCATGGCATCGGGTGTAACTCTGCTTCAGGTGGCCGCGAACCCTCTGATTGCCTCACTGGGGGCGGCAAAGGACTCGGCTTTCCGCCTTAACCTGTCTCAGGCGTTTAACTCTCTGGGGGCCGCGGCGGGTATGTACTTCGGCGCTCAGTTTTTGCTTGGCGGTGAGATTTTCAAGGAAAACGTCGTTGTTACCGAGCCTCTGCGTCTCGAAACCCTTTCCTTTGTGTCAAACGTCTACCTGCTGATCGCCGTTTCTCTGGCCATTTTCATCGGAATGATCTGGCTGATCCGTCAGAAGATCGTTGACGCTGCACCGAAGATGGGAACGCTTGTGTCTCCGTTCACCGCCCTGACTTCGAAGTGGGCGAATCTCGGTGCGATCGGTATTTTCCTCTACGTCGGTGCCGAAGTGGCTATCTCGCTTAACCTGTTGTTGTTCCTTGAACAGAAGAACATCTTTGCGCTGGGGGCTCAGGAAGCGGGTAAGCTCATCACCTTCTACATGCTGTTTGCCATGATCGGTCGCTTCGCAGGCTCGGCCATGCTGAAGTTTGTCAAAGGCTATATCCTGCTCGGTATCTTCGCTGTTGGCGCCATGGCGATGTGTCTGGTTGTGATTTTCTCAAATGGCCTGGTTCCCACGAACCTCAATTCGACGATCAATCTTCTGGGGGTTGATCTGCCTCTGACAACGGGCGTCATTCCGGGCTTTGCGGCATTGCTGGTTGGTTTGTTCAATTCCATCATGTTCCCGACCATTTTCACCCTGACCTTGGAACGTTCGACCGCGCCGACCTCGGCCACGTCCGGCCTGCTGGTTTTGGCAATTGTCGGTGGTGCGGCCTTGCCGCCAATCTTCGGTGCGATCACGGATGCTACTGGAAGCCGTAACCTCGGCTTCATCGCGCCGCTGCTTTGCTACGTTTACGTGCTTTGGTTCGCTTTCGTCGCGCCCAAGGCACCGACGCACGCCATCGAAGAAGGCGTGTCGAGCGGGCACTAACCCTGCTGCCGGGCGGTTCGTCACGGGGGTGAACCGTCCGGTTTCTTCAACCATAAAAGACCCCGGCTGAGACACTCCGGGAGACGGGCGTATGCTATATATTGGCGTGGATTTTGGCGGCACCAAGATCGAGGCAGCGGCCTTGTCCGACCGCGGAGACGTTCTGGCCCGCTGGCGTGAGCCCAATCCCGGCGATTATGACGCGGCCCTGCGTTTGGTCAAAAACCTGATCGCGCGGGTCGAAGCCGAAGCCCGTCAGACCCATCCCGATCTGGCCAATGCGCCCGCCAGCATCGGCATTGGCTCGCCCGGTTCCGTATCGCCGCGTAGCGGCCTGATGCGCAATTCCAATTCTCTTTATCTGAACGGCCGCACCTTCCGCGAAGACCTTGAGGTCACTCTGGGCCGCCCGGTGCGTCTGGCCAATGATGCCAACTGCCTCGCCCTGTCCGAAGCGATTGACGGGGCCGCCGCCGGGGCGTCCAGCGTCTTTGCCATCATCGTCGGTACGGGCTGCGGTGGGGGTGTGGTGGTCAACGGACAACTGGTCAACGGGGCCAATGGCATTGCCGGCGAATGGGGCCACATGCCCCTGCCGTGGCCGCAGCCCGCCGAATATCCCGGTCCCAAGTGCTGGTGCGGTCAGCACGGCTGCCTTGAAACCTGGGTCTCAGGCACGGGCTTTGCGCGCGATTTTCAGCATACGACGGGCCGCGACCTGAAGGGCGAAGAGATCATCACCGCCATGCGCAACGGCGATGCCGAAGCCAAGGCTGCTTTTGAGGCCCTGTTGTCGCGACTGGGGCGCGGTATGGCGGCCATCGTCAATATTCTTGATCCGGACGTCTTCGTTTTCGGCGGAGGCCTGTCCAATGTGCCGGAAATCTATGACGCTCTGCCGAGCCTGATCCGGCCCTATGTCTTTTCCGACGGCTGGGACGCCAAACTGGCGCCGGCGCGCTGGGGCGATTCGTCGGGCGTGCGCGGTGCCGCCTATCTGTGGAAACAAAGCTAAGCGGGCGAGGCGGACATGAAACGGATAATGTTCGCCTTGGGCCTGTTACTGGCGACGCCCGTTCAGGCGCAGGACGCCCCGATTGTCCACCTGCCGCAAGGCGATCTGCGCGGGCAAACGCAGGAGGGTATCAGCCGCTTCAAGGCCATCCCCTTTGCCGCGCCGCCCGTCGCCGAAGCGCGCTGGACCGCGCCGCGTCCGCCGCAAGCGTGGGCCGGTGTGCGTGACGCCACCGAGAGCGCGCCTGCCTGCGCACAGGTCTCCTATGGCTGGAACGAAAAGGCCGCGCAGAGCGCTTCGGAAGACTGCCTCTATCTGGAAGTTGCCACGCCGGAGCTGAGCCCGGTCAAGCCCCTGCCGGTCATGGTCTTTATTCATGGCGGGGCCAATCGCGCCGGGGATGGCGCAGGCACGATCCATTCGGCCCTGCCGTCGCAGGGTGTGGTGCTGGTGTCGATCCAGTATCGTCTGGGGGTGTTTGGCTTCCTGTCGCATCCGGCCCTCAGTGCCGAACAGGGCGGGGCGTCGGGCAACTACGCCCTGATGGATCAGATCGCCGCCCTGAGATGGGTGCGCGACCATATTGCGGCCTTTGGCGGCGATCCTCACAATGTCACCCTGTTCGGGCACAGCGCCGGCGCGCAGGATGTCGGGCTGCTGCTGGCGGCACCCGCTGCGAAGGGGCTGTTTCACAAGGCGATTCTGCAATCGGGCACGCCGCAATTTGGTCTGCCGGCGCGCACCCTGACGCAGAACGAAGCGCTGGGGACCACTTTGGCAAGGGGTTTCAGCGGTGCAAAGCCCGACAGCGCGGCAGCGCTGGCCGATCTGCGCCGGGCCGATGCCCGCGCCGTGCAGGCGGCGGCCGACCGGCTGGATGCGCCTATCGACGACGACAGCTTTATCTGGCTTCAGCCGACCGTGGACGGCAAGGTTTTGCCGCGCGCCCCGCAAGCGGTGTTCCGCGCCGGTGAAGGGGCGGATATTCCGGTGATCATCGGGGTATCGGCGCGCGAACTGGGCCTGCATGGCGACCTGAAAAGCCAACTGAAAGCCGCCTTTGGCCCGCGTGCCAGAGCCGCAGCCCGATATTATCGCCAAACGGACCCGGTTCTGGGGCCGCCCGATCTGACGCTGGCTACCGACCTCAGCTTCCGCTGTCCGGCCGACTGGCTGGCGCGGCAACGCACGGCGAAGGGCGGGCAGGTGTGGCTCTATCAGCTTGAGGTCAATCGCCCGGCGGATCAGCCGGTGCACCATGGCTCCGAACTGACCTTTGTCTTCAACCGCCCGCCGCCGGGGGAGGGGCCGGGCTGGCCCGATCTGGGCGCGCGTTGGGTCCGCTTTGCCCGCGACGGCAACCCCGGCGCCGACTGGCCGGTCTATGGGGCCGACGCCCACAGTCTGCGCCTTATGGCAGCCGGGCCACAGGTGGCGACGCATGTGCGCGGGCCTGTGTGCGGGTGGCTTGACAGGCCTTAAATCGATTTCAGTATGCGTACCCGGAGCGGTTTTCGGTCAAATTGAACCGAAATTTTGCTCTCATTTAAAGCGCCTTGCGAAAGGCGCTCATACCAGACCGGAACACCCGGCGTATCGAGGAGGACACCATGAAAGAACTGACACGCAAAGGCTTTTTGGCCAGAGGACTGGCGACTGGGCTGACCCTAATGGCCGCCGGTGTGGCGCGCGCCCAGAAAGGCCCCATGCTCGCCTATGCCGATGGGATAAAGGAAGGCTGGTGGATTGGCGGTTGGGCCAAGCAGACGCCGGCTGTGCCACTTGAAGATCAGAAGCCGGTGGAAATCACCATGGCCGCCTGGAACGTTTTCACCTTTCAGACCTGGCAGAAGCTGAACGGCCCGGATTTCAAGACCCTTACGCTTCTGGTGCATGGTGGTCCTAAGGGCAAGCAGGAGGTTTCGCTGCGTCTGCGACTGGGCGATAAGGCCTATGAGAGTCAGGTGATGCTGAAAGGGCTGAAAGGCAAATGGGTGCGCTATGACGTGCCGCTGAAGGACCTCAAGGTAAAGGATGGGCAGTTTGACACCATCGAACTGCGCAACGCTTCTGGGGAGTCGCTTGAGCCCTTCTACGTCAATTTTGTGATTCTGCAGTAATACCTAGGGTCATTGGAAATGACCTTGGGTATTATTAAGCCGACTTCATGAGCGCTTCCCGGATCGGCAGGAAGCGCTCATTGAATGGCAGGATGCCCGCTCCGCAGGCACAGGCGTCGATGGCCAAAGCGGCGCGGCGCACAGGCGCTATGGGCGGCAGGCGGCGGTCGGACAGGCGCGCATAGAGCGCGTTCAGCCGGTCGCACAGACCGTCGATAATGGCGGCCGGCATCCGTCCGCCAATGTAGTGCGCTTCCGGGTTCAGGGCGCAGTTGAGCGTCAGAAACGGCATGTAGAGGTGCTGCGCGGCTTCATCCAGCCACGCATCCACCACGCTTTGCGCCTGCGGTGACAGGTCTTCGAGATCGGCAGGGACGCTGGCTGCGAAGCCGTGCGCGGTCAGACGGGCATAGAGGGCGTAGAGAGACACCGCGTCTTGAAGCGTCCGTTCTGTCTCTGCTTCGCCGGGGATGGGCAGGAAGCCGATTTCGCCTGACCGCCCATCCGCGCCGCGGAAATAGTGGCCATTGATGACCATACCGCCGCCCAGACCGGCGGAAATCAGTGTATAGATGAAGGAGCGCGATTGCAGGCCGTGGCCGAACTGCATCTCGCCAATGGCCGCCGCAGCGGCATCGTTTTCCACGACCGCCGGGGCGTCGATCAGGTCAGAAAAGAGGGCCGGTACGTCGATTTCAGACCACACCCCATAGGCGTCCGGACGATTGGGCAGGGGCACCCGCCCCAGATCGTCCGGCATCCCGATGCCCATGCCGATCAGACGATCAAAGTCGATCAGGCGTTTGCGGCTCAGGGTGTTTAGTGTTTCGGCCACGAAGGCGCGCACGTCGTCAGGCATGGCGAAATGGACTTCGCGGCTGATGCGAAAACGCACCTGACCCACGAAATCCAGGGCGACGACGGTAATGTGGTCGCGATCAATGTTGAGCCCAATCGAAAAGGCCCCGTCCGGGTTGACCACCAGTTGTGTGGCGGGCTGACCGCGTCCGCCCGTCAGACGCCCGGCCTTAAGGATCAGGCCGTCATTGAGTAGGCGCCGCGTAATATTGGCGATGGCCGGGGCCGTCAGGCTGGTGATATCGGCCAGATCGGCCCGCGTGATGGGCCCGCGGGCGCGGATGGCCTGAAGCGTCACGCGCTGATTGTGGTCGCCCGCGCGTTCGAGATTGGTGCCCGACAGGCCCTCTTCATAGGTACCGCTGCGGGGGGCCGTGCGCGTATCGTCTGGAAACGCTTCCAAGGTCATATTTTCGTGTCCGTAAGGCGCTAAATCGCCCGGATACCGTCTCGCGACGCGTGTCAAAGTAAGTGATCGGTCCGATGAAAGCCTTTCGTCCCTTACCCGGTTATGGAACGATTGCATACGGTGGTGAACAGGGTGCGGCACGGCGACCGAAATACGCGCACTAACTCTAAGCAAAAAAGGGCTTTAGTCAGACAGACCCATAGAGGTTTAGGCTGCTTCCTGCCGTCTTACAAGACGTATGTCATACCCATTTAACGTAATGGCCAGACCGGTATTATTTGACGGTTTCGCCCAGCACCCAGTTTTCGCGATGACGCCGGCGGTCGTCGCCCTGACGGATGTCGCGTACCGACTGGCATTCGGCGCGGCTGACCAGCCCTGTCTTCAGGCTGATATTGTAACGGCAGGTGGTTCCGATATCGATCTGGATATCGCCGATGGGGACGGGGGCGGTCTTGCGAATGCGCGCGGTGCGTGCCGCCGCCTGCTCCAGCGCCGGGCGGACACGAAGCGCATAGGCCTCCAGCGCTTCGCGCGTCGGACCAGATTCGTAGAGAACTTCGGCCTCGCCTGCGGCCTCATCCCACGCCGTCAGGGTGAGGCTTTCGCGGGCGCTGATCGTACCGCCGAACGGGCCATTGATCAGCGAATCCAGCCGGTAGGGGTTGTTAAGGCTGAGGCCCAGATTGTGCGGAATGGCCAGAAGCGCGTCTTCCGGCAGGAATTGTTCCGCCGCCGTTTCCGCTGTCATCGGACCGTAAAGGCCGTCAAAGGCGTCGCCTTCGCGGGCATCAATGGCGCCTGAACGGCGCATGGCGGCCTTCAGGCGGTTGCGCAGTTGCGGCCAGTTTTCAAGGCGCAGCGGCGTCAGGCTTTCGTCGGCAATATAGGTGATGTCGCGGATGGCAGCGGCCGCCTGCATCACCTTTTCCAGTTCCAGACGCTCAGCGTCCGCCTCTGCGCCTTCGACCTTGAACGCATTGTTTACTAGGGTTTTGACGACACGATAGCCGTCCGGATGCCGCGACAACTGGCTGAGATATTCGGCCTCCAGCCGCGTGCGGATCACCTTGCCATTGGTTTCGCTTTCGGTGGTGCGCGTAAGCGTCTGACGCACGGCCGCCCCCGGCGGCAGGGTCAGGCGGAGCTGATAATACTCGACCTGAAGCGGTGTCGCGCCGGGTGCGTCGGCCCAAACCGGCGCGCTTAGACCTGCGGCTATGCAGGCTGCGATGACAACCGCCCTGATCATGGTTCGCCCTTCCCGTTTTCAGGAACCAGACCCCTGAATTAAGGTCTTTATGGCCCGACTTTGGGTCAACTCTGTGACGGGTGTCAGTTCGGCGCTTTAAAGGTTTCGGAGAATTCGTAGGTTTCAACCTTACCAAACTTCTCTCCCATCATGTGGAAAGAGTTGGTCTGTGTGCAACTCCCTTTACGCACCAGCCCGGTGTCGATGGCAACATCGTAATCGCAGTGTGTGGACATATCGAAATTGCTCCTGGGATCGTTTTTGAGCGATGCTTCGATCTCGTTGAGCACGTTTTCAGGGGCTCCTGCCTCCTTGAGGAAGCGTGGCATGAATTCGGTAAGGAAGGCCTTCAAGGCTTCGGGGGTTGGTCCAACATCGTAAGACAGGCGTGCGGAATTGGCTTCCGGTTTCCATTCAGTCAGCTTCAGGGTGGAACGCATGCCTAGCGGATAATTGCCAAGCGGTACGATGACCGTGCTTTCCGTCATGACCGGCTTGTTACGTTCCAGGCCGATATTGTGCGCAATTGCCATGAAACTGTCAGCCTTGAGATAAAGATCGGCCGCCTGTTCAGAACTCATACGGCCGAACAGGTTATCGTACATGTTCGCAAAGGTCTGTTCGAAATCGGTGGGTGTCTTTTCACCGGACGCCTTTATGAGAGACAGGACGGCGGTCTTGCTCCGGTCACGCAGCGCTGGCCAGTCTTGCAGTCGCACCGGGGTCAGACTGTCGTCGGCGACGAAGGTCAGTTCACTGAAACTGCCGATTAGGCTACGCATCATAACGGCTTCTGGAGCGGTCGATTTGCCGTCGATGATCTGACCGTCGGGCAGGGTAATGGTCGTTCGGGTAAGGGTCTTTTTCACGACATAGCCGTCGTCCCCAAGCGCGAAATCGTTACGGTAGCCCGCATCCATGCTGGTGACCTTGGCTGATCCGTCGCGGGTCTCGGTCTTGGTGGTCTTTACCTGTTGATAGACGGTGCCCTTTTCCCCGATGGCCAGAGGAAGCTCGTGATAGTCTGGAGACGACGGATCGGGCCCGACGGAAGCCGGAACCTTGTGCTGGCCCCATGCGGGCGTGGTCAAAAGAAGAGCGGCGACGAAGACGGATGTGAAGGCGCGCATAGGTATCCCCCTGTTTTTGGGGGACTATGTACCGCTAACGAAGACTGTGCAAGCGCGATCCGTGTATCGTGCCGTACCTCAATCCTTGAAGAAGGTTTCGTACACGGACTGATCCAGCCGGTTCAGCCCAAGTTGATATTCGTCGATGAACTCATGCAGGCCTGACGCGATAAGGGCGGTGGCATCGGCCTCCATCAGCCGCGTGCGCAGGGCCTTCATGTCGTTGAGCGCAGCGCAGTTTGGCTGCTGTTCGCAGATGGCTTCCATGCACACGGTGGCGTAGTCGAGCGAGAAGCGCACCGAACGCGGGAACAGCTTGGAAAACAAAAGGAACTGCGCCACGTCGCGGTAATTGATCGAGTGGTATTCCTGCCGGTACATTTCAAGCGCATTGACCGATTTCAGCACCGCGCCCCACTGCACATTGTCATAGGGGCTATCGACCTGCTCACCGCGCGGCAGAAGCAGAAAGTATTTCACGTCGAGAAGGCGCGCCGTCTTGTCAGCGCGCTCCAGCAACTGCCCCATACGCGCAAAGTGCCAGCCGTCGCCGCGAGACATGGCGTTGATCATCATGCCGGCGAAGTGGGTGCCCGACTGACGCACCTCGGTGTAGTAGGCTTGCAGGGCTTCGACCGAGCGCTTGCGGCTATGGGCCTGCGTCAGGTGGTAAAGCTCGTTGATCTTTTCCCATACCTCGACCGGGATCACTTCGCGCACCGTGCGGGCGTTTTCGCGCGCCCGGTAGATGGAGGACAGAATGGAGTTGGGATTCTTGTCGTCAAACGTCAGGAAGCGTACGATGGATTTCTCATCGGCGGTGGCGTAGCGCTTGTTGAAATCCTCATCGTCGCCAGAGGTGGCGATCAAAGGATACCACTGCGTCTCCTCGACGCTCAGACCGAGATCGAGCATCAGGTGGGTGTTGACGTCGATGAAGCGCGCGACGTTTTCCGCGCGCTCCAGATAGCGCGACATCCAGTAGATTGAATTGGCAACGCGGCTTAACATCATGCGGAAGGTCCTGAACGGCGGTGGCCGAATAAAGGGGAGAGGCTGATCATTCCGCCACTCCGTAATAGTTCTCTTCGCCCAGCACCCAGGTATCTTTCGACCCGCCGCCCTGCGACGAATTGACGACCAGCGAGCCTTTTTTCAGCGCCACGCGCGTCAGGCCGCCGGGCAGGGTGAAGACGTCTTCGCCAAACAGCGAATAGGGGCGGAAATCGACGTGGCGGCCTTCGATGCCGTTGCCGATCAGGGTGGGGGCGCGCGACAAGGACAGGGTGGGCTGGGCGATATAGTCGCGCGGCTTGGCCCGGATTTTTTCAGCAAATTCTTTCTGCTCAGCCTTGGTGCTCTTGGGGCCGATCAGCATACCGTAGCCGCCCGACAGGTTCACGGCCTTGACCACCAGCTTGTCGAGATTGGCCAGAACGTAGTCGCGCTCCTTGTCATCCTCACAGATATAGGTGGGCACATTCTGGGCGATGGCGTCTTCGCCCAGATAGTATTTCACGATCTTCGGCACATAGGCATAGACGGCCTTATCGTCGGCGATACCGGTACCCGGCGCATTGGCCAGCGCCACCTTCCCCTTGCGATAGGCGTTCATAATGCCGGGGACGCCCAGCAGCGAATCTTTCCGGAAGACCTGCGGGTCGATGAACTCATCATCAATGCGGCGATAGATGACATCGACCTGTTTCAGGCCCTGAGTCGTGCGCATATAGACCGTGTCGTCTTCGACCACGAGGTCGGAATTCTGGCACAGGGGCACGCCCATCTGCTGCGCCAGATAGGCGTGCTCGAAATAGGCGGAGTTATAGATGCCGGGCGTCAGCACGACGATATTCGGCTCGTCCTTGCCTTCGGGGGCAATGAATTTCAGCGTTTTGTACAGGTGGTCGCCATAGTTGGAGACGGGGCGCACCTTCAGGGTCTGAAACGCCTTGGGCAGGATGCGCTTTTGCACGGCGCGGTTTTCCAGCACGTAGGAAATGCCCGACGGGCAGCGCAGATTGTCCTCCAGCACGTAGAATTCGCCGTCGCCATCGCGCACAAAGTCGGTGCCGGAAATATGCGTCCATACGCCCTTGGGCGGCGACAGGCCTTCGCAGGGCTTGAGGTAGCAGGCCGATGAAAAGATCAGCTCGGCCGGGATCACCTTGTCCTTGAGAATCTTCTGATCGTTATAGATGTCCTGAATGAACAGGTTCAGGGCGCGGATACGCTGATTGATGCCGCGTTCCAGCTTGGCCCAGTCCGCCGCCGACACAAGGCGCGGAATGATGTCAAACGGCAGGATCTTCTCGGTGCCCTTCTTGTCGCCATAGACGTTGAAGGTGTTGCCCGACTGATAAAGGATGTCTTCGGCCTGTTTTTGACGGCGTTTCAGGTCGGCCCGGCTGAGCGCGTCCAACTGTTCGACCAGTCCGGCGGCGGCCGGATGCGGCACGCCGTCGCTGGCGAACAGCTCGTCGAAAAACCCTTCGGTTTTATAGGATTCCAGACTCACGCGGGTGCCTCCCCAAAGCGGATAAACTCAAAAAATACGCGTACTTTCAATTTATAACGGTATTCGAAAGAAGACCGTCTAAGGATTAAATGCGAAACCCTTCATACGCCCCCAGCTTGCTGGGGGAGGTGGATTTGCCGCCTGAAAGGCGGCAAAGACGGAGGGGGGCTTAAGGTCACAGCCGCCTCTGTCCTGTGTACGCTTACGTAAGCCCCCCACCACCCCGCCCTTCGGGCGCGGTCCCCCTCCCCAGCATGCTGGGGAGGTATGGTGAGGGCACGGCTCATAGATAGACCTCGTTCATCGTCACCTGCACCCGCAGGTCCTCCTTGCCGCCGCCGCGATAGATGGTGCCGGAGGTTGGCGTCGCATCGAGATAGTTGCGCCCGCACGCCACCCGCACATGGTCCTGCGACACGAGGCAGCCATTGGTCGGATCGAAGCCGCGCCAGCCGATATAGGGGATATAGACCTCGGCCCAGGCGTGGCTGGCGTCGGACTGAATCTTGTTCTCGTAATTGGCCCCGGTGAAGATGTAGCCCATGCGGTAGCGCGCCGGGATGCCCAGAAGCCGCGCCAGTGTGATGAACAGGTTGGCGAAGTCCTGACAGACGCCCTTACGATTGGCATAGACATCAAAAGGCGTGGTCGAAAACGAGGTCGAACCGGGCACGTATTGATAGTCGCGGTAGATGGTCAGGTTGATGTCGTTCAGCGTGTCCATGACGTGACCTGCATTGCGCTCCGAGAAGGCGCGCGCATAGACCAGCAGTTCGGCGATCTGCGTTTCCGGCATTTCGAGCAGAAGCAGATAAGGCTCCATCACCTGAAGCTGCCACGGCATCCACGAAATGGGGAAGCGCGCCTGACGCTGGGCCGGGCCGTAATCGTCCGGGGCCTGCCCAAAAATCTTGACCAGCGAGCGGCACGAGACGGTCAGTTGCTTGTACGGCTTGATAATCGAGTAGTGGATGTTCTGATTGCCGAACACGTCCTCAAAGCGCACATCCTCGCCCTCGGCTGAAATGGTCAGGGTCGAATGGATGACCTCCTGAAGCTGATCTTCGACCGGCAGCAGGCGGAAGGTGTGGGTCGAATGTTCAACGGCCTTCTCATAGGTGTATTCGGTCGAATGCACCACGTCATAAAGCCGGTAGGTGAGGGGGCTGCCGTCCGGGGCGTGGGTGACCGAACGGGCATTGATCACGTTCGACTGCACGTGGCTCATACTGGCCAGCTTGGCGACGATGGAGGCCTGCTGAGACTGGGCCTGTACGCTGGCGAACAGGGCGTTGCGTTCGGTGATCTTCTCCAGCGGCCCGCCCTGAAGGATGGGCGAAGACAGGGCCGACGGGCGGTCCGGCTGCTGCGGCGGCACCGGCAATTTCGGCGGGGCTTCTTTCTTGTTGGTCCAGATGACCGCGCCGCGCCGGGCGATGATCAGTTGCCCGCCCTGCATTGGCGTCCACTTGCCTGACGCAAACGGCGATGAGGCAAAGACCACCGCCGTGCGGAAGGTGTCGCGCGGATTGTTCAGCGCGAACGAGGCGGCGTCCGACTGAAACCCTTCGGCAGCGTGCGGCGGCTTGATGCGGCTGTAATAGAGGCTCGACTGCGATTTGGAGCCGTAAAAGACCGCCACCGTCACGCCATCGGAAATGGCCATGTCGGCGGAGCCCAGATCATCCAGTTGCAGGAACCAGCTCAGAAGGACGTTGTGGTCGATGGCCGCGAGCGTGCGCGCGCCGTAATCCTCGATCTTGCCCAGCAGGAAGACCAGAGCCAGCTCTGAATCGGTGCGCCCCAGCGGCTCCAGAAAGATCGACTTGTTGTGGTGCAGCTTCTTGATGGCTTCCTTGTCGAGGTTGCCATTGTGCATGAACACCCAGTCCTGACCGGCAAAGGAGCGGGTGAAGGGCTGGGTTTCCAGATGGGTATAGCCTGTGGCCGCGCCGCGCACCTTGCAGAAGAAGACGGTCGAGCGGAACCCTTCCCAATCGCTCATGGCGCCTTTGAGCGACACCGTGTCCTTGGCCGCCGGGTCCTTGGCCACCATTGCGGCCTTATTATCCGCAGGGTACCATGCCAGACCCCAACCGAGCGTATGGTCGCCCTTTTGCGGGCCGGTGCGAAACTTCAGGTCGATGAGCGGCGAACTTAAGCCGTCGAAACTAAACGCAAAGATGTCGCTCGAAATATCGCTGAACAACGGGTGGTCCTTCTCGCTCACAGGAAACTAAACGGCCTTGGCCGGGTCTTGTCCATATGCCGTGCCGTATCAGAGTTACACATTTTTTTTGTCTTCGTTACAATTCTGTGACGTGATTTTGTGGGAAAAGCCGACGTAAGCTGACGGATTGAAACGAAGCCTCTCACTTCATACCTCCCCAGCTTGCTGGGGAGGGGGACCGCACGAGGCGCGAAGCGCGAGATGCGGTGGTGGGGGCTTCAAGCGGCCCGGCGATTCTGTAGATTACAGGTCGCAGGATATCTACCACCTCTCCCTGCCTGTGCAGGGAGATGTAAGACGGCCATCTCTCCTCGCCAGAGGCAGGGAGGTATAAGACTGCCATCTCTCCCCGCCAGAGGCAGGGAGGTATAAGACTGCCATCTCTCCCTGCCAGAGGCAGGGAGGTGTAAGACTGGATGAGTGAATGACCATACTGACGGCGCTGCATCACGTTACCGACTATCGTTACGAGCGGCCGATCGGCATGGGGCCGCAGGTCATCCGGCTAAGGCCCGCCCCGCACACCCGCGCCCATGTGCAGTCTTACCGGCTAAAGGTCGAGCCGGAAAACCACTTCATCAACTGGCAGCAGGACCCCTTTGGCAACTGGCTGGCGCGCATCGTCTTCCCGGACAAGGTGGCGCAGTTCCGCGTTGAGGTCGATCTGGTCCTTGAAATCAAGGTCTTTAATCCGTTCGACTTTTTCCTCGAAGACACGGCGACCCACTACCCGTTTACCTATGCGGAGTCGCTCAAGGAAGAATTGACGCCCTATCTGGAAATCAAGGAACGCGACGACCTGCTGATGGACTATGTGCGGTCCGTGCCGGACCTTAACCCCTCGACGGGCGAAAAGTGGGGGACGGTCGATTTTCTGGTCGCCTTCAATCAGAAGGTCAATTCGCACCTCAACTACACCCTGCGCATGGAGCCGGGGGTGCAGACCTCGGCCGAAACCCTGACCCTGCTTCAGGGCTCGTGCCGCGACATGGCGTGGCTGGCCTGTCAGGCCCTGCGCCATAAGGGGTTCGCCACGCGCTTTGTCTCCGGCTATTCGATCCAACTCAAGGCCGATGTCGAATCGCTGGACGGCCCGTCCGGCGTCAGCGAGGACGTCACCGACCTGCACGCCTGGTACGAGGTCTATCTGCCGGGCGCCGGCTGGATCGGGCTTGATCCGACGTCGGGCATGTTTACCGGCGAAGGCCATATCCCGCTGTGCTGCGCCCCCAACCCGACCTCGGCCGCCCCCATCACCGGGGCGCATGAACCGGCGCAGTCGCAGTTCAGCTATGAGATGGGGGTGACGCGCATCTATGAATCGCGCCGCGTCACTCAGCCCTATACGGACGGCGAATGGCAGCGCATCGACGCTTTGGGCCATAAGGTCGATAAGGCCCTGACGGCGCAGGATGTGCGCCTGACCATGGGCGGCGAGCCGACCTTCGTGTCGCTGGATGACCGCACGGGCGACGAATGGCATTTTACGGCCCTGTCTGACACCAAGAAGAAACTGGGTTTTGACCTGTTCAAACGCCTGTCTGCGCGCTTCGCCAAGGGCGCGCTGGCGCAGCACGCGCAGGGCAAGTGGTATCCGGGTGAAATCCTGCCGCGCTGGGCGATGAACGCCTTTTGGCGGCTGGACCAAAAGCCCTTGTGGCTCAATGCGGACCTGCTGATCGACCCGGAAGCCGCTGCCCATGAGCCGCAGGCGACGGCGCGCACCTTCCTGCGCACGCTGGCCGGAGCGCTGGGCCTGCATGAAGACCTCGTCATCGACGCCTATGAGGACATTCCCTACCACCTGTGGAAGGAGCAGCGTCTGCCGCTTGAGGGCGAGATGCTGAAGGCCGACGTCTATGAGGCGACGGAGCGTAAGCGGCTTCAGGCCCTTCTGGACAACGATCTGGGCCAGCCGACCGGTTTCGTCCTGCCCCTGCAATATTCGGCACAGTTTGACGGCTGGATGTCGAACCCGTGGCGTTTCCGCACCGAGAAGATGATGCTTTTGCCCGGCGACTCGCCGGTGGGGTTGCGTCTGCCGCTGGGGGCGCTGCCGTTTGTCGATCAGGCTGAGGTGGACACGCACCTCTTCCCGCCGCGCTCGCCCTTTGCCCCGACCGAAGCCCTGCCGGAGGCGCAGACTCTGGTGCCGCGCTTTGCCAGGGCCATCGGTAAGGCGGGCGATCCGCAGCGCTGGGCCGGGCCCAATGGTCTGGTGCGCTCGGCCCTGTGCGCTGAGGTGCGGCATGGCAAGCTGTTCCTCTTCCTGCCGCCGACCGCCTATGCCGAGCACTATTTCGAGCTGATTTCGGCCATCGAAGCGGTGGCCGCGCACCTCAAGGTGCCGGTGGTCATCGAAGGTTACGGTCCGCCGCGCGACCACCGCATCGAGTCCTTAAGCGTCACACCCGACCCCGGCGTCATCGAGGTCAATATCCAGCCGGCGCGCCATTGGGATGAGCTGAAAGACATCATCACTACGGTTTATGAGGAGGCGCGTCTGGCGCGGCTGGTCGCCGACAAGTTCCTGATCGACGGCAAGCGCGTCGCCACGGGCGGCGGCAATCACATCGTCATGGGGGCGCAGAAGCCGGAGGATTCGCCGTTTTTGCGCCGTCCCGACCTGCTGGGCTCGATGATCCGCTTCTGGCAGAACCACCCCAGCCTGTCCTACCTGTTTTCGGGGATGTATATCGGGGCGACCTCGCAGGCCCCGCGCATCGACGAGGCGCGTCACGAGTCGCTGTATGAGCTGGAAATCGCCCTGTCCAACCTACCCAAGGGCGAGGCGGAACAGGCCCCGTGGCTGGTGGACCGCCTGCTGCGCAACCTGCTGGTCGATCTGACCGGCAATACGCACCGGGCGGAATTCTGCATCGACAAGCTCTATTCGCCGGATTCCGACCGCGGGCGGCTGGGCCTGCTCGAAATGCGCGGCTTTGAGATGTCGCCGCACCCGCAGATGAACCTCATTCAGGCGCTGCTGATCCGCGCCCTGATCGCCGTCTTTTGGAAAAAGCCCTATACGGGGCGGCTGGTGCGCTGGGGCACGCAGTTGCACGACCGCTTTATGCTGGGCCATCAGGTGCGCGAAGACCTCCATGAAGTGCTCGATGTTCTGAAAAGCCACGGCTATGCCTTCAGCCGCGACTGGTTCATTCCCTTCTTTGACTTCCGCTTCCCGTCACTGGGCAGCGTGCAGATCGGCGGCCTGACGCTGGAGTTGCGCGCCGGGCTGGAGCCGTGGCCGGTAATGGGCGAGGAGCCGTCCGGCGGCGGCACGTCGCGTGGCGTCGATTCTTCGGTCGAGCGCATGGAGGTGGTGCTGTCGGGCGCCGTGGGTGATCAGCACGTCGTCACCTGCAATGGTCGCCGCCTGCCGCTGCACCCGACGCGCGACGCCCATATTCAGGTGGCCGGCGTGCGCTATAAGGCCTGGGCCCCGTGGTCGAGCCTGCACCCCAACCTGCCGGTCAATACGCCCCTACAGTTCGATGTGATCGACACGCGGCTGGAACGTTCGCTCGGTGGTTGCCGCTACCACGTCATGCACCCCGGTGGGCGCAATTACGAGCAGTTGCCGCTCAATGAGAACGAGGCCGAAGGCCGTCGCCTGTCGCGCTTTGAGGCCCCTACCCATACGCCGGGCCGGGTGCGCGTCCCGGCCCTGCATATCAATCCCGACTACCCGATGACGCTCGATCTGCGGCGAAAAGACTGAGGCTTGTCTCCGCCTCTGTCTGTGCTATGCCTGAACCCCTGAGGCACAAGGGGGGTATATATGCGTAAATCGACGGGTGGAGTCCGGGCCTGGTATGTGCTGCTGCCGGTTATTCTGGTGGTCGCGGTGGCCGCAGGGGTGTTTTTCACGGGCAAGACCGGGCCGACCGGTGAAAACGAGTGGATCACCTTTATCAAGGCAAACACCGGGGACGCGCAGGCGCAGTATCTAAGTGGTCTACCCTATGACAAGCGTCGAGGGGGGATAGATGACGCGGTTCGCGCCTCAGGCTGGTACGAAAAAGCCGCCGCGCAAGGACATGTGGACGCGCAGATCGCACTGGCCGACCTGTACAATGACGATAAAGGCGTCGCCAACCGCGATAAGGCCTTCGCCCTTTATAAGGCAGTAAAAGCCCCTTCGCCTGACATCAAACGCAAGCTGGCCGAATTTTACCTGACCGGACGCGGCAGTGTTCCAAAAGATGTCGAAATAGGCGAGCGTCTGTTGCGCGAATCTGCGCAAGCGGGCGACAAGGCCGCAGAAAAGGCGTGGGGACAGAGGCTCAATAGTGCGGGCGACCGCGAGGGGGCAAAGCTCTGGCTGAGCAAATGCGCTGATCGCGGTGATACGCAATGCCTCACCGATATGGCCTATCTGTTTTACAACACCGGTGATCAGCCCAAAGCAATCAGCTATTTCAATCGCGCGGCGGATCGCGGAAACGCCGACGCGCAAATCCGCCTGAGTATGCTGTACTTTAACGGTATGGCCGTGAAAAAAGACCTGGCTGTGGCCTATAAATGGGCGCTTCTGGCCCGCAAGGGACCGAAGGGAAGTGCCGCCGTATCCGAAGCGCGTGAAGCGGTTCCCTTTATTGAAAGTCGGCTGACGCCCGATCAGAAGGTCGAAGGCCAAAAACAAGCCGACGCCTTCAAACCGGCGTCGTAAATCAGCCGCAATAGGGCATCAGCCTGTAAAAATCATCGCTATCTAGGGAGACGACTATGCGTAAATGGGTGTTGGGTATGGCTCTGCTGGCCGTGGCCGGGGGGGCGGTGGCTCAGACGACGACCAATAATTATCAGGCCTCGGATTACGATCGCGCGCCGTGGTGGATGAAGACGCCGGTCATCACCCAGACGGGCTATGTGCGGACCGAAATCGACGCCAACCGCGCTCATTTTTCGGCCTCGTTTCTGGCGGTGGGTAAGACGGCGGATGAGGCGCAGCAAAAGGCCGTGGCGCAGACACGCGCCTTGACCGATGCGCTGAAAAAGCTGGGCAAGGACGCGGTGCGCGTCAACACCTCTTTCTCGATGCGCGTCCTCTATGAGCAGTACCGCGACAAGGAAGGCAACCGCATCGAAAACCAGCGCGGTGACAAGATCGAAGCCTATCAGGTCAGCATGGGACTGGATGTGAAGGTCTATGACCTGCGCACGCTGGAACGCGCCTATGCGCTGGTGCTGGCGGCCTCGCCCACCGCGTCTCAGCCGGTCTATTTCTCGCTGGAGCCCGACAATGCCACCAAGACCTGGCTGTACAACGAGGCAGTGAAGGATGCGGCGCGCCGGGCGCGTCAGGCCGCCGAAGCGGCGGGTGGCAAGCTGGGGGCGGTTAAGGTGATCGACCCGACGGGCCGCGCCTGTCAGACGGATATTCTGGCGCGCGGTGAACCGCGCGGCGGGCAGGATTTTGAGCCGACGACCGTGGCCTATGACATGCCGCCGCCGCCACCCAAGTTGCAAGTTCGTGAACCAGTGGTAGAGGCTATGTCTGCTCCGTCTCCGGTGGAGCAACTCGAAGCCAAGGCCGCGCAGAACGCCTTTATTCAGGCCCCGCCGTTGAATGAACTGACGGCGCAGGCCTGCGTTGTCTATGGACTGAACTGATGCGCCGCCTGTGGATAGGCCTCTGCACCCTGCCGCTACTGGCGGCCGGGGCCGAGGCCGCGCCCCCGGTAAAGCCGGTCGAAAACACGGACCGCTTCGACGCGGCGCCGTGGTGGATGGAACGTGCGGTCCTGCCGCAGACGGGCTATGCGGAGACGGAGGTGGAGGCCAACCGCGCCACCTTCGCCGCGCGGTTCAAGGGCACGGGCAAGACGGCCAGCGAAGCTCAGCGTCAGGCGGTTGCACAGGCCGAAACCCTGATCGCCGCCCTGCGTCAGCGCCCGGCAGAGGCGGTGCGCGTCACAACGGACTTTGCGGTGCAGGCCTTTTACGAGCAGTACCGCGACAAGGACGGTCGGCAAATCGCCAATGCCCGCGGCGACAAGATTCGGGGCTATGACGCCACCCTGACCCTGCGCGTTGAGGTGCGTGATATGGCCGTGCTGGAGCCGGTCTATGCGCTGGTTCTGGCGGCCGCGCCGACGCAGGTGGATCGCTTGGCCTTTTCGCTAAAGCCGGACAATGCCCTGCGGGACCGGTTGCGCACGCAGGCCACACGCGATGCGGCGGCGCGGGCGCAAGGCGCAGCCGAAGCCACAGGCAGCACGCTGGGTGGCATTCGTCTGATCGACCCGTCGGGTCGCGCCTGCCGAGCCGATATTCTGGGGCGGAACCTGGAAACAGATGTCGATACAGAGATGACGGCTGAACGGGTCGAGTATAAAAGCCCGCCGCAAATTGTTCCCGGTCGCGATCAACTTGAAGCCCGCGCGGCGGAAAATGCCTTTATTCAGACGCCGCCGCTGTATCGGGTTCAGGTCCAGACCTGCGTTGTTTATGATCTGAAGTGAAAAAGGCGGTCCCGCAAAGGACCGCCTCTCTTATCGTTTCCGCCGTCAGTCAGCCCGATCAGAATTTGACCGTCAGGCCGACTTGCAGAACGGGCCAGGTCTTGGCGTCCTTCACGTCGTTCTGAAGCTCCTGACGTTCCTTCTCCAGCGCCGCCTTGTAGGCCGGGTCATTGGCATAGGTGCCGTCCGACGTCAGGGTCACGCTGGGGTCATCGCCCAACACAGCCCCGGCCAGCACGCGGAAGCCAAAGCGACCATCCGTAGTGAAGGTGTTGTCGAAACCGAGGCCGAGGAACGGGGCACCGCTGCCCATATCGGCATTGGCGCGCAGCGTGCCGATCTGGGCCGGGGTGAAGGGCGCACCACCGATATTGGTGGTGCCGGTCGGACGCGCGTCGAGCTTCACATTGCGATCACCGGTTACATAGCCAGCGGACACCAGAAATGAATTGCGAAACGGGTGCACATCCACGGCAAAAGTAAACGGCTTGAACTCCAGCTCGCCGTTATACTGAACGCCATCGGAATTGAAGTCGTCGCTGTGCTTCAGCGAGTCGTAATCGGCGCGCAGGACAAAAGTGTCATTCAGCTTGTAACGGGCCCCGATGCCGACGCCGGTCGTGCCGCCGTGCACATCAACGGCGAGGGGGCTGTTCTGGGCCGAGGCGGCGGTGGCGGTGAGGGCGCCAAGCGCCACGGCAGCGAGAAGGGCAGGAAGACGCATGAGACAGTATCCTTTGCGGGTCGTGAAACAGAAAATGCGGAGATCAGCACGCCACAGCTTAGCCATAAGGCTTAACAAAACCCTTAATCGGCCTTGTTTTCGCCCTTTCGAGTCGTTCCGCTCAAGCTTTGTGTGATCGTCTGTAAAATTGATGCGCGAGGCCGGATTCCGGTTCATAAAGGGCGTGTAAGTGCCTGACCGTTGCGGAGTTGCCTGTCATGGATCAAAGCCATCCCGATCTTGCCGCTGCCGAAGCCGTGACTCACCCCGGCGCGGCCTATGATCAGACAGTGCTGGTGCTTCAGGGGGGCGGGGCGCTCGGTTCCTATCAGGGCGGGGCCTATGAGGTCCTGCATGCCGGCGGGGTCAGGCCCGACTGGGTAGCTGGGGTGTCAATCGGCGCGATCAATGCGGCGATCATCGCCGGGAATGCGCCGGAACACCGCGTCGAAAAGCTGCGGTCCTTCTGGGCGCAGATCACGTCGGAAAGCCCCGCCGATACGTTGAGCGGCTATAATCCGTGGCTGAAAAGCGCCTTTCGGCAATGGAGCGGCTATATGAGCGCGCTCAACGGCGTGCCGGGCTTCTTCCGTCCCGCCGCCCTGACGCCGTTTTTCGCGCCGTGGTCCCTGCCGTCGGAAACGAGCTTCTACGATATTTCCCCGTTGCGCGAGACTCTGCTGCGCCATGTCGATTTCGAGCGTCTCAACGGTGGTGAGGTGCGCCTGAGCGTCGGGGCGGTTAATGTACGCACCGGCAATTCGGTCTATTTCGACAGCCATACGACGCCAATCACGCCGGAACACATCATGGCGTCCGGGGCCCTGCCGCCCGGCTTCCCGGCGGTGACGATCGACGGCGAAGCCTACTGGGACGGCGGTGTGGTGTCCAACACGCCCCTGACCTATGTGCTGCACGAAGCTCCGGCGGGGCTGGATGGTGACACCCTGGTCTTTCAGATGGACCTGTTCTCATCGCGCGGTGAGGTGCCCAAAACGCTCGATGAGGTCTATGGCCGCGTCAAGGACATTACCTATTCCAGCCGCACGCGGCTCAATACCGATGCCTTTCTGGAGCGCTATCGCCTGCGTCAGGCCATCCGCCACATGTACGAACGCTTGTCGCCGGAGGTGCAGGCCGAGCCGTCCATCGCGGCCTGCTATGCGCGCGCCGCGCATTTCCGCGTTTCGCTGGTGCATCTGATCAATTCGGGCGGCGGCGATCATGGCCAATCCAAAGACTACGAATTTTCGCGCCTGACTATGAACGAGCACTGGGCGTCGGGCCGTCTGGACGCTGAACGCGCCATGCAGCGCCGCGTCTGGCGCGAGCCACCGCCGGAAAAGGACGGCATCCGCGTCTATGACTTTGCCGCTGAAGACCGCGCCCGCTCGTAATGAAAGCGGATATATAGGGCTTATGGCTTTCGTAACCCGGTTCGTGCTAATAGGCGGCGACGGAACAAAAAAATACAGGTTGCCCCGCCACCATGTTGTCTCAGCGTGCCAAATACGCCATCCGCGCCATGCAGGAAATGGCCCGCATCCCCCAGGGTCAGACGGTGCAGGCGGGTGAACTGGCGGAACGCATCAAGGCCCCGCTGCATTTTCTCGAAGGCATATTGCTTGAGCTGCGCCGCGAAGGATTCCTGATGTCTAAGCGCGGGCGTTCGGGTGGCTATATGCTGGCGCGACCGTCCGATATGATCAGCATGGCCGACCTGATCCGCCTGATCGACGGGCCTCTTGCCCTGACGCCGTGTGCCTCGCGCACTGCCTATGCGCGGTGTGAGGATTGCCCGACACCCGATGATTGTCAGTTGCGTCTGGTGCTGCTGGCGGCGCGCGATGCCATGGCGCGCGTGCTCGAAAGCTCAACCCTGGCCGAGCCGCTGCCGCGCGGCTGATTAAGTACCTTCGGCAAAGGCCTTGGCAAAGCGCCGCACAATCTTGCGCAAGGATTCGATTTCGATGGCGTGCAGCGCCTGTTCCGGCGTCAGCCACACCATGCTGCGCTGACCCATTTCCGGCCAAAGCGTCAGTTGCTGCGTCACCCGCATGGCGAACACCTCGACGGCGGGGATGAACTGCGCATTGGGCTGGCCCTGATCCTTCATATAGGCAAAGCGTCCGATAGGGTGCGGATCGACCTCACCCAGAATACCTGCCTCTTCAAAGGCTTCGCGGGCGGCGGTTTCCGCTGGCGTCAGGTCGGGAATGGGCTTGCCCTTGGGGATGATCCACTGACCGCTGCCGCGTGAGGTGATCAGCAGGAACTCGACCTCGCCGTTGCGCGTCTCGCGAAAGGGGAGGGCCCCAAACTGAGTTGCGGGCGAAGGCGGGGCGTGATCATCCAATCGGGGCGGTCCTGAAAAAATGTCCGTGTACGGGGCAATTTTCTGTGTAGGCCGCGCGGCACCAAAGCTCAATAGGCTTCGGACAGATTCATACCAACGCCCGAAGATGCTGACGCATCCGGCCGTTTAAAAAATCGTGAATGTCTTATATGTATCAAAGACATAAGACATTCGCGAAACGAATACCAAGAGTCATTTTCAATGACCCTTGGTATCAGGTGTTCCGACATCGGAGCGATGCCAGTTGCGTTATTCGCATCACAAGCTGAAGGGGTCAGGACAGGACGAAAACGCCAAAGGCCGGGGCCGGGCTGATCCACTGACGCGCGACCGTCCAGCCTGCGTCACGACACAGGGCCGCGAAGCTGTCCGGCGTGAACTTATGGGCATTTTCCGTATGCAGACGTTCGCCCGCCGCAAACGTGAAACTCTGCCCGGCGACGGCCACGCGCTGATCGCGGCGGCTGAGCAGATGCATTTCAATGCGCGCGCGCTCAGCGTTCCACAGGGCCAGATGCGCGAAAGCGTCAAGGTCGAAATCCCCCTGCAATTCGCGGTTCATCCGCACCAGCAGGTTTTTATTGAAGGCCGCCGTCACCCCTGCCGCATCATCATAGGCGGCGTGTAGCGTCGCTTCGTCCTTGACCATATCTGCTCCGACGATCAGTTGCGCCTCTTCACCCAGCAGGTGCCGGAAGGACCGCAGCAGCTCACGCGCTTCGTCCGGGCTGAAATTGCCAATGGTTGAGCCAGGGAAGAAACCCACGCACGGCCTGTTTTTCAGCGCTTCGGGCCGGGACAGCGCCTGCGTGAAATCGCCCACCAGAGGCACGACGGACAGGCGCGGATAGGCGCTTTGCAGCCGTGCCGTCGCGGCGTGCAGGGCGTCCGGGCTGATGTCGATGGGCACATAGGTGCGCAAGGCCGGGCAGGCATCGAGCAGAATCCGCGTCTTGTCGCTGGCCCCGCTGCCAAATTCGACCAGCACCGTATCGGCGGTCCAGCCCGCCACCAGCGCATCGGCGATGTCGTGCAACAGGCGCGTTTCGGTGCGCGTCGGGTAATATTCCGGCGTGCGGCAGATGGCCTCAAACAGCTCGGAGCCTGCCGCATCATAAAAATACTTGGGCGACAGGGATTTGGGCTGCGCCGACAGACCGGCGATCACATCGGCCGCGAAGCCCTCATCGCGGCTCTCCGCGGTGGTGTGATCGCGCGCCAGACGCAGACCTGCGCGCACCCAGCGCTTTTCCGGCGCGAAGAAGTTGCGATAGGTGGCGCGCGCATGACCGGCAGGCGTGAAGGCGCTGCCGCCGCGCAGGCTCATCTGCCCGCTCATAAACTTGCCATTATATTCGCCGACGGCACCCGCTCCCGGACGAAAGCCCGGATAGCCGAGATAGGCGCTGGCCGTCCATTGCCAGGCGACGTCATCCACCTGCTGCAGCCCGCCCTGACGCGCGGCGGCCTCCCATTCGGCCTCGGTGGGCAGGCGCGCCCCGGCCCAGCGGGCAAAGGCATCGGCCTCATAAAAGCTGATGTGGGTGACGGGGGCGTCGGGATCGACGGGGTGCAGGCCGCGCAGACTGAACGCTTGCCACTGCTCGCCGTCGGGCCGCCAGTAAAGAGGCGCGCGCCAGCCCTCGGCCTGCACGCGGGCCCAGCCGTCGGACAGCCATAGCTCCGGCCGCGCGTAGCCGCCGTCGTGCATAAAGGCCAGCCAGTCGCCATTGCGCACCAGCCGATCGGCGATCTGATAGGGCTCCAGCCAGACCTTATGGCGCGGCCGCTCATTGTCGAAGGCAAACCTTTCGCCGGCCGCGCCAATTTCAACCAGCCCCCCGGCACACGCGATGTAGCGGGCCTCGCCCACCGGGGCGTCGGCGGCAAAGGCGGGATCGTAGGCCGGGGCCAGCGGCGACAGGCTGAGCAGGTGCAAAATGTCCATCAGCAGCAGTTCCTGATGCTGCTCCTCGTGCGCCAGACCGAGCGCCAGCAGGGCCTCGCTTTCGGCATCGAGCCCGGCGGCGATCAGGTCGCGCATTTGATGATCCACGTGCTGACGATAGGCCAGAATGTCGCTCAGGGCCGGGCGGGTGAGGACGCCGCGCTGGGCCCGCGGCTGACGCGCGCCCTTGGCTTCGTAATAGGAGTTGAACAGGTAACCATAGTGCGCATCGAACGGCGCAGAACCGGGGCGGGGACTGAGCAGAAAGGTCTCAAAGAACCAGGTGGTGTGCGCCAGATGCCACTTGGCCGGGCTGGCGTCGGGCATGGACTGTACCACCATGTCCTCCGCCGACAATGGCGCGGCGAGACGCTGGGTCGCGGCCCGCACCTCTGAGTAACGTCGGAGGCAGGGGCTCTGCGAAGCGTCAGAACAAAGCGGTCGTCCCGTGGTCGGGTGGCTGTGGCCGTCCATCTCAATCTCCCCGTTGCGCACGGTAGCGCTGACTATATCGACGCCGGATGTAAGTTTTAAATTCGCGGCGTCAGATTGCGCCTGCGGCTGACTTGTTTGTGGCAGCAGGCTTTGGCGCCACGCCCTTAGGAGTACGTAGCGGCCGGGGAGAAGGTTTCAGAGGAAGCAGAGCGCATCTGACACACATCGCCTAGGATGGTGGCGGTCCCATAAGCGTATGTGGAAAAGGCGCGAAGCGATCAGCGACCAAGCGGGAGCGCAGCCTGCGCGCCATAAAAAGGAAAAACCTTTGAGCGTAAACTCAAAAAATACTTTCGAGTTATCGAAGAAAACGAGAAAATGGTGGACCCGACAGGGATTGAACCTGTGACCCCTACGATGTCAACGTAGTGCTCTCCCGCTGAGCTACGAGTCCACTATTGTTCGGCAACGCTGTGCCGGTGCGAGGAGCGGGTGTATAGCCGCCGAAAATGGTGGTGGCAAGGGCTTTAGCGATCAAAAATGTGGAAAGTGTGGGAAAGGCTGTTGGGCGCTGTCAGCGCCCCTACCACCGCATCCGCATCGGCGGTCCGATCACCGCCTTTGGCGGTTCGTGCGGTCCTCCTCTCCAGCAAGCTGGGGAGGTATAATGAAGGCCGCGTAACCCAACCCCTCAGGCGGCGATCAGGTGTTCGACTTCGGTGACGATTTCGCCCGCGCTCAGGGAGCGAAGCGTTAGCGCCACTTAAAAATCTGCGCGAGCCGTTCACACTGGCCCCTCAGGCGGCGATCAGGCGTTCGACTTCGGTTACGATTTCGCCCGCGCTCAAGGAGCGAAGCGTTAGCGCCACTTAAAAATCTGCGCGCGTCGCCCGCGCTGGCCCATCAGGCGGCAATCAGGCGTTCGACTTCGGTGACGATTTCGCGCAGATGCACCGGCTTTTCGAGGACCTTGGCTTCGGGGGAGGCCTTTTGTGCATTGAGCGCCACGGCGGCGAAGCCGGTGATGAACATGATCTTCAGGCCCGGCTGACGTTGCGAGGCGACCTTGGCCACTTCGATGCCGTCAGCCCCCGGCATCACAATGTCGGTCAGCAGCAGGTCATACGGCCCCTGATCGAGGGCTTCGATGGCGCTGTCGCCATCGGGGCAGCTTACAACGTCATAGCCGGCGCGCTGAAGGGCGCGCGTCAGGAAGCTGCGCACGGAATTTTCGTCTTCCGCGAGGAGAATCTTGGTCATTAATCCCGGTCCTGTGGGAAAGGGGCCCCGTTTACTCAGAGAGTAGATGATTAGGGCGCAGGTGTAAATTAGGGGTGAAGAGAGCGCAGAATTGTCTTATCACGGGTTTAATGGCCGATCTTTCATCCCCAGTTGAAACCGTCCCTGCCGTGGATGTGCGCCGTCCGGCGGTAAAGGGTTGCGGGCTGGTGTTCGCTTTGCCGCATTCGGGACCGTATCTGCCGCCGGCCTTTGTGGCGGCGGCGCGCTACGAGGCGCAACACCTGCGCATGACCGAAGACGCCTTTGTTGACGCGCTGATCGGCTTTGAGACGCTGGAAGGGGTGTGGGCGGTGCGGGCCAATTACAGCCGCGCCTATGTCGATGTGAACCGCCACCCGCTGGAGCTGGACCCGCGCCTGATCCGCGGCGCGCTGCCGAAAGGGGCGCTCAGCCAGTCGCTGCGCGTGCGCTCCGGTTACGGCGTCATTCCGCGCTGCCTGTCGGGCGGGCGGGAGATTCACGCGCAGCCGATCAGCTATGACGAGGCGGCGCGGCGTCTGGCGCAGGTGCACGTCCCTTATCACCGCGCGCTGACCGAAGCGCTGGCCGAAGCCAAGTCGGCGCACGGGCGGGTGACGCTGATCGACTGGCACTCCATGCCCTCGACGACGCTCAAACCGGGCTCGGAGGCCCAGCCGTCAGCGAAACTGGCGGATATTGTGCTGGGGGATCTGCATGGTGAGGCGTGCGCGCCCGGCCTGACGGCCTTTGTGCGGCAGGTGTTTGAAGCGCACGGCTTCCGCGTGGCGCATAACCATCCCTTTGCCGGCGGCTATACGCTTGAACGCTACGCCCAGCCGCCCAAGGGGGTGGAGGCGCTACAGATCGAGCTGAACCGCGGGCTCTACATGGATGAGGCAACCCTGACCCTCAGCCCCAATGCCGGGCGCATGAAGGCGGCCATCGCGGCCGTGATCGACGGGCTGAAGCGAAGGTAATACCAAGGGTCATTGAAAATGACTCTTGATATTACCTTCGAGACTGTCTCATGTCACTGACACATATGAGACAGTCTCGTGTCTTCAACGGCCGGATGCGGTCAGCATTTTCGGCCGTTGGTATAAGGGACTTATTCGGGCAAAAAAAAGCCGCGCTACACGAGCGCGGCTAAGTCTACAGGGAGGAAACGCCCAGGAAGGGCATCGACGTAAAAACGTCGAACACTGACTTTATACGTTGCGATGCAAAAATCCACAAGCGGAAAACGCATTTGTATGATCACGTATCGTTACAATGGTTCCTAAGCGTAAGAAATAAAGTTAAGCAAACCTTTGCGTTATTTAGAAAACGATTCAGCCAGCTTTCGTTTCTATATTTGTTTTATCTTGCTGCGACGCAGCATTTTCCGGTTCGTCCTCTATTTTTCCGTCATAGATGGGGCGGGTGCGGGTAGGGTAGGGATGCTCCTCCAGAAGCTCACGCATCCGCCGCAGGCCGCGCGCCGCCTGTGAGCGCGACTGCCGCCAGGCCAGGAGCGCGGTGGCACCGATGCTGGCCAGCGCCAGAGGGATCGGACCGAACAGCCACGCGGCGGCGGCCAGCGAGAAATAGTAACCGCGCACGCCCTGCGAAAAGTTCGACATGGCCGGCTCGAAAATGTCCGACACGGCCTCGGTGAAGGCCTGCGCGCTCTGCGGGTCGATGTTTTCGGGCACCGCGCCCATGGCGGCCACGGCGTAGTTGGTCTGACGCAGGGCCCAGATGAAGTTGAGAAGCCCGCGCGCCAGACAGACCATGACCAGAGCCAGCTTCATCAGGAGCAGGGCCGAGGACGAGGTGTCGATACCGAGCGCGTGCGCGCTCTTGTACGACAGGTCGCCGGTAAAGATGGCCCCGGCGACGGCGGCAATCAGGATGAGGTTGGCCGAAGCGAAGAAGCTCATTGAATTGACGCCGTGACCGATGAGGTTGGAGTCGTAGAGCTTGAACGAGCGGATGACCATTTCCTTCATCCACGCGCGCCGCACGATGGTCAGGTCCTTGAAGATCACGCCCGATTTCTTGGACAGGGCCTTGAGCACCGGCTCATAGCCCAGCCAGCAAAAGATGAAGACCAGAAGGGCGGCGAAATCGCGCCAGCTACCGAACAGTTTGACGATCAGTTCCATGACGAGGACTTTTGTAAGGGGCTGTTGTTATGAGACTTTGGTCTAGTTGCGGTGTTTCGAAGTCGCCTGACAAGCGATAATTCCTTGTCGGGTAACAAATTGTAGCAAAGTGCGAAAACAAAAAACGCAGACTTCGCTTGTGCGAAAGAAGCGGACCGCTTATGACAGCGCCCAAACCATATCTTCAATGCCGTTTAACAATAAAGACATCCTATGAATCTCGATAAGATTTCCGTCGGTCCGAACGCTCCCTGGGACATCCACGCCGTCATCGAAATTCCGCAGGGCGGTATGCCCGTCAAGTACGAAATGGATAAGGATTCCGGCGCGCTGTTCGTCGATCGCTTCCTTTACACCTCCATGTTCTATCCGGGTAACTACGGCTTTATCCCGCACACGCTGGCTGACGACGGCGACCCCTGTGACATTCTGGTGGTCGGTCCGACGCCGGTCTATCCGGGCGTAGTCATCCGTTCGCGCCCCATTGGTGTGCTGCTGATGGAAGACGAAGCGGGCAAGGACGAGAAGATTCTGGCCGTGCCGGTGGACAAGCTGCACCCCTACTACACCAATGTCTCGAGCTATCGTCAGATGCCGGCCATCATGATCGAGCAGATCACCCACTTCTTCGCCCACTACAAGGATCTCGAGAAGAACAAGGAAACCCGCGTTCTGGGCTGGGGCGATCCGGAGCAGGCCGCTCAGCTGATCCGCGAAGGTCAGGAACGTCTGGCCAAGAAGATCGGTTGATCTTTAAAATACTACTGAAAGGCCCGCTGGCAACAGCGGGCTTTTTTGTGCGCGATTTTCAGAATTGTGAAAACAAGTCACACGATGAAATATGGATTGACCTGCCGCACAGGCCATGCAATTGTTTCTATACAAAAGGACCACGCGGTAATTTCTGCTTTTTGCGATGGCATATATTCGCAAATTTTCGCAGTCCTTTGCAAAATGGGGTCAAATTATCGGATGAATTCGATTATTTGATCGGTTCTGTGCATGAATCTCCTGCCTGCTCAAAAATAAGCTTTAAAAATCAAATGAGAAATGGGCGCGCGCCGGTAAGACGCCTAAAGGCCGCGTTGTGGATTTCTCAGTAAACCGCATGATATTAGTCCGCGCTGGTATAACGCGTTGCGTATCCGTGGCCTGAGCGTGTGTTTGTGCGGGCCTGCGGTTTCTTCCTCCCCCAAAAATAGACTTTTCAGGTCAGAACAGAAAATACCTATGTCCGATAGCTCATCCGATGTGGCGTCGCGCCTCTACGCACTTGCCGTAGCCCGTGATACCGCTAACCTGGTCGATCTCGACGCCTCCCTTGCCCTTGCCCGCGCTTCGGTGCGCACGCTGATGGCCCTGTCGCCGCAGGCGGCCATGCTGATGCGTGAGTTCGCGCAGGAAGAAATCGACCGACTGCATATGGAATGCACCGAGGAATCGCATGGTTCCATCGCCATCATCCGCGATACGCTGAATATGGCCTGAGCCCTGCTCACCGGTGCAAAACAAAAAAGCCCGAAGGCATTGGCCTCCGGGCTTTTTTCATGGCTTGATGCGACGCCTATTCGACCGTCTGATCTTCGATCTCGGCGTCCGGGCCGTTCTTCTTGATCGACTCAATGGCATTCTTGGCCGAAGCCTTGGAAGCATAGCCTTCGGTCCAGAAAATCGTCTCGGAATTATAGACGAAATAGGCGACGAATTCGCCGGCCTTGTTCTTTTTGATCAGGAACTTGTGCGCCATGAGAGTCTCCGTTTGTTGGCAACGCCATCGGGCGTCGGCGTGAGGATTCTCCGCAAAGGGGATTCCGTCAAGCCCAAGTTACGAAGTTATCGGAAGCGTTTGAGCCCGTGGTGCCAGATCAGGCCCAGAAACCCGCCCTTGATGAATGGCAGCAGCAGCAGGGTCAGGGCGCCCATAATGGTCAGGGTCACCGGCACCACGATTTCCAGAGGGAAATTCCAGAAAAACTCAAAGGCAAACATCGGTGCAATGACCAGATGCCCGACCAGCAGCATGGTCACATAGGCCGGGCCGTCGTCGCAGGGATAGGCCCCCAGCGGCGTCTGACAATGGCTGCACGTATCCACCACCTTGAGATAGCCCCGGAAGGCGTGGCCTTCGCCACAGGCGGGGCAGCGGCGGCGCAGGCCGCGGGAAATGGCCGTCGAAAGTGAGGCTTTATCGGTCATGGGGCCGGAACTCCGCTGTTATCGGTTCTTATCATACGCCGATATGTGGGAAACCACACGTCCCCCCGCCATGTGTAACGCTGTCGCAGGCCTGTCGATACCGCATTGCGAGCCTTGGGTGTGATTTTACGCTTGCAAAATCACATAAAGACATCTTTATATGGTTATATGAAATCGAGCGACATACTGGGCGAAGCGGCGCTGCTGGAGGCGTTAAAGGCGATGGGGGAGCCCACACGTCTGCGTCTTTTGCGTCTTTTAGCGCATGAAGAACTGTCTGTCATGGAATTGGTGCGGATTCTCAATCAGAGTCAGCCGCGCATTTCACGCCACCTCAAGCTGATGAATGAGGCCGGGGTAATTGACCGTTTTCCGGACGGGGCCTGGGTCTTCTATCGCCTGAGTGAGCATCCGGCCCTGACGCCGTTGATTGACTCAGTTCTGACGGCGCTGGGTGATGAAAACAGCGCCGATCTTCGGGCGCTGGAAGAGGTGCGCGGTCAGCGGCTTGAGGCGGCGCAGGGCTATTTCGAAAATATCGCCCCCGTATGGGACCAGATCCGCTCGCACTACGTCGATGATGCCGAGGTCGAGGCGGCCATTCAATCGCTGGTGGGCGATGCGCCGGTCGAAACCATCGTTGATCTGGGCACCGGGTCGGGGCGGATGCTCAGCCTGCTGGCCCCGAACGCGCAATACGCCATCGGGCTCGACCTGTCGCAGCAGATGCTCAACATCGCCCGCGCCCGCACGCGCGAGGCGGGCCTGAGCGGCATCGATTTCCGCCACGGCGACATCCTCGCCACCCGGCTCAATGGTCAGAGCGCCGATCTGGTCGTCATCCACCAGGTGCTGCACTTCCTACCCGATCCGGGGCAGGCGCTGAAAGAGGCGGCGCGGCTGCTGAAACCCGGCGGCCGCCTGCTGATCGTCGATTTCGCCCCGCACCGGCTGGAGATCATGCGCGACGAATATCAGCACCGTCGCCTCGGCATCGGTGATGACGATATGGGCCACTGGCAGAAGGTGGCCGGGCTTAAGGCCCTGCGCAGCCTGTCCCTCCCGCCGCATCAGGAGCCCGGTCTGACCGTGCGCATCTGGCTGATGCAAAAAGCCTGATGCATCCCATAAAACGCTACAGAGAATACGCTTATGGCTCCGCCGCCCGCCTTTGTTCAGTCCGCCATTGCCCGCTCGGTCCGCGCCGGGGCGTCGCACCTCAATGTGTCGTTTGAGTTCTTCCCGCCCAAGTCGGCGGAGATGGAAGAGAGCCTGTGGGGCGCTATCCGCCGCCTTGAGCCGCTGAACCCCAGCTTCGTCTCGGTCACCTATGGGGCGGGCGGTTCGACGCGCGAGCGTACCCACCGCACGGTGAAGCGCATACTGGACGAAACCGCGCTGAAACCTGCCGCGCACCTGACCTGCGTCGAGGCCTCACGCGAAGAGGTCGATGAGGTCATCCGCGAATACTGGAACGCCGGTGTGCGCCACATCGTGGCCCTGCGTGGCGACCCGCCCGGCGGGCTTCAGGACGGTCAGTACAGGCCGCGTCCGGACGGCTATCAGAACGCCACGGAGCTGACCGCCGCCATCCGCCGCATCGGTGATTTTGAGGTCAGCGTCGGCGTCTATCCGGAAAAGCACCCGCAGTCGCCGTCTCTAGACTTTGATCTCGACGTGCTGCGTCAGAAGGTCGATGCCGGGGCGACGCGCGGCATCAGCCAGTTCTTCTTTGAGCCGGAAACCTTCCTGCGCTTCCGCGATGCCGTGGCCGATGCGGGCATTCAGATTGATCTGACGCCGGGCATCATGCCGGTCACCAATTTCAAGGGCCTGCGCAAGATGGCGGCGGCCTGCGAAGCCGCGGTGCCCGACTGGCTGCAAGAGCTTTTCCAAGGCCTCGACGACGATGCGGAGACGCGCAAACTGCTGGCCTCGGCCGTGGCGGTCGAGCAGGTGCTGGGGTTGGAGCGCGAAGGGGTGAACCATTTCCACTTCTACACGCTCAACCGGGCCGAACTGGTCTATTCCATCTGTCGCGTTCTAGGTCTAAGGGACGGTCAGCCGACCGCCGCCTGATTGCCTTCTCATGTCTCTTCAACCTGACTACGCTTCGATTACGCGGGCGGACCCCAATCCGTTCAAGCGCTATTTGCAACGCAAGCGCTTCGAGGAGGCGATTGCCCTGCTGAAAGGTCGGCATCCGGCGCTCAGTATCGACTACGGTGCCGGTGATGGTGAACTGGCGCGGCAGCTACGTCAGGCCTGTCCCGACGGCGAGGTCATTTGCTTTGAGCCGTCGGCGCAGTTGCGAGCGCAGGCTGTGGCCCATGTCGGCGCGCTGAGCGGCGTGACGGTGGTGGCCGGGATCGAAGGGATTGCCGATGCGAGTGCGGACGCGATCTTCTGTCTGGAGGTGTTCGAGCACCTGCCACCCGAGGAGATGGAGGCGGCGCTGGCCCAGATGCACCGGCTGTTGAAGCCCGATGGCGTGCTGATTATCGGCGTGCCGGTCGAGACGGGGCCGGTGGCGTGGGTGAAGGGCTGGTTCCGCGGGCGTCGGCGAGTGGATTTCGACACGGACCGCTATCGTATCGCGCAGGCGGCGCGCGGCGATATCCGTTTCGAGCGCTTGCGCGTGGACTTTGAGGGCGGCTGGGGCTACTACCCGCACCATCTGGGCTTTGATTATCGTGATCTGCTGGCGCGCGTGAAGGCGCACTTTGTGATCGAAACGCGCCGCTCCAGCCCGCTGGCCCTGCTGCCACCGGAATGGAACAGCGAACTGAACCTGCTTCTGCGGAAGCGCTGATAACCTTCGCCTCCCCTGATTTCAGGGGAGGTGGATTCGAGGCCGCAAGGCTTCGAAGACGGTGGGGTTAAACCCGCCGGTGTAACCCCCCTCCGCCCATTCCGGCGGTGTCCCCCCTGAGATCAGGGGGGAAGGAGACAGATATGACCCGTCAGGACCGCATTGACACCCTGAAAGCCGCCGCCAAGGAACGCATCCTGATCCTCGACGGATCATGGGGCGTGATGATCCAGCGGCGTGGCCTCGATGAGCAGGATTTCCGCGGTGAGCGCTTCAAGGACCATGTTGGTCAGATGAAGGGCAATAACGACATCCTGTGCCTGACCCGCCCGGACATCATCACCGACCTGCACAATCAATACTATGCGGCGGGGGCTGATATTTCCGAGACCAATACCTTCTCGGCGACGACCATTGCCATGGACGACTATCACCTTGATGCGCAGGCCTGCTGGGACATCAATTACGAAGGGGCGAAGCTGGCGCGCGCCGCCGCCGATGCCTGGACGGCGAAGGAGCCGGAAAAGCCGCGCTTTGTGGCGGGCTCGATCGGGCCGCTGAACAAGATGCTGTCCATGTCGTCGGACGTGAATGACCCCGGCGCGCGCAGCGTCACCTTCGATCAGGTCTATGAGGCCTATAAGCAGCAGATTCGCGCGCTGAACGAAGGTGGGGTGGACCTCTATCTGGTTGAGACCATTACCGACACGCTGAACTGCAAGGCGGCGCTCAAGGCCATTATGGACCTTGAGGACGAGGGGCTCGACAAGCTGCCGATCTGGATTTCGGGCACCATTACCGACCGCTCGGGCCGTACCCTCAGCGGGCAGACGGCGGAGGCCTTCTGGAACTCGGTCAAGCACGCCAAACCGTTTGCCATCGGCTTTAACTGCGCGCTGGGGGCCGACCTGATGCGCCCCCACATTGCCGAGCTGGCGCGCGTGGCCGATACGCTGGTCGCCGCCTATCCCAATGCCGGCCTGCCCAACGCCATGGGGCAGTATGACGAGCAGCCGCACGAAACGGCGCACGAACTGCACGAATGGGCCAAGGACGGGCTGGTCAATATTCTGGGGGGCTGCTGCGGCACGACACCCGACCATATCAAACACGTCGCCGATGAGGTGCGCGGGTTTGCGCCGCGCGTCCCGCCGGAGCGCCCGCGCGCCCTGCGTCTGGCGGGCCTTGAACCGTTTGAATTGAATTGAGGTTGTTATGCGTCTGACCCTGCTTTTCGGCGGCCTGAGCCGCGAGCGTCTGGTGGCCGTCGCCACCACCCAATCCCTGCACAAGGCCCTGCCCGAAGCCGATCTATGGTTCTGGGACGAGGACAATCACGTCTATGAGGCCTCGTCTCTGGCGCTTCTGGGCCATCAGCGGCCGTTCGAGGTGCCCTTCCGCGCCGATGGCCACGATCTGGGGACCATTGATCAGGCGCTGGACAGGGCCGCCGCCGAAGACCGCGTGCTGGTGCTTGGCCTGCACGGTGGCATTGCCGAAAATGGCGAGTTTCAGGTTAAGTGCGAGGCGAGGGGCGTGCCCTTCACCGGCTCCGGTTCGGCGGCTTCGCATCTGTCTTTCGATAAGGTCTCGGCCAAGCGCTTTGCCGCCTGCGCCGGGGTGCCGTCTCCGGCGGGCATTGCGCTCAGTGACCTTGACGCCGCCTTTGCCGAATATGGCAAGCTGGTCGCCAAGCCGGCGCAGGACGGGTCGAGCTTCGGCCTGATCTTCGTCAACTCGACCAATGACCTTGTGGCGGTGCGCGAAGCCGCCAATGAACAGCCCTATCTGATCGAGCCGTTTGTGACGGGGGCCGAGGCGACCTGCGCCGTGCTTGAGCAGGCCGACGGGTCGCTGATCGCCCTGCCGCCCATCGAGATCATCCCTGACCGCGGGGCCTTTGATTACCACTCCAAATATCTGTCCAACCAGACGCAGGAAATCTGCCCCGCGCGCTTTGCGCCGGAGGTGATGGCGGAGATTCAGCGGCTGGCCATTGCGGCGCATAAGGCGCTGTCGTGCCGGGGCTATACGCGGTCGGACTTCATCGTCTCCGATAAGGGCCCGGTGTTTATCGAAACCAACACCCTGCCCGGTATGACGGCCTCGTCGCTGTACCCCAAGGCGCTGGCGGCGCAGGGGATTGGCTTTGTCGATTTCCTGCACGGTCAGGTCGATATTGCGGTCAGGCGGGCGGGGAAATAGTTCTCCTCCCTTCGCTTTCGCCAGCATTGGGCATCTGAGCGCGTAACGAAGATAACGGAAGGGGATATGTTTGTCCGCATCGCAGTCTCGATAAACGAAGTCAGGTGATGTTTTTACGACCTGAGTCCTCCCCCTCTACCGCTTCGCGGTCCCCCTCCCCACGCTTCGCGCAGGGAGGAGAAAACAGGAAATGACCCTAAATCCTTTTTCCGACAACTGGTCCGACCGTCTGCGGATCGCCGCCGATGTGCTGAAAGACGTTACGCCGGACGAGCTGCGTGTCGATCAGCCGTTTTATGATGAACTGACGCTGGTCCTGACCGAATACCGCCTGAGCGATGCCGCCTTTGCCGCTGCCGCGCCGCAGGTGCCCAATCCGCCGGACTGGGCGCAACTGAGCGCCGCCGTGCATGGTTCGACGCCCAATGCCCTGCTGCTGCACATCCACGGCTGGCTGGCGCAGGCGCGGTGGATCGACACGCCTCTGGTGCGCGTGCACGCACAGGGCCTGCTCGAACCGGCGCTGCGGCGACTGGCGGCCCATGTTTCCGACCTTGATATTACACCTGTAAAAGACGATTAAGCGCGCATGACCACGATTATGACCCCCACCTTCATCAATATCGGCGAACGCACCAATGTCACGGGTTCGGCCAAGTTCCGTAAGCTGATCGTCGAAGGCAACTACACCGCCGCGCTCGATGTGGCGCGTCAGCAGGTGGAGGCCGGGGCGCAGATCATCGACATCAATATGGACGAAGGCCTGCTCGATGCGGTGAAGGCCATGACGACCTTCCTCAACCTGCTGGCCGCCGAACCCGATATCGCCCGCGTGCCGGTGATGATCGACTCGTCGAAGTGGGAGGTGATTGAGGCGGGCCTAAAATGCGTGCAGGGCAAGGCCATCGTCAACTCCATCTCGATGAAAGAGGGCGAAGACATCTTCCGCCACCACGCCCGCGAATGCCTGAAATACGGCGCGGCGGTAGTGGTCATGGCCTTTGACGAGGTGGGGCAGGCCGACACGGCGGCGCGCAAGATCGACATCTGTACGCGCGCCTACAACATCCTTGTGGGCGAGGTGGGCTTCCCGCCCGAAGACATCATCTTCGACCCCAATATCTTCGCCGTGGCGACGGGGATCGAGGAACACGACAACTACGCCGTGGACTTTATCGAAGCGACGCGGACGATCAAACAGACCCTGCCCTATGCGCGCATATCGGGCGGCGTGTCGAACGTCAGCTTCTCCTTCCGTGGCAATGAGCCGGTGCGCCGCGCCATCCACTCGGTGTTCCTGTATCACGCCATCAAGGCCGGCATGGATATGGGCATCGTCAATGCCGGCGACCTGCCGGTCTATGACGATATCGACGCCGAACTACGCGAAGCGGTCGAGGATGTGATCCTCAATCGCCCTCAACGCCACAATGTCAGCAATACCGAATGGCTGGTCGATCTGGCTCCCAAATACAAGGGCGAGAAGGGGCAGGTTGAGGCCAAAACTCTGGCCTGGCGCGAAGGCTCTGTCGAAGACCGCCTGAAACATGCTCTCGTGCACGGCATCACCGAATTTATCGAAGCCGATACCGAAGAGGCGCGGCAACAGGCTGAGCGTCCTCTGCACGTCATCGAAGGCCCTCTGATGGCCGGGATGAATGTGGTTGGCGACCTGTTCGGGGCGGGCAAGATGTTCCTGCCGCAGGTGGTTAAATCCGCCCGCGTCATGAAGCAGTCGGTGGCGTACCTCATGCCCTTCATGGAGGCCGAAAAAGACGGCGCCGAGCATCAGTCGGCGGGCAAGATCCTGATGGCCACGGTCAAGGGCGACGTCCACGATATCGGCAAGAACATCGTCGGCGTGGTCCTGCAATGTAACAATTACGAGGTGGTCGATCTCGGGGTCATGGTGCCTGCTGATCGCATCCTCGAAGAGGCCAAAAAGCACAAGGTCGATATGATCGGCCTTTCGGGCCTGATCACGCCGTCGCTGGATGAAATGGTGTTTGTGGCGCGCGAAATGCAGCGTCAGGGCTTTGATATTCCGCTGCTGATCGGCGGGGCGACGACCTCGAAAACCCATACGGCGGTGAAGATCGAGCCGGGCTACAGCAACGGGCAGACCGTCTATGTGCTCGACGCCTCGCGCGCCGTGGGCGTGGTGTCGCAACTGCTGTCCGACACGGATAAGGCGCAGTTCATCGCCGATACCCGCTCCGACTATGAGAAGGTGCGTCTGGCCTATGGCAAGGGCGATCAAAAGCCGCGTTCGGACCTTAAAGAAGCGCGTTCAAAGAAGTTTGTCATCGACTTTGCGGCCGAAGCCCCCGTCGCGCCAACCTTCCTTGGAACGCGCACCTTCAGCCCCTATGATCTGCACGATCTGGCCGACCATATTGACTGGACGCCGTTCTTTGCCACCTGGGAGCTGGCCGGGCGCTTCCCGGACATCCTTGAGGACGAGATTGTGGGCGAGGCGGCCACCGCCCTCTATGCCGATGCGCAGGCCATGCTGAAGCGCATTCTGGACGAAAAATGGTTTGAGGCGCGCGGCGTCGTCGGCTTCTGGCCCGCCAATGCTACCGAAGACGACGATATCGAAGTCTATGAAGACGAGACGCGCTCAAAGGTCATCGCCCGCTTCCACACCCTGCGTCAGCAGATGAAGAAGACGCGCGACGATCAGTCGAACACGGCCTTGAGCGACTTTGTGGCCCCGAAAGGCACCCCCGACTGGATCGGCGGCTTTGCCGTCACCGCCGGGCATGGCGAAATGGAGATCGCGGCGAAGTTCAAGGCGGCGGGCGACGACTATAACGCCATTCTGGCCACTGCTCTGGCCGACCGTCTGGCCGAAGCCTTTGCCGAAGCTCTGCACAAGCGCGTGCGCCGAGAGTTGTGGGCCTATGCCGCCGACGAAGACCTTGATGTCGCCGGTCTGATCGCCGAGCAGTATAAGGGCATCCGCCCGGCACCCGGCTATCCGGCCCAGCCCGACCACACCGAAAAATGGACCCTGTTCGACCTTCTGGACGCGCGGGCAAAGGCGGGGATGGAACTGACCGAAAGCCTCGCCATGACGCCGCCGGCCTCGGTATCGGGCCTCTATTTCGCGCATCCGAAGTCGCACTATTTCGGCGTCGGCAAGATCGAAAAGGATCAGGTCGAAGACTATGCCCGCCGCAAGGGCTGGAGCGTAGATGAGGCCGAGCGGTGGCTGAGCCCGATCCTGAACTACGTGCCGTGATCGGAAAGCCGAGACTGCGGGTCAGAACCGATCTTTGGCCGCTCTGATTTCGCCAAACTTTACGGCCTGTGCGGCAAAGCCGCTTTCTCTCAGCGGATAGACCACAAACGGATTGGTGGCGATTTCGTCGGCCAGACGCATGGGGACGGTGGGTTCGCCGCGCGCCCGGCGGGCGCGAATGTCCGCCCCGCGCGCTTCCAGTGCCGGGAACACCCCCAAACTCTCGGCAAATTTCAGGTTCGACAGCGTATATTCGTGCGCGCAATAGAGCGTCGTCTGTGAATCAAGCGCCAGAAGCCGTTGCAGGCTGCCCCACATATCTTCGGCTGAGCCCTCGAACAAACGCCCGCAGCCCAAGGCAAACAGGGTATCACCGACAAAGGCCACGTTTTCCGACGGCGCGGAATAGCCGATATGGCCCAGCGTATGCCCCTTGAGGTCCAAAACGTCGAACACGGTCTGCCCCAGCGCGAACGTGTCACCCCCGACTAAAACCTGATCCAGCGGCGCGGCCTTACGCACCTCTTCGGGGCCATAGATCAGGCAGCCATAGCGGTCTTTTAGTGCGGCATTGCCGCCCGTATGGTCCGGGTGCCAGTGGGTATTGAGGATGTAGTCGAGCCCCCAGCCCTGCACCGTCAGGGCCGCCGTCACCGCCTCGGCGTCCGGCGTGTCGATGCAGGCCACCTGACCTGAGGCCTGATCGCGGACCACAAAGCCGTAATTGTCGTTGAGCGCCGGAAACTGATGAATTTGCAGGGCCGACATGGCAAAATCCTCCCCTAAAGCGCACAAAGCATCCTATATAGAGGGTCTGATCCCCTGAGGACCCGCCTTGCGTCGTATCGTATCCGAACTGAGCCGTTTCTATGCCACGCCCGAAGGCGCGGTGACAAGGCGCATGGTCGCGCAGAAGCTGGCCGAGGCCTGGCCCGATGTGACGGGGTCGGATGTGCTGGGGCTGGGCTACACCACCCCCTATCTTGATGCGTTCAATGGCACGGCGCGGCGCGTTATCGCCGCCATGCCCTCGGCACAGGGGGCGGAAATCTGGCCCGAAGGGCTGAAAAGCCGCTCAACCCTGGTCGATGAGCAGCACATGCCGTTTCCCTCGGCCCTGTTCGACCGGATTTTCCTGATGCACGCGCTGGAGGAATCGCCCAACCCGGAAGCCCTGCTGGTCGAAGCCTCGCGCTGCCTGACCACCAACGGGCGGCTGATTTTGGCCGTCGTGGCGCGCGGTGGCCTGTGGACCCACGCCGAAAAGACGCCGTTCGGGCACGGCCAGCCCTTTTCGCGCACGCAGTTGGAGACCCTGCTGCGGGTAGCGGAGCTGGAGCCGATCGCCTGGTCCTATGCCCTCTATGTGCCGCCCCTGCGATCGCTGCTGCGCTGGGCCCAGACCTTTGAAGAGTGGGCCCCGCGCGTGTGGCCCTATCGCGGCGGGCTGATCCTGATGGAGGCGGGCAAGCGGGTGATCCGCGCGCCGGTGCGCGGCACGGCGGTGTCGGTGATTGACGACATCCGCGACAAGCTGGGTGTGCCGCTGCCGCAACCCGCAAACCCGGCGGCGGGCCGCGATGTCTCCTCCCTGTTGCGTAGCAATGGGCAGGAGATTAGTTCTTGAACCGCGATGGCTTTCGCGTCCATAAGCGGGCCAGAACAAGGAACACGACTCATGATGAAACACCTGATCGTCATGCGCCACGGCAAGGCCGAAAAGGACAGCGCGTCGGGCGAGGATTTCGAGCGCAACCTGATGCAGCGCGGCGTGCGCGAAGCGGCCGCCGTCGCCGAAGCGCTGAAGGCGCGCGGCCTCAAACCCGACTACGCGCTGGTCTCCGCTGCGCACCGCACGCACCAGACCTTTGAGGCCGTCAAGGGCGTGCTGGGCGACATAGCCGGTGAGGTGCGCGACGACCTGTTCAATATGGGCGCGTCCGACCTGCGCCGTCTGGTCGAAGCGCACGAAGAGGCGGGCGATTGCCTGCTGATCATCGGGCACAATCCGGGTATCCAGTATCTGGTGCTCGACTATATGACCGAAGGGGCGGCGTCTCAGGTCGATATCGACCGGGCGCGGGGCTCATATCCCACGGCGGCCGCCACGGTGTTTACGGTCGATGTGGCCGGTCGCCCGATCTTCGATGACCTGCTGAAGCCCAAAGACCTGATCGGGGGCGAGTGATGGACCTCTACCGGCTGGCGTTGAAACCGCTGCATCTTCTGGAGGCCGAAGACGCCCACGCGGCGACGATTCTGGCGCTGAAATCAGGGTTGGGGCCGCGCTCCAGCTATGACCCGCCGGAACTGCGCACGGAAATCGCCTTCACAGGCGGGGCGCTGGCCGTGCGCAACTGCGTCGGTCTGGCCGCCGGGTTTGACAAGAATGCCGATGTGCCGCTGGCCATGAGCCGCGCCGGCTTTGGCTTTGTCGAATGTGGTACGGTGACGCCGCTGCCGCAGGCCGGTAATCCGCGCCCGCGTCTGTTCCGCCTCAGTGAAGACGAGGCCGTGATCAACCGCATGGGCTTTAACAACAAGGGCCTTGAGGTCTTCGCCAGCCATCTGGAGCGCTATCAGGGCCGCGCCTCGGCGCCGGTGCTGGGGGCCAATATCGGGGCCAATAAGGACGCCACGGATCGTATGGCCGATTACGTTACGGGCCTGAAACGCCTGTGGGGCCTGTCGTCCTATTTTACCGCCAATATCTCTTCGCCCAACACGCCGGGTCTGCGCGCCTTGCAGGGGCGGGCGCATCTCGATGAGCTGCTGGGGCAGATTGCGGCGACACGCGCCGATCTGGTGCGCGTGACGGGTAACAACTATCCGATCTTCCTCAAGATCGCCCCTGACCTCAGCGAGGAAGAAATCGCCGACGCGGTCGAAGCGGCCCTCGCGCACGGGCTTGATGCGCTGATCGTTTCCAACACCACGATCGAGCGGCCGGGTTCGCTGCACTCAGCTCTGGCGACGGAAACGGGCGGCCTGTCGGGCGCACCGCTGTTTGGGCTTTCGACCTCGGCGCTGCGCAGTGCCTATAAGGCGGCGGCGGGGCGGCTGACCCTGATTGGGGCGGGCGGCATTGCCTCCGGGGCCGATGCCTATGCCAAGATCCGCGCCGGGGCGTCGCTGGTGCAGCTCTATTCGGCGCTGGTCTATAAGGGGCCGGGGCTGATTGATGAGATCAAGCGCGATCTGGTGCAGCGCCTGCGCGCCGATGGCCTGACGCATATTTCGCAGGCGGTGGGTTCGGCGGCTTAGAGCGGTTCGATCCGGTTGGCCGTCAGCCGCGCCATGGCGCAGATAAACAGGACAAAGATCAGGTTATTCTGCCCCAGAATGAAGCTTTCCGACAGGATGAGGAAGCTGAAGATACACAGGGCCAGAACCGAAAAATAGCCGTCCCGCACGCGCGCAAAGCGGAACAGGGCGCAGAAGAAGGTGATGGCCAGACAGCTCCCGAACAGGATCACCCCGACCCAACCCAGTTGCACCAGCAGGTCCAGCCAGCCATTGTGCGCCGACGGCACGTCCCAGTTGGTCTCCTTCTTGACGATCTGGTTGGGGATGGAATCCGGCCCCCAGAAGGCCTTATAGCCGTATCCCAGCCACGGGCGCTGATCCGACAGCCTCAGCAGCGACTCCCATATCTGGGTGCGCCCGGTCAGGGTCGGGTCCTTGCCCAGCGCCTTGAACACGGCTTCGGGCATCAGGAAGAAGACCGCGCCGCCGATCAGCGATGCGGTGGCGCCGCCCCAGACGAACAGCACGCTTTTCACGCCGCCGCTGCGCAGCGCCGACAGGACCGGCATGGCCCCCAGCGCCAGCAGGCAGGCCAGAAGCGAGGTCTTTGACCGCGACATGACGATCAGGAAGAAGATCAGGGCCGCTGAGCCGATCCACAGGACGCGCCGGTCGGGCAGCAGGAAGGCACTGGCGCAACAGGCGACAAAACCAAAGGTCATCAAAGACGCCATCTGGTTCTTTTCGTGCCACAGGCCGCGCCAGGCCCCGGCATTGATGTCGTGATGCACGCCCATGGTGGGGTAGAGGAGGGCGGCCAGAATGCTGCCGACCGCCATGACGGCAAAGGTGCCGCCGACGATCTGCGTCAGGTCTGAGCCTTTGAAACGCGCCCCCAGATAGAGGCCAAACAGCAGGGTAAAGCCCAGCGCCAGCGAGCGGCGGCTGGTGACGGAGGGATCAATCGACCACCAGCCGGAGGCATAGCACAGGGCCAGCATGGCGGCGGCCATGACCAGCGCCGGCAGGACGCGCAAAAAACGGTCGGCCCGCACGACGCTGAGCAACAGGGTCAGGCCATAGACGGGCAGCCACAACAGGCGCATCCACGACACTTCGCCGCCGTTTTCCTGATTGGGCGCAAACAGAGGGGCCCACAGGGCTTCGGAAAACATGAAGATGCAGAAGGCCGCCAGCAGGGCCTCGATGCGAAACAGCATCAGGGCCGCCCCGCTCAGAGGGGGCTCTGAGGCGTCATAGCGGCCGCTCGCGCGGACCGGTCGCGGATAGTCGTCACGTTCGTAGGCGGGCGTCGCAGGCATGGGAGTCCGAGGGCGGGGGACTCTAAACCTATCATTGAAATGTCAAGATGCGCTTAAATTTGCGCATAGCGGCGCACTCAGAAGGGAGAGAACTTTTCCATCAGGTTCTGGCTGACCGGGGCGGCCTGCATACGGCTGACGTCGCCGCGCCCGCCATAGGAGATGCGCGCTTCGGCCAGTTGCGTATGCTTGATGATATTCGCCGAGGAAATGTCCTGCGGATTGACGATGCCGGAGACGATCAGTTCGCGCACTTCACGGTTTGTCCGCACCTCCTGAGAGCCCTGAATGATCAGATTGCCATTGGGCAGGACGCCGGTAACGATGGCGGCCACGGTAAGCGAGATCTTTTCCGAGCGGTTGACGCTGCCGCTGCCCGAAAATTCGGCGGCGGTGTTGTTCGACAGGCCGGCAGAAGCGTTGTACTCACTGGGCAAAATCTTCCCCAGTGACGACTCCAGCCCGAACACCTTGGGGATAGAGCTCTCATAGCTGCCGTCACGCTTGCGCGAGGTGGTGTTCTGCGTCTGCGCCTTGTCGTCGATGTCGATGGTGACGGTCAGGATGTCGCCGACGTGGCGGGCGCGCTGGTCCTTGAAGAAGGCCTTGGCCCCCGTGCGCCACAGCGAATTGGCCGAGGCCGAGGTCGAGGCGGGGGCCGCATAGACCTGCTGCTGCGGCACCAGTTGCGCCGGATAGCCCATCGGTTGCAGGGCCGGGCCGTTGACGGCTTCGTTGACGCTGGCGCACCCCGACAGGGCGGCGGACAGGGCGGCAGCGGTGACAAGAACGGGGAAACGCATGGGTTTGCCTTAACGGGAGGAATAGAGGGCGCGGTTGCGCAGGCTTTGGGCGGTCTCACCGACGGCGGCGCTGCCGGGGCCGGTGACAACGGCTTCGATCAGTTTTTTGGACGCGGGGTTTTGCACCATGATCAGGTCGCCAATCGCGCCGTCCTTCTGGGCAGGGCCGGTCATGGACAGGCTGACACCGTTCATTTCAAACGTCACCTTGACCATTTCGGCGCGCCTGATGACCATGGGCGCGGTCAGGTCGCCGGGGCGGACCACGCCGCCTTCGCGCACGGGCACGCGCACCGTCTTGCCGATGGCGGTTTCAGGGTCGCTGATCAGGCTGCCGCCCGCCAGATGCGCCTGCACCGGTTGCCAGGCGATGTCGGCGGCGGCGACCACCTCACCGGCGCTGAGGGTGCGGGTGAAGACCAGCACATCTTTGGTGCGTCCGGCCTCTGCGCGGGCTTGCGTGGACGTTGTGCCATCGGCGCCCGCGCTGACGATGATGCGGCGCAGACCCTGCGGATTGGGCCACGACTGCCCGGCCTGACGCGCCCTGGCCTGAACCTGACCGGCATCGAGGACGGCGCTGGGGCCAACGCGCGTGCCGACGACCACATCCGACGCGGCCCCCGCATTGTCGAACAGATCGCCCAGCGTGATGCGCCCGTCGCCGTCGGTGACCTGCGCCTTCAGCACCAGCGACGTCTGCGCCTGCACGGGCGCGGCGGTCATCCCGATCAGGCTGAGGGCCACGGCCCCGGTCAGCATCAGCATATAGACCGAACGGTGCATCAGCGGCCCCTATCAGTTGCGCAGGTTGCTGGTCACCGACAACATGTCGTCGGCGGTCTTGATCACTTTGGAGTTCATCTCGTAGGCGCGCTGGGCGACGATCAGCGAGGTGATTTCCGACACGGCATCGACGTTCGAGGCTTCGGTATAGCCCTGCATCAATGTGCCGTAGCCGACATCGCCCGGCGTGCCGATATTGGCCGCACCCGATGCGCCGGATTCCAGATACAGGTTGTCGCCAATAGCTTCGAGGCCGGCTTCGTTGAAGAAGCTGGCGACCTGAAGCTGACCGATGACGGTGGGGGCGGTGACGCCATCCTGTGTCACCGACACCTGACCGGTCTTGGAGATGGTGACTTCCTTGGTGTCCTGCGGAAAGGTGATCTGCGGCTGCACCAGATAGCCATCGTCGGTGACCAGTTGCCCCTGATCATTGACGGCAAAATTGCCGGCGCGCGTATAGGCGGTTTCCCCCGACGGCATCAGCACCTGAAAATAGCCGCGCCCATCGACCATGATGTCATAGGGGTTGTCGGTTCGGGTGGCAGAACCCTGGGTCAGAATACGATAGACGCTGCCCGTCTTGACGCCGCCGCCGACCTGAATGCCGGTGGGGACGACCGTACCCGCTTCGGAAGATTGCGCGCCCATGCGCTCGACATTCTGATACAGAAGGTCCTGAAACTCGGCGCGCTGCTTCTTGAAGCCGACCGTGTTCATGTTGGCGATGTTGTGCGAGATGGTATCGACATTGAGCTGCTGAGCCGACATGCCGGTGGTGGCGGTTCTCAAAGCACGCATGGGCTACTCCTTACGCCGCTTTGCCGAGACGCTCGACGGCGCTGCGGTTCAGTTCGGCCTGTTGTTCGATAATCTTTGTCACCGAGGCGTAGGCGCGGTTAATTTCGACCAGCCGCGTCACCTCGCTGAGGGCGTTGACGTTCGAGGTTTCGATCATGCCCTGCCGCAGGCGCACATCGGTGGCCGGGTCGGGCGCGGCATTGGTGGTGGCGCGGAAGCGGTTGTCGCCCTGCTTTTCAAGGTCCGACAGGCTGGCGAAACGCACCACGCTGATGCGGCCCACGCGCACGATACCGTCGGTACTGCGTTGCGACACCACGCCGTCCGCCGAGATCGACGGCGCGCCGAATTCGGGATTGAGGCGGATATCGCCGCCATCGCCCTGCACGGGCAGACCATCGCCCGTGACCAGCACGCCCTGCGGCGAGACGGTAAAGGCGCCGTCGCGGGTATAGAGCGGGCCGTTGGCGCCGTTGATGACGAAAAACGCGCCTTCGCCTTCGATGGCCACGTCGTAATCGCCGCCCGTCGGGGTCAGGGCCCCTTGCGAAAAGTCGCGGCCGACGCCCTTATCATAGGCAAAATTGGCCGGGGCGCGGATCGGCAGGTTATAGGCGGGGCGGCCCTCTTCGGGTTCGACCAGCAACTGCTCGAACTTGTAACCATTGGTGTTCATATTGGCCAGATTGTTGGCCGTGACGTCCAGTTCGCGGCGCAAAACCAACTGTCGCGACAGGGCGACATAGCTCGCATTATCCATTGTCGGCCTCCTTCTGCGACGGCGCGTTAACCATGTTTTTCAATAAGCAAGAGCCGTGCCAGTCGGGCGAAAAATTCAATACGCTGAATCTGTTGGAAAAAATCTGGAGGCAGTTGAGCGCTGCTGCCTGAGGCGGCAAAAACTGCCTTAAGAGGGCATGGATTGCGGGCGTCCTCAGGCGGCTTTCGCATTCGTTACGCGGAATTAATTGGACGTAGGCAATGAAACTAACGATGTTAGGGTCAAGAGGGCGGGGCGCGTCCGGCAGGGGTGTCGGAAAGGGCGGTCGTTTCTCATCTGTTTTTAGGGGCGTCAGGGGCGGAGACTATCCGTTCGCCTTCGCGCAGCCTGGGGAACCTGTTTATGTCTTTGGCTCTATCTACGCTTATCTATGAATGGCGGCGCTATATGGCCGCGGTCATAGCGCTGGCTGTGGCGGGTCTGCTGGTGTTGTCGCTGGTCGGCATGTTCATGGGGATCGGTAAGAACTTTACCGCCACCATCGACCGCTCACCGGCTGATCTCATGGTGCTGCCGCCCGATTCGCAAGGCTTTGGCTCAAGCCAGCCGCGCCGCAATATCCCGACCCTTTATCAGCACCCGGAAGTGGTGGAGGTCATGCCCTATACCCAGCGCTGGGCCATGTGGGCGAACTTCCCGTCGCCGGGGCAATCGGCCAAGCGCGATGGCGTGCAGGTGATCATTGTCGATCCGATCGAAGGCGCGGTGACTCTGCCGACCGACTTCCCCGAAGACGTCATTCTGGCGCTTCAGGAGCCCTATTCGGTAGTGGTCGATGCCACTTCGCTCAAGAAGTTGGGCGTCAAGGTCGGCGACAAGGCGCAGATGAACGGCCGGACCGTCAATGTGCGCGCCACCATCACCAACTACCCCAGCCTGTTCAACTCGATGGTCTTCATGTCGCGTCAGACGGCCAAGCTGCTGAGGCTTTATGACGAAGGGCCGCGCGTCGGCTCGCTGCTGGTCAAGCTGCGTGACCCGTCGCGCGCCGCCATTGTCGCTCAGGACCTCAACACCATGAGCAACAAGCAGTTCCGTGCCTGGACCCGCGAAGACCTCGCCCGTGAAAATCAGGCGGAGATGTTCAAGGAATCCTTCATCGTCATCATGCTGGGCTTCATGCTGATCGTTGGTGTCTTCATCGGGGTGGTCATCACCTGGCAGACGCTTCAGGGGGCCATTCTGGCCAATATCAAGGAGTTTGCGTCGCTGCGGGCGCTGGGCGTATCGATGGGCAATCTCAACCTGATTATTATGGAGCTGAGCTTCTGGGTCGGAGTGGCCGGCCTGATGATGACGGGCATCCTGCTGGTGGGCGTGACGGCGCTGGCCAATGCCGTGGGCCTGACCATGTTCTATCCCCTGTGGTCGATTATCACTATCGCCATCATGTTGCTGACGATCGCCGTCATTTCCGGCCTTCTGTCGCTTGGCGTGCTCAAAAAGAGCCAACCTGCGGATCTGCTGCGATGACCGGAAAACTTGCTATCGAAGCCAAGGGGCTGACCAAGAGCTACAAGATCGGCAAGATCAAGCAACCGGTGCTCAAGGGCGTCAACTTTACCGCCTATCATGGTCAGGTGACCATGGTCATGGGGCCTTCGGGTTCAGGTAAATCGACCCTGATCGCCGCCCTGTCCGGCCTGATGAAGCCCGATGAGGGCGAGGTGGTCGCGCTGGGGGAAAGCCTGTGGACGAAGAAAAAGGCCAAGATCGACAAGTTCCGTCTCGATCACTGCGGCTTCATCTTTCAGGGCTTCAACCTCTTCCCGGCGCTCAATGCCACCCAGCAGGTCGAGCAGGTGCTCAAATACTGCAAGGTCAAGAAGTCCGAAGCGCGCAGCCGTGCGGTTCAGGCCCTGACCGAGGTGGGGCTGGACAAGCGCCTGAGGCAGACGCCGTCGGCCCTGTCGGGTGGGGAAAAGCAGCGCGTGGCCATCGCGCGGGCCCTGTCCAAGAACCCGCAGCTTCTGTTTGCCGACGAACCGACCTCGGCGCTGGACTCTGTGTCCGGGCAGGTGGTCATCAAGCTCCTCCACCGCGCGGCCAAGGAGCACGGGGCGGCGGTGATCGTGGTGACCCACGACCCGCGCCTTGAAGCCTATGCCGACCGCATCATCCATATGGAAGACGGCGAAATCCTCAGCGACACCTTCGTCAACAGGCCTGAAGACGTCTCGCCTTCCGCCCCCCACGCCTGATCAGAGAACCACTCACCATGCGCACCTCTCACACCCCCAACCCCGTCCGTAAACGCCCGTCAAAGGCGCTCCTGCTGCTGCTGGCCGCGCCGCTGGTGCTCAGCCTGACCGCCTGTACCCCCCCGCGCCGGGTGGCAAGGACGCCAAGAAAGGCGAAGCCGCCGCAGCCAAGCCCATCGTTTCGCCCTATGCGGCCATCGCCAATGGCAAGGCCGACGTCGAAGGCGGCGTCATCGAAGTCGCCGCCCGCCGCGCCGGCGTCGTGCACGAAGTGCTGGTGCAGGAAGGCGACGACGTGAAGAAGGGGCAGGTGCTGGCCCGTCAGGAAGCCGATACGGCGCAACTGGCCGTGCAGCGCGCCCGCGCCAATGTCGTTGAGGCTCAGGCCGCTATGCGACTGACCGAGGTCAATATCGACACGGCCAAGCGCGAATACGCCCGCTATCAGAAGCTGGCGGCGACCAATTTCGTCGCCGGTCAGAAGCTGGACGCGCAGGCCGACCTGATCCGTGAGGCCGAGGCGCGTCTGGCGGCACAGCAGGCGTCGGTGCAATCGGCGCAGGCCGCGCTGGCGCAGGCCAATTTCGATCTGGAACAGACCTATGTGCGCGCCCCGATGGATGGCCGCATCATCCGTCGCTTTGCCAACCCCGGTTCGGGCACCTCGACCCTGAACGTTTCGACCATGTTCCAACTGGTTCCGGCCGCAGCCGAGCGTATCGTGCGCTCGGAAATCGTCGAAAGCTCCATCCCGGACGTCAAGCCGGGGCAGGAGGTCGAAATCATCCCCGAAACCGATCAGACCAAGGTCTATGTCGGCACGGTGAAGCGCATGGCCGCCACCTTCGGTTCGCGCAAGCTCCTGTCCGACAGCGGCAACGAAGCTTCCGATGAGCGCGTGGTCGAAGTGGTCGTCACGGCGGACAATGCGCCGCTGCTGATCGGTCAGCGCGTGCTGGTCAAGTTCATGAAGCCTGGCGAAAAGGCGGGCATCAAGCGCACGCCACCCGCACCGGCGACGCCTGAGAAGAAGTAAGGCCTGAGAAAACGCAGGCTTTAAACCTGAAGAAGAGCACAACCCCGGTACATACGTGCCGGGGTTGTGTTTTCTAACAAGTCTGAAATCAGCGCGCCCGCGCATTTGGCTAAGGCTGTCTTTCCCCAATATGTTAACCTACCTGCCTTATCTGGTGGGATAAAGAATGAGCCCTGCCGGATGAGCGTAAGCGTTAGCCCCCTTGCCCCCCACCCCAGAGCCGGGGGCGCCAGTCTCGATGTCCTGCGCTTTCTGGCGGCGGGGTTTATCCTGCTGTTCCATTTCGGCGAGTCGGCCCCGCGCCCGCTGGGCGATTTGATCCCCGTCCTGTGGCAAGGCTGGTTGGCCACGGATTTCTTCCTGATGCTGTCCGGTTTTATCCTGATGCGCGCCTACGGCCCGCGACTGGCCGAACAGCGCGTCAGCCCGCTCAGTTTCGTCAGCCGACGTATCCTACGCCTGTGGCCCTCGCATATTGTGGCGCTGCTGCTGTTGCTGGCGGTGGTGACGCTGGCGACCCTTCAGGGCCATCCGCCGGGCCACGCCGAAAAATACACCGTCTCCGGCTTTTTCGAGCAACTGATGCTGGTGCACGGCTGGGGGATCAGTCAGATACCGGGTTGGAACGTCCCAACCTGGACCTTGTCGGCGCTGGTGGTGTGCTACAGCCTGTTCAGCCTGAGCGCCGGTCGCGTGTACCGCTGGAACCGCGCCGCGCTTGTGGTGGGGATCGTTGCCATTCTGGGGCTGGGGCTGGCTCTGGGGGCCCTGATCGGCCATGCCTTTGTCGATCTGCCGTTTCAGTATGGACTGATCCGGGCCCTGCCTTTGTTCTTTATCGGGGCGCTGCTGGAGCGTCTGACCGCCGGGGTCGGCGTGTCACAGCGCGCCTATTTTGCAGGCATGGCGATCAGCGGGTTTATAGTCATCGTTTTGGGCAGCCTGCCGCGCGATAGCGCGTCGGATGTGGTGATCCTCGCCGCGTTGGCCACCGTTCTGGTCCTGTCGGCGGGGGTGCGTTTCCACGAAAGCCACCTGACCAAGCGGCTAGGCCGGGCGTCCTACGCCCTGTTTCTAATCCACACGGTCATAGGCGCCATCGCGCTGGGCGTTGATGGGATGCTGATGCACCGCTTCGCCCTGTCCGAGCCGGTGCACTGGATCGTCTGGGGCCTGTGCGTGGCCGCCGCGATCGCCGCGGCCTTCGTGTTTGAGGCGTGCGTCGATCGCCCGCTGAGTCAGTGGGTCACCGCGCGCCTCATTGCGCCGCGCAAAGACCCGGATTAAACGGCATCTAACCCGATATCGAACACCGGAGCCGAGTGGGTGAGGGCGCCCACGCTGATCACGTCCACGCCGGTTTCGGCAATGGCGCGCACCGTGTCGAGATTGACGCCGCCGGAGGCTTCGAGAAGAGTCGCACCCTTGACCAGCGCTACGGCCTCCCGCAGTTCCTCCAGATTGAAGTTGTCGAGCATCACCACGTCCGGCCGGAACGGCAGGGCCTGTTTGAGTTGGGCCAGCGAATCGACCTCGACCTCGATTTTCATGGTGTGACCGGCCGAGGCCTTGGCCAGCTCCAGCGCCTTTTCGACGCCGCCGCAGATGGCGATATGGTTGTCCTTGATCAGGATGGCGTCATCTAGGCCATAGCGGTGGTTGTGGCCACCGCCGCACTTGACGGCGTGCTTCTGAAGGCCGCGCAGCAGGGGCAGGGTCTTGCGCGTGCAGGCGATGCGCGTCGGCAGGTCTTCGACCAGCCGCACATAGGTGTGCGTCAGCGTCGCCACGCCCGACAGGTGTGACAACAAGTTCAGCGCCACGCGCTCGGCCGCCAGAATGGCGCGCGCATTGCCTTCGACGCGGGCAATCACGTCGCCGGCCACCACCTCGGCGGCGTCGGGCTTGACGACCTCAAAGCGGATATGCGGGTCCATCAGGCTCATGGCCAGACGCGCACAGTCGATGCCGGACAGGATGCCGGCTTCGCGGGCCTTGAACTCCGCCTTGAAGCGGGCGCGCGGCAGGATGACGGCGTCGGCGGTGACGTCACCGGCCAGCCCCAGATCCTCGCGCAGGGCGTCGCGGACCACGGGTTCGATAAGCAGGTCAGGCAGTCCGGTGATATACATCTTAAGCCACTTCCTTTTGCGTTTGCCTCTGTATCAGGCCACCCTCTGTCAAACGGACGAAGGTGCGTTGACCCTCAGTCGCTGTTGCGGGGTAGTCCTGACGGTAATGAGAACCGCGACTCTCCCGCCTTTGCAAGGCGCATTGCGCGATCAGGCGCGCCGCGACCAGAGGTAACGCACCTTTGAACGCGGCCTCCAGCCCCGTGATCGTTTCCAGCAGGGTTTTAAGGCCTGTTTCATCGCGGATGACGGCGGCGTGCGCCTGCATGGCGGTGCGCAGGGTTTTGAGCGCCTCAGGCGTCAGGCGCGGCGCGGGCAGGGGGCGCAGCGCGCCCTCTGTATCCGGCGCAAACCCGCCACGCACTGCGACCTCAGCGGCCTTACGACCGACGCGCTCCCCGAAGGCCGCGGCCTCCAGCAGGCTGTTGGACGCCAGACGGTTGGCCCCGTGCACGCCGGTCGAGGCGCATTCACCGACGGCAAACAGGTTCGTTAGGCTGGTCTGGCCATCGATATCGGTACGGATGCCGCCCATATGATAGTGCGCCGCCGGGGCGACCGGGATGGGTGTCGTGCGCGGGTCGATGCCCGCCGCCATGCACGAGGCGAAGACGGTCGGAAATTCGTGCGGGAAGTGCGCGCCAATCGCTTCGCGGCAATCGAGAAAGGCCCCACCCAGAGTCGTATTGGCGCGGTGCACGGCGCGCGCCACAATGTCACGCGGGGCCAATTCGCCGTCCGGGTGATCGTCAAAGGCAAAGCGGTGACCATATTTGGTGATCAGGGTCGCGCCTTCACCACGCAGGGCTTCGGTCGCCAGAGGGGCGGGGTCGGCCCCGATATTGATGGCCGTCGGGTGGAACTGCACGAATTCCGGATCGGCGATTTCGGCACCGGCCAGAGCGGCCATCGCCATGCCTTCGCCGCGCAGATTGGCCGGGTTGGTGGTCACGGCAAACAAGCCGCCCGATCCGCCCGACGCCAGCACCACGACGGGGGCAAAGACCTCAATCGGGCGACCGCCGCGTTCGACTACGGCCCCGATGACCGTCTGAGCGTCGGATCGGATCAGGCCGGTGGCGACCGCGCCTTCCCAGATGTCGATATGTGGCGCGGCCTTCGCGGCGGCGACCACGGCCTCCAAAATCTTCTTGCCGGCCAGATCGCCACCGACGCGCGCCACGCGGGCAAGGCCGTGCGCGGCTTCGCGGTTGAGCACGAAAGACCCGTCGGCGTGGTGGTCAAAGGGCGCGCCGATGGCGTTGAGGCGGCGCACCACGTCCGGCCCCATGCCGGTCAGGGCGTGGGTGGCGGCGGGGTCATTGATGCCGGCCCCGGCGATCAGAGTATCCTGCGCGTGGGCTTCGGGGGAATCCTGCGGGGACAGGGCCGCCGCGATACCGCCCTGCGCCCAGGCCGAAGAACAGGCGGCGCCCAGCTCAACCGGGGCCAGCACCAGAGTCGGCTGCGGCGCGGCATTAAGCGCGACCGATAGCCCGGCCAGCCCTGCACCGATGATCAGCGGACCGTTATGGAGATAGACGTCAGGCATTTTCAGCGCCTTTTCAAACCCCCTCTCCCCGTGTGCGGGGCGAGGGTTGGGGTGTAGCTCCGTCACAGAGCCTTGATGTAACGCCCCCGCCCATCTGTTGTGCGCGTTCATCCTTCCCCGTTTACGGGGAAGGTGTCGCGGCCTTGTCCGCGACGGAAGGGAGAACTGTCTTAACTTATCAACTCGACATCCACATGGTGGCGGGCCCTGATCATGTCGTAGCGGGCCGGGGTGGTGGTGGGTGGCATGTCGATCATGCGCTGCACCGACAGGCGCGCCTTGTCGATAATGGCGGCGTCCACCGTCACTTCGTGCGTCATTGTCAGCAGCGAGGCATAAATGCCTTCCAGCGTGATGCGCTTCATGTGCGGGCACAGATTGCACGGGCGCAGGAACTCAACGCCGTCGCCCGCATCGGCCGTGACATTATCGGCCATCGAACATTCGGTGATCAGCACCACCTGCTTCGGCTTGTTCTGCGTCACATAGTCGGCCATGGCCGTGGTCGAGCCGGTGAAGTCACAGGCGGCAATCACGTCCGGCGGACATTCCGGGTGGCCCAGCACCACCGCATCGGGGTGGGCGGCACGCACATCGGCAATGTCCTGCGCATTGAAGCGTTCGTGCACTTCGCACGCGCCCTTATAGGCGATGATGCCGATGTTTGTCTGACGCGCCACATTACGCGCCAGGAACTCATCGGGGACCAGAATGACGCGGTCCACGCCCCATTCTTTCGCCGCCCATTCGACCACCTGCACCGCATTGGCCGATGTGCAGCAGATGTCGGTTTCCGCCTTCACATCGGCCGTGGTGTTGACGTAGGAGACGACCGGCAGGCCGGGGTAGCGCTGCTTGATCAGGCGCAATTGTTCACCCGTCAGGCTGGAGGCCAGCGAACAGCCGGCGCGCAGGTCGGGGATCAGCACGGTCTTTTCCGGGGCCAGAATCTTCGAGGTTTCGGCCATGAAGTGCACGCCGCCCTGCACAATGATCTTCGCGTCCGACTTCGCGGCTTCGCGCGCCAGACCGAGCGAGTCGCCCACATAGTCGCCGACGCCGTGGAAGATGTCGGGCGTCATATAGTTGTGCGCCAGAACGACGGCGTTTGTCTCCCGCTTGAGGCGGTTAATGGCCGCGATCAGCGGGGCCTGAATCTGCCATTCGATGGGCGATACCTTGCCCTTGAGGCGCGCGTAAATCTCTGCGGTTTCCGCCTCGATGTCGGGCGTAAAGGCCAGCGCGCCAAGGGCTTCGTCCACGATCGGGTTTTTGCTGTGCAGCATTTTATTCGTCTCCTCGCGCCGCCGGACCGCTCCGGTGACCCTTATGCTCAATTTCAGCATAAGTGGCATTAAAATACGCCTTTGGCCGGTCATTGCAAGGCCACCCCGTAAAAAAACCATCACATATTGTATCGGTGTGGGGTGCCTGAGCCCTGTGATTTCACAAAATCCGTGAAAACCGGAATTGTCGGTTAAGGATCATTGAAACTTTACAGGGAGGTGCGCATATCGCTGAGACCATAAGTTTATAAGGGTAATCATTATGCCAAAAGCCGCCGAAACGCCTGACACCCCCGTCTGCCTCGAACTGTCGAAGGTGCTGGCCGACAGCTATAATCTCTATCTGAAGACGCACGGCTATCACTGGAATGTGCGCGGGCCGCAGTTCAACAGCCTGCACGCCATGTTCATGGCCCAGTACACCGAGATGTGGACGGCGCTGGACGAAATCGCCGAGCGCATCCGCGCCCTGGGCGAACTGGCCCCCATGTCGGGCGCGGCCTTTGGCAACCTGTCTTCGATCAAGGAAGGCGATGCCACCAAATCGGCCAATGAGATGCTGAAAGAGCTGGCCGACGGGCACAAGACCCTGATCGCCACGCTGAAAAACGCGCTGAAGGTTGCCGAAGAGGCCAGCGACGACCCCACGGTGGACCTCCTGACCGTGCGCCTCGGCAGCCACGAAAAGCACCTGTGGATGATCTCGGCCTCGCTGGAAGATTGACGCGGGTGTTTTCGGATGCCCTTAATCTAAATGGCGTTGACTGGCCCCTTCTTCAGAATGGGGCCGTCAACCTGTTCAAGAATCTGACCTATTTTGTCGATACACAAACCGATCTGAAGACCGCGGGTTATGAGGTAGGCTATGTCGATTGCCATAGTGGGATAAAGGCTTTCTGCGCGCAACTCTCTGATATTCTGAACTGGTCTGAACAGTTCGGCTACGATGAGTGGAGCGGTAATCTTGATGCATTGGACGACGCTTTCTGCACCTATCCCTTTAGTGAGTCGGGCAAGTCCGTTTTAGCGTTTGAAGCCTTCGATCAGATCGTGAATGAAGATGCTTATTTCGCTTCCGGCATACTGGATGTAATTGAACGCTCGTCCCGCAATCATTTGCTTTTCAGCCGGCGGCTCATCGCACTGGTGCAAACCAACGACCCCGGATATTCGTGTGAGAATATCGGTGGGCGGTCAGCGAACTGGAATCCCAAAGAATGGTTTCAAGCTGACAGGTTTTGATCTTCCAGCCCAACTGCTGTAAGCGGCGTGTATGATCTTCATTACGCCCAAAATCTCCGTCGATGAGGCCGAACTAAGCGAGAGCTTTGTGCGCGCGTCCGGCGCGGGCGGGCAGAATGTCAATAAGGTCTCGACCGCCGTTGAACTGCGCTTTTCGATCTGGGAAAACCAGACGATCCCCTATGAGGTCAAGCAGCGCCTGATCGTTCTGGGCGGGCGGCGCGTGACGCAGGACGGCGTGCTGGTCCTGTTCGTGCAGACCCACCGCACCCAGGATATGAACCGCAAGGCGGCGCGCGAACGCTTTGTCGAGCTGCTGCAACGCGCAGCCGCGCCACCCCCGCCACCGCGCATCAAGACCAAGCCGACCCAAGGGGCGGTGCGCCGGCGTCTGGTGGCCAAATCCATCCGGTCGGGCATCAAGTCCGGCCGCCAGAAACCTTTGGGCGAAGATGACGACTGAGATCCGACCGGCCACCGCCGCCGATGCCGACGCCATTCTGACGCTGTATCGTGAGGTCGCGCGCCTCAGCGGCGGGCTGGCGCGTACCGAAGCCGAAATCACGCCGGACTATATTACCGGCAACCTGACGGCGGCCTTGAAGCGCGGGGTGTGTCTGATCGCCGAAAGTGACGGGCGCTGCGTCGGGGAAATCCACGCCTATGCGCCGATGCCGAAGCAGTTTGCGCACGTCCTCAGCGACCTGACCGTGGCCGTGTCGCCCGCAACTCAGGGGCAGGGGGTTGGGCGTCGCCTGTTTGAGGCGCTGATCGCCCATAGCCGTCAGCAAACGCACATCCGGCGCATCGAGCTTTTGTGCCGCGAAGGCAATGCGCGTGGTATTACCCTCTATGAAAGTCTGGGCTTTGTGCGGGAAGGGCGATTGAAAGGGCGCGTCCACCTGCCCGACGGCACGGTCGAGGACGATCTGTTCTTCGGGCTCACGCTGTGAGCGTTTTACGAACCCGGAACCAGCCGTAGCACAGGGCAGCGACCACAAGGCACAGGGCGGCAAAGCGCAGTTCGACGCCGGTGGTTATGCCGATCAGGCGCGCCCCTGTGCCAATGGCGCACGACAGGGCACACAGCCCCCAGATTTTTAGCGCCAGACGTCCATGATCCGGGTCACGGTGGATCAGCCATTGCTGATAGAGGTGATCCTTATGCGCCTCAAACAGGTTACGGTTACGCTGCGCGCGCCAGAGGAGCGTCAGCAGCACATCGACCAGCAGCGGGGCCAGCAGGAAGCCGCCCAGCCAGATCGAGGCGATCTCATGCGTGCTGAGGACCAGCGCCCCGCCGGTGACCAGAGCCCCGCCGAACAGCGACCCGGCGTCGCCCTGAAACACGCGATTGAGTGGCAGGTTGAACGGCAACAGCCCGGCAAAGGCCCCGCCGGTGGCCAGAAACACCAGCAGCACACCGCCCAGCATCGACACGGGCTGCGAGCCGAAGGCCAGCACGAACCCGGCATAGATCAGCAGGCACACGGCCTGCGTCCCGATAGCCAGACCGTTCGACCCGTCCATGAAATTGATGGCATTCAGCCCCAGCACCAGCCACGCCGTTGCGGCCAGAACCCCCAGCGGAAACGGCACGGCCAGAGTCAGGCCGGGGGCCAGAATCAGTTCATGCACCGGATAGTGGTTGGCAAAACCGGCGCAGAGGATGATCTGAAACAGCAGCCGTGCCTTGGCGGGCAGGTCCAGCACATCGTCAATCGCCCCGGACAGTCCGGCCAGAGCCGCAAAGCCGAACAGCCACAGGCCGGTCTGCGGCCCAGGGACGGAAAGTTTCATCACGCCAAAAGCGATGGCCAGCCCGCTGGCGGCCATAACCGCCAGCCCGCCGCTGGTGGGCGTAGGCGCCTTGTGCGCGCCGCGGTCGCGCGGAATATCGACGGGCCCGCCGCGAATGGCCAGTTGCGCCAAAAGTGCGGCCAGCACGGCGGCGATGGCAACAATGCTCAGACAGGCGAGGGGGGAGAGAAGCCACATACTCACGCTCCTCTCCCTTGAGGGAGAGGGTGGCCCGCAGGGGCGGGTGAGGGGGGGGAGCCTCTGTTTGGAACACGTCTCTCGATTACCCCCTCACCCCAACCCTCTCCCTCAAGGGAGAGGGGGCTTGGGAGTGAACCCTTACTTCAGCGAGGCGCAGAAGCGCTGGATGCGCTCGCAGGCCTCGGTCAGCACCGCTTCCGACGTCGCGTAGGAGATTCGGAAGAAGGGCGACAGGCCGAAGGCCGCGCCGTGCACCACGGCGACAGTTTCCTGTTGCAGCAGTTCCGAAGCGAAGTCCTCGTCGGTCTGGATGACCTTGCCCGACGGGGCGGTCTTGCCGATCAGGCCTTCGATCGACGGATAGACATAAAACGCGCCTTCCGGCGTCGGGCAGTGGATGCCTTCGCAGGCATTGAGACCGGCGACGACCAGATCGCGGCGCTTCTGGAACACGGCGGCGCGTTCCGGGATGAAGTCCTGCGGCCCGTTGAGCGCTTCGACGGCGGCCCACTGCGCGATCGAGCAGGGATTGGAGGTCGATTGCGAGATGATCTTGGACATCGCCTTGATCAGCGGCTCAGGCCCGGCCGCATAGCCGATGCGCCAGCCGGTCATCGAATAGGCCTTCGACACGCCGTTCATGGTCAGGGTGCGGTCATAAAGCTCCGGGCAGACCTGCGCGATGGTGGTGTATTTGAAGCCATCAAAGGTCAGGTGCTCGTACATGTCGTCGGTCAGGATCCACACCTGCGGATGACGTTTCAGCACCTCACCCAGCGCCTTCAGCTCGGCCTCAGTATAGGCGGCGCCCGACGGGTTGGACGGCGAGTTGAGGATCAGCCACTTGGTCTTGGGCGTGATGGCGGCTTCCAGCGTTTCCGGCTTCAGCTTGAAGCCCGTGGACATGTCACCGACGGCGAACACCGGCGTTCCGCCGGCCAGCAGCACCATGTCCGGATAGGACACCCAGTAGGGGGCCGGGATGATCACTTCGTCACCGACATTCACCGAAGCCATCAGGGCGTTATAGATGACCGGCTTACCGCCCGGCGACACCGACACCTGCGTCGTCTTGTACTCCAGGCCGTTTTCGCGCTTGAACTTCTCGACGATGGCGGCCTTCAGCTCCGGGATGCCATCGACGTCGGTATAGCGGGTTTCGCCGCGCTTGATCGCCTTGATGGCGGCGTCGCAGATATTTTCCGGCGTGTCGAAGTCCGGTTCACCCGCACCCAACGAGATGACCTTCTTGCCTTGACGGGCCAGTTCGCGCGCCTTGGCGGTCACGGCGAGGGTGGGGGAGGGCTTTACGCGCTTCAGCGTATCGGATTCGACGAAGGTCATGGATGTCGCCTCTTAAATATCTGGCTTTATGGGCGGTGGAGGTTCGCCCCTCTTTTGCGCGAAGGGCGGCGTTTGTCCAGCACTGTTGCAGGATTGTGCGACATTTTCGCAAAGGCGTGGCACAGAGGTCGTACAGATGGTTTCGTGCGGAACGAATCGCGGCGCGCGACGTGGGTGACAAATGGGCTTGAAACGGGTAATATCAACCCATTCAGGGGGGATGATATGCGTCGGGTGCTTTTGATCGTTGCAATCAGTGCGTGTGTCGCCCTGTCCGGGTGCGCTTCAATGCCCGTAGCCAGCGCTTCGGGCGGCATAACGCTGCTGCGCGACGCTTTGAGCGTGTCGGTGGCTGAACTGGAAACCAAAGCCGCCAGCGGCGACGCCCGTGCGCAGTTTTCAACCTCTCTGGTCTATCAGTACGGGCTACAGGGCACACCTGCCGATCCGGTAAAGGCCACGACCTACCGCCAGCAGGCCCTGAGCGCAAAAGGCTATATGCCGATCACGCAATATATCGCCGGGCTCAATGGCAATCCGGGCCGCACAGCCATCATCAATGTGCCGCGCTATGACGTGACCGCCGGCGAGGCCCAGGCCGCCTATCGCTGCGCGCAGGCGGTGGCGCGCCGTGTTGCACCGGCGGTTGGCGCAGCCGCCTGCGGGGCGATAGAGGTTTATGCCGAGCTGGTGTCCCAGTGGTCCGGCGAGGAGAGCAGATGGCCCGTCATTTAGAGTTGAGTGGGGCCGATATTATTCGGCGCAATATGCGCTTTCTGGTCGGGCTGGGGCTGAGTGCGGGGCTGTTGACCGGCCTGATTTCGCTGTGGCCGCATTGGCCCGGCGATATGATCGTACCCTTCCGGTTGCAGCTTGTGGGACTGGCCGTGGCGGGGCTGCTCCTCAGCCTGTGTCTGGCGCGTCGGGCCTTGATGGGTTTTGCCGCTGTGGTGCTGATGCTGCACGCGACCCCTGTGGCCCTGCGGTTGATGCAGCGGCCGGTCCTGCCCGCGACGAGCGATGCCGGACGGCCGCTCAGCCTCGTTTTCAGCAACGCAACGAAGTCTCTCGCTTCTACAACGCCAATGGCACGCTGGACTATGTGACCGATGCCAAGGGCAACCGCACGGCCTTTCAGTATGATAACTTCAACCGTCAGGTCCGCACCTCCTATCCGACGGCCTCGAACGGGGCGAGCACAAACAGCGGCGACTATGAGCAGATCGACTATTCCGGTGCGCGCGTCGGGTCTGTGCGCCTGCGCGACGGTCAGGTGATCGGCTTCCACTACGACGGTCTGGGGCGACTGAGCTACAAGGACAATGCGGTCTCTGAAACCTTCACCTATAACAACTTCAATCAGATCACCTCGCATACGGCCAATAGCCTCACCTCGAACTATAGCTATAATTCACTGGGATGGCTGAAGACGGACGCCCAGCCACTGGGGACGGTGACCTACGACCATGACGGCTTCGGGCGTCGCACGAAGATGACCTATCCGGGCGGCTTCGAGGTCAATTACAGCTACAATGACGGCGACGAACTGACCGATATAAATGCGGGCGGCGCATGGCTGAACTTCGTCTATGACAATCTCGGTCGCCGGACGCAGTTGAACCGCAGCAATGGCCAGACAACGAGCTATGGGTTCGACGGGTCGTTCCGCCTGAACAGCGTCGGGTTCGGCAGCAATACGGTGAGCCTGGGCTATAATGACGCCGATCAGATCGCCTCAAGAACAAACTCGAACGGGGCGTTCAACTATAATCCGGGGACGGTGCTGATCACCTATGGCATAGACGGGCTAAACCGGATTGCCACGGTCAACAGCGCGAATATGAGCTATGATCTGCGCGGCAACTTCACCAGCGATGGTGCCAGTACCTTTACCTACAATACCAACAACCTGATGACATCGGCGACGCAGTCGGGGGTGATGAGCCACCTGACCTATGATGCTGAGAACCGCCTGCATAGCATCAGCAAGTACGACACGACGAAGTTCCTGTACGACGGGGCGGACATCATTGCCGAGTACAATGGTTCAAACCAGCTTCTGCGGCGTTATGTGCATGGTCCGGGGATGGATGAGCCGCTGATCTGGTTCGAAGGGAGCAGCACCAGCGACAAGCGGTTCTTCCACGCGGACAATCAGGGCAGCATCATCGCCACGACGGACAGTTCTGGGAACACCTACGCGACGGTCTATGACGAGTACGGCATCCGCTATGCCAGCAATGAGACCTATGCCGGGAGGTTCAGCTATACGGGTCAGGCCTACCTGCCGGAGATCGGCATGTATTACTACAAGGCGCGGATGTACAATCCGATCATTGGGCGCTTCATGCAGACCGATCCCATCGGCTACGGCGCGGGCCTGAACTGGTATAACTATGTCGGGTCGGACCCGGTCAATTATACAGACCCGTGGGGACTTCAAGAGGAGGAAAAGCAGGATGACTGTGCGCCAGGTGAAACAAGAGGCAGCGATGGAGTGTGCGCGACTGACGTTACCGTGGTGGGCCAACGAGGTCGCGACCTTCTTTCGAACGACCTCGGTCCACTGTGTGCAAAAATTCCCGCTTTCTGCGAATATGATGTCGACATCCTCCCAATTGACCCATTAGTTGGAGAGACCTGTGAAGCGAGTACTGCAGGCAATAAGGCGCTGGGATCGCCTAGCTACAGACAGCGGGTTCGGGAAATGATGAAGGCCTCGCTTGAAAACTGGGGAGGCATTGTTGAGTATGGCTTCATAACAGACGCAGATACAGGCTTAATCGGACCGTTATTCACGAGCGGCGACCGAAGGAAAATATCGAACTCAGCTGTACGAAGCCCGTCTGGCGCTCCAGTTGCCGCAGTGCGATCAAATTTCTCGAATTGGGTGTATACTCACTCTCACCCGAACAACAATCCTCCGTCACCACTATCAAGTGGAGATCGTAAAAATGCTGAATTTTTTGGATGGACAGTTATAGCGGTAGATAAATCGTTTACAGTTCATTGCACTAGGCAGAGGTGAATCATGTTCACATTTCCATTAATTTTCTTAATATCTGCGTCCTTGATCAGCACGCCGGAATTGAGGAAGGAATTTCCAATTGATCCTCAAGATAAAATCATCGTCAGAGATGCTATTTCGAGATGGATAAGGAGTGTAAGTTCTACTGAAAAAAAGGAAATGGAAGACAGGGTCCCAATGGTCTTTAGATTAAGAGATATGAGGTGTGTGGTTCTCGTGTTGAGAGCTTCGTCAGTAGGGGGGGAGCCGGTTTATTGTTATAAAATAAATTCAAACGATATTATTTATTCTATTGAGGACGTCGAATAATTTTATAAACCGGCCTCGAAGCGGCATGGCTTATGGGTACAACTGACAACGTCAGGGGCGCATCTGCAGATATAACTGTTGGTGGGTTAAGTGGTAGTTTAGGATACGGAACTACTCTCAATGTTAACCGGAGTGGAATTTCTAATTTGAAGCGTTTCGGTTGGGCTCTGACGTCGTTTCTGCTAAGACCTAGTCGGGAGGGCGTTAAACTCCCAACTAGTTGCGGTTGGGCTCCGACGTCGTTTCTGCTAAGACATCGGGCAACTGATCATTATGGCAAAACAGGTTGCGGTTGGGCTCCGACGTCGTTTCTGCTAAGACTGCCCTTGCGAAACGCTATGTTTCGCAAGGGTTTTCTTTAGTTTTGACGTGAAAAAAGCGCTCATAATTTCCTCAAAACAGCGCCAGTTGTTCCGGATTTTTCGGCAAAGCTGATTCGCTTTGTCCTCTGAAACTGACGATTTGTGCGTACTGCTTGTCCGTAAAGTACAGTATATCTACTTTTCCATGCGCGGGCACGGCTTTTCCAATCTTGCGCGTGATGGCCTCGGCCTTTTCTCTTGAGAAGGCAAAACGGGCATAGACGGACAATTGCACCATCTCAAAACCCTGATCGAGCAGAAAGAGGCGGAACTTGCCGGCGCGTTTGCGTTCGGCAGAGGTGACGACGGGCAGGTCAAACAGGGCCATGATCCACATGATGCGATATGCCGAAAGATGAGTCATGCTTCATCCCTCAGCGGAATGAGCGGGCGAGGGAGGTCCAGCTTATCGACCTCTTTGAGATAGGCTTTCGCCAGCGAGTTGGTCAGCCGGGACAGGCAGACGGACAAAGGGGTGCGGCCATTGGCGGTCTGATAATCCAGCGACAGCATGCGAGTCAGTTGCCGCTTGACCGCAGGGGTAAGCTCGGTGTCTCCGGCCTCCCACAGGGTTTTGGCCACCATATCGACCGCCGGGCGAAAGGGCTCCATAAGGTCGTCAGCCAGTCGCAAGGCTTCACCGCGACTTTGATGATGGATTGATAATGACGGGTGAAGACCCGCACCGGCTATGGCCCGCGCGGTGGCGGCGCGCAGACCCACCATAGCGATAATGCCACGTCAGGCGGGGAGGACAGTTGATATGACCAGCCCAGCGCAAAATGAGCCGCAGAAACTCGCCTACCGCATTGACGAAGCCGTCAAGGCTAGCGGCTTGGGGCGTTCATTCTTGTACGAGCGCATGGCCGATGGTTCGCTCAAGTCCGTCAAGATCGGCGGGCGTAGGCTGATCATGCGCGACGACCTTTTGCGGTTTCTCTGCGGAGACATCGCGGTCGCAAGTGAGGTCGAGGCCCCCAGAGCAAAACCAAAGCCCAAATCAGCGAGCCGGGCGGGCGTCCTCCCGTTTGGCCAGCTTGAACTCCCGTGGCGGCGGTAAGCTATAAGTAGAGGCATCACCTGCACACCGCAGTGCGAGAATCATGAACGCGACGCAGTACCAGCGGCTACCGCCAAACTTGACCTGTACTGCGGTGCAGGGGAGGGGGCGCGGTGACGTTGATACTTAACGTGTTACCGAAAAACCACATCGCCAATCAAATGCGTCCGACGACATCCACACATATCCGCTCAAACCGCTGGGGTGAGTGCTGGGGTTGGAGCGTCAAGCGAATGGAAAAAGTAAGTAAATTCAGAGACTTAATGGGGTGAATGGCGGAGAGGGTGGGATTCGAACCCACGGTAGGCTTGCACCTACGCCGCATTTCGAGTGCGGTACATTCGACCACTCTGCCACCTCTCCGTATATCAAGGCGTATTCATTTCGTCCGTGGACGTCGCCCGGTGGTCGCGGGCAGGGCCGTTCTCCTACTCATTAGCGTTTCGCAACGCAAGCCCCTTTCCACAGTTCTTCACATTTAATTATTGAAAACTTACGGCCCGAAGACGAGGACGTAGGGCAACTGCGTCCGAAAAGTGGCACTCACCCTTGTAGTGTCTTTCAGGTGTCAGTCGTCGTTAAAGACGTATTAATGGGCACATTTTCAACCAAAATGGCATTTTAGGTGCTATGCAAAATTTGTTCCCACAGTTATGTAGGCGTTTGTAATTACGGTTAGTCCGTCGTGCGTATATTCGGCGGCCTCATCGATGGCCAAGAGAGGGCATTACACATGAAACTCAACTTGCTGGCGGGCGCTGCGCTCGTCGCACTGGCGATGGCGTCTGGCGCCGCCGCTCAGGAAGCCGAAGGCTGGTACGGCGCTGTCGACCTCGGCTACAATCAGAAATCCGAATATGGCGCGAAGTCGGCCAACAACATGCCGGACGGCTCGCCGTTCGCTTATGATGTCTCGACGGAAAATGACTGGGCCGGCTTTGCTCGCCTCGGTTACCGCTACAACCCGAACTGGCGCGTCGAATTCGAAGGCGGCTACCGTCCGGGTGACGTCGATGCCGCTCGTGGCTTCGCTCGCGTCTATGGTCCGGCCGCTACTTTCGGTACCGGTACGGCTCCGCGTGACACCGCGCTCTGCACGCCGGGCGTGACCCGCACGGCTTCGACCCCCTGCGGCAGCCCGGTGGGTTCGTTCGATCAGACGACCTTCATGGCGAACCTGATCTACGATTTCATCCCGGAATCGAAGTTCCATCCGTTCGTCGGTCTGGGTATCGGTCTGGACCGCGTGAAGGCTGACTTCACGGGTCAGTACTCGGTCAACCCGGGCGGTACCGGTCGTAACCTGACCATCTCCGGTGAAGACACCGTCGCTGCCTATCAGGCGCTGGCTGGTTTCGCTTGGGCTCTTTCGGATCGCCTGAACCTCGACCTGACCTACCGCTACCTGACCACGGAAGAAGTTAATCTGAATGCGACTTCGACCACCACGGCTCTGAACCCCGGTTCGTTCTCGGGCAAGTTCGACGATCAGACCCTGACCGTCGGCCTGCGCTGGTCGTTTGGTGCGCCTCCGCCGCCCCCGCCGCCCCCGCCGCCCCCGCCGCCTCCGCCCCCCCCGCCGCCTCCGCCGCCTCCGCCTCCGCCGGTGGTTGAAGAAGCGGTGAAGTACGAAGCCCGCGAATTCATCGTGTACTTCGAATTCGATCAGTCCACCCTGACCGCCGACGCGCAAGCGATCGTGCAGCAGGCCGCTGATTACGCGAAGGCCGGTAACGCGACCCGCGTGGTTGTCGTGGGTCACGCCGATACCTCAGGTTCGGCCGCCTACAACATCCGTCTGTCGGAACGTCGCGCCAAGACTGTGGCTGACGCTCTTGCCGGTCTCGGCGTGTCGGGTTCGATCCTGGCCGTTGACTGGAAGGGTGAATCGGCTCCGGCAGTCGCCACCGGCGACGGCGTGAAGGAACCGCTGAACCGTCGTTCGACCATCGACATCGCGTTCTAATCGAACGCTGTCGGTATCGACAGACAACAAGAAACCCGGCCTGTTCGCAGGCCGGGTTTTTTTGTGCTTGCGGCGGGCGGTGGAAGCGCTTGAAGATCGCCGGGCTGCGGGCCACCCTGTTACTTACTGCTGGGGGATGGGGACGTTTGCGAGGTGCAGGGGCCTGAGGCCCCTGCGTCTGATCATCTCTCCGAAACGCGCCTACTGATCGTCGTCCGGGGCCTCAAGCGATGAGCCGAGCGGATGCCCCGTCCGCGGATCACGCGGGGCGCGCTGGAAGCCGTAGGCCCGGAACAGGGTAAAGTCGCGCGTGCGTTTGTGATCGAGCGCGATTTTCAGCGATTCGCCCGGTCCGGTAGCTGCAAAGTCTCGGCGAATATCCGGGATAAAGCCATCGACATAGGAGACGATCAGCACATTCTGGCCCGTATCGGCGGTCAGTGGGGTTTCCGTTTCCGCCTGTGACTTGGGATGGGCCTCGCGCACCCAGGCCTTGAGCGGCACGTCGGGATTAGCGGTGAACCAGTCACGGCCATAATAGGCGAGGGCGTTATAAACATTGCGATTATCGACCGCGATGGCCGTCGGACGAACCTCCGTCTGAGCCTTGGCGATGACGGCATGGGTAAGGGTGTCCCAGCCGCGCGCCCGCTTCACCGTATTGCCGAGACCGAGCGTATGGGTGAGGGTCTCCGAGACCGCGCCCAGCATAAAGATGGCCATAATCGCCACCTGAATGGCCAACCCCACCCCCAGCGCCGGCCGCCACAATCTGTGTGACCGGATAGCCACGCTGAAACCCGTCACCACAAAGGCCGCGACCAGCAAACTGGCCGGCACATAGGCCGAAGCGGCCCAGTTGGCATTGGCGCGCGACAGGAGGGCCTGCACGCTGACGAAGATCAGAGGCGGCAGGGTGAGGCAGGCCAGACCGATCAGAGCGCTGCGCTGGGCGGCATCGGCTTCGCGGTGCAATAGGCCCGCACGCGGCCGCACAAGCCCCGCTATGCCGAGCAGCATCAGGACCACGGGCACGGGGCCAAAGACACCGAGTTGGTCTCGCCAGAATTTCAGCAGGGAGGTCGGGTTAAACAGCTTGCCCCAATGCCAGTTGGCATTGTCGGCGGTATGCGACACGGTCTGAAAGCCGTGCGTGGCATTCCAGTACAGGTTGGGCGACATCAGCACGACAAAGGCCCCGGCAAACAGGGCCAGGCTGCGCAGGTTCCAGCTACGCCGCACCGAGGGCACCAGCACGGCATGGGCGGCCGCCCCGATCAGGAAGTACAGACAGGCATATTTGCTGAGGAAGGCGGCCCCGAAGGCGAGCCCCATACCCAACGCGGCCTTCAGGCGGGCCTTTTCTGCGTTTGTGGTGAGAAAAACACTGTAAAAATAAAGTGTTGCCGACAGAAAGAACATCAGCGGTGCATCGGTGGAAATGACCGCCGACGACAGCACAACGCCCGGCATCAGACTGTATATAATGGCGGCGCACAGGCCGGTGGCCTCGTTAAACAGCCGTTGACCGGCGCCCCACAGACACAGCGCTGCCCCCAGATGCAGGAAGGGCGCAAACAGCCGCACAAAGGGCTCGGCATCCGACCCCAGCGTGGACAGGTGGATCAGCCACGCGATCATTGGGGGCTTGGAATAGTAGCCAAAGTCAAGTTGCCGCGACCACAGCCAGTATTGCGCCTCATCCGGATAGAGATTGGTGTAGGTGCTGAACAGAAGCGCGACGCGCAGCAAAAACAGCAGCCCCAGCCCCCACAGAACGTAACGCGCCGGAGCGGACAGGGGAGCGGGTGCGGTGTGCTGAGACATGGAGAAACGTCGCTTGCGGGAGAGAATCTTGTGCGGTGCGCCATTTCATTACCGCTCAAAAGAGAAAGCACTGAGGCGCGTTCCGCGTTGAATGACACGCCCGCGCCCGATGTGCAAACACGAATGGTTACGGACTGTATCGCATAAGTGCCTTTGCCTGACATAAACTGTGGCAATTTAAGCGCAGATCGTTCCGCCTGTCACAATTGTCATCAAACCTTCGCACTTTTGGCTCAAAAAGCGGCACAAAAGCGGCTAAAGGTGTCTACTGACCTAAACGTTTAAGTGATGGTGCTTGAAAACGGGCATGGGCGTGATCCGCGTCACAGCGCCGCTTTTCTGTTTTGTGAACCTGGAGAGGGGATACTCCGATATGAAAATGAACAAGTGGATTATGGCCGGTACGGCCCTGACGGGCCTCTTCGCCTCGCACGGCGCCTTCGCCCAATCGACCGCTTCGCAAGAAGTTGAAAAGGTCACAGAGGTTGTTGTCACGGGCCAGCGTAATGTGGGCTCTACGAAGCGCGAGCGTGGCACCAAGGCCAAGACGACGATTGGTCAGGACTACCTCTCTCAGTCATCATCGGGCCAAACCTTTGCTGACGCCCTGAACCTCGTCCCGGGTTATAACTTCACCAACAACGATGCCTATGGCTCTTCGGGCGGTGAAATCATGATGCGCGGTCTCGACAGTGCCCGCATCTCGCTGGCCGTTGACGGTATCCAGCTTAATGACTCTGGTAACTATGCTATCTACACCAACCAGATGATCGAAAGCGAGCTGTTGTGCTCGGCTTCGGTTCAAACCGGCGCTACGGACGTTGACTCCATTTCCGCTTCGGCAACGGGCGGTACGGTAAACGTCTCGACCTGTAATCCGGAGACCGTCATGGGCGGTGTGGTGAAGGTCGCTGTCGGTCAGGAAAATCACAAGAGCGGTTTCCTGCGCTTTGATACCGGCAAGTTCGGTCCTTGGGGCACGACGGCTTACGTCGCTTACACCGGCGCTTATACCGATACCTGGACGGTTGAAACTCCCGATAATCTGCGCCTTCAAAAGAACCAGTATAACGCCATGATCCACCAGAACGTGGGGGACAACGGCTCGTTCATCAGCATGGCTCTACACTGGAACGAAAACCGCAACCACTTCATCGGCACCCAAAGCAAGGCTCAGATCGCGACGCGCGGTTACGGGGTTTCAACGAGCACTCTGGCTTCGGTCAACCCTTCGGACACGGGTAACATCCGCATCAAGTCAAAGTGGGTCCTCAGCGATAAACTGACACTGACGGTTGATCCTTCCTTCCAGTATGTTATGGCTCTCGGTGGCTCGACAGGCACTCTCTCCGAAAGCAGCCCGCAACTCATTGGTTCTCGCGTGGGTGACACCACGGTCCTGAAACTTAGCGGAACGACGCGGTATTTCGATACGAACGGCAATAATACGCTCGATACGCTCAGCATTTATCGCCCGAACATCACCAACACGCATCGTTATGGTCTCCAGTCGGGTTTGATTTATCGCTTTACCGATACGCAACTGATCCGCTTCAATGCGTCGTTTGATCGTGCCAATCACCGTCAGACGGGTGAGGCCACCCTGCTAGACGCAAATGGTGCGCCGATTGACCTGTTTGCCGGTAAGGAAAACACGTCGCTGCGCATCAAGACGGCCGATGGCTTCCACTTCCGTCGCCGTGACCGTTTCTCGAAAGCGAATGTCGATGTGTTCTCCATCGAATATTCGGGCCGTTTCTTCGATGAAAAACTGTTCGTGTCGCTGGGGCTGCGCAATCAGAAGCTGGAGCGTGAGCTGAACCAGTTCTGCTACACGCAAGTGAATACCAATGGTTCGATCAACCCTTACTGCTCGACCCAGAACTGGTCGTCTCAAAAGACGACGGCTGACGGGAAGTACAAGGTCGTGACCTTGCAACAGCAAGGCACCCCGTCCACGATCCAGTACATTGCGCCCTATGCGAACTCGATTTCGTTCGAAAAGACCATGCCGAACATCGGCTTGACGTGGAACTTTGAAAATGGTGGCCAGGTCTTTGCGACCTACGCAGAGTCCCTTTCATCCCCGCGCACGGACGCTCTTTATGACGTCGATTACGATGCCGCCAGCAACAGCGTGAAGATCCGTAATCCGAACCCGGAAACGTCCGAGACGGTTGAAGTCGGTTATCGCTACACCACTGCGAACTTCAATGCGACGGCTACGGCCTTCTCTTCTCTGGATAAAGACCGTCTGGTCGAAGCCTTTGTGCAGGACGATCCGACCGATGTCGGTTATTCGGCCTTTACCAATATCGGCAAGGTGAAGCGTAACGGTTACGAACTGAGCAGCAACTATCGCCCGGTCCCGAACCTCACCTTGAACGCGGGTCTGACCTATACCGACACCGAACTGCAACAGGATATCCCGAACGGTTTCCGCAACGGCGTTCAGCGTCTTCTCCCGACCAAGGGCAAGGCTCTGACCGGTATGCCTAAGTGGATGTGGACGGCTGGTGTGGACTTCGATCCAACCGACAAGCTGAGCATCAATCTGAATGCCAAGTATGTTGGTGACCGTTTCTACACCTTCGTGAACGATGAAGTGGCTCCGCATTATGTTCTTTGGAACGCTTCGGCTCGTTACGATCTGCCGTTCTTTAAGGAAGGCACCTATGTTCAGTTGAACATCGTGAACCTGTTCGATGAACAGTACCTGACCGGTACCGGTTATCAGAACACGGCGCTCGGCTTCATCGATAACGCCGGTGGTACGGTCAGCGCTTCGACCGTCTTCTATCAGCAAGGTGCACCGCGTACGGTTAGCATCGCGCTCCGCACCAAGTTCTAAGACCGGATACGGTTTGACGAACACGAGCGGCTCTCCGGAAACGGAGGGCCGCTTTTTTTTTGTGTCGCATTCTGCGACCTGTCGTCACGGAAAGGCATGGTCAAACCGCTTGACGCTGTGTAAAAGGGCCGCAATCCAAGTTTCGCTTTTTTCCGGGGTCCGGCATGAGCCAAAATCCGAACCTTTCGCGCATCGTTCCCGCTGAGTGGGAGCCGCACAAGGCCATGTGGGTCGGGTTTCCCAGCCACGAAAACCTGTGGCAGGAAGATCTGATCGAGGCTCAGGCCGAGGTGGCGGCGCTGGTGCGCGTGCTGGCCGAAGCCGGCGATGAGCACGTCAAGCTGATGGTGATGGGCGAGGCGGCGCGCAAGGCGGCGCAATCGCTGTTGTCCGACGTGAAAAAGGTCGAGATCGTCGATGGGCGTTTCGGCGACATCTGGTTCCGCGATACCGGCCCCATCTACGTCAATGTTGAGGATGCGCAGGACCGTCATGCGGCTCTGCCCGTGGCCTTCCTCAACAACGGCTGGGGTGGCAAATATCACCTGAAGTACGACGATCAGGTCGCCGCTCAGGTGGCCGAACACGATGGCTATGTGCCGGAAACACAAGAGTTTGTGCTCGAAGGTGGCTCGCTGGAGCACGACGGGTTCGGCACTGTCCTCACCACGCGCCAGTGCCTGCTCAATCCGAATCGCAACCCCGATTGGACGCAGTCCACGGCTGAGCGCGCGTTGCAGGACGCGCTGGGGGCGCGCAAGATCATCTGGCTTGATGACGGCCTGCTCAACGATCATACGGATGGCCATATCGACAATCTGGCGCGCTTTGTGGCACCGGGCGTGGTGGTCTGCCCCGTGGGTTATGGCGCCGATGACCCCAATGCCGACCTCTATAATGCGGTGGCCAAAACCCTCAGCCAGCAGACCGACGCGCGCGGCGTCAAACTTCAGGTGGTGCGTATCCCGTCGCCGGGCCGCACGGTGGACGAGGACGGCGAAATCATCCCGGCCTCGCACATGAATTTCCTGATCGCCAATGATTGCGTCATCGTGCCGGTCTATAATGAGCGGCCGGGCGAAATGGCGGTTGAGGCGCTGCAAACCCTGTTTGCCGAACGTCAGGTGTTTGGTCTGCCGTCCAACGCCATCCTGACCGGGGGCGGCTCCTTCCATTGTATCAGCCAGCAAGTGCCGCTGATCAAGGCCTGAAAATAATTCATACCGCCCCACTTGTGGGGCGGGGGACCGCGGCCATTTATGGCCGGGGTGGTGGGGGCTTTTCCCCCTTCACACTCGCGGAGTATCCAGCATGACCCGAATCGTATCCGTTGCCGCGCTGCAAACCGCCTATGGCCCCGACATGGCCGCGAACATCGCCAAAACCGAGGCGCTGGTGCGCGAAGCGGCGGCCAAGGGCGCGCAGATCATCCTGCCGTCGGAGCTGTTTCAGGGCGAATATTTCTGCGTCAGTCAGGAGGAGCGCTGGTTTGCCACGGCCTTCCCGTGGCGCAGCCATCCGTGTGTCCTCGCCATGCAAAAACTGGCGGCCGAGCTGAATGTGGTCATCCCCACCTCGATCTACGAGAAGGAAGGTCCGCACTATTTCAACTCGCTGGTCATGATCGACGCGGGCGGGGAGCTTTTGGGTGTCTATCGCAAAAGCCATATCCCTGACGGCCCCGGCTATCAGGAAAAATACTATTTCCGTCCGGGGGATACGGGCTTCAAGGTGTGGGATACCCGGTTCGCCCGCGTGGGCGTCGGTATCTGCTGGGATCAGTGGTATCCGGAAGCGGCGCGCGCCATGGCGCTGCTGGGGGCGGAGATTTTGTTCTACCCGACCGCCATCGGCTCCGAGCCGCACGACGCCGAACTGGATACGGCGGCCCCGTGGCAGCGCGTCATGCAGGGCCATGCCGTTGCCAATGTCATCCCGGTGGTGGCCTCCAACCGCATCGGCACTGAAAGCCTGATTTCGCCGCAAAACGGCTGCGGTCAGACCTTCTATGGCCACAGCTTCATCGCCAACCATCGCGGCGACAAGGTGGTGGAGTACGGCAAGGGCGAAGAGGGCGTGCTGGTGGCCGAATTCGACCTCGATTACCTGAATACGCACCGCGCCGCCTGGGGCTTCTTCCGCGACCGCCGCACCGATCTTTACGGCGCGCTGGCCAGCCCGCGGCCGGTGGCCTGACCGTCTGTGAACGGCCTCTGTAAGCGCGTAATAAACCCTTACATTCCCTGCCGCCTTGTGCCTATTCTGCCGGGATAGCGTTAAGGGGCTGAATATGAAGATGCGTAAGGCGGGCGTGGCGTGGGCGGTGATGATGCTGATGGCGGGGGCTGCGCAGGCAGCCACAGTCGCCGTCAAGGCCGACCGCCTGATCGAGGTCGAAACCGGCAAGGTGATCGAGCAGCCGCTGGTGATCGTCACGGACGGCCGCATCACGGCGGTCGGCAGCGCCCTGACGATGAAGCCGCCGGCCGGCGCTGACTATGTCGATCTGCCCGGTGTGACTCTGCTGCCCGGCCTGATCGACATGCACGTCCACCTCGACAACAGCCCGGAATATGGCGGCTATAGCGGTCTGTCGCATACGGATCGTTTCTGGGCCTTTGTGGCGGCGGCCAATGCCGAAAAGACGCTGAGAGCCGGGTTTACCACCGTGCGCAATGTCGGCGCCGGGGATTATAACGACATCGGCCTGCGCGAAGCGATTGATGAGGGTGTATTGCCGGGGCCGCGCATCGTGGCGGCGGGCCTGAGCTTTGGCGCTACCGGCGGCCATTGTGATTCGACCTGGCTGCCGCCGTCTTTCGACGCCAAAAACCCGCTCAATGCCGACAGTCCGTGGGAGGCACGCAAATCGGTGCGCACCCTGAAAAAGTACGGGGCGGACGTCATCAAGATCTGCGCCACATCCGGCGTCTTTTCGCGCGGGGCCAGCGTCGGCGCGCAGCAACTGACCTTTGAGGAAATGGCTGCGGTCGCTGACGAAGCGCACATGGCCGGCATGAAGGTCGCCGCTCACGCGCATGGGGCCGACGGTATCAAGATGGCGCTGCGGGCTGGGGTCGATACGATCGAACACGCCAGTCTGGTGGACGACGAGGGGATAAGGCTGGCCAAAGAGAAGGGGGCCTACTTCTCGATGGACATCTACAATACCGACTACACGCAGTCCGAAGGCCAGCGCAACGGCGTGGCCGAAGAGAGCCTGCGCAAGGATCGTGAAATCGCCGAGTTGCAGCGCCAGAACTACGGCAAGGCGCTGAAGGCCGGGGTGAAGATGGTCTATGGCACCGACGCCGGCATCTATCCGCACGGCGACAATGCCCGTCAGTTCGCCGTTATGGTGCGCTATGGCGCGACGCCGCTTCAGGCCATCCAGTCGGCGACGGTGATTGCGGCTGAGGCGCTGGGGCGGTCTGAGGATGTCGGCAGCCTCAAGCCCGGTCACTATGGCGACATGGTCGGAGTCGTGGGAAATCCACTAAAGGATGTAACCCTGCTGGAGCGACCCGTCTTTGTCATGAAGGCTGGAGACGTGATCACGAAACCGTGACAATGTCAGAATTGACTTACATATTTGAAACATAAGGATATTTTGTTATTGTAACACAAATTAGAACGACGTTACGTTAAATGAACGTTAAGGCTGTTCCGACAAATCTTAACAGGGGCTTTCGTGGCTCTTGGTAACAGGGTTGGAAAGGCTGATAATGCAGCTACGTACAAAGTTTATCGGCTTGGGGGCGGCGTGCGCGCTTCTGGTGTTTGGCATGGTGGCCGCCAACAGCGTGGCTTCACAATACGCGCAGGCGCATGCGCGTCAGGCTTCGCTGATCAGTCAGATCACCCAGCGGCACATGACCGCCGACATGATGCACGACGCCATGCGCGGCGATGTGCTTGAGGCCCTGCTGGCGCATCAGGTGGGCGATGCGGCCGCTGCCGAAGCGGTAGTTGGCAAACTCAAGGACCACGCTGACACGTTTGAGCGAAACCTCAAGGCCAATCAGGCCGAGGCCCTACCGGATAATCTGAAGCAGCGCTTTGCCGAAGCGCTAACCGCGCTTCAGGCCTACCGCGCGGCCGGTGACGCGGTGCTCACCGCCACGCCGGAAACCGAGCCCGCGCTGCGGGCCGACTTCGACGCCAAGTTCACGGCGATGGAGGACAGCAATGAGAGCCTGTCCGGTGATCTCGAAGCGTGGATGACAGGCGAGGTCGAGCGGGGCGCCAAGACCGATGCGCAGTTGAACATGCTGGTGCAGGCCTTGTCCGTATTCGCCATTCTGGGCGTGCTGGCCATGATCGGCCTGATGTGGCGCGACCTGTTGCGGCCACTGGGTCTGATGTCGCAGACGATTGGACGCATTGCCGAAGGCGAAACGGACGTCGAGGTCGCCTTTATTGATCGTAAGGATGAGATGGGCGTGCTGGCCCGCGCCACCCGGTCCCTGTGTGAAACGGCGCGCAAGGCGCTGATGGTGGACCGCATGGTGCAGGCCATGCCGACCCCGGTGATGGCGGTCGATGTGCACAATGATCTGCGCATCACCTATATCAATGCCGCGACCGAAAAGCTGATGGATAAGGTCAAGGGGCATTTTCCGAACTATCCCGGCACGCTGATGGGGCAGTCCATCGACATCTTCCACACACACCCCGAGCATCAGCGTCGTCTGCTGTCCGACCCGAAAAACCTGCCGCACCGCGCGCGTATCCGCGTGGGCGATGAAAGCATCGACTTGCAGATTTCGGCGGTGCGCGATCACCGCGATCAATATGCCGGGGCGATGCTCGTATGGGATCTCGTCACCGATCAGGCCCAGTTAAGCCGCGATTTCGAAGTGCGGGTGCAGGACGTGGTGAACGGGCTGGCGGCGTCGGCGGCAGAGCTGTCGCAGGTGGCCGAAACCGTGACGGGCGATTTGCGCAATGGGGCCGGGCTGGCCGTATCGGCGGCCTCGTCGGCGACCCAGACGACGGCCAGCGTGCAGACCGTGGCGGCCGCCGCCGAAGAACTGGCGGCCTCGGTGCGCGAAATTTCCGATCAGGTGCAGACGACCAACCGCCTGGTGGCCGATTCTTTCCATAAGGTGCAGGACGCCGATCTGGTGGCGCAGAAGCTGTCTTCGGCCTCAGACCGCGTCAGCGAAGTGACGACCGTCATCGCCAATATCTCTAGTCAGATCAATCTTCTGGCGCTCAACGCCACCATCGAATCGGCGCGCGCCGGTGAGGCGGGGCGCGGCTTTGCCGTCGTCGCCGGTGAGGTGAAGAATCTCGCCAACCAGACCAGCCGCTCTATCGGTGAAATCAACAGCGTCATCGACGAGATGCGTCAGGCGTCGCGCGAAATCGTCGGTGTCTTGAGCGATATTCGCGGTGCGGTGGATGCCATCACCCACGCCACCACCTCGGTCGCGGCCGCCGTCGAGGAACAGTCGGCGACCACCGGGGACATTGCGCGCAACATGGCCTTTGCGGCTGAGGGGACGCGCGTGATCAGCGAAAACCTGGATCAGGTGTCGGGGATCACCACACGCAGCGGGGAGGCCTCGGTGCACCTGTTCGACTCGTCTCAGGCCCTGTCGGATCAGGCGGCGGCCCTGCGCGGTCGCGTAGCGGAGTTCCTCAGCCGGATCAACCGGGCATCGTAAAGGCGCGCAAACCACAGATTACACAGATTACACAGATTAACGGGCCTTCCCACAAGACGGGGCGCGAAGCGCCAAATCTGTGCAATCTGTGTAATCTGTGGGTCCAGATTGTTGGTGCGGCCAAACTCCGGGCAGCAAGACGAAGGGGCCAGTTGGCCCCTTCACCCCAACACATATCGACACACGAAGGCATGACCGAGTGCGTTACTTTCGGGGTGCTGGGGACGTGTCCCCTGTCTCTTTTCAGGCTTTCACGGCACAGGCGCGCAGGCTCTGACTGCGCAGCAGGGCCTGCTTTTCGCGGACCGAGCCATGGCGATAGGCGGCGGTCTGCCTGACGGCGGCGAGGGCTTCGGCGCGGCAGGCGGCCGGGGCGGCGGTGGCCGGAACCGCGGCGATCAGCGGCAGGGACAGGGCCATCAGGCACAGAAGCGGTTTCATACTGGGACACCTTTCAACAGTCGGAAACCACAGAGCAATCGCCGGGCCGCTCTGGTCATATCCGGTTAACCCTGTCTGTAAACTATAACCCAACAGATTTCGGGTAACATGGATATTGTCGAGCGATGTGCCCGATGTGTTCAAGGTTTATCCATGCGTCTGTCTGTTCTCGCTTGTGCGTTACTGTCTCTGGGTTACGGCACCTCTGTGGCCGGCGTGGCTTCGGCCGGCGTCGAATACGATGCCGTTCTGACCGCTGATCTGCTGCGTAACCATTCGGGAGGCTTGCGCAAAGGCAACCGGGTCATGAGCAATCTCGACCTGTCGGCCGCCTGGCAGGGCGAAGGTGAGGCCTTTAAAAACTGGGACGGTTTCGCCTATGTGCTGGCCGATAGCGGGGGCGGCTTTTCCGAGTTCTATTCCGGCGATGCGCAGGTCGTGTCCAATATCGACGCGCCGAAGGGCGTGCGCCTGTTCGAGGCGTGGCTGCGCCGCACAAGCGATGATGAACGCTGGTCTGTGACCGGCGGCCTGATCAATCTCAATGGTATTTTCGACGTGCAGGAGGCGGGGGCGCTGTTCCTCAACGCTTCGCACGGCATTGGTCCGGACTATTCGCAGAGCGGCCCGTCGATCTTCCCGTTTTCGACTCTGGGGCTGGTCGGCGAATGGCAGGCCAGCGAGACTTTGCGCCTGCGCGCCGGGGTGTTTGACGGTGTGGCCGGCGACCCGGCGCATCAGAGCAGCTTTATCGGCGTCAGGCTGGGTGACGGCGACGGTGCGCACTGGGTGGCCGAAGCGCAGCAGGACTTTGCGCGCGGCTATGTCAAGCTGGGGGCGTGGGCCTATACGGCGAAGGCCGAGCGTCTCGACGGCACGGGCCTGTCCGATGGCAACAGCGGTTATTACGCGCAACTGAAGTACGATTTTTATAAACCCGAAGCCGACAGCGACCGCGGCGTGTCGGGCTGGGCGCGTCTGGGTAAGGCCAATAAGGACCTTCAGGCCATTGAAACCTATGCGGGCGGTGGTCTGGTGTGGACCGGGCCGTTCACAGGGCGCGAGTCGGACGCGGTGGGCTTTGCCATCGCCCACGCCGATTTCGGTCAGCCCTATGCCGAAGCGGTGGGCATAAACCTGAAGCCGGAAACCATTTACGAACTCAGCTATCGTTACGCCATCAGGGACGGCCTGAGCCTTCAGCCAGACGTGCAATATATCCGCCACCCGGCTGGTGATCCGCAGACGGACGATGCCCTGGTGCTGGGGGTGCGTCTGCGGGTGGGGCTCGCGGCGTTTAAATAAGCGCTTGCAATCGCAAAACGGAATCCGCATATAGCGAGCGAGATCGCGCGGGCGGAGGCCTCGCCAACCTGGTCAGGGCCGGAAGGCAGCAGCCACAACGAATTCACCTTCGGGTCGCGCGGTCTCACCTTTCCCCTATATTCTAAGCCGTCCACAAAGCGCTGCCTGACTGCGCTGAACCCACGTGCTTTCCGACTCGCAAACCCTGCGTTTGGCGCTATAAGTCGGGTATGTCCGACCATCCCGAATCTCCTGAGACCGGCGATCCCTTTGCCACCGAACGCGATGAGAACACCGACGATATGTTCGGTGGTCCGGCGGTGCCTGCGCCTGCGAAAAAGGACGCGGCCTATACGGTGCTGGCGCGCAAATACCGCCCGCGCACCTTTGAGGACCTGATCGGGCAGGAGGCGATGGTGCGCACCCTGTCCAACGCCTTCGCCACGGGGCGTATCGCCCACGCCTTCATGCTGACCGGCGTGCGCGGGGTGGGTAAGACGACGACGGCCCGCCTGCTGGCGCGTGCGCTCAATTACGAATCTGACACCGTGAAGGGGCCCAGCGTCGATCTTTCGACCTTTGGCTACCACTGTCAGGCCATTATCGAAGGCCGGCATATCGACGTGCTGGAGCTGGACGCCGCGTCTCGCACCGGCGTCGATTCGATGCGCGAACTTTTGGAAAGCGTGCGCTATGCGCCGGTCGAAGCACGCTACAAGGTCTATGTGATCGACGAAGTGCACATGCTGTCGACCGGGGCCTTCAACGCGCTTCTGAAGACGCTGGAAGAACCGCCACCGCACGCCAAGTTCATCTTCGCCACCACCGAAATCCGCAAGGTGCCGGTGACCATCCTGTCGCGGTGTCAGCGCTTTGACCTGCGCCGCGTCGAGCCGGAAACCCTGACGCCGCATCTCGAGAAAATCTGCCGCCTCGAAGGGGCTAAGATCGAGCCGGACGCTTTGGCCCTGATCGCCCGCGCCGCCGAAGGCTCGGTGCGCGACTCCCTGTCGCTGCTCGATCAGGCGCTGGTGCAGGCCGAAGAGGGGCAGAGCGTGTCGGCTGAGGTGGTGCGCGACATGCTGGGGCTGGCCGACCGGTCGGCGACGCTCAGCCTGTTTGAGAATATCATTTCCGGTCAGATGCCAGACGCGCTTCTGGCCTTCCGCACCCTGTACGGTTTCGGGGCCGACCCGTCGCAGGTGATGGGCGACCTGCTCGAATACTGCCACGCCACCTCTGTGGCCAAGGTGCTGGGGGCCGAGGCCACGCGCCTGCCCAAGGAGCCGGCGCAGCGGGTGGCGGCGCTGGGGGCGCAGTTGTCGGCGGGCACCTTGTCGCGCCTGTGGACCCTGATGCTCAAGGCGTTTGAGGAAATCCGCCGCGCTCCGGATCCGGCGGCGGCGACCGAAATGGCGCTGGTGCGCTTCTGCTATGCGTCCGATCTGCCGGGGCCGGAGACCCTGCTCAAGCGCCTGCAAAACGGCGAAAACTTGCTGGACGGCGGCCCGTCGGGCGGCGGCATGGGCGGTGGGTCCGGCGGCGTCAGCGCGCAAGGTGCGGTCATGCGCCCGCAGGCCTATGCCAATGCCCAGCCGCAAATCCAGCTCAATACGTTTGACGACGTGCTGGCCCTGATCGCCGAAAAGCGCGACATCGGCCTGCGCGTCGATGTCGAGCGCTACGTCAAGCTGATCTCCTTCCGGCAGGGCGCGATTACGTTTGAACCTGCCCCGCACACGCCGATTGATCTGGTGCGCAAGCTGTCGGCGCGGCTGAAGGAATGGACGGGGCAGCGCTGGCTGATCGCCACCGAAGGCGGCGGCGGGGCCGAAACCTATCGTGAGCGCGAAATCCGCGAAAAGGCGGAAGCCTTGCAAACGCTGCGCAATGACCCATTTATCTCCGGTCTGATGACGGCCTTTCCGGGCGTGGAAATCCTCAGCTTCCGGCCGAAGCCGAAGCCGGTGGCCGCCACCACGCCCGACATGCCTATGACCGAAAACCGCGACGAATTCAGCGAAAAGGACGATGACTGATGGACTTGAACGCCCTGATGAAGCAGGCCCAGGCCGTGCAGCAAAAGTTCACCGAAGCGCAGGAAAAGATGAATCAGGTGGTCGTCACCGGTCAGGCCGGCGCGGGTCTGGTTTCGGTCGATCTGCAAGGGGGGGGCGTGCTGACGCGCCTGCATATCGACCCCAGCCTGATCAATCCGGACGAGGTTGAGGTGCTGGCTGACCTGATTATCGCCGCTCACGCCGATGCCCGCAAAAAGCTCGATGAGGAGTCCGCGCGCCTGATGAAGGAAGCGGCGGGGCCGTTCGGGAATATGCCGATGCCGAAGCTGTTCTAATCTATGGCCTCTGGCGCCGGACCTGAAATCGAACGCCTGATGGCGCTGTTGTCGAAGCTGCCGGGTCTGGGGCCCCGCTCGGCGCGCCGCGCCGCGCTGGCCTTGCTCAAAAAGCGCGAGCAGTTGCTGATCCCGCTGACCGCCGCCATGCAGGATGCGGCTGAGCGCGTCACCTCGTGCCACATCTGCGGCGCGCTTGCGACCCGCGACCCGTGCGCCACCTGCGCCGACCCGGCCCGTGATGCGGCCATGATCTGCGTGGTCGAAGAAGACTCCGCCCTATGGGCTATGGAGCGCGTCGGGGCCTTTTCCGGGCGTTATCACGTGCTGGGCGGGCTTTTGTCGGCGCTCGACGGAGTGCGGCCCGAAGACTTGCGCCTGTCGGGCCTGATGCAGCGCGTCAGTGCGGGCGGTGTCGAAGAACTGGTCATGGCCCTGCCGGCCACGGTCGAAGGCCAGACCACGGCGCACTATATCGCCGACCGCGTGAAGCAACTGGCCCCGGCGGTGACCATCACCCATCTGGCGCGCGGCGTGCCAGTCGGCGGCGAACTCGATTGGCTGGATGATGGGACCATTGCCCACGCCTTTAGGAGCCGACGCTAAAAGCCTTGAATTTGGCGATCTGGTGCGTCGGTGTCACTTGCAGGTCAAACCGTACCTGCGTCGCTTGGCTTCTGGCATCTCATCCAAATTGAAGGTTTCCCGGACTGTGATAATATGGTGGTGATGTTTGACCACATGCCGTCTTAGCACGAAATAGAGAATTGACATCCTCGGCCGCTTATTCAGCACCGGATTCGATTGCAACTGTTCTATTGTTTTCGTGTGTTTGGATGCATTATCAAATCGCATCTTATAGGGCGAAGGTGAAATTTAATTTTAGGGGGCGATATTGATTAATAAGAAGCATTGGTTCTTAAAGGTGGGACCTTTTGGTGGTCTATTTCCTGTTACTTTATTGGGATTTGTATACACAGTATTTTATGTATTGGTGGTCTTGAGCCTTGTTTTAAAAGCAGAAGACCTGTCGAATGCCGGCCAGGGTTCTGCGGCCACACCGTGGTGGGCGGCAGCTATCCTGGTCGGCTTGGTTGGTTATGTATTTGCGAGTGCGAAATCGAAATAGCAATAATCTGGATTAAGCGCTCGGTAAGTTGCCCTTAGCCTCGTGCCGCCTCAGCACGAGGTACACCACCAGCACCCCGACCAGCTTGCTCAATACTGACGTCGTCAGCGACCAGATATTAAAAATGCCGGGGATGCTGATCGAGGCGATCATATAGAAAACCGCCGAGTCGATGGGCGAACTGATCGCCGTGGAAATCGCCACGCGCTGCGACAGAGGCCGTTTCACGAAGGTGAAGATGGCCCAGTCGATCAGCTCCGACACCGCAAAGGCGCAGGTCGAGCCGAGCGCCACCGCCGGGTCAGACGTCAGAAACGACAGGGCCAGCCCGACGACCAGCGCCGCGATGACCCAGTGTTTGATCTCGCGCTGGGCGAAGTCGCGCACGATCAGCACAAAGCCGGTCACGATCGCCATTGGCGTCCACGAGCCATTGTCGGGCAGGGGGATTTGCGGCACGGCGGCAAAGCACCAGTTGATAAACGGGATCAGCGCCAGATAGAGGTACGTCCACGGCGTGCGCCCTGTGACCGCCTTGCGTACAAATGCGCCGAATCCCATCTGCCCCTCCCAAAAGTGCCTGATACGTCCTTGCCAGCCCCGCAGATGACCGCAAGTGAGTATTTGGTCCGACCGGAATCGTGTCAGGAAAAAGCTTGTCAGCTTTTATTTCGTATGGCAAGAACATTTCATGAACTTTGAATCCGTCGCCCTTATTGCCTCTGTCTTCGCCTCGCTGGTTCTGGGGGGCGGCTATTATCTGGCCTTTCAGGAGACGCGCCGCCTGCGCGAGCGTAATGAAGACCTGAGCGATCAGTTGCGTGACGCCGCCGCTGAGGTGTCGCAACTGAAGGAGCGCACGCGCAATCTCGAAGACGCGCGCGCCGCCATGAGCGAACATTTCCGCGCCGCGTCTCAGCAGGCGCTGAGCCAATCGACCGAGGCACTTCTGAAACGCGCCGAGGAGAATTTTGCCGCGCGCGAAAAGCTGGCGCTGGAACGCATGGGCCACACGCTGAAACCCGTTGCCGAAACGCTGGGCCGTTTCGAGGCGCAGGTGAAGGAGATGGAGGAATCGCGCGCCAAGGACACCGGCGGGCTGAAAGAGCAGATCACCCACCTGATGCAGGCGTCGGTGGCGACGCGCGAGGTGACGCAGAAGCTGGCCAACGCCTTGCGCCGTGGGGCCGGGGTACAGGGCCGCTGGGGCGAAGAAACGCTGCGCAATGTGCTGGAAAGTGCCGGACTGTCCAAGCATTTCGACTTCGTTGAGCAGCAGAACCTTGACACCGATATGGGGCGTCGCCGCCCGGACGTGACGGTGAAACTGCCCGGTGGTGTCTTCGTCATTGATGCCAAGGCCAATCTGACCGCCTATCTGGAGGCCATTGAAGCGACCGACGAGGCCATCCGCGAAGAGGCACTGCAACGTCATACGCGCGCCTTACAACAGCACGTGCGCGACCTGTCGGCCAAGGCCTACTGGGATCAGTTCCGCGAACAGTCGCCGGATTTTGTGGCCATGTTTGTGCCGGGCGACGGCATATTGTCGATGGCGCTGGAGCGGATGCCGCACCTGATGACCGAGGCGATGGACCGCAAGGTGATCATCGTCACTCCGACCACCCTGTTTGCCCTGTGTAAGGCCGTGGCCTATGGCTGGCGCGCTGAGGAGCAGATTCACAATGCCCATGAGGTCGCGGCGGTGGGGCGCGAACTGTATAGCCGTCTGTCGGTGATGGGCGGGCACGTGGCGGCGCTCGGCAAAAATCTCGGCAGCGCCGTCGATAAGTACAATGCCTTTGTCGGCTCGCTGGAATCGCAGGTGCTGACTCAGGCGCGTCGCTTCGAAGACCTCAAGGTCAGTCATGAGGGCAAGGAGATCGTTGAGGCCGCACCGCTGGATGTGCAGACGCGGCCCCTAAGCAAGCTGACCGTGGTGTCGGGCGATTAAGCAAACGTCCCGTGGAAGCCCAGCGGTGTGGCGTGCGCCGATCGCCATGAGCCCACCGGTCCGGCGCTGAGGTTTTTCGCCTCGAACACGTGCAGTTCGGTGGCCCTGGCCTTGAGATTAAGCACCGTGCCAACCATCCAGCCGTCCATCTCCTGACCCGTGCCGCCGTGGCTGGCCGGACGCGGGACGAACAAAGCCTCTTCGACAATAGCGTCCGCGCCGAAATCGTGGGTCTGCGCTGTACCGGTCTTCCAGTCGAAGGCCGACAGGGCGTGCGCCCCCAGACGGCCCTCAATATAGCCGCCGACGTGCACGACGCGGTCGCGGCGCAGACCCTGAAAGCGGTGATCGGTCTGCGGAAACTCCGATGAAACGCCCGTCGCCTGCATGTCGGCGCGACCGTCCGGGCGCAGCGTGATCAGGGCCAGATGCGCCTCCTCATCATTGCCGGCGTTGTAAACCCCCTTCACCAGATCGCGCGCCCCGCTCATGCCGAACTTGGGCGAAGAGGCCAGACAGACATCGAAACGGATCGTGCCATCGGTGTCTTCCCAGGCGTCGCCCGTATGGAAGTAGGTGGCGGCGGGCAGTTCATACAGACGCCGCTTCGACAGGTCGGCCTTTTCGACAACCAGAATGCGGATCGGCTGATCGGGACGCCAGACCAGCGTATCGACGAAGGGCGGCGTTCGGCGTTCGGCGATAAGCGGCTGCATGGGCAGGATCAGGTGGCGTTCGCTGACCACCCAGTCGTGGGCATACCCCGCAGCGGGAAGCTGGATCAGCTCGCCGCGCTCCATCTCGCCCGACGGGCTGAGTTGCCAGATCCACGCCTTGTCGCCCATGAACCCGGCGCTCCAGATGCGGCCCGACGGTTCGACCTTGGGGTGGGCCAGAAAAGCCAAACCTTTCAGGTCGTCACGGAAGGTTTTGGGGCCTTTGGTCAGCAGGGTCTGGGCATCAAGGCGGTAGGGTGAGCCGCCTTCCCACAGGGCCCACAGCTCGTCCCCGACGCGCAGGACCGAGGTATTGGCGGCGTTGACGTCGTCATTGCTGGTCACCGGGGCATCGGCGCGGCCCTTGGTGCCGAAGCCCGGCATGACGATGGCCTGTCTTTGCTGCTCGACGCGGCGTTTGACCGTATCGACGAAGCGGCCGGTGTGGCGCACGCCGTCGGCGCTGAGGTCGTATTTCTGGATCATGCCATCGCCGTCGAACCAGTGGCCGGTGACGTCGTCGCCATAGCGGAACCAAGCCGGGCCGTTGCGGTAGAGCGTGCCGCTCAGGCCCGCCGGCATCTTGCCGCTCAGGCGGGTGAGGGCGGAGGGGGCGTAGCCTTCGGCGGGGGCGTTGGCGACGGCCAGACGCCAGCCTTCTGAAAAATTGGCAGTCGCGGCCGCGGCGGCCCACGATGTCGGGGCGGCGGCCATCAGGCCTGCACCGCCCAGCGCGGTCAGGAAGGAACGGCGGGACAGGTCGGTCATGTCGATCGCTCCTTAAAACGCGATGTCTTGCGTGGTGTTGCCCTTGACCTCAAAGGCGGCGTCGGCCCAGGCCGCCGGGCCCATGCGGCCCTTTGCATTGTTGGAAAAGGCGAAGGGCTCGACCGGCATGCCGAAGGGGTTGGTGTCCATCTTGCCGTTGCCATTGAGGTCGTGGAACATCTTCAGGCCATACTGACCCGGTTCGACGTCAAAGGTGGCGCTCGCCGTGTCAGCACTGACGGTGACCTGCTGAGCGGCGACCGGCTTGCCGCTTGTATAGGCCTCTTCGCCCTTATAAAGCGCGACCATCAGCGTGCCCTTGGGCGTCAGTTTGGAAAACTGCACCGTCAGGGTTTCGGCGCTGGCGGGCAGGGCGAGAAGGCCCATCAGGGCGGCGACAAGAGCGGGTTTGAACATAAGAACCTCGGTTGGTTGCGTTGCGATGACCCCGGTGTAGATCGGCCCGGCGGCGGTGGGGCAAAAGATGCGCGAAAGGGGCCTTTGCCTACGTCAACGGACGGTCTGCCACTGGCGCTTCGTGAATGGCATTGGGCAAGTGACTGATTTATAAGCAATCGTCAGCGGCGAAGCGCGAATGCCTTGACCCGCCGGGGGCGGCTTCTTATTTTAGCGGCATGGCCATTCGAGACATTATCACCGTACCCAATCCGCTGCTCAAGCAGGTGTCCAAACCCGTTGAAGGGGGCGTGACCGACGAACTGCGCGCTCTGATGGACGACATGCTGGAGACCATGTACGACGCGCCCGGTATCGGGCTGGCGGCGATCCAGATCGGTGAGCCGATCCGCGTCATCGTCATGGACCTTCAGGAACGTCCCGACGACCTTCCCGAAGACGCCCCGGCGCCGAAGCAGCCGCGTTACTTCGTCAATCCGGAAATCATCTGGGCGTCGGACGAACTGTCCACCTACGATGAGGGCTGCCTGTCGGTGCCCGAAGTCTATGACGAGGTGAAGCGCCCGGCGCGCGTGCGCCTCAAATACCTGAACTATCAGGGCGAAGAGGTGATCGAAGAGTGCGATGGCCTCTACGCCACCTGCATCCAGCACGAAATGGACCACCTGAACGGCGTGCTGTTCATCGACCACCTGTCGAAGCTGAAACGCGACCGGGCGGTAACCAAGGTCAAGAAGCTCAAAAAAGTCGCCTGATAATCCGGGTTGCTGGCCTGCAAAACATCATCTATCTGCGAGACGCTGCTCACGTACTTAAGTACGCTGCGCTGCGTTTCTCGATAGCTAATATTTTTCGGCTCAGCACTCCGAATTATCAAAATACGTCTCTGAGCCGGGGCGGAGTAATCCCATGCGTTTGGCCTTTATGGGCACCCCCGAATTTGCCGTGAAGGCTCTGGCCGAACTGGTCGCCGCCGGTCATGAGATCGTCTGCGTCTATTCGCAGCCGCCCGCGCCTAAGGGTCGGGGGCAGGTGCTGACCCCGTCGCCGGTGCACGCCTTTGCCGATAGCCTCGGCCTGCCGGTGCGCACCCCGAAGTCGATGAAGTCGGCTGACGCGATTGCCGAATTTCAGGCGTTGGACATCGACGCGGCCATCGTCGTCGCCTATGGCCAGATTCTGAAGCGCGAGGTGCTGGAGCATCCGCCGCTCGGCTGTTTCAACCTCCATGCCTCGCTGCTGCCGCGCTGGCGCGGGGCCGCCCCGATCCAACGCGCCATCATGGCCGGAGACACCCATACGGGCGTGCAGGTGATGCGCATGTCTGAGGGGCTGGACGAAGGGCCGGTCATCCTGTCCGGCCGCGTCGAAATCACGGCGCAGGACACGGCCCAGACCCTGCACGACAAGCTGGCCGGGCTGGGGGCGTCGCTGCTGCCGGTGGCCCTGGCCGCCATTGAGCGTAGCCAGCCGGAAGGCGAGCCGCAGGTCGGTGAGGTCACCTACGCCAAAAAGATCACCTCGGAAGAGGCGCGCATCGACTGGAGCCGGCCGGCGCGTGAACTCGACTGGCACATCCGTGGCCTGTCGCCGTTTCCGGGGGCATGGACGATGCTGACGACGCCCAAGGGCGAGCAGCGCCTTAAGGTGCTGATGTCGCGCGTCGATGCGGCGGTGAGTGACGCCGCACCGGGTACGCTGATCGGGCCGGGCCTGCGTCTGGCTACCGGCGACGGCGTTATCGAACTCCTGCGCGTGCAGCGCGAAGGCAAGGGCGCGCAGGACGCCACCGAATTCCTCAACGGCGCGGGCCTGAGCGTCGGGGATCGTCTGGGCTGATGCCGCGCTATTCCTGTCTTGTTGAATATGATGGCCGCCCGTACAAGGGGTTTCAGGCGCAGGACAACCTGCCTACCGTGCAGGGGTCGCTGGAGCGCGCCATTCTGGGCTTTTCCGGCGAAACCCTGCGTCTCACGGCGGCCGGGCGCACCGATACGGGCGTCCATGCGTCGGGTCAGGTGATCACGTTTGATCTGCCCAAGACCTACCGGCCCGATGTGGTGCGCGACGCCATGAACGCCTATCTGATCCCCGAACCGATTGCCGTGCGCGAAGCGGCGATTGTCGATGACGACTTTTCGGCGCGCTTTTCGGCGACGGGGCGCATGTACCTCTATCGTATCCTCAACCGCAGGGCCCCGCCGGCGCTGGAGCAGGGGCGGGTGTGGCACGTCAAGAAGCCGCTGGATGCCGAAGTGATGGCCGAGGCCGGGCAACACCTGATAGGGCGGCATGATTTCACCACCTTCCGCGACACGGAGTGTCAGGCGGCGTCTCCCGTCAAGACGCTGGATATCGCGCGGGTGAAACGGGTGGGGGAGGAGATTCACCTCGTCTTTGCCTCACGCTCCTTCCTGCATCGGCAGGTGCGTTCGATGACCGGCACGCTGGTCGAGGCCGGGATCGGTCGCTGGACGGTGGCCGATGTCAAGGCGGCGCTGGAGGCGCGCGACCGCCGTGCCTGCGGGCAGGTGGCCCCGCCGGAGGGCCTGTGCCTGACGCATGTGACCTTTGAGCCGGAACCGGATTTCGCAAGCCGCAGTTCGATCTGATCTCCTCCCCATCGCTGCGCGACAGGGAGGAGGAATTAGGCGAACACCTTGAAATATTTGGCGATCAGCGCCGCATAGGCGTCGGTCAGGTCATAGAGGTCCTGTACCGGGGTCGCTTCATTGACCTGATGCATGGTCTGGCCCACCAGACCGAATTCCACCACCGGGCACAGGGCGCGGATAAAGCGCGCATCCGACGTGCCGCCGGTGGTGGACGGATCGGCCTCGACCTTCAGCACCTCGCGGATGGCGTCCTGAATGACATCAACGAACGGCCCGGCCTCGGTCAGAAAGGCCTCGCCCGATATAGCGGCTTTCACCTCGATCGCGGCACTGCTGCGCTCAGAATGACGCGCGCAGACCTCCTCGATCCACGCCTGCAAGGACGCGCCCGAATGGGTCGGGTTAAAGCGGATATTGATGCGCCCCGAAGCCGTTTGCGGAATCAGGTTGGTGGTCTTGTTCGCCACATCAAAGGTGGTGATTTCGAGATTGGACGGCAGGAAGCGTTCAAAGCCCTCATCCAGCACGCGCCCGTCCAGTTCAGCCATGATGGCGACCAGCACGGGGATGGGGTTGAGCGCGCGCTGCGGGTAGGCGACGTGGCCCTGCTTGCCGGTAACCGTGATCGTGGCATTGATCGACCCGCGGCGGCCGACCTTGATCATGTCCCCCAGCACCGCGGAAGAGGTCGGTTCCCCGACGATGCAATGGTCGATGACCTCACCCGTCTGCCTCAGGTGTTCAACGACCTTCTTGGTGCCGTCCAGCGCTTCGCCTTCTTCGTCGCCGGTGATCAGGAAGGACAGCGAACCTGGCAGGCTGTCAAAGCGCGACACGGCGGCGATCCACGCCGCAATGCCACCCTTCATATCGACGGCTCCGCGCCCGGTCAGCACACCGTTTTCGATGGTCGCGGCAAATGGGTCCGAGCGCCAGCCGTCCAGCGCGCCTTCGGGCACCACGTCCGTATGACCGGCAAAACACAGGTTGGGCGAAGCCGTTCCGCGCCGTGCATAGAGGTTTTCGATCTCGCCGAACCTCAGCCGCTCACAGGCAAAGCCGAGCGACTCCAGCGTCTGTTGCACGCGGTCCATCGCCCCGGCGTCCACCGGGGTCACGGACGGATGGTTGATCAGGGCCTTGGTCAATTCGACCGGATCGAGCGTGTTTTCGGGTATATTCGTCATGGCGCGTGGTGTAAGACGACTTTGCCGCGAACGAAAGTGAAATCATTCGCGGGCATATTTACCGGATATCGCCGTGACCCCTCCCGTTTCGCCTGAAATCGTTTCCGAGCCGCCGTCGCCGCCGGAATCGCAAAACCCGTTCCGCATACCCGCTTACCGCAACTTCTGGATCGCCCGCCTGTGTTCGGTGCTGGGCTTTTCGTCGCAAAGCGCGGTCATCGCCTGGCAAATCTATGAAACGGCGCGCAAGGATTCCGGCATCGGCGAAGCGGCGCTCTATATCGGCCTGATGGGGCTGACGCAGTTTATCGCCATGTTCGCCTTTACGCTGCCGGCAGGGATCGTGGCCGACCGTTATGACCGCAAGAAGATCATGGGCTATACGATCGCGGCGCAGGCCGTGATTGCGCTGGGCTATATGGGGCTGTCGGCGCTGGATCATCCGCCGATTGCCGGACTGATTGCCCTATCCTTCTTTCTGGGGGCGTCGCGCGCCTTTATCGCTCCGGCCTCATCGGCGATCGGCCCCATGCTGGTACCCAAGGCGATTTTGCCGCGCGCCATCGCCTCCAATGCCCTGGCGTTTCAGATCGGCGGTATCTCCGGGGCAGCGGTCAGCGGCCTTCTGCTCAGCGTTTCGGCCATGTTCGCTTACGGCTTTTCGGCGGCGCTGTTTGTCATCGGCGGCGTGCTGATCGCCACGCTGAAGGCCGATACGCACCCCGTCAATGCGCCCACCGGCTCCAAGATGGAGATGGTGCGCGAAGGCCTGATCTATATCTGGACCAACAAGATCGTTTTTGGCGCCCTGTCGCTCGATCTGGCGGCGGTGCTGCTGGGCGGGGCGACGGCGCTGCTGCCTATCTTTGCGCGCGACATCCTGCACGCCGGGGAAATCGGCTATGGCGCGCTCAGGGCCGCTCCGGCGGTCGGGGCCATGATGACGGCGCTCTGGCTGGCGCGGCGGCCTTTGAAGTACAAGGCCGGCAAGTGGATGTATGGCGGTGTGGCGGTGTTCGGCCTGATGACCATTATTTTCGGGCTTTCGACGAATATCTTCGTGTCGGTGGCAGCACTCGCCGTGCTGGGCGCGGCGGATATGGTCAGCGTCTTTGTACGCGGGACGCTGGTGCAGATCGTGACACCCGACCCCATGCGCGGGCGGGTGGCCTCGGTGTCGTACCTGTTTATCGGGGCGTCGAATGAGCTGGGCGAATTTGAAAGCGGTGTGGCGACGCGCCTTCTGGGGCCCATCGGCGCGGCGCTGTTCGGTGGCATTGGCGCGATACTGGTGACCGGGGCGTGGATCAAGCTGTTTCCGAGTTTGTATGAGGTGGACAGGTTGGAATAAATTACCGCTAGATCAATTTGCAGGTTGAACAATAAGCTTCATTTATGCGAAGGATGAAAGCCGCAGTATTTCAATTTTAAATTGAGGTGTGTGATGGGGTGGCCACAGCCGCGGGATACAAAAAGCGCCGTAAAAAAGGCAGGTGATCGTATCCGCAAGGGCGATTACAGTGTTGAGGATATTACTGTTCTCAATAACTGGCGTGCTGCGCACGGATATATAATAAATACTTTTCAAGCTGCTTTGAGAAATAGGGCAAAAGGTTGGAGTGTTCCTGTCGCGCAGCGCTTGAAACGTGCTTCCACTATCATTGATAAACTGAGGCAGGGCAGAGCGAAAGACCTATCTACAATGCATGACATTGCTGGAGTTAGGATGGTCTTTCCAGATGAAACGTCTCTAAGATCATTTAGATATGGACAGCTTCGAACACGCGCTAAACATGAGCTTGTGAACGAACCTGATAAATACAACTATTTGCTGAATCCAAAGAGTAGTGGTTATCGTGGAATTCACGACGTTTACAGTTATTCGGCTGGTTCCGAAACAGGTGGAGCTTGGAACGGTCTTCTGATTGAACTTCAGTATAGAACCCTGATTCAGCACGCCTGGGCGACTGCTGTAGAGCTATCAGATGTTTTGACTCATAATCGAACCAAGTTTAGCCAAGGGCATCCTGACAACACTAGATTTTTTCAAATATGTAGCGAGTTACTTGCTAGGAAATGGGAGGGTGCATTTTCATGCTTGCCCGATCAACCATATGAAACTTTAATAGAAGAATGGCACGAAATTGAACAGCGCGCCCACCTTTTCCACCAGCTTAAATCGGTGGGTAGAGATGAGGGTGGTCAAGGTCTACATGGTTTGGTTCTCCTCATTATGAGAGAGGATATGACAGTCCAGCAGATACCTCAAAAATCGTACCGTTCAGCACTTCAAACATTGCTTAAAATAGAAGCTGAAAATCCAGAGCTCGACGTGGTGCTTGTGGGTGGAGCTGAGGACACAATTAGACAAACATTTCGCAATTATTTTAAGAACGCTACTGAATTTGTAAGTTTAGTGGAGGGCGCATTAGCTCAAGAATAACGAGTAAAAAAAGCCCGGCAGAACCGGGCTTTTTCGTCTGTTACTGGCTGCCGCGGCTGGTGGACAGGGCCGGTCGCAGCGGGATGTTCTTGCGCTCCGTCTTGGCGACCAGCTTGTTGGCGGCGCCGGAGTCTTCGTACTTGTACGGCGTGGTCTTCATGGCCAGCGCCTGAGACGGCAGATTGTCCTGCGTGCGCTTGAGATCGGCCATGGCGATCATGGTATCCAGCTCGTGCTTGCGCGCCTTGAAGGCCACGAGGTCCTGACCGGCCAGAATGGTGCCCTGCGGCACCTTGGCATCCTTTGGATTGATCGGGCGGTTTTTGTACCACACTTCGAAGTGCAGGTGCGGGCCGGTCGAATTGCCGGTCGAGCCGACATAGCCGATCAGTTCGCCCTGCTTGACGCGCTGACCGGGGCGGACCTTGATCTGCGACATGTGGGCATAGCCGGTCGCCCAGTCGCTATTGTGCGACACGCGCACCCAGCGGCCATAGCCGCCCCACCATTTGGCATCGGCCACGACGCCGTCACCGGCGGCATAGATGGGGGTGCCCGTACCGGCGGCAAAGTCGATGCCGGTGTGCATCTTCATAAAGCCCTGAATCGGGTGGCGACGCATACCGAAACCGGACGAGGTGCGGGCCGCCGCGACCGGCGTCGCCAGAAGGAAGCCTTTGATATTCTTACCCGTATCGTCAAAGAATTGCGACTCTTTATCGCCCTGACGCTTATAGGAATAGAAGCGTGTGATGTGGCCCTTGGCGCTGATTTCGGCGTACAGCAGATTGCCGGATTCCACGACGCGGCCGCTTTCGGTGACCTTGCGGTCAAAGACCAGCTTGAAGGTGTCGCCCGGCTGGATGTCGCGTTCAAAGTCGATCTTGTGCGCGAACAGCTTGAGCACCTGACCGGTGACGTTCGGCGTGGCGCCCAGCGCCGTGGCCGAGGTGATCAGCGAACCGTCGATGGTGCCAATGGCGACGCGGCGCTCATCGCGCACCGATTCTTCGAGCGCACGCAGGCGCATCGAACCGTCGTGGCTGGTGGTCAGGGTCAGTTGCTTGGCCGGGCCGGTGCGCACGGTCAGGCCCAGAAGCTGCGCCGGGGAGCGGCCGTTTTCGGGGCGGGCAATGGCGGCCTGAAGGCTTAAGCCCTTGCCGACATTGACCACATCAAAGGCCTGCGACAAAAGGGATACGGCGGCATTGGCCTCGGTCGAAGAGACGCCCGAACGGGTCAGGGCCTGAGTGAGGGTTTCGCCGGCGCGCACCATGATCTGCACATTGACCGGCTGAGTGAAGCCTGGACGCGCGGCGGCTTCGGCCAGAGCGCGGGTTTCCAGCGCCAGGGTCGCACTGGGGTCAAGGGTCGGCAGCGTGCTCGGCAGCGGTTGATAAACGCGCCAGACCAGGGTGGCCACCGTCAGGGCGGTCGCAGAAACCAGCACCATCGGGGTCAGACGCACAGGTTGGCGGCGAGGGTCGAGTTGAGCCATTACGATCCAAAAACGGTATACGAGGTTTACACAACGCGGGCTCTACTCAAAACGGAGCCGTTTTCTCCGCCGCCCAGTTAGCCTGTATCTCCCTGTTTCAGGGAATATGCGACCCGACGAGATGCCGCAGACGCGAATTTGAAAGTGTTAACGCCCCTGCATACGCCGAAATGGGGCGAAAATGAGGCGGCAGCCGCCTCACATATCGCCGTTTTCCGGTCGAAGGGACACAAAAGGGTCTGTCCCAATTAGGGGGCGAAGGTTAATATCCGGCTTAAACCGGCCCTTTCAGGGCGCATTTATGGGTTTTTTGCGACACGCGACGCCCAGAGACGGAGTGAGGCCCAAAGCCTATCACTTTGCGTAACGCGCGACTAAAAAACGCACCGGGTGGCCGATAAAGGGGCCGTAATGTTCCGGATACGGTAAGAAAAAGAATCGGTTATGCGCCGTTTTTTTAAGAGTTGCGTGCCATAATGCTGCCCTGAACCTTTTGTCCAACCGTTTGATCCCGTGAGAGCTTGATCCGTTGCGCACCCACATTCTGACCGATGCGCCTGAGGATGGAGGTGAGCTGTTGTTTCCTGTGCGGCTGCCGCCCCAGTCGAGTTTTACCCGTGCGGTCAGCAACGGAAACGACGCCCCTGCGCCGCGCCCGAAAGGCGGTGGTGGGGGGGGGCAAAGGGGTGGCACCGCCTCTGGCGGACCGGGTGGTCCGGGTAAACGCAAGCGCTATCTGAAGGCGGGCGGCTGGCTGCTGCTGACCCTGTGGGGCGCGGCGGCGGTGGGCGTCATCGCCTATGCGGCGCGTAAGGACATTGCCCGCGAAGTGGCGCAGGGCTGGTTGCGTTCCAACGATGTACCGTCTGAGCTGCGCATCGACAGCTTAAGTCTGGACCATATGTCCGGCCGCATCGTGCTGGGTGAGACCGGGCGGCCCGACCTGAAGATCGAACGTTTTGACGTTGATTATGAGCTGAACCTGTGGCGGTTGGGCCAGCCGCTGACGCGCGTCAAACGCATTCATCTGGTCAAGCCGGAGCTGAGCTTTTCCTATGATAAGAAGGGGCTGGGCTTCGGGCGTCTGGACCGCCTGCTGAAAGGCGGCGGCGGGGGCGGCGGTCCTTTGCCGGAAGAGATTCTGGTCGAAGAGGCGCGCATTCGTGTGCGAACCGATTATGGCACAGTCGCGGCCACCGGCGGGCTCAGCCTGAAAGACGGTCGCCTGCGGGCGCTGAACGCCACCCTGATCCCCGGCGCCCTCAACGGCTCCCAATTACAGGGGCAGCTTTCCGACGGCCATATCCGCATTCAGGCGGAACCGGATGCCGATGCCGGTGAGGCCCTGCGCATCGACGCCAACCTGTCTGCGGCGGAGTTGCTGTTCCCGGCGGCGCGCGCGCCCGATGCCGAACTGGGTGATCCCCTGCCGCGCCTGAGCGGGGTGCACGCCGACCTTGATCTGCGCCTGCCCTATCGCCGCCTGTCGGACGCCGCGTCGCGCAAATCGCCCCTGTCGGCCTTTGACGGCATGATCAGCGGTATGCTGGCCGTGCGCGCCGAGGCTATTGAGGGCGCGGCTTCGCTTCAGGGTCTCGACAGCACCATAGGCCTCAATGGCCGGGTGGATTTTGAAAATACGCGCGTGGCCTTTTCGGGTACGTCGCAGGTGATGGCGACGCTGGACGGTGTCACCAGCGGCACGATGCAGGGCCGCGCCGTGCGGGTGATGGCGCAGGATATGACGCTGCGTAGCGATCTGGCGCTCGATGCGGCCTCGGCCCTGACGCTGGACGGCCCCTTGAGCGTCAAGGCCGGGGCTTTTACGCAGGACGCCCTGTCGCTCAACGACGCGGCGCTGGACCTCTCCGGGTTTTCTCTGGCGCACGGCTCCGAAGGCACAGACCTCAGTTTTGAAGGCCGCGCCGTGGCCGCCCGCGCCGCGCAGGGCGATCTGAGCCTCGCTGGTGTGACCGCGCGGCTGGAGGGCACCGGGCGCTTAGGGCCAGACGCTTATGAGATCGCCCTGACCACCGATGTGAACGGCCGTCAGGGCAGCTATCGCGGCATGGGCGCGCTGGCCGCCGACCGCGCCAGGGCTCTGGCCGAGGGGCGTGTGGCCTTTGACGCCGCCAATGCCCGCCTGCCGGACGGCATACCGCCGGTGCCCGCGCCGCCGCCGGGCCCGGACCTGATGGTGTCTCTGCTGCGCGCCGCCGACCGTTTCAGTCTGTCGGCTGACACTGTGCGCGTGTCGCTGAGCGGGCAGGGTAACCGCCACCGCTTCGCCGTGCGTCCGGGCAAGCCGGTGCTGATCCGTCCGCTCGATGGCGGCGAGATACGTCTGACGACCGAAGGCACGTCCGCCCTGATCGCCAGCGATGCGCGCAGCGTCTTTACGGTGGTGACCAGCGGCGAAACCCTGCCCGTGCTCAAGGCGCGGGTGTCGGACTTTGGTTTCGGAGCGCAGGGCGCGCTGGATGGCCGCCTGAGCCTTGAGGCCGGTTTCAACTTCGCGCCCGTCTATGGGGCGCAGGCCAAGGCCAATGGCCGCTTCGTCTATAGCGCGGCGGGCCTGTTGCAGGTGCGCCTTGATGACTGCGTGCCCGTTACCGCTGACCGCGCCGATATTGGCGGCCGCCTGACCGCGGTGACCACCCGGCTGTGCCCGACCACGGCCCCCATCCTGACCCTGAACAACGGGCAGTGGCGTAGCGAAGGCCGTTTCGACAGCCTGACCGCTGCCGCGCCCGACTATCAGGTGGCACTGGCGGGCGGCGAGGGGGCCTTTACCGCCAGCAGCTTCGCGGATGCCGAGGGGCTGGGCTTTACGGTGGGCCTGAAAACCCTGAAGGCCACCGACGCGCTCGACGCGCCGCGCTTTCATCCGGTGTTGATCGCCGGAGACATAGCGCAGGGCCGCAAGACGCTGGACGGCAAGCTGGCGGTGATGTCTGCCGATGCGGCGGTGCAGGCGCGCGCTGGTGGACCTCTGGCCGAGATCAGACTGACCTCGGGCGTGGCCAGCGGCCGGGGCCGCGCGGATCTGACCGCGACGAACCTGACCTTTGCGCCGCAAAAGCTGCAACCGCTCGACCTGACGCCGATGGTGGCGGGGGTGGTGCAGCGCGACACGACAGGCCGCGTCGATTTCAAGGGGTTTGTAGGCTGGTCGCCGGATGGTTCGACCTCAGGCGGCGTGCTGACGCTCAATGAGATGGGCTTTACCGGCCCGGCGGGTCTGGTCGAGGGCCTGAACGGGCGCATTGACTTTACCTCTCTGGCCCCGCTGCAATCGGCGCCGGGTCAGACCCTGACGATCCGCAACGTCACCAGCGTTGTGCCGCTGAAAGACGTGCGGGCGGTGGTGCAGTTTGCGGGGGAGTATCTGAAGCTCGAAAGCGCGCGCGTCACCAGCGACGGCGGCGATTTCGCCCTGGCCCCGATGGACGTGCCGTTTGATACGACCAAGCCGCTCAAGGGCGAACTGAGCTTTGACAAGGTCGATTTCGGCAAGGTGGTGGCCTCAAGCCCGTTCGCCAAGGACGCTGAATTTACTGGCTTCGTGTCGGGCAAGCTGCCGTTTGAACTGAATGGCGGTAAGCTCAGTGTGCGTAAGGGCTATCTGCTGGGCGAAGGGCCGGGCCGCGTCTCGATCCGCCGCAACGCGGTGACTGCGGTGGCGGCGGAGGGCGCTTCGGTCAGCCATGCCGATAAGGCCGCTGTCCCGGTGGCTCCGACGCCCGATCCGGCCCCCAATATCGTCGAAGGTCTTGCCTATCAGGCGATGGAGCATCTGGCCTATGAGGAATTGTCAGCGGCGGTAAACACCGACGACAAGGGGCAACTGAACTTCAACTTCCGCATCGTCGGGCGCTATGATCCGCCGCAGCGCCGGGAGGCGAAGATCGGCCTGATTGACTATCTGCGCGGCACCTGGACGCAAAAGCCCATCGACCTGCCGTCCGATACCAAGGTCAATCTCAATCTGGATGTGAATTACAATCTCGACGAGTTCCTTAAGGATTATTTTGAGGTGCAAAAGCGGGGTGGCTTCGACTGGTCGAAGCTCAAATAGACACAATTCTGAGCCATATCCGGTGCCAAGAATGTCTCTGTCATTCAGGCCCGGTTCAGCTTATAGCTGATATCCAGACGTCATGATCTCTTGCTGTGGAGCCCTTCATGTTGAAATCCCCTGTCGCCCGCGCGGGCGTGGCCGTCCTGTGTCTGGCGGGTGTGGCGCTCACCGCCGCCTGCACGCCGACGGTGCGCCTCAAGGTCGATCCCATCACCATCTACGCCAAGCTCGACCACAATGTGCGTATCTCGCTGGATGAGGATGTGAAGTCCCTCGTCAAACAAAATCCGGATCTGTTCTGAGGAATTTGGCTATGAAAAAGACCCTGTTTTCGATCCTCAGCGCCGTCGTCGTGTCGTCGGCCGTGCTGACCGCCGGTATCGCTCTTAACGCCCCGGCCTACGCCCAGTCGGCCGCCAAGGCGACCGTCGATGCCGCCAAGGCCGCCGGTACGGTGGGCGAGCAATCCGACGGTTATCTGGGCCTCGTCAAGGACTCAGCCGACGCCGCCACTAAGGCCGCCGTCGATGAGATCAATGCCGGCCGCGCCCGCGTCTATGCCGAAGCCGCCGCCAAGAACGGCGTCTCTCCGGCTGCTGCCGGGGCCTCGGCCTACAACAATGTGATCTTCCCTAAGGTCAAGGCCGGGGAATATTACAAGGACGATTCCGGCAACTGGAAGCGCAAGTAAGCCTTCTGATTTCACGGCTTCTTAAAGGCCCTGTGGCAGTGTGTGCCGCAGGGCCTTCTTCGTGCGTGAGTGGCATATGACGTGCAGGGCTTCGTCAAAATTCGCCTGACTGGTTTATTTCAGGACACCCCGCACAGGAACCCGCCCCATGACGACCCCCATTCGCGCCGCCGTTTCCCAGGCCACAGCCGACAATATCCGGCCGCTGACCTCGCTGCGTTTCTTTGCAGCGGTATGGGTGATCCTCTACAGCTACTGGTCGGCGCTCGAAGGGGCCATCTCCATCGGCATCATTGAAAAGGGCTATCTGGGGGTTGATCTGTTCTTCATCCTGTCGGGTTTCATTCTGAGCCACGTCTATATGACGTCGCTGGGGGAAGGGCGGTTCCGTTACGGGTCTTTCATCGTCAACCGGCTGGCGCGCGTCTATCCGCTGCATCTGGCGACTCTGTGTTTTGCTATCCTGCTGTGGGGGGCCGCGACGCTGAAAGGCATGAGCGTTGACAAGAATCTGGTCAACTGGCCGTCCCTGCCGGCGCATCTGTTCCTCGTTCAGGCCTGGGGTCTGGCGCCGGAAGCGTCTTTCAACCACCCTTCGTGGTCGATTTCAGCGGAATGGTTCGCCTATCTGCTGTTCCCGATCTTCGGCACGGTGGCGTGGTCGATGCGCGCCCGTCCGTGGCTGGCCGTCGGTCTGTCGGTCACCTTCCTCGTCAGCCTGTATATGATTTTCGAAGTCTTTATGGGCTTCAAGCTGACCTCGGCCACCGTCTTCTGGGGGGCGCTGCGTATCGTGCCGACCTTCATGCTGGGCTGCGCGCTTTATCTGGTGTGGCGGTCGGGCAAGCTGACACCGCAGGTGGCGTTGATGGGGGCGGCGGCCTCCAGCCTGATCGTTATTGCCGCGGCCTCGTGGCTGAAGATCGACGCCCTAATCGTGCCGATGCTGGGCCTGATGCTGTTGTGCGTGTCGCGCTTTGGCAATGGCGGCGTGATGGGCAACCGCGTGCTGGTCTATCTCGGCGAAGTGTCGTTCGCCATGTACATGGTCTATGTGCCGTGGAAGTGGGTCTATCTCAATGTGATGGGCATGGTGCTGGGTACCGGCGACGCGCCTTTGCCGCTGCTGTGGTGGGCAGTGGGCCTGATCGCCATCATCCCCGTCGCCATGCTGGGCCATCACATTGTCGAACTGCCGATGCGCAATGTCGTGCGCCATCTGGGTGACCGGCTGCGCTACCGACTCGCTTACCGCCTGGCGCGTTAGATCAGTTTGCCCCACTCTCATCCGTAAGCGGACGAAACCCCATAATTCGAGCGTCTTTTCCCGCGTGCGGCGAAAAGACGCTCGTTTTTTTTTCGCCCGCGCCCTGAATTTATAGTTAACTGATGTTTAACAACTTTTTTGCAACATCCTCAGGCACGGCCCGTCCGGATGTGGGAAATTTACCACGATTTGGAAAATAAAGGCTTTGTAAATGCCGCTGAGTTATGTATCAAACCTCTACAAGTAAATGTTGCGGGCGTTTTAGCTGATCTTTTTCACCCGCAGCCACCCCCTGTAAGACCCCTAAGAGGACCGCCGCAAAGGCCCCTCGATCAGGCCCCAAATGGAGTGCTCGTGTGCTGAAAAGACTAAGCGTATTGGCCCTGTCGGCGACTCTGGCGTTTGGCGCCGTGGGCGCGCAGGCCGCTGAGAAGAAATCCCCCTACTGGCAATGCGTCACCTTCGCCCGGTCGATCACGGGCATGAACATTTTCGGTGACGCCTGGACCTGGTGGGAAGGCGCTTCGGGCAAATACGACAAGGGTCAGGCACCGAAGGCCGGGGCGGTTCTGGTGTTCCGTCCGCAGGGCAAGATGCGACTGGGCCACGTGGCCGTCGTCTCTCAGGTTATTACCGATCGCGTCATTCAGATCACCCACGCCAACTGGTCGCCCATCGGTGGCCGTCGCGGGCAGGTCGAAAAAGACGTCACCGTCGTCGATGTCTCGGACAAGGGCGACTGGAGCAAGGTGAAGGTGTGGTACGGCCCGATCGCCGATGTGGGCACCACGGTCTATCCGACCTATGGCTTTATCTATCAGGCGGCCCAGAAGGGTCAGGAGATGGGGGAAAACCTCGTCACGCAGGTCCTCGACAAGCCGACCGTTAAGAAGCCGTCTGCGTTCGACAAGGTGGCGCAGAAGACGTCCTCCAAGACCAGCAATAAGGCTCTGGTCAATGCCCTGACCACCGATGTCGAAGCGCCGCGCAGTCAGGCGCTGGCCTCCGCGACGGCGGACGATGCGGTGGCGCCCAAGCCCGCCGATGTGAAGCCGGACGCCAAGGCTGCGGATAAGGCCAAGGCGAGCAAGACGAAGACCTCCACCGAAAAGGCCGTCGCTGATAAAGACGCCGACAAGGCTCCGGCGGCGAAATCAAAGACCAAGACCGACAAGGGCGACAAGACGACCAAGGTCGCGGACAACGCCAAGGCGGACAAGAGCGCCAAGGCCGCGCCGAAGTCCAGCAAGAAGGCCGTCGCCGAAGCGGACGACAAGGCCGCAAAGACTTCCAAAACCGCCAAGGCTGATAAGGCTGACAAATCGGGAACCAAAAAGGTCGCCGAAGCCGAGGCCAAGAAATCCGAAAAGAAGACAGAGAAGACCAAGGCCTGAGCCGGTTCTTTTTGTCTGAAGGTTTGCAACGCCGCTGGTCTTGCCAGCGGCGTTTGACTTGTCAGGGCGACGCAAAGCGGCCTATGCAGAAGCAATCTGTGAAAGAGCCTTCATGCTGAACATCTATAGCCGTGACGCGGCCCCGGACGGGGCCTTTACCGTGGTGCCGCCCGAAGGGGCAGGGGACGAGGCCGGCTGGTGTGAGATTACGCCGGACGGGGTGTGGATCGACCTCTACAATCCCGACCGCGAGGAAGAACGTTATGTCGAAGGCGTGGTCGGGCTGAATCTGCCGACGCGCGAGGACATGCAGGAGATCGAGTTTTCCTCGCGCCTCTATCTCGAAGACGGCGCGGCCTTCATGACGGCACAGGTGGCCTTTTACGGTGGCTTCGATCATCTGCAATCGGGGCCGGTGACCTTCGTCCTGCACCGTCAGCACCTGATCACCATTCGCTATATCGATCCCAAATCGTTCAGCATCTTTGCCGAACGCCTGGTGCGCCATCCGGAAAACTGCGATCAGGCGCACGAAGCCTTGGCCAACCTGCTGGAGGTGCTGATTGACCGCACGGCGGACCTGCTGGAGAAGGCGTCGGCCACGGTGGATGAGATTTCCGGGCGTATCTTCGCACCCAAGCGCGGGCGCAATCTGGAGCGGGTCCTGCGCGAGCTGGGCCGCTGTCAGTCGGACACGGCGCGCATCCGCGACAGCCTCGTCTCCTTTGGCCGGCTACTGCTGTTTGCGCGGGCGCTGGACCGCGAACTGGTCGGGGCAGACGAGGCGGGCTTCAATGCCTTCCATGACAAGCTGCGCACGCTGGAAAAGGACGTGGCCTCGCTGAACGACCATTCGGCCTTTGTGTCGGGCAATATCGCCTATCTGCACGACGCGGCGCTGGGGGTGATCAATCTGGAGCAGAACACGACCATCAAGATCGTTTCGGTGGCTTCGGTGGCCTTCCTGCCGCCAACCCTGATCGCCTCGCTTTATGGGATGAATTTCGAATTCATGCCCGAACTGCACGTGCCGTGGGCCTATCCGCTTGTGGTGCTGGCCATGATCGCCTCAGCGGTAGGGCCGCTGGTGTGGTTCCGCCTCAAAGGATGGTTATGAAAGCGGTTTATCTTTCCGCCAGCGTGTAGTTGCAGCCTTGATCGCGGACATGCGCCATTTCGGTCTCCAGCAGCCGCGCCCGCGTCAGGTCGGCGTGGCGCAGGCTGGCGTGGGTCAGGGTGGCGCGCGTCAGATCGGCGCGCAGGGTGCGCTCCCCACCCAGCGACAGGGGCGAGAGATTGGCCCGGTCCAGCGTGGCGCGGGTGAGGCGGGCCCCGATCAGGCGCGCCCCCCTGAGGTCCGCCCCGGACAGGTCAGCCATGCGCAGGTCTGCACCGGAGAGATTGACCCCCTGTAGCTGCGCCCCGGACAGGTCCATGCCGTACAGGATGGCCCCCGCCATATTGGCCGCCGTCAGCTTGCGGCCGATCAGGGTGGTGGCCGTGCGAAAATCGAGCCCGCTGAAATCCTGCGTCGCGCCTTTCTGACCGCCGCTGTTGCACCAGACCTCATAGGCGTCGAGCAGGTCATCAAGCGGTTCATCGTCAATGAAGACGCTGATCGGTTCACCCAGAATATCCGACATGTCGGTATCCTTGGTGGTCATGCCCTGGGTCTGGGTCCCGACCATCACCGCCCCTTTTAATGAGGCCCCGGACAGGTCGGCGGACGACAGGTCCGCCGCCGACAGGTTGGCCCCCTCCAGCGAGGCATTGCGCAGCTTGGCGTGGCTTAAGACCGCGCCTTCGAGCTGGGCATCGCGGAAATCGGCGGATATGGCCCCGGCGCCGGTCAGGCGTGCACCCGACAGGTCCGCCCCGGAAAGGATGGCGTAGTCCAGTTCGCCGGCGCGCTTTTCGTGTTTCATCAGGCGCAGGCCGTGCTTTTCATCCTTGAAGGCGATCTGGCCTTCACGCAGGTCGCAGCGCGTCAGGCTGGCCCCGGTGAGATTGGCCCCGCGCAAACAGGCCCCGCGCATATCGGCGCGGTCGAGCACGGCGAAGCGCAGATCGGCTTCGCGCAGATCGCATCCGTACAGATTGGCGCGGCTGAGGTTGACGTCGCGCAGCGCCGCGCCGCGCAGACAGGCCCCGGTCAGGACGGCATCGGACAGGTCTATCCCTTCGAGATTGACCCCGCTCAGGTCGATATAGGCAAGGTTAGCCAGTTGCCCGCCCGGCTTCATCGTTTTGTATTTGTGGTGCAACTCTATGATCGTGCGCAGGGAGCGCGGATCAATAGGCTGCAAGGTGGCGGCTGACTGCGTAATAGGCAAGGGAGCGTCCGGAGGGGGCGAGGGGATGAATGGATAGTCGCGTTATCCATACTGGGTTACAATGGTGAAAACTTGCTCTACGCCCGGTCACGGGGCGAAAAAAATGTCTTGTGGTCGTTTCGCGTTACGTTTGGAAGCGCAATGATTTCTACTGGAATCATTGCGCTCAAGCCGCCATTGAGGCGGCGGCCAAGGTGGCGGAGCCCGTACCCGGCGAGGGGCAGAATAAAAGCTAAATCATTATGTTTTTGCAGAAAACATAATGATTTAGCGACAGGCCTTGCACAGGCCGCGCGCTTCCAGCGTCACCCGGCGCGTTTCAAAGCCGCTGGCCGAGGCCTGCTGGTCGATTTCGGGCAGGCTGACCGCCACCTCTTCGCTGCTGCCGCAGCAGTCGCACAAAAGGAAGGCTGCGGCGTGCGGCTGCACGGCCTTGCCGTCGGCGTGGCCCTGACAGGCGACAAAGGCGTTCAGGCTTTCGATGCGGTGGATCAGCCCCATCTGCTCCAGAAAGGCCAGAGCGCGATAGACGGTCGGCGGCTTGGCGGCTCCGTCGGGGTGGAAGCGGTCGATGACATCATAGGCCTTCACCGGGGCATTTTCGCTGAGGATCAGCTCCAGCGTACGCAGGCGCGGCGCGGTCATGCGCTCACCCTGCGCTTCGCACAGGCGTCGGGCTTCGCTCAGGCGCGCGTCGATGCGCCCGCTATCGAGGGTGTGGACGTGGTCGTGATCGTGGCCGCAGGCGTGTGACATGGCTGTAACTTAGGCAGACTCGCGACATTTCGCAATGACGGCTTGACACTATTTATGTTATTACATAACAGATGACGGTCCGGTACGGCCTTTGTGTGTCGCCGTCCGCTTTTTTCGGGAGCCTCCCCCATGCAAACCCGTATGGTTCTCACCCTGACCGTCAGCCTTGCCGCGCTGGTCGCTTTTACCCCGGTTCTGGCGCAGAGTTCGTCTCCGACACCTCAGAAAGACGAGGACATAACGGAGATCGTCGTGACCGGTACGGCCTATGGCGTGTCGAAAGACGCCCTGATGAGCAATGTCGATGTACTGACCCGCACCACTATCGATCAGAAGCCGGCTGAGAGTCTTGGCGATATGCTGGCCACCCTGCCGGGCGTGCGCTCGTCTGCCTTCGCACCGGGTGCCAGCCGTCCGGTGATCCGCGGCCTTGACGGGTTTCGTGTTCTACTGCTCAACAACGGCATGGGAGCCATTGATGCCTCAGCCGTGTCGCCCGACCACGCGACAGGGACCGATCCGGTCGAGGCCCAGCGTATAGAGGTTCTGCGTGGCCCTTCGGCCCTTATCTATGGCGGCAACGCCATCGGCGGCATTGTCAACATCATCGACGATCGTATTGCGTCGGCCCCGGCCAAGGATGGTGTTGAGGGCCGCTTTACGGCACAGGCCTCCAGTGTTGATAATGGCAAGCAGCTTGGGCTGAATGTAAAGACAGGGCAGGGGCCTTGGGTTTTCACCGCCGACGCCCTCAAGCGCAAGAGTGACGATTACAAAACGCCCGTAGGTCCGGAGTCCCGTCGGCTGACCGACGCCGAAGGGGAGGAACCCGATACGCGCGATCGTCAGGAAAATTCGGCTGTTGATCTGAGCGCCTATGGGGCTGGCTTGTCCTATGTGGGTGACTTTGGCTTTGCGGGCCTGAGTGTCAAGCATACCGATACGACCTACGGCGTGCCCGGTCATAGCCATGCTGAAGACGCGTCTGATCACGAAGAGGGTGGCGACCACGCGCATGAGGAAGAAGGCCCGGTGACCATCGGCCTGAAGCAGACGCGTTACGATGTCCGCTCATCGTTCAATATCGCCTTTGCGGGTTTCAACAAGCTGACGGCGGATGCGGGCTACACGGATTATAAACATACCGAGTTCGAAGGCGAGGAGGTCGGCACGCGCTTTCTCTCTGACGGTTATGAGGCGCGCGTGAACCTGATCCGCCAGAAGATGGGCGATGTCTCTGGGGCGGTAGGTTTCAATGTCCTCGAACGCCATTTCGAGGCGATAGGAGCTGAGGCTTTTGTGCCGTCGTCTACGACGCGAGAATTCGGCACCTATGCGCAGTCGCGTATCGACAGGGGCGCCTGGGGCATCGAAGGCGGCCTGCGGGGTGACCGCAAGGAGATCACTTCCGCGGGTTTCTCAAAGGCATTCGACAACCTGTCGGGTTCGCTGGGCGGGTTCTGGAAACCTTCCGATCATGCCTTCTTTGGTCTGAGTGTGACGCGCTCCGAACGCGCCCCTTCTGATGTTGAATTGCTGGCCGATGGCCCGCACGCCGGTACAGGGGCTTATGAAATTGGCAATGCAGCTCTGAAATCGGAGACAGGCTACAGCGTAGAGGCCACCGGCCACTGGCAGATGGACAGCCATTCGGCTTTCAGCCTTGACGCCCACCTCTATTCCAGCCGTTTCGACAATTTCATTGACCTGCGTCCAACGGGTGACAACGAGGACGGCCTGCCGGTCTATCGCTACGTGCAGACGGACGCTGACTTCTGGGGCTTTGAACTGGAAGGCGGCGTGAACCTGTGGAGCCGTGGCGCTCAGGCTGTGCGTCTTGATCTGGCCTATGACTATGTTCGCGGCAAGAGCGATCTGGGCGATATTGCTCGTATTGCCCCTTCGGCGCTGACGGCCACCCTGGGCTACGAAGGTGAACGCTGGAAAAGCCATCTCGAAGTCCGGCATGTAGCGGCGGCGGACACGCATTTGGCGGCGTTCGAAACCCCAACCGATGCCTACACGGCCGTCAATGTCTTCGGGTCTTACTGGATCAATCCCAAGGTATCAGTCTTCGCCGAATTGCGTAACGCGACTGACGAGGAAATCCGCGAGCACACTTCGGTGCAGAAGGATATACTTGTCGGTGCTGGTCGCAATCTGCGCGCCGGTCTGACCTACCGATTCTGATGGATCGACGCAGGATCATGGCGCGGAACCCCGGAAGCTCGTACTTCCGGGGTTCCTGCACCTTAAAATACCCGCAGGTGCCGGTTTTTGCGCGAATTGCGGCCTTTGCACTCGCCTGCCTGAACGTGCCGCTTGCGCTTTCCCGCAGGCATGGGCTAGAAGCGAAACTTCTTAGTTTTTACCACTACAAAGAGCGATCATGGAACAGGCTCAAGACCAACAAAGCGCGCTGACAGGGAACGTGCTGTTTTACAAGACTCCGGAACCCCTGAGTGTCGAAGCCCACGGCAATCTCGGCATCAGCGCCTCGGCTACGCCGCACGCCTTTGTCGCTGAAACCAATGTGGTGCCGCTGACCGTGGCGGAATTCCCGGCGGCTTCGCTGAGCTACCCCATCGTCTTCATCGGCGAAGCGCGTATGCCGGTGGCCGCTATGGGTCTGGCCGCCGGTCAGAACATGTTCGTGTCCCCCGAAGGCGTTTTCCGCCCGGACGCCTACCTGCCGGCCTTTGCCCGTCGTTATCCCTTCGTCTTCGCCAATGACGAACAGGAACAGCGCATGATCCTGTGCGTGGATACCTCCTCGCCGGTGGTGACCGCCAACAATCCGGACGTGCCGTTCTTCGAAGGTGGCAAGCCGTCGGCCTTCGTCGAAAACGCCATGCAGTTCTGCTCGGACTTTGAAAACGAGCGCCTGCGCACCGAATCCTTCGTCAACCTGCTGAAGGACCTCGATCTCCTGGCTCCGCGCGAAACCATCTATCGCCCGGCCAATCCGGACGGTTCGCAGGGTGAGCCGCAAAAGATCGCCGAATATTTCGCGGTCGATGAAGAAAAGCTGGCCAAGCTGTCGGCCGACAAGCTGGTTGAGCTGCGTGACAACGGCGCCCTGATGCACATCTACGCGCACCTGATCTCGCTGCTGGCCTGGGACAAGCTGATCGCCCTGACTATCGAACGCAATCAGTCGGCCCCGGCGGTCAACTAAGCGTTTTCGGTTTGAAACGACAAACCCCGGAGGCTCTGGCTTCCGGGGTTTTTGCTTGGCCACGAAAAACACGAAAAGGCACGAAAAGGCTGGTGAACCGCCATGGCCCGTAGGGCCGTTTTTCAGTGTTGCGGCGTGCTGTCTGGTCGGGCGCTTCGCGCCATATGTTCGTGCTTTTCGTGGCGAAAACCTTACCCAACAGGCGGCGGATTGCGCTGAAACACCGAGCGCGTCAGGCACGAAAAGACCAGACGTCCGGCTTCGTCGAGCAGGTCGTGCTGGGCGATGACGACGCCCTTGGTGTCACCCACCGCGTCCTTGCCCATAATGGTCAGACGCCCGCGCAGCAGTTCGCCCGGCGGCGGGTTGCGCGACCAGCGCAGCGCATCGACGGCCAGTCGTTTCGTCTGCGGCCAGCCCGCGGCCGCTTCCTGCTCCAGCTTTGACCACAAAGCAAAGATCAGGGCATCGGGCAGGCCGTCCTGCGTGTTCCACGACGGCGCATAGGTGGCGCAAAACTGTTCCAGATCACTCTGGGAGACGACGCCCGCGCCGATAGAGGCGACCTGACCAATCCACAAATCGTCAAAGGCGGCAGGCATGAGCGACTCCGTTCAAACAGGAAAGTCCTGTGTTCTAAGCTGTGTCGGGGCGTTCGGCAACGCTTTTGCACAGGCGGTCGCAAAAGACAGAAAGCCTTGTTCCCAAAAGCCTTACGTATTGATTTGGGACGGGCGCTGTGGTTTGGTTTTTTACACACGTTGGGGGGAACAGCGTGCAGGATTTGCCGAAGTCTGATGAGTGCACAGGACAATATTACGGTTCTTGAGGACGAGGCCTATACGGGCCTGTTCCTGACGGCTGAGCGCGACGCGGCGGTGCGCGCGCAGGGTCAGGTGCTGGCTGGTGGGCGCGTGCAGGGTCAGGCGGAGGCGCTGGCCAGTGATCCGGAAACGCTCGGCAACATCCTGCGCAGTACGCGCGAGGCGCAAGGCTTTTCGCTGGAATACATGGCCGATATCACCCGCGTGCGGCGCAGCTATCTGGAGGCGCTTGAAGAAGCCGCCTATGACCGCCTGCCATCGCGCGCCTTTTCTATCGGCTTCGTCAAGGCCTATGCCAAGGCGCTGGGGCTGGACGAAGAAAGCCTGGCCGATCTGTTCAAGCGCTCGTTTGCCGACCCGGCGCAGTCGGACAAGCTGCGGGCCCCGGTGGGGGCCGCCTTTGAAGACCTGCGCCCCAGCTATCGCCTCTATGGCGGGCTGGCGCTGGCGCTGGTGCTGGCGGTGGTGGCGTGGAACCTGTTTCAGCGCACGCCGGGCTGGGGTGGGCATCACGCGCCGTCGGCTGATACGACGCCGCAGAAATGGGCACCGGGTGTCCCGCTGGTGCGCGACAGGCTGGTGCTGACGCAAGCGGCTCCGGCGCCCAAGGATCAGGACCTGCCCGTGCCCTATTACACGCCGGGGCTGGAGGAGGGCTTTGCCGCCATCGACGCTGAACGCGCTGAGCAGAACCCCTCGGCGACAGTGGGCGTGCCGCTTCAGATGCGCAAGGCCTTCAACCCGCGCGGGGCGGTATTTGGTGCCACGCCAGTCGATTCCATGGTGACGATTCAGGCCCAGCGCAGCGTCAATCTGGTCCTCAGCGGGACAGACAAGCGCGTCTATTTCGCGCGGCAACTGGGACCGGGTGAGGCCTATCGCCTGCCGCAGGTCAGCGCCGTCAACCTGCTGATCGAGGTGGGCGACCCCAAGGCGTTTGAAATCTATTATAACGGCGAATTTGCCGGGGTGATGGAAGAGCGCGCGACCTCCGTCTCCAAGCTCAATGCCCGTGCGGCGGCGCTGGCCAAGCTGATGGACGCCCAGATGGAGGCCCTGCGCCCGGATGGTCGTCGTCCCACGAACGCCGCCGCGCCTGCCGCCCCCGTGAACACGCCGGTTATCCCGGCGGACGTCCCGGTGCGTGACGGCCCCATCCCCTACGTGCCGCAGACGAGTCCGTCCGCGACGCCCCAGACAGACCCCGCACCCGCGACCCAGCCCTGAATTGCGGCTGGTAAAGCGCCCGTCGAAGGCTTACATAGGGCGCATTGACCCGTATCCCCAGAGTGCATGATGAGTGACCATACGCATGTCCGCCCCTGGCGCATGATCGAGCGCCGCAAAAGCCGCAAGATCAAAGTCGGCAAGGTCGAGGTCGGCGGCGACGCCCCGATCAGCGTGCAGTCCATGACCAATACGCGCACCCACGATGTCGATGCCACGGTGCGTCAGATTCACGCGCTGGAAGAGGCGGGGGCCGATATTGTGCGTGTCTCCTGCCCGGACGTGGACTCGACGGCGGCGCTGAAAGAGATCGTGCGTCAGGTCAGCGTGCCCATCGTCGCCGACATCCATTTCCACTACAAACGCGGCATCGAAGCCGCCATGGCCGGCGCGGCGTGCCTGCGTATCAATCCCGGCAATATCGGCTCACCCGAGCGCGTGCGTGAGGTGATCAAGGCGGCTAAGGACTATGGCTGCTCCATGCGTATCGGCGTCAATGCCGGGTCTCTGGAGAAGGAACTGCTCGAAAAATATGGCGAGCCGTGCCCGGACGCCATGGTCGAAAGCGCCCTGTTCCACGCCAATATCCTGCGCGATAACGACTTCCACGAATTCAAGATTTCGGTGAAGGCCTCGGACGTCTTCCTGACCGTCGCCGCCTATCAGGCGCTGGCTGACGCCATCGACTGCCCGTTGCATATCGGCGTGACCGAGGCGGGGCCGTTGCGCACCGGCACCATCAAATCGGCCATCGGGCTGGGCAACCTGCTGTGGGCGGGAATCGGCGACACCATCCGTGTTTCGCTGGCCGCCGATCCGGTCGAAGAGATCAAGGTCGGGTTTGATATTCTCAAATCGCTGGGCCTGCGCCATCGCGGCGTCAATATCATCGCCTGTCCCTCCTGCGCGCGCCAGGGCTTTAATGTCATTGAGACGGTGGCAAAGCTGGAGGAACGTCTGGCCCATATCGCCACGCCCATGTCGCTGTCGATCATCGGCTGCGTCGTCAACGGGCCAGGGGAGGCGCTGTACACCGATGTCGGCTTTACCGGCGGCGGCGCGGGGGCGGGCATGGTCTATATGGCGGGCAAGCCGGACCACAAGGTCTCTAATGACGACATGATCGAGCACATAGTCGGTCTGGTCGAAGCCCATGCCGCTAAGCAAAACCAGAGCGAGACGGCTCCGGAAGCGGTCTGAGCGGGCGGCTTCTCCACAGATGGCCACAGATAAGGTGTGTGATGCATCACCGGTGGGCGTTCGATCGCTTCTTATGCTATTGAAAAACCACAGATTGCACAGATTGGCGCTTCGCGCCCTCGACCCATCAGACCCCACGCCCGTGCCGGGGAACTCATAATCTGTGAAATCTGTGCAATCTGTGGTTCTCTAACCGCGCCACAAAGTCAGTAAAATGCCCCGTCAGGCGAACTGACGGGGTTTTTTGTTTCATAATATTTGAGGCTTAGAGCATCCGCCGGCTCAGTTGAGCCGCCGAATGGCTCTAAGTTTTTGTTTGGTCGCGCAATTTTTCCGAAAAGTGGTATCCACTTTATCGGCTTGCGCTCTAGCGCACGCCGGCGATATAGCGGCCATTGGTGATGTGGGTCACCTGTGAGGTCGCCTGACCTTCCATCATGATGTCGATCTCGCTGCGGTCCACGGGCTTGGAGAACAGATAGCCCTGAATGATGGCGCAGCCGGCCTGACGCAGGATGTGGCTCTGCGCCTGGGTTTCGACCCCTTCGGCCAGAATGCTGAGGTGCAGCGCCTTGGCCAGCTTGATGATGGCACGGACCAGCGCCTCGGCGTCCGGATCGACCCCCAGATTGGAGACGAACGAGCGGTCGATCTTGATCTTGTCCACCGGGTAGCGGCTCAGATAGCTGAGCGACGAATAGCCGGTGCCGAAATCGTCGAGCGCGATGGAGAAGCCCATCTGACGCAACGCATTGAGCGTATTCTGCGTCGGCTGATCGTCGTTGAGCAGCATCCCTTCGGTGATCTCGATTTCGATAGAGCGCGGCTCGACGCCGGTTTCGCGCAGCATGTCCTTCAGTTCCGGCAGGAAGCGCGAGGACCGCAACTGCGTCGCCGACACATTGATGGCCACCTTCAGGCCCGGCCAGCGTTTGGAATCGATCAGGGCGCGGCGCATGATCAGCGTGCCCAGATCCATCATCAGGCCGCACTCTTCGGCCAGAGGCACGAAATAGGCGGGGCTGATCGGGCCGCGCTGCGGGTGGCTCCAGCGGGCCAGCGCCTCGACGCCGACGATGCGGCCATTGTGATCGACCTGCGGCTGATAGACGACGTCGATGGCTTCGACGTGGATGGCTTCGCGCAGGCCCGTTTCCAACAGCTTACGCAGCTTGATCGTCGCGTCCATCTCGACTTCGAAGAAGGCGTATTGCGAACGGCCTTGTTCCTTGGCACGGTAAAGCGCAAGGTCGGCCTGACGCAGGGCTTCGGCGGCTTCGATGTCCGCTTCCTGCAACAGGGTGACGCCGATGGAGCAGGACGAATAGACCGGGCCGCTTTCCAGCGTGACCTGTCCCTTGAGGCCTTCCAGTACGCGCTTGGCCAGGGCGGCCGCGGAATGCGCATCCGTGTCGGTCTGGATAATCACGAAGACGTCGCCGCCCAGACGCGCCAGCGTATCGCCTGCCCGGATCATGCTGCCGATCTTTTGCGCCGAATGACGGATCAGTTCGTCGCCCGCTGAATGGCCCAGCGTATCATTGACGTCCTTGAAGCGGTCGAGGCCGACGCACATGACGGCGACCGAACCGCCCTGACGGCGCAGGCGCTCGGTGGCCTGATTGAGGCGATCGGTGAACAGGGTGCGGTTGGGCAGGCCGGTCAGGCCGTCGTGCAGCGCCATATGCTTGGCGCGCGCTTCCGAAGCGATCAGGCTGCGTGCGGTCTTCTGGCTGCGGTGCAGCAGCGCCAGCGCCACGCCCCCCAGACCGGCCGAAACCAGCAGCGAAGGGATCAGGGCGCGCATGAACAGGTCAAGCCCCGGTCGCGACGGCTGCCACGTCAATTCGGCCTTTTCCTGACCGGTCGAGTCGGTGAACACGGCGCGCGCCGAACCAGGTGGTACGTTCTGGCCGCTACGCAGTTCGGTAATGGTGCTCAGCAGATGCCCCTGCGACAGGGTTGCCAGCTCGGCATGGCTCAGGCGGTGCACGCCTACCACCAGATAGGGGGTGTAGCGCGCCAGGTCCTGTCGCGTGCTGTCGGGCAGGATCAGGCTGGCCCCCAGCAGATAGACGTGGCCGTCCAGCACGGTCAGCCGCGCAATGGCGTTGGTCTTCGACGTGAAGCCTATGCCGGAGGCGGTATAGACATAGTGGCGTTCGCGCAGGTCTTTCGACAGGCGGGTGATTTCACTGCTCAGGCGGTTATAGGTGGAAAGCGAGGTTTCCTGCTTGCCTTCCCAAGCCAGCACCGGACGATTGAGACCGTCCAGCACGAAGGTCTGTTCGTAATTCAGATATTCGGAAAAATAGCTGCCGTAATTGTCGGCGACGAACTGATGGTCGAATTTGACCACCGTCCGATTGACCGCTTCGTTCCAGATGGTCATGGGGGCCATCAGGCGCGCCTGCGTTTCCGCCAGATGCATCAGCCCGCTGCGCACATAGTTTTCTTCGCGCTCGCGGCTCGACTTGTCGATTTCGGCGGCCCAAAACCACAAAGACACGATCAACGCACACACGGCCCCGACCACAACAATGGTCATGGGGGCCAAAAGTCTTAATTCACTCCGGTCTCGTTTCACGAGGCGTACTCATTCTGAGGGCGGTTACCTGAGACGTGACCCTAAAGGAAAAGGTTTAAATTAAGGCAAACGAAAAACTCTTTTGTAATGAAGGGGTTGTGCGCCTATGCGCCGATGTGTGCAATGGTTTTTCCCTTGACCATCAACAGGTTGGGTCGCATCTATACAGGACTGTAACGGAGGCTGTTATGCGGTTGTTTATCAATTCAGGTTCGCCTTTTGCGCGAAAGTGCAGAATTGTGATCCGAGAGATGGGTCTGGCCGACCGTGTGGAGGACGTGCCGACCGTGACTTTGGACAGCGTTCCGGCGCATGTCGCTGTTAACCCTTTTGCGCAGGTGCCGGCCTTGGTGACCGACCACGGGGCGTTTGTGGATTCGACGCTGATCTGCGAATGGCTGGCGACGCATTACGGGCCTTACCCCCTCTATCCCGAAGGCGAGGCGCAGTGGGCGGCGCGTCAGGCCGAGGCGCTGGCCGACGGGATTCTCGAAACCGCCGTGAAGATGGTGATCGAACACCGCCGCCCGGAAGCCGAACGCTCTGCCGCTTGGCTCAAGCGCTGGGAAGAGGGGCTGCGTCGGGCCCTGAAGGCCGTGGACGGGCTGGGCGCACTGTCCGACGCGCCGCCGGGGCTGGCCGAAATCACCCTGGCTTCGGCGGCGACCTATATTGATTTCCGCTTCCCCCAACTCGACTGGCACGCCGAGGCTCCGCGCCTCGTGGCCCTGCGCGATCAACTGGAAAAACGCCAATCCTTTATCGACACCTATCCGTCTTAAAGGTAAGAAGCGCGTTTTCCCCCTCCCGGCATTGTGGGGAGGGGACCACGAAGTCTTTTGAGGTCGTTCCTTTGATACGTCTGCCGCAGGCCAAGCTCGATCAGGTCGTCGATCGTTTCCGTATGATCGAGGCGCGCATGGAAAGCGCCACCGATGGCACAGAGATCGTCAAGCTGTCGAAGGAGCACGCCGAACTGAAACCCGTGGTCGATGTGGTCACGGCGCTGCTTAAGGCGCGCGCGTCGGGGCCGGAGCTTGAGGAGCTGATTGCGCTCAATGATCCCGAACTGTCGCCGCTGGCGCAGGAGGAGTTTCAGGAGCTGAAAGAGCGCCTGCCGGAGCTGGAACGCGGTGTGGCGCTGTTGCTGGCGCCCAAGGACAAGGACGAGAACGCCTCGGCCATCCTCGAAGTGCGTGCCGGGACCGGCGGCGATGAGGCGGCGCTGTTTGCCGGCGACCTGTTCCGCATGTATTCGCGCTATGCCGCGTCGCAGGGCTGGCGCGTGGAAATCGACTCGATCAGCGAAGGTGATGCGGGCGGCTATAAGGAAATCATTGCTTCGGTGACGGGCGACGGCGTGTTCGGCAAGCTGAAGTTCGAATCGGGCGTGCACCGTGTGCAGCGCGTCCCGGCCACCGAAGCCGGCGGCCGCATCCACACCTCGGCGGCCACCGTCGCCGTTCTGCCCGAAGCCGAGGATGTCGAAATCGACATTCAGGACAAGGACATCCGCATCGACACCTACCGTGCGTCGGGGTCCGGCGGTCAGCACGTCAACAAGACCGACTCGGCGGTGCGTATCACCCACCTGCCGACGGGGATTGTCGCGACCTCATCGGAAAAGTCGCAGCACATGAACCGGCAGATCGCCATGCGCAACCTCAAGGCGCGCCTGTACGACATCCAGCGTCAGGCGCTTGATGCCGCGCGCTCCGATGCCCGCAAATCGCAGGTCGGCTCCGGCGACCGCTCGGAGCGCATCCGCACCTATAACTACCCGCAGGGTCGGGTGTCCGATCACCGCATCAACCTGACCCTCTATAATCTGGCGCAATTTATGGAAGGCGAGATGGATCAGATGATCAACGCCCTGATCGCCGACGATCAGGCGGCGCGTCTGGCCATGCTTGAGGAAGAACTGGGATAGGTGTAGGCTCTACTTCTGGCTGAAGAGTTCAGTTATCGGGGGGGCTTATGTATCTCAGGATATTCGCAACGCTTGTCTCACTTTCGGTGGTGATCTGGGCCGTTACGCAGGGCCAGGTTTATGGCCTTCTCTGGCTTGCCGTGCCCATTGGGATATGGCTGGACCATTTCAAGGTCAGGCCCGCCGTGCAGTTTACAGCGCTGGCCTGTTTGTTCGTGCCCATCGGTGTATGGGCCTTGCGGGATATGGACTTGCCCGGTCTTTGGCAGTTCATGACCAAAGAGTGGCTGACGACGATAGCCATAGCATTCCTGCCGGTGTTTTTCGGTCTCTACGCGGCCTATGTCTGGTGGGAAAAGCGGCAAATAGCCCGAAAGTAAGTAGCCTGTCCGGAAGGGGGCAACCGATGGGTATATTTTAACCCCGCGCTGCGCTAAGAGCGGTTCATGCACTCGACCAATGGTAAAATCGACTCCCTGTGGCGGCATCCGGTCAAGGGCTTTACGCCCGAACCTGTGGCCGAGACCTGCCTGACGGTCGGTGGTTTTTTCCCGTTTGATCGCCTGTTTGCGCTGGAGGTCGGGCCATCGGGCTATGACCGCGACGATCCGCAATTCCTGTCCAAGATGAAATACGCCGTGCTGGCGCGCTTTCCCGCCGTGGCGCGGTTGCGCACCCGCTATGATGAGATAACCGAGCGTCTGTTCGTCGATGATCGCCCCTTCGATATCGCGCAACCCGCCGGGCGGCACGCACTGGAGCGTCATATCGAAACCGTGCTGGCGGCGCATGAGGATTACGACCCGGTGGCGCAGCCCCTGCGGTTTCTCGATATCCGCGAAGATGCGGTCGAAGGTTACCGCTTCACAGACTCGTCCAAAGGCTTTGTGTCGATTCTCAATCTGAACAGCGTGCGTGACCTGTCCGGGCGCATGGGCATCGACCTCGATCCGTTGCGGCTGCGTGCCAATATCTGGGTCGAAGGGTGGTCAGCGTTCGAAGACCACGCCTTTGTGGGCAAGACGCTGCGCATCGGCGAGGAGGGGCCGCGGCTGGAGGTGCTGAAACCCATTGTGCGCTGTGTGGCGACGCACGTGAACCCGCAGACGGCGCAGCGCGATGCGGAGATGGTGCAGGCGCTGTGGACCCACTATGGTCACCGCGACTGCGGTCTTTATTGCCGCGTCGTGTCGCCGGGGCTGATCCGCGTCGGTGATGCGGTTGACCCGCAGGTGGCCTGATCCTATAGCAGGAACCGTCGTTTATTCTAAAGGTGTCCGGATGCCCAAACTCATTCTCCTCCGTCACGGCCAGAGCCAGTGGAACCTCGAAAACCGCTTCACCGGCTGGGTGGACGTCAATCTGACGGCCGAAGGCGAGGCGCAGGCGGTCAAGGGCGGAGAGCTGATCAAGGCCGAGGGGATCGAGATCGACCGCGCCTTTACCTCGGTGCTGACGCGCGCCATCCGTACCTGTAACCTGGCGCTGGACGCGGCCGGGCAATCCTATGTGCCGGTGATCAAGGACTGGCACCTCAATGAGCGCCACTATGGCGGGCTGACGGGGCTGGATAAGGCCGAAACCGCCGCCCTGCACGGCGATGAGCAGGTGAAGATCTGGCGCCGGTCCTACGACGTGCCGCCGCCCGAACTGTCGGCCGACAGCGCCTATGACTTCTCGAAGGATCGCCGCTATGCCGGTTCGGTTCTGCCGCTGACCGAGAGCCTGAAGACGACGCTCGACCGCGTGCTGCCCTTCTGGGACGGGGCGATCGTGCCGGCGCTGAAGGCCGGGGATACGGTGCTGGTGGCGGCGCACGGCAATTCGATCCGCGCCATCATCAAGCTGTTGTTCAACCTCGGTGAGGCCGAGATTCTGGAGGTCGAAGTGCCGACCTCGAACCCGCTGGTCATCGACCTCGATGCGGCGCTGACGCCCGTTTCGGCCAAGTACCTCGATGCCGAGCGGGCCAACCCCGTGCCCGTGTTGCAGGGCTAGCGGACGTGAGCTTCCCCCTCACCCCAGCCCTCTCCCTCAAGGGAGAGGGGGCGTTTCTCTTCTCCTCTCCCTTGAGGGAGAGGGTGGCGCGCAGCGCCGGGTGAGGGGGCATGGTCTCAAGACGTCCACCCGCGCAGATTTCTCGTGCTCGTAGCCTGCGACAACAGGACAATACGGCGGAGGAACGGTTGTGGCTCCGGCTGAAAAACCGTCAGTTTTTCGATGTGAAGTTTCGTCGTCAGCACCCTGTAGGCCCGTATTTTGCTGATTTTGCGAGTTGGGAGAGGCGTTTAGTTCTCGAAATTGACGGATCCCAACATATCGGCTCCCAGCGCGACAAAATCCGCGACGCCTTCATGATCGCTGAAGGCTGGTCCGTCGCGCGGTTCACATATGCCGATGTGCTCAATGACATGGACACGGTGTTGGACACCCTGAGTGCGATCATCGACGGGCGGATCACGGAGGCTGTGGTGTCGAGGGAGTTTCAGTTTTATCCGGCACCTCACCCTCACCGGGTCCTTAGGACCACCCTCCCTGTGTGGCCGAGGCGATGAGCGACTCCCGCCATATGGCGCGTGCCATCGCGCTGGCCACCGCACAACTTGGGCGCACCGTGCCCAATCCGCCGGTCGGCTGCGTCATCGTCAGGGACGGCGTGGTTATCGCCGAGGCTGCCACGGGTGATGGCGGACGGCCGCACGCCGAAGAGGCGGCGCTGGCCCAACTCGACAACCGCGCCGACGGGGCGACGGCCTATGTGACGCTGGAACCCTGTGGTGCGCGCTCTCATGGCGGTCTGTCCTGTTCGCAGCGACTGGTCGAAGCGGGCGTCATCCGCGTCGTCTTCGCCTGTCATGACCCGTCGCCCTATGCCTCGCACCTCGGCATTGCGCGCATGACCGAGGCCGGGCTCACGGTCGAAACCGGACTGATGGCCGACGAGGCCGCAAGCCTGATCGCCGATTTTGTGAATAATCTGCCGGTTAAGCCCTGATTTAGGCTTTTTCAGTAGGGTTAATTAAAACCCTATCGAAAGGTCCGTCCCCGCGCATGAGCGCCACCACCGGACAGTCACGCTACACCCGCCTGACCCAGGCGCAGGTGGACGCGATCTGCCAGAAGCACGAGCGTCTCAAGGCCATGAAGCCCGGAGGTGCGCGGGCTGTTTTCGCGTGGATGGACGTGTCGGGGCTGGATTTTCGCGGGCGAGACCTGCGCGACGCCGACTTCACCGCCGCCATCATGGTGGGCGCGGATGTGTCGGGCGCGCTGCTTGATCAGTCGAACCTCTATTGCGTCGATATGCAGATGGCCAATCTGACCCGCGCCTCCCTGCGCCGCACGGATTTGCGCGGGGCCTGCCTGCGCGGGGCCAATCTGGCCGATGTGGATCTGTTTGAGGCCGACCTGCGCGAAGGGGCGCTGGCTCTGCCGGACAAGGCGGCGGGGCTGGCCTATGTCGAAGTGTCCACGCGCGTGTCGGACGCCGGGTTTACCAATCTGCGCGGGGCCAATCTGGAGCGCTCCAAGCTGTCGGGCATTCAGGCCATGAAGGCCGATTTCACCGACGCCATCCTGAAGTCGTGCAAGCTGGTCCGCGCCAACCTTAAACAGGCGATCATGGACAATTGCGACCTGTCCGGGGCGGACATGTCGGGCTGCGACGTCAGCGGCGCGTCGCTGAAAGACGCGGTGATGATCGGCACCAAGACCGAAAGCTGGAACGCCTCGCAGACCAATCTGAGCGGCGTTTTGACCGAAAAGGCCGCCGGTACGGACGTCAGCCGTCTGCCCTATGACGAGATGATCCGGGATCACGCCGAATGGGTCGATAGTGTGGGCAAGGCGGGCAAGCCTTCGGCCTTTGACAAGGCCGATCTGCGCGCGCTCAAATCCATCAAGGGGCTCAATCTGGCGGCGCTGTCGGCCAGGGGAGCGGTGTTTTACGGCCTCGATATGCGCGGCATCCAGTTGCAGGGCGCGCACCTCGAAGGGGCGGACCTGCGCAATTGCGACCTGAGCGGGGCCGACCTGCGTGGCGCGCAGATGAAAGGTGTGCGGATGGATGGCGCCAATCTGGAGGGGGCCAATATTGGGCCTCTGAAGCTCTCCGGTGACCGTCTGTTCCCGGCGGACCTCAGAGAGGCGCGCATCCGCGGGGCCAATCTGCAACGCGCCGATCTGCGTCAGGCGCGCCTTGACGGGGCCGACCTGTCGCGCTCTGACCTCGACAAGGCGCAGATGACGCTGGAAAGCCTCGTCAATGTCGTTTGCGTCGGCCTTAAGGGCAAGATCGCGGCTTAAAACGCCTCGCTGACAATGTCGCCATCGCCGCTGAAATAGGCGCGCTTCATGCCCGCCGAGCGGAAGGGCGCGTGCACTTCGCCGGAACGGGTGACGACGATCAGCCCGCCTTCGCCACCCATGCGCGCGATCTGCTCCAGCACCTGACCGGCGCTTTCAAATGCGCCCTGACCGGCCCCGATGCGGAAGGCCACCTGTGCGGCGGCCTGAACGCGCAGGAAGTATTCGCCCTGACCGGTGCAGGAAATGGCGGCGTGGTCGTCGGCCCAGGTGCCCGCGCCGATGATCGGCGTGTCGCCGACGCGACCCGGCAGCTTGCCAAACACGCCGGCCGTCGAGGTCGCGGCCGCCAGATTGCCATAGGAATCGAGACACACGCACCCGACCGTCCCGTGCGCCAGCGTTCCCGGCGGATAGTTGGACTCAAAAGCCCCGGCGCGGGTGAAATAGTCGTCGGTCACCGTCTCAAAGCCCTGTGCCTCGGCAAATTGCCGCGCGCCATCGCCGGCCAGCAGGACGTGCGGCGTCTTTTCCATCACGGCGCGGGCGATAGCGACAGGGTTCCTGTACCCGGCCAGCGCCGCCACGGCCCCGGCGCGGCGATCGGCGCCGCTCATCAGGCTGGCGTCCAGTTCAAACACACCGGCGGCATTGGGCGACGCGCCTTTGCCCGCCACATAGAGGCCGGAGTCTTCGAGCGAGCGCACGGTCTCGGTGACCACATCCAGCGCGCGGGCGCCGTTATGGAGGTTGTGCCGCGCGATCTTGGCCAGCCCCTTCATGTGGGTGATTTCGCGGCCATAGTCGCGGCCGGCCTTGGCCCCGGCGCCGCCATGCAGGGCGAATGCGATCATCAGACGTGTCCTTCGGGTCGTTTGGCCGGGTTTTAGGCGAAGAGACGGGCGAAAGCTACCCCTGTACCTCCCTGACGAGTCGGGGGAGAAGGAAGGCAGCGTCAATGGCGAGGTCCTGATCGCACAGCCGTCGCGGGCCCGGACGGTGGCTGATGAGGATCAGGCCCTGACCCGTGCGCTTAAGATGCGCCTCGACCGCCTCGGTGACGGCGGCTTCGGTGGTGGCGTCCAGCCCCTCGGTCGGCTCATCCAGCACCAGCACATCGGCCTGACGCAGCAGGGCGCGGGCGAGGCTGAGACGTTTGCGCTCCCCACCGGACAGGGTCACGCCACCGTCGCCGATCCATTGGTGCAGGCCCTTGGGCATGGCGACGACGCGGGCCTTCAATTGCGCCGCCTCCAGCGCGGCCCATACCCGCGCCGTCAGGGTTTCCGGCGTTTCCGCCGCGATCTCCTGCGGCGACAGGGCCATCAGCAGAGTGTCGCCAATCGTGCCGTTGAGCACCGGTGCGTCCTGCGGTGACAGGCTGAACCGCAGGGCGGGCAGGGCGGTGAGGCCCGGCACCTCGTCCATCGGGCGCAGACCGATCAGGGCTTCGATCAGGCGCGTCTTGCCCGATCCCGACGCGCCGTGGATCAGCAGGCGCATCTGTGGGCCGAGGTCGTAATCGTGCGCGCCAAAGCGCAGGACCGACCCGGTGCGCGGGGCGGGTTTCGCGGCCTCTGCATCCCCCAGTTCCGCCACCCGCGCCTCGGCCTCGGCGAACAGGCGTGTTTGCGCCATGGCTTTCAAGAGGGGGCCGGTCGCTTCGAAGGCCACCGTCGTCACCAGCAGACCGAGCGCCAGCATCGGCATGGCCGCGTGCGCATGGGTGAGAACGATCAGGCTCAGGGTTACCGCCAGCACGCTCAGGTTCAGCAGGACGGGCAGGCTTTCGCTGCGCGCCTGCGCCTCGCGGGCGGTGCGCAGGGCGGCCTCCTGCTCTGATAATCGCGCCATAAACCGCTCCGACAACCGATAAGCGGCGATGTCGGGCAGGAAGGGCAGGGTTTCGTGTACGCTGTTTTTCAACGCCCCCAGTTCGTGCAGACCCGTGGTTGCCGTGGTTGCCGTGGGCGCGACGCGGCGCGACAGGCCGATCAGCGCGCCGATGCCCGCCGCCGCGATCAGGGTGGCTACGGGCGATAGCAACAGAGTCAGGATCAGGGCGGCGATCAGCCCGCCCAGCGCCGAGGCCCAGTGGCTTTGCGCCACCACCGCGTTTTCCAACTGCCCGACGTCCTGCACCAGCCGTGCCGAGGCCTCACCGCGGCTGAGGCGCAGCGGCGTATGGCTCACCCGCTCAAACAGCCACGGGCGCAGCTCCGCCAGGGTGCGCAAGGCCGCCGTATGGCCGCTCAGGCGCTCGAAATAGCGCATGACGGTGCGCGCAATGGCCAGCCCGCGAATGGCCGCCGACGGCAGCAGATAGTTGAAAGCCATCATCACCGCGCCGCCCGCTGCCCCGGCTATGGCTGCCCCGGCCAGAAACCAGCCGGACAGGCCGAGCAGGGTGGTGGCCGCGATCGACACCCCGGCGGCACAGACCGAAGCGACGATCAGGGATGTACGCTGACGGCGTTTCAGGTCGGCAAAATAGGCTTTGAACGCGCTCACAGCCGCACCTCCTGCGTGGCGATGGCGGCCAGCGCCTCGGAATGGGTGGCCATGATCACCGTGCGGCCTTTGGCGGCGCTGCGGATGGCGGCGATCAGGGCGGCCTCGGCCTCCGGGTCGAGATCGGCGGTCGGCTCATCGAGCAACAGAAGCGGCGCGGGCTTGAGCAGGGCGCGCGCCAGACCGATGCGCCGCCGCTCACCGCCCGACAGGCCGGAGCCGCGCTCATCCAGCGGCGTCTCAAGCCCGCGTGCCGCCACCAGCGCCTCCAGCCCGGTCAGGCCGATCACCCGCTGCACCTCGGCGTCGCTGGCCTGCGGGTGCGACAGGCGCAGATTGTCGGCCAGGGTGCCGGGCAGGATCGGCGTGTGCTGCGACATCCACGACAGACCGGGCGACAGATCGTGCGCGTGCGTCAGCGGCTGACCTTCGATTTCGATGAGGCCGCACGCCTCCACATCACCGCCGCGCTCCAGCAACAGGCGCAGCAGGGTGGACTTGCCCGACCCCGTTTCGCCGCGCAGGGCGATGATGGCGCCGCCGCTGGCGCTGAAACTGACCGCGGCGAAGACGGGTGCCGGATCGTCGGCAAAGACGGCGCTGACCCCCTCAAAGCGTAGGGCGGGGGCGGTGGTGAGCGTCAGCGGCACTGGGTCTGGTGTTTCCAGCCGCACCTCCAGTGCCATCAGGGCTTCGGCGGCGGCGCGCGCCTGCTGCTCCTCGTGATAGGCGGCGCTCAGGCGGCGTAGCGGGAAATAGACTTCGGGGGCCAGGGCCAGAGCGAAGAAAGCCGGGGCAAAGGCATCGCCACCGAACAGGTCTCTGTTGAAATCGAGAATAGCCGGCACGGGGAAGGGCAGCAGGCCCAGCAGGGCAAACCCGCAATAGACGGCGATCAGGGCGACCGACAGGGCAGCGAAAAATTCCAGTATGGCTGACCCCGTGAAGGCCATGCGCAGGACCGACAGGGTGCGCTCGGATACATCGCGGGCGGCGCGGCGCACCTTTTCGACCTGCGCGGCCTCGTTATCAAAGGCGCGGATCAGGGGCAGGTGGCGCAGGCGGTCGGCGAACAGGCCCGACAGCCGCGTCAGGGCCGCAAGCTGACGCCTTGATTCGGCGGCCGTGGCCATGCCGGACAGGGCCATCAGTGTGACAAAGGGACACAGGGTGAAGAGGATGATAGCGGCCGCCAGAGGCGAGGCCACACCAACAGCCAGCGTCACCAGAAGCGGCGTCAGGGCCGTCGCCTGACGCGCCGGAACGAAGCGCGCATAGTAGCCTTCGAGCGCTTCGGTATGCTCAAACAGCGCCGTCATGTGCCCCATCTGCGAGGCTCCGACGCCGCGTCCGGACAGGGCCTTGCGCATCAGCGACAGGCGCAGATTCTCGATGATCAGGCGCGCCGATTTGAGGCTAAGGACCTGATTATAGTAGGAAAGAACGCCTCTGAGGCACAGGCTGATGAGCAATAGGGCCAGGCCCGTCAAGGGAAACTGACCGCCGCGCACCGCCTGAAGGATCAGGGCCAGCCCGGCGGCAAAGCCCGTGGCGCACACGACCGACCCGACCTCAAGCTGTCGCACAAGTGTGACTTGTCTTTTCGCCGGATCGGCCCATAGTTTCAGCGCCTGACGCACAGCCTTGGCGCGACTCTTTTCGGCGTCGCGGGCAGCATCCTTAAAGGTCTCAGGGGTACGGGGACGTGGGTGCGACATTTGGTGCGATAGGGCGTTTCAGGGGCGGGGCATATACTCAGGCCCAGCTTAGTTGTTATGGCAAGTAAGCCGGAATGGGTTTTCTCCTAGCCCATTTCGGACATCAAGGGGCAAATTTCCACTCCGCTGCTGCACCTTGCCGCAGTTGGGGTGTGATCTAAAAACCCCAATAACCCGAGGGATATATCTCACATGGATATGATGACGGTCGATCTATCAAGGCTACAGTTCGCCTTGACGGCGCTGTATCACTTTCTGTTCGTCCCGCTGACGCTTGGCCTTTCCTTCATGCTGGTCATCATGGAAAGCGTCTATGTGCTGACGCGGCGCGAAATCTGGCGCACCATTACCCGTTTCTGGGGCACGCTTTTCGGCATCAACTTCGTGCTGGGCGTGGCCACGGGTCTGACCATGGAATTCCAGTTCGGAACGAACTGGTCCTATTATTCACACTTTGTCGGCGACATCTTCGGCGCGCCTCTGGCGATTGAAGGCCTGATGGCCTTCTTCCTCGAAGCGACCTTTGTCGGCCTGATGTTCTTTGGCTGGGACCGCCTCTCGCGCGTCGGACACCTGATCGTGACCTTCCTTGTGGCGCTGGGCACAAACCTGTCGGCCCTGTGGATCCTGATCGCCAATGGCTGGATGCAGAACCCGGTCGGCGCGGACTTCAACCCGGCCACCATGCGTATGGAAGTCTCGGACTTCATGGCCGTGCTGTTCAATCCGGTGGCGCAGGCCAAGTTCGTGCACACCGTGTCGGCGGGCTATGTGATCGCGGCGGTCTTCGTGCTCGGCATCTCGGCCATCTATTTGCTCAAGGGCAAGTGGGTGTCGGTTGCCAAGCGTTCGATGGCGGTGGCGGCGGCCTTTGGTCTGGCCTCCTCGCTGTCGGTCGTCGTTCTGGGCGACGAGTCGGGCTATGCCCTGACCGATAACCAGAAGATGAAGCTGGCCGCGCTTGAAGCCATGTGGCACACCGAACCGGCCCCGGCGGGTCTGACCCTGTTTGGCATCCCCAACCTGACGACCCAGCACACCGATATGGAAGTCAAGGTGCCCTATGTTCTGGGCCTGATCTCCACGCGCTCGCTCGACCGTCCGGTCATCGGTATCCTTGACCTCGTTGAAACGGCGGAACACCGCATCCAGTCGGGTGTGGCGGCCTATGACGCCGTGGAAAAGCTGAAGGTCAACCCCGAAGACCTCGCCGCCCGCGCACAGTTCGAAGCGCATAAGCGCGACATCGGTTATGGCTATCTGCTGAAAAAGTACGTCGCTGATCCGCGCACGGCGGACGCCGCCCTCATCCAGAAGGCCGCCCTCGACACCATCCCCAATGTGCCGGTGATGTTCTGGACCTTCCGTCTGATGGCCGCGATCGGCTTTGCCATGATCGCCCTGTTCGCGGTGGCCTTTGTGCTGGTTAGCTTGCGCAAGGCCGAGCATAGCCGCTGGTTCCTGCGCCTGTGCGTGCTGGCCATTCCGCTGCCGTGGCTGGCGGCGGAAGCCGGGTGGGTGCTGGCTGAGCTGGGGCGTCAGCCCTGGGCCGTCGAAGGCGTCCTGCCCACCTTTATGGGCGCGTCCAGCCTCACCGTCGGGCAAATCTGGGTGACCATAGTCGGCTTCACCCTGCTGTACGGCACGCTGGCCGTCATCGAGGTCGGCCTGCTGGTCAAGACGATCAAGACCGGTCCCTATGCGTCGAAATTCGGTCGTATGCACGATGCCGAAGACACCAGCCCGCTGCAAAGTGGTGGCCTCGCCGGTCCGGCTGAATAGAGCGCTTATAAAGGAGTAACCCCTTATGGAACTACCTATCGACTACATGACCTTGCGGGTCATCTGGTGGCTGCTCATGGGCGTGCTGCTGATCGGCTTCGCCATTATGGACGGCTATGCGCTGGGCACGCTGGCGACCCTGCCGTTCGTCGCCAAAACCGACGATGAGCGCCGGGCGGTGATCAACACCGTCTCGGCCACCTGGGAAGGCAATCAGGTGTGGCTCATCCTGGGGGGCGGTGCCATCTTCGCCGCCTGGCCCTTCGTCTATGCGGTGAGCTTCTCCGGCTTCTATCTGGCCATGTTCCTTGTGCTGTCGGCGCTGATCCTGCGTCCGGTCGGCTTCAAGTACCGCTCCAAGCGGCCGGGCAAGGCGTGGCGCAACAACTGGGACTGGGCGCTGTTTGTCGGCGGCTTTGTCCCGGCTCTGGTCTTCGGCGTGGCCGTCGGCAATGTGCTTCAGGGCGCGCCGTTCAGCCTCGATAGCGACCTGCGCATCACCTATCACGATCAGTTTCTGGGCGGCCTGCTCGGCCTGTTCAGCCCCTTCACCGTCCTGTGCGGCCTGACCTCCGTGGCCATGCTGCTGCTGCAAGGGGCGACCTGGGTGTCACTGAAAATCGAAAAGGGTGCCCTGCGTGACCGCGCCATCACCTACGGCGTCTATGCCGCTCTGGCCGTGATCGTTCTCTTTGCGCTGGGTGGCGTCTATCTCGCCTATGGCGGTCTGGGCTTCAAGGTCGTGGGCGACGTCGCCGTCAATGGCCCGTCCAATCCGCGAAATGCTGAGGTCGTCAAGGAGGCCGGCGCGTGGCTCCTCAACTACGGCACCTATCCGTGGATGATCGCGGCCCCGGTGCTGGGCTTTGTGGGCACGCTGCTGGCGCTTCTGGGCCTGAAGACCAAGGCCGATCCGTGGGCCTTCATCGGGTCTTCCATCGGCGTGCTGGGCATTATCGGCAGCGTGGGCGTTTCGATGTTCCCCATCATCCTGCCTTCGACCATTGACGCCCGCTCCAGCCTGCTGGTGTGGACGGCCTCCAGCTCGCACACCACCCTGTTCATCATGCTGGGTGTGACGCTGGTCTTCCTGCCCATCGTCCTGCTCTACACGGCGTGGGTCTATAAGGTGCTGTTCGGCCGCATCGAAGTGAAGGCGTTGAAGACGAATCCGGACCTCTATTGAGAGCATGGGGGAAACTCTGTTTCCCCCATGTGCCCCCTTTTAAACATTGTGAGGCATTTTCTCGGGGCGGCCCGTCGAAAATGCCTCGCTTTCCTAAGTCAGGCTTTGCCGCAGGCAAAGCCGGAAGGAGTTGCAAAATGTGGTATTTTACCTGGGTGCTGGGCCTCGGTCTGGCCGTAACCTTCGGGATTTTGAACGGGATCTGGTTCGAATTCCTCACCACCGATGATCCCGATGCCGAAGACCCGCATAAGGATTGAGATGCAAAAAAACCCCGCTGGTTACAGCGGGGTTTTTTTACACCTCTTCGGTGTGGGGCGTCGGCGGAGTCGGGGAGTAGTCGCGCAGGGTTTTGACGAAGCGGAAGACCTGCGCCTTGACGATTTCGTCCTCGCCGCGTTCGGCCAGCGTGAACAGCTCGCTCATCAGATTGGGCGGCAGGTGCAGGTCCATCGCCTGATTGACCACCTTGAAGATACCCGGCCGCAGGGGCTCACGGATCTCGTTGTCGTCGAGCAGCGCCTCGGTGATCTTTTCGCCGTCGCGCAGACCGGTCAGGACGATCTTGATGTCCTTGTCGACCTTGAGGCCGTACATGTCGATCATGCGCTTCGCCAGATCGTAGATACGGATCGGCTCGCCCATTTCGAGGATGTACAGGCTCGATTTTTCCGACAGGTTTGTCGCGTTGTGCATGGCCGCCGTCATGACCAGTTGCACCGCCTCGTAAATGGTCATGAAGAAGCGCTCGACCTTGGGGTCGGTCAGCGTAATCGGCCCGCCGCGGTCGATCTGCGCGCGGAACAAAGGCACCACGGACCCCGTCGAGCCCAGCACATTGCCAAAGCGCACGACGCAGGCCTGATTGAGGTGGCCCATTTGCGACGAAATCAGGTGTTCGGCCAGACGCTTGGTCGCCCCCATCATCGAGGCGGGCGCCACGGCCTTATCCGACGAGATAAGCACCAGTTGCTTCACATTGGCCGCCTGCGCCGCGTCAATCACGTACTGCGTCCCCATGACATTGGTCAGCACGCCTTCCGACGGATTGATCTCGACCATCGGTACGTGTTTAAGCGCCGCCGCGTGGAAGATGACGTCGGGCTTCTGCGCCACGAAGATGGCCTCAAGGCGCGCCTTGCGCCGGATGGAGCACAGGATCAGGCTGACCGGCGGCTTGCCGAATTCCAGGTTCAGCGACTGCTCGACATCGTAGAGCGCCAGTTCGGTGTGATCGATCAGAGTGACGTGCGCCGCCCCCAATCGCAGGGCCTGGCGTGCGATCTCAGAGCCGATGGAACCGCCGCCGCCGGTAATCAGGATGCGCTTGCCGGCGTAGAAGGCGCTCAGCGCCGCGTGGTCCAGATGCACCTGCGGGCGTTGCAGCAGCGACTTGTACGAAATCTGATCATTGGGATCGGCCAGCGTCAACTTCACGTTGCGCCGTCCCATCAAGCCGGACTTGGCCAGAAACCGCAAAATACGATAATTAAAAATGGCCATACGAACCTAATACCGGCCCCGAAAAAGAATAAAACCTACAGGCATTGACACCCCCCGCGTCGTGCGTGCATGGCGATAAAAAAGCGTTCGCCCACACCTAACTTACAGCTTTTCGCGAAAAAAGAATAAGGTAATTTTGTGGGCGGCCGATTTTCCCCAACCGTTTTCCACCGGTAGCTTTATGAAGGTCACAGTTCTCTTTTTTGGTAAGGTGGCCGACGTGATGGGCGAGCGGCATCGCGTGTTGGACCTTGCTGATACGCCGGGGCGGCTGTTTGACCTGCGCCAAAGCGTTCTGGAAGCGGCCTTTGCGTCTGGCGCGCTGGAGGCTCAGCGGGTGCTGATGAGCGTCAATCAGGCCCTGACGCACGAGGATCGTCCATTGCAGGACGGCGATGAAGTGGCCTTTTTTCCCGTCTTTTCGGGGGGCTAGGGGCATGGCGGTGATCGAAACCCTGTTACTGCCGCAGGCGCTGGACGGGCAGGCCCTCTATGGTCGCTTTGTCGAGGCCAATCGCGGCGCCGGGGCCATTGTCACCTTTTCCGGCCGGGTGCGGGGCGAGACGACCGAGGGCGCGGTGTCGCGCCTGTGGCTCGACTGGTATCCCGGTATGAGCGAGCAGAGCCTGAAGGCCATTGCCGAGGCCGCCGCCGAGCGTTTCGATGTGCGGGCCCTGCTGGTGGCGCATCGCTGCGGCGAGGTGAAGGCCGAAGACGAGATTGTGTTTGTGGCGGCCGCTTCGGCGCATCGGCGGGCGGCCTTTGAGGCGGCGGACTATCTGATGGACCGGCTCAAGTCCGAGGCGGCCCTGTGGAAGCGCGAGGTCGGCGACGGCTTTGCGCGCTGGGTGGAACCGACGGCCAAAGACGCCGACGATCTGAAACGGTGGACATCATGAGCGAAAACAGCCTGTCACACATAGGCAAGGATGGCCGCGCCCACATGGTCGATGTCGGCGCGAAGGCCGTCACGGCGCGCAAAGCCCGTGCTGAGGGGCGGCTGATCTGCGCCCCGGAGACGCTGGCCATTGTGCGTGACGGCAAAGCCCCTAAAGGGGCGGTGATCGCCACGGCTGAGATCGCGGGCATTATGGGGGCCAAGAAGACCGCGGACCTGATCCCCCTGTGCCACCCTTTGAGCCTGTCCAAGGTAGGGCTTGAGATCGTGATGGATGAGACCCTGCCGGGCTTTCGCCTCAGCGCTGAGGTGAAGACGTCGGGGCAGACGGGCGTCGAGATGGAGGCCCTGACCGCCGTGTCGGTGGCAGCCCTGACCCTCTATGACATGCTGAAAGCCGTCGATAAGACCATGCGTATCGACGGCATTGAGGTGGTGGGCAAGGCCGGCGGTAAGGCGGACTTTGGTTACTGACCGCCGCGCTGCATAACCAGCGTGCACCACGCATCGCGGTGGATGCGACGCACGACGCGGAAGCCCTTGGACAGGTAGGCGGCTTTGACGAAGCGCTCCTGCGTGCGCAGCAAGCCCGACAGGATGACCGTGCCACCCGGCTTGAGCGCCGTCTTGATCGACTGCGACAGACCGACCAGAGGCCGCGCCAGAATATTGGCGAAGACCAGATCGTAGGGGGCGTCCTTGCGCACGTCCTTGTGGTTCAGGCCGTTGGCCCACACAAAGCGCGCCGCCGCCGCGTTCAGCTTGGCGTTTTCGTTTGAGATGCGCACGCTGATAGCGTCGATATCGGTGCCGACGGCGTATTTGGTGCCGGTCTTGGCGGCGGCGATGGCCAGCACGCCGGTGCCTGCACCGACATCCAGCACGCGCTCATAACGGTGCTTTTTCAGCAGGTCATTATAGGCCCACAGGCAGCCGACCGTCGTGCCGTGGTGGCCCGTCCCGAAGGCAGCCCCGGCTTCGATGCGCAGATTAACCGCGTTGAGCGGCTTTTTGCCGCGATCGTGAATACCGTACACGAAGAATCGTCCGGCGCGCACGGGCGGCAGACCCGACAGGGCCATGGCCAGCCAGTCGGCATCGGCCAGTTGATCCGCCGTAACGACCAGTTCCGGATATCCTGCCAGAAGCTCTTGTAAACGCTGATCTTCTTCCTCAGTGGTGGGGAAGGCGTCGATGCGCCATATATTGCGGTCCTCATCCTCTTCGAGGATCGAATAGGTCGCGCCTTCGAGCCAGGCATCGTTGTCGATGGCCTCCGCAGCGGTTTCTGCCACCAGACGGGGGCCTTTTGCGATGATTTGTTGTGGATTATAAGTCATTGTAGGCTTTGCAGATCGTCCGATTCGATGTGACGGAAGCGTTTCAACGGTCTTTTATGCGTAAGGGGGCCCTTACGCCAATGGGAAAGTAGGCAATGGCGACGGAAAAAAAGACGAAGACGGTAAAAGCGGCGGAAATTCCGGCGGATGCCGGGGTGAAAAAGACCATCGCTCGTAAGGCTCCGGCGCCGAAGCCTGCGGCGGAAGCCGCTGTGAAGGCCGCGACCGAAAAGACCGTCAAGGCTGCCGACGCTACGGCCAAGAAGGCGGCAAAGACGGCCGCCACTGTGACAAAGAAGGCCGAAACCGCCACCAAGGCCGCAACGGCCAAGATCGAAAAGGCCGCCAAGACCGCCAAGGCCAAGGTCGAAAAGGCCGAAAAGGTTGTCGAGGCTGAGGTCAAGAAGGCTGCCCGCTCCACGACCCGCGCCGCCAAGACCGTCGCCGCCGTTGAGCCCAAGGTGACAAAGGCCCGCACCCGCGCGGCGAAGGCCGTCGAAGCGGCTCAGGGCGAGATCGACAAGGCCGTCAAGCGCGCCAAGCCGGCGCTCGACAAGGCTGCCCAGACCGCCAGCGCCGCCGCCGCCGTGGCTAAGGAAAAGCTGGAAGACGCCGCCGAAGCCGCTAAGCCGGTTGTTGAGCAAGCCAAGGCCAAGCTCGACGATGTGGTCGAGGCCGCCAAGCCGAAGATCGAGGAAGCGGTGCACAAGGCCGAAGAGGTCGCCGCTGCCGCCAAAGACAAGCTGGACGAGGCCGTAGAAAAGGCCAAGCCGGTACTGAACGAAGCCAGGGAAGCGGTCGAAGAGGCTGTGGCCAAGGCCCAGACCGAAGCCCACAAGGTGCAGGAAGAGGTCAAGAAGGCGCAGGCGCAGGTCAAGAAGCGCGGCTTCTTCGACTGGCTGTTCGGCCGCAAATAGGCGAGGGGGCAGAGCGGCGGATGCACGAAGCCCTGCCGGTCATCGGCATCACCTGCTGCCATCGTGACTTCGGCGTCGAGATGGCGCAGGCGGTGATGGACCGTTATGTCCGCGCCGCCACCACCTACGCTGAATGCTCTGCCGTGCTTATCCCGGCCATCACCGGTTTCTTTGACGCCCGTTCCGTTGCTTCGCGACTGGACGGGCTTTTGCTGACCGGGTCGCCTTCCAACATCGAGGCGCGCCGCTATGGTCAGGCCGAAGGGGAGGGGCCGTTCGATGCCGAACGCGATGCGGTGTCGTTGGCGCTGATCGAATGCCTGACCCTGATGGGGAAACCGGTCTTCGGAATTTGTCGCGGCTTTCAGGAAATCAATGTGGCGCTGGGCGGCACTCTGCGCCGCGATCTGGGGACAGCACCTGAGGGCTCCGGGCGTCTGGACCACCACGCCCCGGTGCAAGCGAGTTTTGCGGACATGTTTGACCACGGGCACCCGGTGACCCTGACCCCAGACAGTGTGCTGGCGCGCGCGGTCGGGCGTGAGACGCTGACGGTCAATTCGGTGCATTTTCAGGGGGTTGACCGGCTGGCCGAGGGGTTAAGCGTCGAAGCTGTGGCCGCCGATGGCGTGGTCGAGGCCTTCAGCGCCAATATCGGCGGCGCGCAGGTACTGGGGGTGCAGTGGCACCCGGAATGGCAACCGGAGCTTTATCCCGACCGTCAGGCCTTTTTCCGCTTGCTCGGCGCCGCGGTGCGCGGAAACGCGATTTAACTTGGCCTCCTCTGATAAGGCTTGCAGCGTTCAGTTTAGAGCTAGCGCCAGTAAGGTTAGAACCACAGATTACGCAGATTGCACAGATGGGCGCTGCGCGCCGGTGCGGGGTCTCGGGACACCTATCTATCTGTAAAATCTGTGTAATTTGTGGTTCCTATCGTTTCCAGTAAACCCCTTCCGCAAATTGTGATCACAATTTTGCGCGGCCCGTGATTTGGCCATTCCGCTTTTGCCGGGGCGGGGCTATAGTCCCGTGGAAACCTTTCCATTACGGAGCGCCCGTCATGAATCTTCCGCTCAAAAACAACGACTCCGCCGAATTGAAGGCGCTCGATCTGGCGCACCACCTGCCGGCGCAGGCTGACTATGCGCTGCTGGAGCAACTGGGCGGTAGCCGTATTATCACCCATGCCGAAGGCTGTGTGATCACGGATATCGACGGCCAATCGCTGCTGGACGGCATGGCCGGTCTGTGGTGCGTCAATGTCGGCTATGGGCGCAGCGAACTGGCCGAAGCGGCCTATAAGCAGATGCTGGAACTGCCCTATTACAACACCTTCTTCAAGACGGCGACCGCCCCGGCCGTGCGGCTGGCGGCCAAGATCGCCGAGAAGATGGTTCTGGGCAATCCGGACCTCAAACACGTCTTTTTCAACTCGTCGGGGTCTGAGGCCAATGACACGGTCTTCCGTCTGGTGCGTCACTACTGGACGCTGAAGGGTGAGCCGGAGCGTCAGGTCTTTATCTCGCGCCGCAATGCCTATCATGGTTCGACCGTCGCCGGGGCCTCGCTGGGCGGTATGACCTTTATGCACGCGCAGGGTGGCCTGCCCATTCCCGGCATCGAGCACGTGCGTCAGCCCTATCTGTTCGGTGAAGGCTTTGGTCAGGACCCGGACGCCTTTGCCGACGCCTGCGTTCAGGACATCGAAGACCGCATCCTCAGCGTCGGGCCGGACAAGGTCGCGGCCTTTATCGGTGAGCCGGTGCAGGGTGCCGGCGGCGTGGTCATCCCGCCGGAAAGCTACTGGCCCAAGGTCGAGGCCCTGTGCCGCAAGTACGGTATCCTGCTGATCTGCGACGAAGTGATCTGCGGCTTCGGGCGTCTGGGTCAGTGGTTTGGCCATCAGCATTACGGCGTCAAGCCGGACATCATCGCCATGGCCAAGGGGCTGTCGTCGGGCTATCTGCCCATTTCGGCGGTCGGCGTGTCGTCACACATCGTCGAGGTGCTGAAAACCGGCGGCGACTTCGTGCACGGCTATACCTATTCGGGTCACCCAGCGGCCTGCGCCGTGGCGCTGGCCAATATTGGCATTATCGAGCGCGAAGGCCTGATCGAGCGCACGCGCGAGGTGACAGGCCCCTATCTGGCCAAGGCCCTGAAACGCCTCGACGGCCATCCGCTGGTCGGCGAAGCGCGCTCCATCGGGCTTTTGGGGGCGGTGGAAATCGTCGCCGAAAAGGGCACCAACACGCGCTTCAAGGGCGCCGAAGGCCATGCCGGTCCGGTGGTGCGTGACATCTGTATCAGGAACGGTCTGATGGTGCGCGGCATCCGTGACACCATCGTCATGTGCCCCCCGCTGATCATCACCGAGGCCGAGATCGACCGCATTGTCGATATTCTGGAGGTTTCGCTGAACGAGGCCGAGCCAGTATTGCGCGCGCTCTGATCGCTTTCTTATGGAGCGGTGACGCCTCGCCTCGCGCCTTTTGATGCCAGACAGCCTAAGCTGTCCGGGCATGAAACGAGCAACCCTGTCCTGCGCACGCCGCCTCTGACAGCGCGTGAAACATAATCGGCCCGGTCTGAGTGTCCCCCGACTCAGGCCGGGCTTTTTTGTCTCAATCGTAAGCAAGGAAACGCCTATGACCGCCCCACATAAGACCGATGATCCGCAAAAGGCCGAAACCGCCGATGTCCGCGAGCATTTTTCGCGCGACAAACCCTCAAACGGCGAAGCTGGCGAATCCTTTGGTGACGAAACAGACAGCAAGGACGAGCGGATGCAGCCCAGGACGCCGAACGGCAAGGGGTTGGCCAATGAGCACTATGTCAAAAGCGATTCTGATCAGCCGCGCGTCGCCGAAGAACCGGGCGCCTTAAGCGGTCGTTCTTAAAGTTAAAACCGTCGTTGCAAGGCCAGCACGAGCCGGTCGCCGTGCGCCTTTGAATACTCATGGCGGTTGGTGTCGTAATAACGCAGATCAAGCGTCGTCCGCGCATTCAGCGTCAGCGTCGCCCCGGCATTCCACGCCGTGTAGGTGCGCTTCGGCTCGGTACGCCGCTCGCCGAGGCCACCCGATACGCTCCAGCGATCGGACAGTTTCTGGACGGCTCCCAACTCATAATAGACGGCCTCTTGGGTCGCGCCCGACGAGTCCGGCGACCAGATGGTCAGGGCCTTTAGCGTCGTGCGCCCGAAGGCGCGGCTGGCCTCGCTTTGCCACTCGACGAAGTGCGTGTCGCTGCCCGGCCGTGCACCGTCATTGACCTTATAGATGATCTGGCTGTTCAGGGTCGCCTTGCCCAGCGTCCACTTACCACCCACGGCCAGTCCGCTCTGATAGTCGCTGCCGTCGCTGCCCTTATAGTTTTTGTAGCGGGCTGAGGCATAAAACCAGTTACGGGTGGCCGTAAGTGCCATACCCACCTGACCATTGCCCTGCGTTTCTGAGACGCCTTTGCTGGTCGAGTCGGTGGCGGCCGTCAGTTGGCCACTCAGCTTCCAGCCCTGCAAGGCCTCCGTGACGTCGTCGCTCCAGTCGGCGATGAGGTTACTTGTGGGGGCAGCCATCGCCGCGGGGGCCGCAAACGACAAGAGCGCAATGACAGATGAGGCGGCAGATAAACGCACGAAGGGCTCCTGTTCGACCGCCATAACTGTCATCAATCTGATGTCAAACTGTCACAAAACGGCGTTGCGCGAGCCTTTATTGCAGTTTGATGACACTATTGTGACAATGCGGGGCCGCGATCAGGATAAACGACCCCGCGTAAGGAAACCATAGGTCCTATGTCAGGCGCGTTTGCGCAAACCTTTGCGTGGCCTCGGAAAATTCCATTTTTAGCCGTGCAATCAGTTCAGAGGCGGGCAGGATGTCGCGCACATTGCCCGTGCCTTGCCCCGCCGACCACAAGGTCTTCCACGCCTTGGCCTCGTCGCTCATCTCGTGGTCCATGTCCATCTTCGTGGTCATGTCCTTCAACATGTCTTTGGTGATGCCGTGGCTTTCGAGCGACGGCAGCAGGAAGGAGGCGGGGACGCCCGAAATGGCCGGCGTATAGACGATGTCCTTGGCCGACGACTGGGTCAGCATGGTCTTGTAGCCGTCGCTGGCCATGGCCTCTTCGGTAGCGATAAAGCGCGTGCCCATATAGGCGAGGTCGGCCCCCATCATCAGCGCTGCCGCCACGTCCGACCCGCGCGACAGGCAGCCGGACAGGACGAGGGTGCCTTTATACCACTGACGGATCTCGCCCAAAAGCGCGAAGGGGTTATAGGTGCCCGCATGGCCGCCCGCCCCATTGCAGACAAGGATCAGCCCGTCCACCCCGGCTTCGGCGGCCTTTTGCGCGTGGCGCACGGTAGTGATGTCGTGGAAGACCACGCCGCCATAGGAATGCACCGCATCGACCACGTCACGCACCGCCCCCAGCGAGGTGATGACCAGCGGCACCTTCTTTTCGACCGTCACCCTCATATCGGCCATCAGCCTTGAATTGGTCGGGTGGACGATCATATTGACGCCGAAGCGCGCATCCTCAAGTTTCAGCGCCCCTTGAATTTCGTCGAGCCATTGCGCATAGCCTTCGGTGGTCCGCTGATTGAGCGCCGGGAAGGTGCCGATCATACCGCTCTGGCACGTCGCAATGACCAGCTCCGGCCCGGAGACCAGGAACATCGGCGCGGCAATGGCGGGGAAGCTGAGGCCCGCTTTCAGGGTATCCGGAATGGCCATGGTCGTTTCTTGCCCTTAAGTAAACTGTTGTATTATATCAATTATTATCCATCTCAGGCGACATTGCAAATGTTGCCTGAGATTCCATTTGTGAATGTGCCTGCTATCGAGCATAGGAACATTCACAAGTACGGCATCCGGAGACGTAGTCTCTTCGGATGCCCCATCGCGTAATAAGGAAAGGTCGTTCATGGCGCACTATACCGATAATCTGACGCAACTGGGCCAACAGTTGGGCGCGCCGACTGACCCGGACAGCGCCGTTTTGGAGCGCGTGCCCAATCCGCACGCCGATATCGACTATGTGGCGCGCTTTACCGCCCCGGAATTCACGTCCCTGTGTCCGGTGACGGGGCAGCCCGATTTCGCGCACCTGGTCATCGACTATGTGCCGGGCGAGTGGCTGGTTGAGTCGAAATCGCTGAAACTGTTTCTGACGGCCTTCCGCAATCACGGGGCGTTCCACGAAGACTGCACGATCTCTATTGCCAAGCGCCTGCGCGACCTGCTGGCCCCGCGCTGGCTGCGCATCGGCGGCTTCTGGTATCCGCGCGGCGGCATCCCGATTGACGTCTTCTGGCAAACGACCGAACCGCCGAAAGGTGTTCTGATCCCTGACTTCGGCGTGGCCACCTATCGCGGCCGGGGCTGAGGGTCAATTATACCTCCCTGCCCTTGGGCGGGGAGGTATAAGAACTACGATGTGTCTTTGCGGTTTTTCGCAACGGGCGTTTCAAAATGCCGGGCCATGACCTGTCTGAGGCTTTCGGGGTCGCCTTTGCTCGCGCGATACAGGGCCTTTGCTTTCATGGCTAAGGCGCGGCTGGCGATTTCGGCCTGAGTCTCTTTGGTCTGGGCTGGCGGCGGCGCAGGCGAGGGCGAGGCTTTCTTTGCGGCCACCTGTTGCTCGATACTGGCCACGGCGTTTTTGATCGCCTTGGCTTCGGTGGCGTCGCAGCGGGCATAGAGCCGCTCGATCAGCAAAGCGCGGCGGATGCCCTTTTCGATCTCCTCGCCGGTTTTGGGGTCTGCCTCGCGGCTGAGCGCCAGCAACATCCGGTCGGCTATGGCGCGCAGATGCCCGCGCCGGGTTTCCGGTGTCAGAGCCTCAGGGATGTCTGCCGCTGTGTCCATGCGACCGAGGATAGACCGCCGTCGTATAGCGGGGATAGATTTTGTTCTTCCTCTCGCGCCAACGGGGGGAGGGGAAGGGGCTTTGTTTCTGCCTGCACCCGTGTAGAATAAGCCCAAGGGGGAGGGGCCGATGTGGAATCGCTGGTGGATACGGATACTGGTCGTCTTGGTATTCGGCGTGATAGCGCTGGTTGCAGGCAACTGGCTAAGTTTTGTGCTGACTGTCGTCATGCCTCTCCTCGCGGAGGCGGGCGAACTGGATTTTGCCGGATCAGCGCTTGTGCATATCGGGGTGATGGAAACGCTTTATTTCGTCGTCCCGACGCTGATCGTTGCCGAATTTTATGGGCTTATTCGCAAGCGGCGTATGTGGACGACGGCCTATATCCTGTATTTCACAGTTTTTTCAGCCGTCCTGACCTTCACCATGATGGCGTCTATGGCCTACGCGCCGGAACATCTCCTCGCACTGGCAGATGTCTGGCCTTTGACGGCTATAGGCCTTGCCGTTCTTGCGGGGCGAGTGGCCATTGAGCCGTATCTCCGATCTCGTCGTCAGGCACATTCCCAAGGCCCATCACACCTCGAGACGTTTTAATATCTCAGAAGGTAGGTTCGTCTGATCTCCTCTCCCATGAGGGGACAGAAACGGGTGCAGGGTCTGTGACCCTGCCCGCCGGAGGCCCTTCTTACTGAGGCCTCAATCACCCCTCCCAGTAACTCACCCGTTCGGCATAGTCCGGGCGGTCGCGTTCCAGCGGCGCTTCGGACGGCGTGCCGAGGTAGATAAAGCCCGCCACCTCTTCGCCGTCCCTGAGGCCTAAAAGCGCCTTGGCCTCGGCGTCATAGGCGTACCAGTCGGTGATCCAGTTGGCGCCATAGCCCATGGCCCCCGCCGCGATCAGCAGGTTCTGACAGATGGCAAAGGCCGAGCCCATCTGCTCCCACAGGGGGATTTTGTGCGGCTGGACGGGGGAATAGATGACCAGCAGGGCTTCGGGTGGCGTGGAGAGTTTGAGCAGCGCGCCCGCCTGCGCCTTGTCACCGCGCGCTTCGGCCAGAGCGCGCAGCTTATCGACCAGCCGCGCCTTCGACTGCGGGGTGAAGCGCACGATGCGCCAGGGGCCGATCTTGCCGTGGTCGGGGACGCGGAAACCGATCTTTAGCAGCACCTCCATCTCGTCTTCGGACGGCGCGGGCAGGCCAAGCGTCGGGGCGGGGGCCGAGCGCCGCGTCAGCAGCAATTCCAGCGTTTGCGCCGATACTTTGGTGGGCAGGGGCGTGCCAAAAGGGATGGGCGCGAGGTCGAGGTGGCGGATATCGGCTTTTTCGGTCATGGCGGTGTCCGGCGCAAAAAATCAGGTTCAACGCATATAGGACATGCTATGGCGCTTGGACAGACTTAACCGGATGAATGCTGATGACTGACCGCACCCTGCCGCCCTGGGATTCCGAAGACCGCAATGCCAGACGCCCGCGCTGGCAGCCGCGCAATGTGCGCGTCATTCATCAATCACCGTGGATTCAGGTGGAGCTTTCCGAGCCTGTGGCCCCAACTGGGCGGGTGGCCAGTTATGGTACGGTGCGCTTCCGTAACCGGGCGATGGGCATGGTGCCGCTGCACGAAGACGGGACGGTGACGCTGGTGGGTCAGATGCGTTATCCCTTTGACGCCTGGAGCTGGGAACTGCCCGAAGGCGGCGTACCGCACGACGAAGACCCCATGGAGGGTGCCCGGCGCGAACTGCGTGAGGAAACCGGCTTTGAGGCGGCCTCCCTTGTTGAAATCCTGCGCCTGGACCTCAGCAACTCGGTGTCCGACGAGGTGGGGATCATCTACCTCGCCACCGGCCTGACTCAGGGCGAAACCGAGTGGGACGATACCGAAAACCTTGAAATCGCGCGGGTTCCCTTCAAAGACGTGCTCGAAGCTGTTATAAAAGGGCAGATACGCGACTCCTTAACCGTTGCGGCGGTACTGAGGGTGTACCATATGGCTGTCACAGGGGCGCTGGAGGCGTCGCTGGCGGCAAAGATTGTGTGAGGCGAAGGGTCAAAGATGGCGCAACCGTTTGAGGTGATTACACCGCAGGACAAGCCGATCTGGCTGACCCTGCGTCAGGAAGCCTCTGACGTCGTGGCGTCGGAACCGGGGCTGGCCTCGCTGCTGCATTCGACCATCCTGTCGCACGACGATCTGGCCTCGGCCCTGTCCTATCATATGGCGCGCAAGCTGGCCGACGACACCCTGCGCGGCATGACCGTGCGCGAGATGGTGCAGCGCTATCTCAAGGCCGACAGCGCATTGGTCGAGGCGGCGGAGGCCGATCTTCAGGCCGTCTATGAGCGCGACCCGGCGGCCAAGGGCTATCTGCAAACCTTCATGTTTTTCAAAGGCTTCCTGAGCCTTCAGGTCTATCGCATCGCGCACCGCCTGTGGCAGGACGGGCGCTTTACCATGGCGCACTTGCTGCAAAGCCGCGTGTCGGAGCTGTTCCAGATCGACATTCACCCGGCGGCCAAGGTCGGTAAGGGCGTGCTGATGGACCACGGCACCGGCATCGTCATCGGCGAAACGGCGGTGGTGGGCGATGAGGTGTCGATGCTGCACGGCGTGACGCTGGGCGGGACCGGCTCTGAACAGGGCGATCGTCACCCCAAGATCGGCCGCGGCGTGCTGCTGGGGGCCGGCGCCAAGGTGCTCGGCAATATCGAGATCGGTGAGTTTGCCAAGATCGCCGCCGGTTCGGTGGTCCTGAAGCCCGTCCCGGCGCACTGCACAGCCGCCGGCGTTCCGGCGCGGCTGGTCAACTGCCAGACCTGCCCCGACCCGGCGAGGTCGATGGATCAGACGCTTTCGGACGTGATCTACGATTACGTGATTTAACTCACCCAAAAGTCTTGGCCTGCGGCCAATACATTTTGGGTGGGGTCAATATCGAGCAAAATTCTCTTGGGGCGGCACTGCGAGAATTTTGCGCTTTAAGGCTTTAAGTGAAACCCAAATGCTTGGGGAAGGGCGCGCCTTGGGGTTTGCCTCTGGCGGCGTTCGCGGGTACACAGACACACAGAATTTATCCCGGCCCTGGTGAAATCGTGCTTTGATCGCACCTCGCAGGGACCAGCCATTCAAGAGACAAAAACATGACACCCGCAGAAATCACCAAGGTGCAAGCCTACCTGACCCAGACCTTTGGCACCAAGGGCCTTGAGGTCCGCGCCCGCAAGCAGAAGGATTCCGCCGAGGTCTATATCGGCGAAGACTTCATCGGCGTGGTCTATGTCGATGAGGACGAGGAAGGCTCCTACCTGTTCGAAATGGCCATCCTCAAGGAAGACCTGTAAGGCTTTGCGGGAATAGCACCGGGCACCTGGCGGGGGAAAGCGTGAAAAGAGCCTTTATCCTGCTGGCCTTGCTACTGACGGGCTGTACGCGAACCGCAAATACGTTTGAGGTTGAGGCTCCTGAGGGCGCATCGGCAGAACTGCGGCTGTGTGGTGATGCCGTCGCTCTCAGACGCGTGGGCTCGAAACTGACGGCGTTTCAAGAAGCGCGCTGTGAAGGGGCAGGCGTCATCGTGGTGCATGTGCCTGATCAACCCGACGTCACCTGCCCTGTTGGTTACGTCACCCCCGGCATAGATCAGACATTCGCTTTCCGTGTTGACGGAGGACGTTGCCGTTAACTGCCTCAGCAGCCGCTCTGGCCGTAAACCGTCACGCTCTGCGATTTGCCGTTCTGTGTGAGGGTAAGGGTTCCGGCCATGTTGGACCATTCCTCGCCCAGCCTCTTTGTCACCTTGAGGGTCTGTGTCACCCTAAGGTCGCCGTCGGCGCTGACGAACTGGTTCACAGGGGTAACGCTCGACTTCGGTTTCCCTTGCAGCGTCAGCGTGACAAGCTGACCGTTCCACCGCATCAGGCCGGTCTGAAAATCGTCATGCCAGATGATCGGTGCTTGGCCTTTTTCAAAGTCAGGCGTTCGGTAAAGCGTCGTGCCGCAACCGTCGAGATGGGCCTGATTGATTTCGCTGCGTGTAATGGCTCCAACTGTGCCCGCCTGTACCGGTGTCGTCAGCGCTATTAAAGCCGTGACGGTTATCGCCATCGTCAGTTTCATCCCTCATCTCCCTTTCAGGCGCAGGATGAGCCGTTCGCGTTCGGCGCGCAATCCCTTATATTCGCTTTGCGCCTCATCGAGGGCTTCGATCTGACGGATCAGGCCTTGGGTGAGGCGTTCGCGTTCCGGGTGGACCTCAATGGCCTCCAGCGGCGTCAGGTGGATGCCTATGGTGAACAGCACCGCGCCCGTCTGCGGTAGCTTTCGCAGCGTCTGACGCTCAACGCGCACATAGACGGCGTCGGCGCGGTCGCCGCTGCCGAAGCGCTGCGGTGGGGACAGGTGCGGGTGATGCAGCGTGTCCGTGCCATACAGCGACCAGTTCCAGCGGATGACCGGCTCATCGGGACGCAGGTTATCGAAAATGCGCTCGATGATGGTCGCATTGCGTGTCCCGGTCTGAAAATCGGGCACGGGGCCATGCACCTGATGCAGGGGCTTACCCAGCTTTTCCGGCAGCAACCACGACGAGGGAAAGCAGATGCAGCCCGCCGTCAGCCGCCAGCCTTCGGGCGATGTTTGCAAGATGGCCAGGTCTTCGGCCACCAGTCGTGCCGCGGCGATCAGCGGGGCGTCAGACGGCGGGGCGGCGGTGTTCAGCGTGGTTTCGATCAGACGCAGGGCTTCGGCTTGCGCGGCCTCAGAGCCCGATTGCGCACCGAAGACGGCATCGCGGTCTACGGTGAGCAGGCGTTCTTTTTCCGCCAGATAGCGGGGCAGGCGCTCATCGCGCTCCAGCCACGCCGCGTCCCCCAGCGGCGCCAGACCGATGCGAAACAGAGGCTGCGAACCGTCAAAGGGCGTGTGCATGAGCGCTATCTTATACCTCCCTGCCTTTGGCGGGGAGGTATGAATGAGACTTACGGCGCGACCGCGCAGGTCGTCATGATTTCAGCGCGCAGTTCGGGAATACCGTGGCCCTTTTCTGAGGAGGTCGCCAGCACCACCGGGTGGGCCGCCGGGCGCTTCTTGATCTGCGCCTGCGTCTTTTCGATGACGGCCTTCAGCTCGTGCGGCTTGATCTTGTCAGCCTTGGTCAGGACGATCTGATAGGAGACGGCGGCGACGTCCAGCGCGTCCATCGGCTCATTATCGACCGCCTTCAGCCCGTGGCGCGCGTCGATCAGCAGATAGGCGCGTTTGAGGTTCGGGCGGCCGCGCAGATAGTCGCGCCCCAGATTCTGGAACTTCTTCACCTCAGCCTTCGACGCCTTGGCCCAGCCATAGCCGGGCAGATCGACCAGACGCAGCTTTTCGTCCAGCACGAAGAAATTGACTTCGCGCGTGCGGCCCGGCTCGTTGGAGGCGCGCGCCAGGTGGTTTTGGCCGACCAGCGCATTGATCAGGCTCGACTTGCCGACATTGGAGCGCCCGGCAAAGGTCACTTCGGGCAGGTCGGCCGCGGGCAGTTGCTCGATCTTCGCCGCGCCCATCATGAAGGTGGCCGGGCGCGCAAACAGCACGCGGGCGGCTTCGAGGGTTTCGGTGGAATAGAGCGCCTCGTCAGGCGTTTCAGCGGCGGGCGTCTCAGCGTTATGTTGCGTTTCGTCGGTCATGGACGGGCCTTTAAATGCTTATACCTCCCCAGTAAACCGGGGAGGTATAAGAGGGGACGGGTTCTTCCCGCCAAAGGCAGGAAGGTATGACGGATCGCCTTAGTCCTTCTTGGTCCCGCGGGTGCGCTTGGTGCCGCCCGCCGAGCTGCCCGTGGCCGCCGGCTTGCGCTTGCGGGCCGGGGTGCCTTGCGTCACTTCGCCTTCGTGGATGGCTTCCTCGGCCACCTCGATGACGTGCGCCGCTTCGGACTTCGGCTTGGTTTTGGCCACCTTGCCCAGCAGGGTGTCGATCGGGTTTTCGACGCCCATCTGACGCATCAGCATATATTGCTGCGCCACAGTCAGGACGTTGTTCCAGATCCAGTAGATCAACAGACCCGAGGCAAACGGTGCCATGATGAAGGTGAAGATCACCGGCATCAAGGCGAAGATCTTGCGCTGCATGGGGTCCGGCATCGGCGGGTTCATGCTTTGCGACAGCCACATGGACGCGCCGTAGAGCAGCGGCAGGATACCGATGTGCAGCGAGGTGGCCATCAGCCCGCCAATGACCGGCAGGGCCGCCGGATCGTAGGGCAACAGGCCGAACAGGTTGAACATCGTCGTCGGGTCTTTATCCGACAGGTCCTGAATCCAGCCAAAGAACGGCGCGTGGCGCATTTCGATGGTGACGAACAGCACCTTATACAGGGCATAGAAGACCGGCATCTGCACGAAGATCGGCAGACAGCCCGACATCGGATTGACCTTTTCCTTCTGGTAAAGGCCCATCATTTCAATCTGCATCTGCTGCGGATTGCCTTCGTGCTTCTTCTTCAGCTCCTCGACCTGGGGCTGAAGCATCTTCATCTTGGTCATCGACTCATAGGATTTATGCGCCAGCGGGAAGAAGATGAGCTTGACCAGAACGGTGAGACCCAGAATGGCCAGACCGAAATTGCCGACATATTTGAACAGGAAGTCCAGCACGAAGAACATCGGGCGGGTGAAGAACCAGAACATGCCCCAGTCGATGGCCTTGTCGAAGGCGGGCAGCTTCAGCTTGTCCTGATAGGCGGCCAGAAGCGAGGCCTGCTTGGCACCGGCAAAGATGTGGTAGGTGACGCTGACCGGCTTGCCCGGCTGCACCGTCACAGCGTCGGCGACGTAGCCCGCCTGATAGAGGAAGTTGAAATCCTTTTCGTTGGCGGTCGTCTGGTCCGTCGCCTTCATCGAGGCGTGAATCTTGGCCTTTTGATCCGGGATGACGGCGGCCAGCCAGTATTTGTCGGTCAGGCCCATCCAGCCGCCGGTCGAGTCAGCCTTGAAATTGGCCTTCTTCTCGTCCTTTTCCCAATTGTGGAATTTGAATTCCGGCGTGGTGTACCCCTTGCCCGTGGCGTCCTTGGAGAAGGCGCCAATGCCGCCTTCGTGCAGGATCATATTCTTGCCCAGCGTCTCAGGCGCGCCCTGACGCACGACATTGGCATAGGGGGCAAGCGTCACCGCCGCGCCCGTGGTGTTGACCACGGTATCGGTGACGGTGATCATGTACTTGTCATCAAGGCTCAGGCGGCGTTCAAAACGCAGGCCCGTACCGGCATCATAGCCCAGCACCACGTCCTTGCCCGGCGACAGCACGCTGCCCGACAGCACCGTCCACACGCTGTTGCCCGACGGCAGGCCGGGCACATTGGCCCCGACCCAGCCCGATTCGGCATAGTAGGCGTGTTCGGCCCCTTGCGGGCGGAACAGTTCGACATTGGGGGAGTCGGCCTTGAGCGTCTCTTTGTACGACTTGAGGAACAGGTCGTCGATGCGCGCCCCGGCCAGAGACAGAGACCCCTTCAGCGCCGGCGAGTCGATGGCGACGCGCGGCGTGGCGGCCACGGCCTGATCGCGCGGGAGCTTGCCTTCGACAAACAGCGACTCCGGCGTGGCGACGGGGGCCTTGGCGGCCTCGATCTTCTTCTGCGCCATAGCCGCGGCGCGTTCCTTCTCCATCTGGGGCCCGGCCACAAAGAACTGATAGCCGAACAGGATCGCCATGGAGAGGGCGAGGAAGATGAACATATTGCGATTGTCGTCGCGCTTCATGAGAGACTCTGAAGAGGGGTTAAACTTTGGGCGACAGCCTTATCAGGGCGCGTTTGACATCGTCAAGCAAACCTTGCCACGGGCAGGACTTGGTTGCGTCGCGGGCGATGAAGACATAGTCGTGGCCGGGAAGGCCAAGGTCGGGCAAAAGGGCGCGGGCCGCTTCGCGCATCCGGCGCTTGGCGCGGTTGCGTTCCACCGAACCGCCGGTCTTTTTGGTGGCGGTAAAGCCTATGCGGATGGTGGCGTCCCCGTCATTGCGAAAGCGCGCCTGAATGACCACGGTCGGGCGCGCCTGATAGGCTGCCTTGTTGGCGGCCAGAAAATCGCTGCGGTTTTTCAGAACGGGAAAGGTCATTCAGCTTTCTTATACCTCCCTGCACGGAGTGCGGGGTATAGCGCCAGCGAAAGTGTAGCTTTCACCAGCGATGGGACCGCCTCAGCAGGGAGTAGTGGGGTGTTTTCGCTAAATCTGACGGGTTGAACCTGCCGGGGACTGTGCAAATGGAAAGTATAGAAAGAAACCCACCCCACCACCACTCGCTTCGCTCATGGTCCCCCTCCCCGCCAGCGGGGAGGTATAAGGGTGAACACAAGCGAAAAGGCCCTCGAATCGCTTCAAGGGCCTTTTCCTGTGTCGGTGGTCCGAACTGCGTCCTTTGACACCTCATATATATCCGATAAATGGCGGCCATTTATCGGCATGAGGTTATTAGGCAGTCAGGCGCTTGCGGCCCTTGGCACGGCGACGGGCGACGACTTTTTGACCATTCTTGGTGGCCATGCGCGCGCGGAAGCCGTGGCGGCGCTTGCGGACGAGACGGCTCGGCTGGTAAGTGCGTTTCACGGTTGTAGCTCCGGGGTTTGGACACGATAACCCAGTGTGTGCGAGCCATCGTTGAAAGAAGAGGCGGCGTCACTAAACCGTGCGCGCGGGCTTGTCAATGGCTATACGCCTGGATTCGCACCTAGGCCGAAGAATCTTTATGACACCGTGAGCGCGCGCCGGGTGATTTTACACTGACCCTTCACGGATTTGTGTTAATATGTGTCTCTACGCCACCTTATCCGAGCGCAATGTCGAGCGATCTGAGCGAAACCTTAGCCGAAACCGGCCCGCACCGCGACCTGACGCCGGGGCGACGGTTCCGCGTCGCCGGGGGATTGGCGCGTGAGAGCGAGGACGGGGCGGCGGCCAGCCCGCGCCCGCGCAAATGGCGTGATCAGAGCCTGCAAGCCTTTCTGGCCAAGCGCTGGAAGGCGCTCAAGCCGCATCTGAAACGCGGCTGGAAAGATTTCCGCTCGTTTTTCAGCGGTCTGTCCGGCCATTTGCTGGCTCTGACGGCGGTGTTCGTGGCGGTGATGGTGGTCATCATCATGGTGCCGACGCTGGCCGCCTATCAGGAACGCTGGCTGATCGACCGCGTGCGTCAGGCCGAAATCGCCTCTCTGGCGCTCGATGCCTCGGCCGAAGGGGCGGTGTCGCGCGAATTGTCGAGTCAGTTGCTCAACAGCGTCGGGGCCTCCTACCTCGCCCTGCAAAGCGGCGGGGTGCAGTTTGTGCTGCGTGATCCGCGCAGCACAGTCGAACCCGATGTCATCGACATCCGCCATCAGGAACGTGGCCTCAGCGACGACCTGACCTATCTGTGGGGGCCGTGGAAGACCCTGTCCGGGCGCGAAGACCGCCTGATCCGCACCGAAGCCGTGCCAAAGGTGCGCAAGGGCACCGACATTATCGAAATCGTCGTGCCGGCGGAGCCGCTGAAACAGGAACTGCGGGAACAACTGGGGTCGATCCTGCGGCTTTCGCTCCTGATTTCGCTGGTCGCCGGTGCCCTGATCTTTGCGGCCCTGTCCTTCTTCGTGGTGCGCCCAGTGCGGCAACTGACGCGCTCGATCGCGCGCTTCAAGGAAAACCCGGAAGACAGCGCCGCCGTGCCGCAACTGTCCGGTCGCCACGATGAGATCGGGCAGATTGAGGAAGAACTGTTCAAGATGCAGCAGGAGGTCGGCCACGCCCTGCGCACCCGTGCGCGACTGGCGGCGCTGGGGCAGGCGGTGTCGAAGATCAGCCACGACCTCAGAAACATGCTGACCGCCGCGCAGATGGCGTCGGAGCGTCTGGCCTATTCCGGTGACCCCAATGTCACCAAGGCCCTGCCGCGTTTGGAGCGGGCGCTGGACCGCGCCCTGACCCTGGCGCAAAACGTGCTGAACTACGGCAAGACGGACGAAATCCCGCCGCGCATCCAGATTCTGCGCCTGAAAGACCTGTCCGAGGCCGCCGCCGAGGACGCCGGTCTGGCGCTCAATGCCCGCACGCCGGACCGCGTGCGCTTTTCGCTCAAGGCCGAACAGGGCTTTTTCTTTGAGGCCGATCCCGACCACGTCCACCGCCTGCTGGTCAATCTGATGCGCAATGCGCGTCAGGCGATTGAAAACCAGCCGAACCGCAAGACGGTGGGGCGCGTGACGCTGAGCGCGGTCAAGACGGCGGAAGAGGTGATTCTGGTCCTCTCCGACAACGGACCCGGCATCCCTGAGCGTGTGCGCGATAAGCTGTTTCAGCCGTTTTCGGCCTCGCTGACGCCGGGCGGGTCGGGGCTGGGGCTGGCCATTGCGCGCGAACTGGCCCAGACGCACGGCGGCGATGTCCGGCTGATCGACACCGGGCCGTCGGGCACCTCGTTTGAGGTCCGTATCCCGCAGAAGGGGTAAAGAGGTACGAATGGCGAAGCCGAGAGTGACGGTCTGCCTGCAGGTGGACGGTAGTTTCGAAATTTTAATGAATGAGGCGGGCCGCGACCTTATGCTGGAAGAGTTACAGCGTCTCAGCCGGCAGTCGGATCACATTCATCTGGATTATTATGAAGATTCAGACATAGCCGATGCGACAGATATTATGTTGTCAGCGATACCGTATCGTTCTGATGACACGGTGTTGGAGCACGGGAAGATACTGTTTCGCCCGGATGAGTGGGATGGCGAATACTTTCCTCACGTGCTGCAATCCTAAGTGAAATCTCTACCCCACCGCCGTTATCGCTTCGTCCGCCGCCGCGACGAGGCCGTCGAGCACACCGGGGTCGGAGGACGAATGCCCGGCCTTTTTCACCAGATGGAATTTCGCTTCCGGCCACGCCCGATGCAGGTCCCAGGCCGAGGTCATGGGCGTGACCACATCATAGCGACCCTGCACGATCCACGCCGGAATGTTCTTGAGTTTGTGGACGTTTTCCAGAATCCAGTTGTCGCTTTCAAAGAAGCCACGATTCTGGAAGTACCACGACTCGATACGGGCAAAGGCCACGGCAAAGTCGGGATCGGTGAACTTGGTCGGGGCCTCCGGCGGGCCTTCGATCGACAGGGTATCGCCTTCCCAGCCCGACCACGCCAGCGCGCAACGCACACGCTCGGCCGCGTCGTCGCCGTTTAACCGTTTGATATAGGCCGCCAAAAGGTTGCCGCGTTCCGCTTCCGGGATCGGGGCCACAAAGCGCTCCCACAGGTCGGGATAGAGGTTGGCCGCGCCCCCCTGATAGAACCAGTCGAGCTCTGACTGCCGCACCAGAAAGATGCCGCGCAGGATCAGGGCCGACACCCGCTGCGTATGCGTTAGGGCGTAGGCCAGAGACAGGGTCGAGCCCCACGACCCGCCAAACACCACCCATTTGTCGATCCCCAGCCGTTCCCGCAGCGATTCCATATCGGCGACCAGATGCCAGGTGGTATTATCTTCCAGCGACAGGTCCTGTGAGGCGTGCGGCCGTGATTTGCCGCAGCCGCGCTGATCGAACAGGATGATGCGATAGGCCTTCGGATTGAAGTAGCAGCGCAGGTTGGGGCTGGTCCCGCCGCCCGGTCCGCCATGCACCACCACCACCGGAATCCCTTGTGGGTTACCGCTTTGCTCATAATAGATTTGATGTTTCCCCTCCGTCGGCATATAGCCGGTGTCGTAGGGTTCGATCTCCGGATAGAGACCTTTTGGCAATGTGACGACGGCTTGATCGGTCATAAGGAAACTTGTGCAGCGGGCTGTGGCGGTTGCCGCCGATCAAAGACCCATTATGCGCAGCGATTCAAGCCTTTTTGCCCTGACGACCGTAAAGCGGCAGAGCCTTTTCTACGCCCTGATCTTTATCGGGTCGGGGGCCAGCCTGCCCTACATGCCGCTATGGTTCGCCTCAAAGGGCATGAGCGGGGCGCAGATCGGGCTGATTCTGGCCCTGCCGCTGCTGCTGCGCGCCGTGACCGGGCCGGTCATGGGGGTGTGGGCCGAAACCTTCCCGCTGTTCCGTTCACCCATGCTGCGGCTGGCGCTGGCGGGCGGGCTGGCCTATGGCGGGCTTATGCTGTGGCCGCTGGCCGGGGAGGCGCGCTTCTGGCTGTTCGTCGCCCTGTGGGCCATAGGCTATAGCTGCATCACCTCGATCAGCCCCTTGCTCGATGTCATGACCATCCAGATGTCGAAGCGCGAAGGCTTCAACTATACCGGCCCGCGCGCCGTGGGGTCGGCGGCCTTTATCGCGGCCAATATCGCGGTGGGTTACGGGCTGAACCTTCTGGGTGTCGATCTGATTATCATCTGGGTGGTCGTGCTGTGTTTTGCGGCCGCGCTGGCGGCGTGGCGTCTGCTGCCGCCGGCCCTGCGCCACGTCGAAGAGGGCGGGGGCCGCGCCCCGGCCTTCCTGCCACAGGAAACGGGGGCGCAGCGGGTGCGGGCCCTGCTCGGCAATCCGGTCTATGTCTTGCTGCTGGCGGCCATGGGCTGCGTGCAGGGAGCGCACGCCTTCTATTACGGCTTTTCCACCATATTGTGGAAGGGGCAGGGGCTCGATGGGGCGACCTGCGGCTATCTGTGGGGGGCGGGCGTGGCGGCGGAAATCCTGTTCCTGATGTTCGGCTTTCGCCTCAGAAACCGTTTCGGCTCGTGGACCCTCTTGCTGGCGGCGGCGGGCCTGAGCGTATTGCGCTGGTTCATCATGGGGTTTGTGCCGCCGGTGGGCGTCCTGTGGCCTTTGCAGACCCTGCACGCCTTTTCGTTTGCCGCCTGTTATCTGGCCGGGCTTGATCTGGTCAACCGCATGGCGCCGAAGGGCTCGGAAAGTCTGGCCCAGACGCTCAATGCCGCCTGGGTGACGGGGGTGATGATGGGATTGTCCACTCTGGCGTCCGGGCCGCTCTATGACGCTCTGGGCAGCCGTGGCTACTGGGTGATGGCGGCCATGTCGGGTGTGGGACTGCTGATCGCCGCCTATCTCTACCGCCGTCAGGTGCTGCGGCCGTAACGCTACTCTCCTCCCTGCGGCTTTGCCGTGGGGAGGTGGATCGGCGCCGGCAGGCGACGAGACGGAGGGGGGTAACGCAAGTGTTTCAACACCAAAGGTTTTTGCTCGGTCTCTCGGAAGAGTCATCCCCCTCCGTCAGCTTCGCTGCCACCTCCCCATGCCTTCGGCACAGGGAGGAGATTTTTAGCTGCGCAGCACGGCTCCGGCCTTTTGGGCGGCGGCGACGATCTTTTGCGATACGGCGTCGATTTCCGGCTCGGTCAGAGTTTTGTCCGCCGGTTGCAGCGTGACCTCAACTGCCAGCGACACCTGACCCTCCGGCACGCCCTGACCCTGATAGACGTCAAAGACGCGGGCTTCGCTGATCAGCCCCTTGTCCGCGCCCCTGATGGCGCGCACCAGATCGCCGGACGCCGTACCCGCCGGCACAAGGAAGGCGAAGTCGCGCGTCAGCGGCATCAGGTTGGACAGGCTCAGCGCGCCTTTGGACTTGCCCGATTTTGCTTTCGGTTGCGGCAGCAGGTCGAGGCGGATTTCAAAGCCCACATACGCCCCATCAAGGTCCATCGCCTTCAACACCGACGGATGCAGTTCGCCAAATTCGGCCAGCACCGTCTTCGGCCCCAGTTGCAGGCGCGCCGAACGGCCCGGATGCCACCAGCCGCTGTTCGACCCCTGCACCAGTTGCAGCGAGGCGACCGGCACATTGAGTTCCTCAAGCAAGGCCAGCAGATCGGACTTCAGCGCAAACAGCGCGTCCTGACCGGTGGCGGCCCAATGACGCGCCTTGTCCGGGGCCTTCAGCGCGGCAATGACTGTCTTTTGATCATTGGGCTCAAGGCCGAAATAGACCGGCCCGATTTCAAACAGTTGCGCGCCGGGATAGCCCTTGGATGCATTGCGCCCGGCGGCCTCCAGCAGATTCGGCAGGATGGACGGGCGCATACAGTTCAGTTCCGAGGCAATCGGATTGGCCAGCACCAGTGCGTCGCTACCCCCGCCGAACAGCTTGGCGTAACCCTGCGGCATGAAGGACCAGGTGACGGCCTCACTATAGCCAAAGGCCGCCAGCGCCCGGCGCGCCGTGCGGGCGCGGGCCTGCGACGGGGTCAGGACGCCGCCGGTTTTGGGGGCCACGGCGGGCAGGGGCGTCGCCGGGATGTGGTTGAAGCCATAGATGCGCGCCACCTCTTCGACCAGATCGGCCTTGCCATCCACGTCGCGGCGGAAGGACGGGACGCTGACGGTCCACGGCGTGGTCTTGGTGATGCCAAAACCGAGCGCGGTCAGGATCGTCTCGACCTTGTCATGCGGCACGTCAAGGCCGGTCAGTTGCGCTACATAGGCCGGGTCGAAGACGACATCGGGCTTGCGCGCCGGGGCCTCGCCCGCCACGACGATCTCGGACGCTTCCCCGCCGCACAGGTCGAGGATCAGTTGGGTGGCCAGTTCCAGGCCGGGCACGACAAATTCCGGATCGACGCCGCGCGCAAAGCGGTACTGCGCATCCGAGGTGATGGTCGTGGTGCGGCCCGTCTGGGCGATACGGATGGGGTCGAACCAGGCCGATTCAAGGAAGACATCGACCGTCTCGAAATCAACCCCGGTCGAGGCCCCGCCCATGACGCCGCCCAGACCGATGACGCCCGAAGCGTCGCTGATCGTCGTCATGTCCGGCGTGACGGCGTAGGTCTTGCCGTCCAGCGCCACGAAGTCGGACGTGTCGGCGGGCAGACCGGCTTCGATCACGCTGCCCGACAGCTTCGCCACATCATAGACGTGCAGCGGGCGGGCGCGGTCGAACGACAGATAGTTGGTGATATCGACCAGCGCCGAGATGGGTTTCAGGCCGATCGAGGTCAGCTTGTCGGCAAGCCATTTGGGCGACGGGCCGTTCTTGACGCCCCGGATGACGCGACCGGAAAACAGCGGGCAGGCGTCGCCATCGACCTTGACCGAGATCGGACAGGGGAAGGTGCCCTTGACCGGGGGAATCGGCGCGTCTTTGAAGGCCCCCAGACCCGTGGCGGCGAGGTCGCGGGCAATGCCGTGCACGCCCAGCCAGTCGGGACGGTTGGGCGTCACCTCAAAGTCGATAACGGGCTCCAGCGCGAAGACGGCGCTAACCGGTGTGCCGACGGCGAGGTCGTCGGAAAGCTCCATGATGCCATCGGAATCGCCGTCCAGCTCAAGCTCGGCCGCCGAACACATCATGCCGTTCGACACGACGCCGCGCACCGGCTTTTCGACCAGGGTGACGTCAAGGCCCGGCACATAGGCCCCGATGGGGGCATAGACGGTGGTCAGGCCGGCGCGGGCATTGGGGGCGCCGCAGACGATTTCCTTGCGGCCATCGACCGTATCGACCTGAAGCACCTGCAACTTGTCGGCATTGGGGTGACGGGCGGCCTCAACCACCTTGGCCACCGTAAAGGGCGTCAGCTTGGCCGCCGGGTCGGTGACGTCTTCGACCTCAAGCCCTGCCGCGGTCATAGCGGCGGCGACGGCCTGAATATCGGTGTCGGTGTCGAGGTGATCTTTAAGCCAGCTAAGGGAGAATTTCATGTCTTATATTCCGGGGTCGAGGGGCCTTCCGGCCCCTCGTCTTAAATCTCTAAATCAGGAAAGGCCGCTTGCCGGGTTCGGCGCGCTGAACCCGCTAAAGCCGTAGTGGCTCAGCCAGCGCGTATCGGCAGCGAACATGTCGCGCAGGTCCGGCACGCCGTATTTGAGCATGGCCAGACGATCGACGCCCATGCCGAAGGCAAACCCCTGATATTCGTCCGGATCGACGCCGCAGGCCTTCAGCACATTGGGGTGCACCATGCCGGAGCCCAGAATTTCCATCCAGCGGTCGCCATCCCCGATGCGGATTTCCGCGCCGTTGCGCGAATAACGCACGTCCATTTCCGCCGACGGCTCGGTGAAGGGGAAGTGGTGAGGGCGAAACTGCGTGATGACCGTGTCCGTCTCGAAAAAGCGCGACAGGAAGGTGTCGAACACCCATTTCAGGTGGCCCATATGCGCCGTCTTGTCGATGACGAGGCCTTCGATCTGATGGAACATCGGCGTGTGCGTCTGATCGGAGTCGCAGCGGAAGACGCGCCCCGGCACGATCAGGCGGAAGGGCGGCTTACCCGCGATCATCGAACGGATCTGCACCGGCGAGGTATGGGTGCGCAAGAGTTTCCTCACCCCGTTTTCATCGGGGTTGAAGAAGAACGTGTCGTGCATTTCGCGCGCCGGGTGCTTTTCCGGGAAGTTCAGCGCGGTGAAGTTATGGAAGTCGTCTTCGATGTCCGGCCCTTCGGCGACCTCAAAGCCCATCTCGGCGAAAATCGCCACCATCTCGTCCATGACCTGCATGGTCGGGTGGACGCCGCCCCTGGCGCGGGGCGCGGCGGGCAGCGACAGGTCGATGCGCTCGGATTGCAGGCGGCGGCTGAGGTGTTCGGCCTCCAGCACGTCCTTACGCGCATCGAGCGCCGCCTGAACCTGATCACGCACGGCATTAATGGCGGCGCCGGTAGCCTTGCGCTCTTCGGGGGGCAGGGCGCCCAGGGTTTTCAAAAGGCCGGAAATGCGCCCGGTCTTGCCCAGCGCCGACACGCGCACGGCGTCGAGCGCAGCAAGGTCTTGCGCGGTCAGGATTTCGGCTTCGATGTCTGCGGCCAGATCGGAATAGGTGCTCATGGTCTCACGGGGGAAAACGGATCGCCGTGTGTTTAGAGCGCAATGCGCCGTGAGTGAAGCGTTTTCTGCTTTTCTCTTCCCTGTTACGAGACAACAGAGAAGAGGGACGTCAGACCGTCAGCTTCGCTGCGCCGAAGGCCGCTGGATCGGACATCGACGGCCTGCCGTCTTCGACGTGTCCGGCCAGACGCAGACTGTAGCCCTCAGCGGTCAGGCTGAAATCGTACCAGCCGTGGCTGGCGGCCATATCGAAGCGTAGCGGCTGCCTTTCACCGGGGGCGAGGTTCAGGTTTTGCGGCGACTGTCCATAGGCTTCGTCGCGCCAGATCAGGCTCAGAGGCTTGTCGGAAGCGTTGCTGACCTCAAACCCTTCGGGTCCGCTTTCGCAGTCGAATAGGACGGTTTTACCTTCGAACCGGCGGTGGAAGCCGTTAGGACCATTGACCCACAGCTTCACGGCACCGGCGGGCAATCTGTGCGTCTTACGGATGCTGACCGTATACCGATAGGGGATGGCATCGCTCGCATTCAGATCATAGAGGTGAAACACTGCTGAACGCTTGTCAGTGCCATTGTTGAGCATGACCAGTTCGCCGTCGCGGTTCAGACCGCATTGCAAATCATACGGCGTCGAGCGGCGGGGACGCAGGCCCTGTTCCTGCACCGGCGCGGTGAGGGCGTCCGGCGCTTTGGGGGTCGTCTTGCCCCCAAGCTTGCGCGCCTGTTCGGCGCGGTCAGCGGTTTTCGGCAGGTGGGCAAAGAAGGGCTGATCGTTCGGTGTTTTGAAATCAAAGCAAGAAGTCAGGTCGCCGCACACGGCGCGCCGCCACGGCGAGATATTGGGCTCCTGAACACCAAAGCGCGTTTCCAGAAAGCGGATGACCGAGGTATGATCAAACACTTCCGAAGCCACATAGCCGCCCTTCGACCACGGCGAAATGACGTACATCGGCACGCGCGGGCCCAGGCCATAGGGGCGGTTTTTCAGCGCGTCGTCCCCCTGATGATATTCGCGCTCCGCCCCTTCGGCATAGCCCAGCGGCTGTCCATTGGCATCCAGCGACGGCGGCGCGGGCGGTGGCACGTGGTCGAAATAGCCGTCGTTTTCGTCGAAATTGATCAGGAAGACTGTCTTCGCCCACACCTCCGGATTGGCGGTCAGGGCGTCGAGCACCTTCGCCGTATAGTCGGCCCCCTGAGCCGGTGAAGAGGTCGAGGGGTGTTCGGAGCCTTCGGCCGTGCCGATGATCCACGATACCTGCGGCAGCTTGCCGGCCAGCACGTCCTCTTTCAGCTTGTCGAGGTCGCGCGTGCGGATCGAACGCTCGGCGAGGTCCGCGAGCTTGCCCGACGTGGCCTTATCCGCCGCGCGATAGGTCTTGAACCCGACCAGCGGGTTGTCGGTGAAATTGTCTTTCATGTTCTGATAGAGGCGCCAGTCGATGCCCGCCGCACTCAGACGCTCCGGATAGGTGGTCCAGTCATAGCCGCCGTGGCCCTTCGGATCGGCGTGCAACTCGTCATAATCATTGACGATGACCGGGCCATTGGGGCCGACATTGGTGCCCGTCCAGTGGACTACGCGGTTGGGATTGGTGCCCGAATGCATGGCACAGAAATAGGCGTCGCACAGGGTGAAGGCTTCGGCCAGAGCGTACTGGAACGGCAGATCGGCGCGTTCAAAATGCGCCATCGCGTGATTGTGCTTGGACTTGGGCCAGTTCGACAGACGCCCTTCGTCCCAGGCGGCCTGCGCGTCCTTGAAGCTGTGCGGCGTGCCTTCGACGCGCATCAGGCGGAAATCCTGGGTGGTATTGAGCGCAAACGGCGCGATCAGCCGGGTGGGGTCGTCCTCGCGTGGCTGGGCGAAGACGCTGCGGTTGGCGTGGGTGGGCGTCGCCGGTGCCGGGATAACGAAGCGGTCGCCAAAGCCTTGCACCCCGTTCATCGTGCCGAAATAGTGGTCGAAGCTGCGGTTTTCCTGCATCAGAATGACGACGTGCTCGACATCTTTGATCGTGCCGGTGCGGGTGTGGGCGGGGATGTCCAGCGCGCGGGCAATGGCGGGGGGCAGGCCGCCAAGTGATGCCGCCAAAGCGCTGCTGAGGGTGGTGCGAAGAAAGGTGCGGCGGCTGGTCATAAGGCGGCTCCGAAGCGTGAGCCTACGCCATAACGCGCCCGGATGACAGTTTTGTTGTCATCCGCTTCTGAGGCGTGGATGAGGAGAAAAACGAAAAACCCCGCGCCATTGCCGGTGCGGGGTTTTCCATGTGTTCGGGTGTCTCTTGAAAGAGACTTAGTCTTACGCGGCCAGAGCGGCGCGCACCTTCTCGGCCACGGCGGCGAAGGCCGGGGCGTCGTTGGCGGCCAGAGCGGCCAGAGCCTTACGGTCCAGCTCGATCCCGGCCAGGTTCAGGCCGTGGATGAACTGCGAGTAGGTGAAGCCTTCGACGCGGGCAGCCGCGTTGATGCGCTGGATCCACAGGGCGCGGAAGTTACGCTTGTTGACGCGACGGTCACGGTAAGCGTATTGGCCGGCCTTATCGACAGCGGCCTTGGCGGTGCGGATGGTATTCTTGCGGCGGCCGTAGAAACCCTTGGCCTGCTTCAGAACTTTTTTGTGACGGGCGTGAGAAACGACGCCTCTTTTAACACGTGCCATGGTTCACGTCTCCTTAGGCGTAGGGCATGTAGGATTTGATCTTCGCGGTATCGGCGTCCGACATCACCTGCGTGCCGCGGTTCTGACGGATGTACTTGCCGTTGTGCGAGATCAGACGGTGGCGCTTGCCGGCGACGCCAGCCTTCACCTTGCCCGACGCAGTGAAGCGGAAACGCTTCTTGGCGCCCGATTTGGTCTTCAGTTTTGACATTTCATTTGCGGCGCGGGTAACGCCGTCCTCTTTATAGAGTTAGCACCCGCCAAGGCATGTCAGGGGCCCGGCAGGTCAGGAAGCGCGGGTCATTACAGGAAAAGACCGGGGCACGCAAGCGGAGTCTTAAAATCAGACTGTATAGCTTAAAGCCATATAGAATTTAGCGGCGTGGCCTGCCACCAAATCGGCGCTTTCCAGACCATTGATGATCTTTCGCGCGTTTTTCCAGTCGGTGACATTGCCGTGGAAGAAGTCTGCCAGCCTCTTACCGGTAAACAGGCCGTCGATCATGCCGGTGAACATGATCTTCAGCGCCACGTCCATGTCCAGCGCCAGGCTGGGGTTGGCCACAAGGTTCACGCCGATGGCCGTGCCTAGCTTTATGTAATTGGCCTTGTGCGTGATTTGCACCAGACCGCGCCCCAGCCACGACTTGCCCTCGGCGTCTTTGCGCCAATAGGGTTTCTTTACCCACGGCAAATTGCCTGCGATAAAGGCCTTCTCAAGAATGATGATGGCCGCCTCGTCCGTAGAGGCGCGTGTTTCGCGCACGGGCTGCATGGTGCGGGCGGTCTCATGGAAAGCGGTGGCCAGCATATAGGCCAGCCAGCGATCGTCCAGATGAGAGGCGTCTGTTTCCCATTTGTCGAGAATGGCGGTGAGGCCCTGCATTTGCGAAGGTGTAATCTTTCCGCCAAACAACTCAGTGCGGACGGTGTCGAAGAAGTGTTTGCGATTGATGCCGGCCATAGAGCCCCCTTTTGAGTTCAGTGTGAATCGTCTTGGCTTGAACGAGGACAGTTTGCATCACTCGTCCGCAGGGAGAATAGGTTTTCAACCTAAAAGAGCAATAACGTCATTCTCGCCCTGCGTGTTTTTGGGGAAGGCGTGTCATTTTTAACCGTCTGTTAACCGCGTTTCCGGACTCTGCCTAATCAGAGGCGTCGCGAGCGTGCGGGGCCTGTTTTCCCCTTGCAGAACCGTACCCGTCCATGAATTCCGGCTTCGCACATCCGTTTACGCGCACCGACCGCTCGCCGCTCGCCATGTGGTGGTGGACGGTGGATAAGCTGACGCTCGGCTTTGTGCTGCTGCTTATCTTTGCCGGGCTGGTCTTTTCGTTTTCGTCGTCGCCGGTCGCCGCGCCCAAGGTGGGGATCACCAACGAGTTTTATTTCACCCAGCGCCATGTGCTGTTTGCCTTCGCCTCGGTGGCGCTGATGCTCGGCATTTCGATGTTTTCGCTGAAAGGGGTGAAGCGCGCCAGCGTCGCCATCTATGGCGGCGCCATCTTCGTCATGGCCATGCTGCCGCTGATCGGGCACACGTCAAAGGGGGGGCGGCGCTGGCTCGATCTGGGCTTTTTCAGCCTTCAGCCGTCGGAATTTCTCAAGCCCGCCCTGATCGTGCTGGTGTCGTGGATGTTTGCCGAAGGTCAGAAGGGCAAGGGCGTGCCCGGTGTGACCATCGCCTTTTGTCTTTATGCCCTGTGCATCGCGCTTCTGCTGATCCAGCCCGATGTGGGGCAGTCCATTCTGATCACCGTGGCCTTCGGGGCCTGTTTCTATATTTCCGGCGTGCCGATGCGCTGGATCGTCGGTCTGTCGGCGGCGGGCGTGACGGGTTTTGCCAGCCTCTACTTCATCCTGCCGCACTTCCGCGACCGCATTAAGGACTTTATCGACCCGGACGGCGACCGTTTTCAGGTCGAACGCGCCGCGGCAGCCATCGCCAATGGTGGCCTGACCGGCACGGGCGTCGGCGAAGGGACCATGAAGCGCCTGATCCCCGACATGCACACTGACTTTATCTATTCGGTGGCGGCGGAAGAATATGGTCTGTGGATGTCGCTGCTGCTGATCGCCATTTTTGCGTTCGTCGTGCTGCGTGGCCTGTGGAAGGCCATGGCCATGCCCGACGCCTTTCGTCAGATTGCCACCTCGGGCCTGTACATCCTTTTGGGGATGCAGGTGCTGATCAATATCAGCGTCAACTTGCAGGTCATTCCGCCCAAGGGCATGACCCTGCCGTTCATCTCCTATGGCGGGTCGTCGCTGATGGCGATGGGGCTGACCATGGGCCTGATTCTGGCTTTGACGCGCAAACGCCCGGCGGAAGTCGAACCGGACGACCATACGCAGTGGTGATTTATCCCGTCTTTGCCATTCTGGATGACCGTACACTTTCGGTGTACGCCTCTCTTGAAGAGGTCCAGCGTGATCTGGAGGTTATTGATATTGACGCGGGCGAATACGCCTTCTTTGACGCGAGAGGCAGGGCCTTGCGTCCAGATGTGATTCCACCGGTCTTCTCAAAGCACGGACGATTTATAGGCATTGGGGGTGGTGAATTGAAGGGCTTTGACATTGGAGACGGACCGCCTTTAATCGAGCGTCTTTCGGGCGTATTTCACATCAATGACAATTCATATTTTCCGGACGTCCCCACCATTGTCTCATTCCTGACGCGTCCCTAATTTTGAATAAAGAACCGATTTCATGGCTGCGAAAAAGAAACCCAAACCCCTTTCCGAAACGCCGCTGGCCGTGGTGGCTGCCGGGGGGACGGGCGGGCACATGTTCCCGGCCGAGGCGCTGGCGCGTGAGCTGATCGCGCGTGGCTGGCAGGTGGTGCTGGCGTCCGACGCGCGCGGGGCAGCCTATGCCGAAAAATTCCCGGCGATAGAGCGCCTGTCGCTGGAAGCCGCGACCTTCAAGCGCGGCGATGTGATCGGCATGGCCAAGGCGGCGCTGAAAATCTTCACCGGTACGCAACAGGCGCGCAAGGCGTTCAAGCGCCTCAAACCCTGGGCGGTGATCGGCTTTGGCGGCTATCCCTCCTATCCGGCCCTGATGGCGGCCTTGTCGCGCAAGGATGTGACCCTGCTGCACGAACAAAATTCGGTGCTGGGGCGTTCCAATCGCCAACTGTGCGCCAGGGTCGATGCGGTGGCCTGCGCCTTTCCGGTATTGAAAATGGCCCCGGCTGTGCTCGAAGGGCAGGTGCAGGTTGTCGGCAATCCGGTGCGTCCGGACATCCAAACGCTTTATGACAGGCCCTATCCGCCCATCGACAAGGAGATCCGCTTGCTGATCACCGGCGGATCGCAAGGGGCGAAGATTCTGTCAGAGACGGTGCCTCAGGCGCTGGCGCTTTTGCCGGTGTCGCTGCGCATCAACCTGCGCGTCGAGCAGCAGACCCGCGCCGAGCAGATCGACCTCGCCCGTAAAACCTATACCGAGGCCGAAATCGAGGCCGAGGTCGCGCCCTTCTTCGACAATATGGCTGAGCGGCTGGGCCGCGCCCATATCGTTATTGGCCGGTCGGGCGCTTCGACCTGCTGCGAACTGGCTGTGGCGGGTAAGCCGTCCCTGCTGATCCCGCTGAAAATCGCCGCGGATGACCACCAGACGCACAACGCCGCCGTGCTGAAAGAAGCCGGCGCCGCCGTGGTGCTGCGCGAAGACGATGTGACGGTCGAAAGCCTGAGCGCGGCCATCCGCGCCCTGATCGAAGAAGGGGCGGTGGGCCTTGAAAAACGCGCCGCTGCCGCCAAATCGGTGGCGCGACCCGACGCGGCGCAGCTTTTGGCCGATCTGGTCGAGCGCACGGTCAAGCGCAAACGGTCGGAATAATTGTTTCCTTATCTGCGCAGCCGCTAGATCGGGATGATTTTTAGAGTAACGGGGGCTTCCCATGTTTTTTGCGCGTAACCGGCTCGATGCGGGCTTTGTCCAGAAGACTCTGTTCCTGCTGATGGTGGTGGGTTTAAGCCTTCTGGCCTTCAAGCTGATCGGCATCTGGCTGTTGGTCTTTGGGGCGGTGGTGGTGGCGACCGTGCTGCGCGCCACGGCGGAGCCGCTGGTCAAGTATCTGAAGCTCAAGGACAACTGGGCGGTGCTGCTGGCGCTTCTGTTCCTTGTGTCGTTTCTGGCGGCGTCCGGCTGGCTGTTTGGCAGCGAGATCGTGCGCCAGACCAACAACCTCTCGCGCGAACTGCCCGAAGCCTGGGCACAGCTTCAGGAACGTCTGCGCGCCTCTGAGGCCGGGGCCACGGTGCTGGATCAGATCAATAATCTCGGTCAGCAGGCGTCGGGTGTCCTGTCTCTGGTGCCCAAGATCGCCGGTGAAATCGCCTCTTCGATTGCCAATCTGGTGGTGGTCGTCGTCGCGGGTATCTTCATGGCCATGCACCCGCGCAGCTATCGCGACGGGGTGGTGCGCCTGTTCCCCAAGTCGCAGAAGGAGCGCGTGCGCGATGGCCTCAATCTGAGCGGCAAGGCGCTACGCCTATGGCTTTTGGGGCAGTTGTTTTCGATGGTGCTGGTCGGGTCGCTGACGGCCATCGGGCTCAGCATTGCGGGGGTGCCCTCGGCAGGGGCGCTGGGCCTGATGTCCGGTCTGGCGCAGTTTGTGCCGATCGTCGGGCCGGTGGTTTCGGCGGGGCCGGGCCTGCTGCTGGCGGCGTCAGAGAATATGACGACCTTTGTGGCGGCGCTCGTCATCTATGTCGGCGTGTCGCAGCTTGAGTCCAACATCATCACGCCGATGGTGCAAAAGCACGTCGCGGCCGTACCGACCGTTATCACGCTGTTTGCCGTGCTGGGCTTCGGCTCGCTGCTCGGGCCGCTGGGGGTGCTGTTTGCGACGCCGCTGACCGTCGTGGCGCACACGCTGGTGATGAAATTCTATGTCGGTGAAGTGCTGGGCGATCACGGCGCCGAGGCCGAGGTGTCGGGAGAGGCTGAAACCTAAAGATGACGTAGCGGGTCCTGCGAGTGGTGCAGGATGCGCAGAACCAGAATACCCTGCGGGAGCGGTCGATAGTAAATCATATGCGACAGGTGCGAAAAGCGTCGGGTCTGCGTGCGTATCTGCTCGCAGGCGGCACCTATGCCCGGCCGTTTCGCCAGCAGCATAAGGGTTTCGTAGAGTTCGTAGCGATATTTTCGCGCCTGCTCATAGCCGAACCGGTCGAGCGTGTACTGCGCTATGGATTTCAAGTCCTGACCCGCTTCATCACTGAGGGTAAAGTCAGCCATGTTTCGCGGCCTGACGTTTCAGGTAGCGCTCTTCGGCATCATTCCAGATATCGTCAAAGCTCATATCGCTGAAGCCACTCGCTTCGGCCTTGTCCAGCATATCGCGCAGGCGGTCTTCAGCAGCCTGTTTTTCCTCATCGCGGCGCACCAGATCGCGGAAATATTCGCTGACATTGTTATAGTCGCCCTGTTCGACACGGCGCTGAACGGTTTGTGCCATGCGGTCGGTCATGGAGATGGAAAACTTGGCCATGGGATGCTCCTCTGCTCCCCGGATTGTAGCATTAAATCCGATTTATTCCTATCTGATCCGACGGTGTGGCGCTCAAAAAATCCTCCGTGACACCTGTGTCGCCGTGTTCTAGAGCGTATTTCGTCGCTAACGTTTTGGTTGGTCGCGCATTTGAGTCCGAAAACCGTTGCACACTTTTCGGAATGCGCTCTAAAGCAGAACACCTTTCATCTTACCCCACGAGTCCACGCCTCCATGATTGCCCCTGCCAAGCTCCGTCCCACGCCCTTCGACCTCGGTCCCGTGCACTTTGTCGGCATCGGCGGCATCGGCATGAGCGGCATTGCCGAGATCATGATCAAGATCGGCTATAAGGTGCAGGGCTCGGACGCCAAGGCCTCGGCCAATACCGAGCGTCTGCAAAAGCTGGGGGCCAAAATCTTTATCGGCCACGAAGCGGCGCATGTCAGTGATGACGTGTCAGCGCTGGTCTATTCGACGGCGGTTAAACACGACAATCCCGAAATGGTCGCCGCGCGGTCGCGCCGTATCCCGCTGGTGCGGCGCGCCGAAATGCTGGCCGAGCTGATGCGCCTGCAATTTTCCATCGCGGTTGGCGGTACGCACGGCAAGACGACGACGACCTCGATGGTGGCGGCGCTGCTTGACGCCGGCGGGCTGGACCCCACCGTGGTCAATGGCGGCATCATCAACGCCTATGGCACCAATGCCAAGGTCGGTGACGGTGACTGGATCGTGGTGGAGGCCGATGAGTCCGACGGCTCCTTTCTGCGCCTGAAATCGACCTTGGCCATCGTCACCAATATCGACGCCGAACACCTCGACCACTGGGGCGATTTCGAAGCTGTGAAGAAGGGCTTTGTCGATTTCGTCGAAAACATCCCCTTCTATGGGTTTGCCGCCGTTTGCGTCGATCATCCGGAAGTGCTGGCCCTGACGGCCAAGGTCGAGAATCGCCGTCTGATCCCTTATGGCGTCTCACCGCAGGCCGAGGTGCGCTGCACCCATATCGACTTCGGCCCGGAAGGCGCGACCTTCGACGTGGTCTTCTCACCGGTGGGCGTGGAGCCCTTCACCTGGGCCGGTCTGAAACTGCCCATGACCGGCAACCATAATGTGTCGAACGCCACGGCGGCCATCGCCATCGCCCGCGAACTGGGCGTCTCTGAGGCCGATGTGCGCAAGGGGCTGGGTGCCTTTGGCGGCGTCAAGCGCCGCTTCACCACTACGGGCATCGTCAACGGTGTGCGTATCATCGACGATTACGGCCACCACCCGGTCGAAATCGCTGCCGTGCTCAAGGCCGCGCGTCAGGTGACGCAGGGCAAGGTCATCGCCGTGGTGCAGCCGCACCGCTATACCCGTTTGCGCGATCTGATGACCGAGTTTTCGACCTGCTTCCACGACGCCGACAAGGTGATCGTCGCCGATGTCTATTCGGCGGGTGAAGCGCCGATCGAGGGCGTCAGCAAGGACGCACTGGTCGAAGCCCTGCACCGTCACGGCCACCGCAATGCTGTGGGGCTGGACGGTCCGGCGGCGCTGGCAGGCCTTGTGGCCGCTGAGGCGAAGGCCGGTGATCTGGTCGTCTGCCTGGGGGCGGGCGACATCACGCAATGGGCCTATGCGCTTCCGGCGCAGTTGGAAGGGTCGGCGGCGTGATCGAAGCGCCTTTGCCTCTTGATGCTTTTTGCACCGAGTTGCGGCGGCTTGCTGCGTCTATTGACGCGCCAAAAGATTATGGTCCCCGCTGCGGTGGGGAACATACAGGCGGACTATATGTCGGCTTGAGTTCGGATGGCAGCAAGTATCGACTGATCTACACCGAGAAAGACTACACGGATGTCATTATCGAAAGCACCGATAAGGACAGTGTTATGGAGCAGGTTTTCGTCAACGTGACCGGCAACATGGCCTCATATATGATTGCTGAGAATTCAGACCCGATAACACCAGAAAGCGCTTTTGATATTCCGTCAGATTTTTCCGATGCTGAAATAGAGAGGCGAGCGGTGCTTAATCATATCCGCCTCTCAGAAGCGCAGGAGGCGCTTTTGGGGAGGTTGAATCCGGAATGGCAAAAACGTCAGAAACAACGCAATGCTACATTACTTGTGCAGATAAAGAATAATTTTAAACGATGAACTGGACCGAAAATCTCCCCGCCGTGCGCGGCAAGATCGTAAAGCAGGCCGAACTGGCCCCGTTTACGTGGTTCCGCGTCGGCGGCCCGGCGGATGTGTTGTACATCCCGGCTGATCCGGAAGACCTGAGCGATTTCCTGCGTCAGTTGGACCCGTCTGTGCCTGTCACCTATATCGGCGTGGGGTCCAATCTGATTGTGCGCGACGGCGGAATCGAAGGTGTCGTCATTCGCCTTGCCGGTAAGGCCTTCTCTGACATTCAGATAGACATAGAAAACAATCTGATCATTGCGGGGCCCGGCGCGCTCGACAGCGCCGTGGCGCGGGCCGCGGCCAAGGCCGGTCTGGCAGGTCTGGAGTTTTATGCAGGGATTCCCGGCACCATTGGCGGCGCTCTGACGATGAATGCCGGGTGTTATGGCCGCGAAACCAAGGATATTCTGGTTTCGGCCTGGGGCTATGACCGCACGGGTGAGATGCGAACCTTCACTAACGAAGACTTTGGGTTCAGCTATCGCCACTCGGATATCAGTCCGGATATTGTCTGGATACAGGCGGTGTTTCAGGGCGCGCCTGATGATCCGGCGGCCATCACCGAACGCATGGACGCCATCACCGCCAAGCGCGAAACGTCCCAGCCGATCCGTGAAAAGACCGGCGGTTCGACCTTCAAGAATCCGGAAGGCCATTCGGCGTGGAAGCTGGTCGATGAGGCGGGCTGGCGTGGCAAGCGCTTTGGCGGCGCCAAGTTCTCAGAGTTGCATTCCAACTTCATGATCAATGCCGACAATGCCACGGCGGCTGACCTCGAAGGGCTGGGTGACACGGTGCGCGCCGAGGTCAAGGACAAGTTCGGCATCGACCTGCACTGGGAAATCAAGCGCATCGGGCGTCGTTAATATCTCTTCCCTGTTGCACCGCGACGGGGAGGGGGGAGATCAGATTGGCCACTTTTCCTCTTATCATGGGCGTTATCAATGCCACGCCGGACTCGTTTTCCGATGGCGGGGCCTATGATCCCGTGGCGCAGGGCCTGCGCCTGATCGCCGAAGGGGCCGATGTGCTCGATATCGGCGGTGAGTCCACGCGACCGGGGGCCGAACCTGTGCCTGCCGCCGAAGAAATCGCCCGCGTCGTGCCGGTCATCGAGGGCTTACGCGCCCGGTGGTCCGGTCCGCTCAGCATCGACACGCTGAAACCCGACGTGGCGCGCGCCGCCTTTGCTGCCGGGGTGACGATATGGAACGACGTAACGGCGCTCAGCCACAGCCGCGACAGTCTGGCGACCGCCGCCGAACTGCAAGGGCAGGTCATCCTGATGCACATGCAGGGCGAGCCGCGCACCATGCAGACCGCGCCGCACTATGACGATGTGGTGGCGGAGGTCGAAACCTATCTGCTCGCCCGCGCCGAGGCGGCGATAGCGGCGGGTGTGGCACGCGAAAACATCTGGCTCGATCCGGGTATCGGCTTCGGCAAGACGCTGGACCACAATCTGAACCTGATCCGCGCCACGTCGCGTCTGGCGTCGCATGGCTTTCCGTTGCTGGTGGCGGCCTCGCGCAAGCGCTTTATCGCCGCGCTGGAAGAACGCGACGGTGCGCCCCCCTCCGATGCCGCCCGGCGTATCGGCGGCACCCTGGCCATCCACCTCTATGCGGTGCAAAACGGCGCGCGTATGGTGCGCGTGCACGATGTGGCCGAGATGCGTCAGGCGTTGAGAGTGTGGGCGGCTCTCGCCTGAGAGGCGAAGTCCGGTTACGCCTGCAACGGTCCTATGTCTTTGAAATGTAACACTCCGCCCCTTTCGTGCAAAAAAGGCGGCCAAAGCGGCGCGAAACGGCTTTACAGCCCCGCCGGGTCCGGTGTTAACCTTTCAGCGTGCGCTGCGGGATAGGTGCGCGCAGGGGAAAATCGGTAGAATTATGATGAAGCGGGTCCTGACGAAAAAGCCTCAGTTCAGCAAGACCGTGTTGCCGGACCGGCAAAAGCGTAATCTGAAGTTCAGTCATGCGCCGCAGGAGGTCGAGGTCGAGACACCCGGCCCGCACATCCTGACGGGGCCGGTGGAGATGGAGGTGCCCGCCTATGAGTGGGCAAGCGCCGAAGACACCGTGCCGCCGGCCGTCATCGCGCAGCAAAGCCGCAGCCTGTTCCAATGGATCGTCGCTATCGTCCTGCCGGTGGCCGCGCTGGGTGTTATCGCTCTGAGCGTGGTGGCTCTGGCGCAGGCCGGGGGCTATGACGCGGACTTTATCGCCTCGCGGTTTCGCTGATCAATTTATCTGCGCGTAGATATCGAAGGCGGCGCTGAAGTCCGGGTTGCGGATCACCGTGCCGCAGGTCAGCGCGTAATCGCCCGGATCCAGCATCAGATAGGCTTCGGGCACCAGAGGCAGGAAAAAGTCTTCGCCCTGACGTGTCCCGACCAGCGACAGCACCAGCCCTTCCTTGCGATTGGCGCGGATAACGCGCCCGCCGATCAGCTCAAAGCTCAGCAACTCGTCATGGGTGCCGATCTGATTGAGGCGCACGACCAGCATCTTGCCCAGCAGAACGCGCACCATCGGATCCGAGGCCTCGGCAAAGGCTTCGGGGACCAGTTCGTTCCAGCGGGAGTCGTCGGTGTTTTCGTTCATGGTCACAGCTTACGAAATCGCGGCACGATCTCACCGTCACTATCGACCGATTCGCTGAACATGGCCAAAGGCCGAACCCACAAACGCGCCGGATCGGCCTGAGTGACAGGGGCATAGAGCACCAGCACCTCCTCCGTTTCGGAGTGGGTCACACTGCCATACACCACGTAATCCTTGCCCTTATAGTGGCGGTACAGGCCGGTGGCGAGGGCGCTGGGGTAGTCGGTGATCGGGCGGGTCATTGCAGATCCTTGCGTTGCGCGCTTTCCTTAGCCGGGCGCGCAGATTAAGGAAAGGTATCTATCTCACGGAGGTTTCCATGCGTCGCGTACTGATCATTGCCGGTTCGGACCCGTCGGGCGGGGCGGGGATTCAGGCCGACCTGAAGGCCGTGACCTGCCTCGGCGGCTATGCCATGACGGCGATCACCGCCCTGACCGTGCAGAACACGCTGGGCGTCACCGATGTGATGCCGGTGCCGGAAGCCCTGATTACGGCGCAGGCCGAAGCCTGCCTGAGCGATATCGGAGCCGATGCGGTGAAGACCGGGATGCTGGGGACGACCTCAGTGGTCGAAACCGTGGCGGCCCTGCTCGATAAGGCGGGGGTGTTTGCGGTGGTCGATCCGGTGATGGTGGCCAAGGGCGGGCACCCGCTATTGCCCGATGAGGCGATTGACGCCATCCGCACGCTGCTCATCCCGCGCGCAGGGCTGCTCACCCCCAATGCGCCGGAGGCGGCGGTTCTGACCGGTATCGAGGTGGTGGACGAAGCCTCTCAGCAACGCGCCGGTGAGGCGCTGCTGAACATGGGCGCCAAGGCCGTGCTGATGAAGGGGGGGCACATTGACGGCCCCGAAGTGGTCGATTGGCTGCTGTGGGCAGACGATGCGCGGCGCTATGTGTCCGAACGCATCGAGACACGACACACGCACGGCACGGGCTGTACCCTGGCCAGCGCTTGCGCCGTGCTGGCGGGGCCGGATCGCTCTCTGGGTGACAGCGTTGACCTGGCGCGTGACTACGTGATGGGAGCGATTATCACCGCACCGAATCTGGGTGGCGGGCATGGGCCGCTCAGGCACAACTGGGTGCTTTGAGCGGGTCAGATGCGCCCCCTTAGGGTATGGGGGGACAGAAGGGGACGCATCCTTGAGGGGGCAGTGTTCCCGGCTGCCCCCGACTTTCAGGCGGGGCGGTTAGATCCACCCGAACCTGAAGCCTGTTAACGACGCCAGGCGGTGTCGCGGTCGTTACGCTCCCAGTGGAGCTTTTGTTCAAAGCGGTCCAGACGGTAGCTGAGATTGGCCATTTCCTGACGGTCGATGCCGCGGCCCGAACGCTCATACTGATTTGACAGGCGCTCGATACCGTTCAGTTCGCTGCTGAGGCGGCCATATTCGCTGCGCGTCAGGCGGCCCGAACGGCGGCCCATGTCGAGGCGGTCTTCGAGGCGGTCGATACGCGCATCAACCCGGTTGTCGCGGTAGTCGCGGACATCTTCGCGGCGATCGTAACGGTCATAGCGGTCGTAGCGGTCATAGCGGTCATACTGGCCGGCCGCGAAGGCGGGGGTGATGGCGGTCAGGCCGGCAATGGCAACGGCAGCGGCGGCAATGGTCTTGAGCTTGGTCATCTGGCTTTCTCCTTGGGTCAGGTGTGACGCTGTGGATCAGCGTTGAGACCTTTATAAAAGCCGCCACTCGAACCGAAGCTGAACGGTGCGGTTCATTTTCGGTTCAGGGTTTGCGCCGTCGATTTCCGCTTGCACTTGGGCGGATTTGGCCGCAAAAGCCGCCTGTTTGCGTAGATCGCCCGGCGCGCCGCCCGGAGAGACGATGACCCAAGAAGAAGGCCAGACCATGAGCGCCAAACCTGCCACCATTCCCGAACGTCCGTGGTTTTCGTCGGGCCCGACGGCCAAGCGTCCCGGCTGGACGCCCGAAGCCCTGTCGGGTGCGCCTGTGGGGCGTTCCAACCGCTCAAAGGTGACGGTCGGTCGTATTCGTCAGGCGCTGGACATGACGCGCGAGATTCTGCGTCTCCCCGCTGACTATCAGGTGTTCATGGTGCCGGGCTCCGACACCGGGGCGTTCGAGGCCGCCATGTGGAACCTTCTGGGGGCGCGCAAGGTGCAGCTTCTGGCCTTTGAAAACTTCGGCCAGTTGTGGGCCGATGACGCCACCAAACACCTCAAACTCGATGCCGAAGTGCTGTCGGCCCCTTATGGAGAGCTGCCTGACCTGACGCAGATCGATCCGCAGGCCGATCTGGTCTTTCCGTGGAACGGCACGACCTCCGGCGTGCGGGTGCCCAACAGCGACTTTCTGAATGGCCATGCGGTTGCCGACAGCGGGCTGGTGCTGTGTGACGCCACCTCGGCGGCTTTCTGCATGGACCTGCCGTGGGAGAAGCTCGATGTTGCCACCTTCTCCTTCCAGAAGGCGCTGGGTGGGGAAGCCGGGATCGGCGTGCTGATCCTGTCGCCCAAGGCGGTCGAACGACTCAACAGCTTCGATTCGGGCCGGGCCATCCCCAAGGTGCTACGCCTGAAAAAAGGCAATGCAGCCGACGCGGCCATTCTGGGCGGTGACGCCATCAACACCTTTTCGTTTCTGGTCATCGAAGACTATCTCGACGCTCTGCGCTGGGCGCAGCGCGAAGGCGGGCTCGATGGCCTGATCCAGCGTTGCAATGAGGCGGCCGGGGCCCTGTTTGACTGGGTGGAAAAGACGCCGTGGATCGACTTCGTGGCGGTGGACCAGGCGACACGCTCGACCACCTCGGTGTGCCTCAAATTCGTTGATCCGGCCATTCAGGCGCTGCCCGCCGAGGCGCAGGCGAAACTGGCGGCGCGCGTCGGCAGCCTGCTGGAGCTGGAAGGCGTGGCGTTTGACATCACCGGCTATCGCGCGGCCCCGCCGGGCCTGCGCGTCTGGTGCGGCTGTACGGTCGAGGCCGAGGACGTCGAGGCCCTGCTGCCGTGGCTGGAATGGGCCTATGCGGCGGCCGTGGCCGAACTGGGGCTGGTCGCCGCCTGACCGCTCAGGCTTCCGGCTTGCCACCCTTGTCGGCCTTCGGGCCTATGCCGGTGACGGCCGTGCCGAAGACCAGCAGCACCGCGCCATAGATAATGCTCTCTGTGTCGCCAGAGAAGCCCTTTAGCAGCAGACAGGTGCCACCGGCCGCCATGCCGGTTTGCAACATCCGCAGTCCCTGCTTGCGCCGGGCCTCTGTGCGCCCGGTCACGCCCCAGATCAGGCCGCCTAGACCAATGGTGACAAACACCCCGGCCACGATCGTCAAAAATGTCCACATGGTGTGAATCCTCTTTGTGTCAAGGGAGCTTGACACACAGTGACGATCCAGTCAAGCGACCTGGACATTATGCACTTGACATACCACGTCTGAATTTGTAGTGTTTTTGCATTGGAGATAACAATGCAAACGCTCACCGACCCCATTTTCCACGATGAAGAAGCCGCCCGCGTTCATTTTGAAGCGCTGCGTTGGCCGGACGGTCGCGTTTGCCCTCATTGTGGCGTTGTCGGCAACTCAACGCTTATGCAGGGCAAGACGACGCGCGCCGGACTTTATAAGTGTAAAGAGCCTGAATGCCGCAAGCCGTTTACCGCCACGATGGGGACGATTTACGAGCGATCACATATCCCTTTGCATAAATGGCTTCTGGCTACGCAAATCATGTGTTCCAGCAAGAAAGGCGTAAGCGCAAATCAGCTTTACCGTATGCTTGGCTTTGGCAGCTATCGGACGGCTTGGTTTATGGCTCACCGCATCCGCGAGGCCATGCTTGCCAACGATGAAACGCCTATGGGTGGCGACGGTGGCGTAGTTGAGGCTGATGAAACGTTTTTTGGGCGCGATCCAGAGGCCAAGGAAAGCCGCATGGCAATTCGTTCGATGAACAAAATTGTCACGCTGCTTGATCGAAACTCAGGCAAAACCCGCAGCGTTGTTGTGAAGGAAATCACCGTCAAATCTGTGACGGAAATTCTCAACGCTAATGTCAGTGAAAAGGCCAATCTGGTTACCGATGAAGCCCACCACTACAAGGCCCCCGGCAAGACTTTTTCGAGCCACAAAAGCGTCAATCACGCTCAAAAAGAGTATGTAAATAAGGAAGATAAGACGATCACGACAAACCAGATTGAAGGCTTTTTCGGCATTTTCAAGCGTGGTATGCGCGGCATTTATCAACATTGCAAATCGCATCATTTGCGCCGTTATCTTGCCGAGTTTGACTTTCGTTATTCCAACCGGGAGGCGTTGGGCTGCGATGACACGGAGCGCACTAACCGCGCCGTTATGGGCGTCGTGGGACGCCGCCTGATGTATCAAAGACCTGAAAGGCAACAAGCCATCAACGCGCTTGTCTAAGCGCCGCAAAATGCGATGGCGGACAAAGGGCAAGCGTTAAGAGGCAATCGGTCTGCCAACCCTGCCCTTGGCTGTCTTTTTGGGGTGATCCTTTGGCGCTGTTCCGATCATACGACGCACGACATCATCCCGTCTGGCAGCTATTTCCGCCTCGGAAAATTCCTTGGAGTCCTTGACTTTTTCGGTCATTTGCCGTAATCTCCACGCACAGACAGGCCGATATGCTATCGCATACCAGCCTGTAAGGCGAGCCTATCAAATGGCTCTAATTCTTATCTTCTGTGGGCTTGCCACATGGGATACTCCTTCTGCCCTTTGGGCGGTTTGAGTTGTTGTCAGAAGGCCCGCACCGGCCAAGGATTGTGGCCTTCTGACGAAATTGGTGCGCACTCGGCTGGACTCGAACCAGCATCGGGGACTTAGCGGGAACCTGCTCTTTCCAGTTGAGCTACGAGTGCCATAAGGCCCCGCGTTAGCGGGGCCTTAAACTTTCTGCGAAAGCAAATCCTCCGTATCGTCGGCTTCAGTTACCTGATGCGTATGAGCGTTGGCGTTGATAAGCGGAGGCGGGGTAACTCCATAGGTCGAACGGCCCTTGTTTGTGAACCTAAACACCCCGTTTTTCACGCGCTCAAAAATACCCTCGTCGACATATTTCATCATCGTTGCACGTACAGAGGCGTCCTTGACCTCAACCCCTTCTTGCTTGGCCGCGCTCAGAATGTTCTCGTAGGTGATTTCGTTGAGGTTGCTGGCGCATATCCTCCCAAAAACAGCATCCCAATGTCCTTTTGGTGCGCTACCTGTTGATTGGCGAAGGCGGGGCTTTTTTATGGGTTCGCTCACCCCCACATACTTCAAAGCCTCCTCGTAAGCGGCAATTTCAGCTTGAAGCACGGCAATTTTTTGCTGCTGCGCGCGCAGATCGTCCAGCGCAACGCTTAACGCGCCTTTTCGCTCCTGCACTAACTTTTCCAGCGGGTGTGCCATGTGAATCGCTCCGGGATGTTGTGGTTAAAAATAACGTCGCGATCCGTTAACGTCAACACCGTTAGTGACGTTTTTTCACAATCACCAAAAAACGCAACGCGCAGTCGGGTATGTCAAGTGCATAATGTCCAGCGACCTTGACATATGGCGTCGCGGCGGCGGGGAGTGGGGAATAACCGGCGTTCGCCTCATTTTACGGGTTACCAAGCCCGAACTTTAAGTTTATAGGCTGCAACCGCCTGAATTTTGAATGTAACGCACCCGGACGAAATCCTCTCCGGCGGCGTTTTGCTGCGGAGTAAGAACTTGGCCAATGTGACCGTTGTGGGCGCCCAGTGGGGCGACGAAGGCAAGGGCAAGCTGGTGGACTGGCTGTCCAATCGCGCCGATGTGGTGGTGCGCTTTCAGGGCGGTCACAATGCCGGTCACACCCTGGTGGTCGATGGCAAGGTGTATAAGCTGTCCCTGCTGCCGTCCGGCGTCGTGCAGGGCAAGCTGTCGGTCATCGGCAACGGCGTGGTCGTCGATCCGTGGGCACTGTTTGATGAAATCGGCCGCGTCGAGGCGCAAGGCCTGAGCATCACCCCCGACCTGCTGGTGCTGGCTGACAATGCCTGCCTGATCCTGCCGATCCACCGCGAACTCGATACGGCGCGCGAAGCCGCCGCCGGCGCGGGCAAGATCGGCACCACGGGCCGCGGCATCGGCCCGGCCTATGAGGACAAGGTCGGCCGTCGCGCCATCCGCGTCGCCGATCTCGAAGACTTTGACGGTCTGGATGCCAAGATCGAGCGTCTACTGGCCCACCACAATGCGCTGCGCAAGGGCCTGGGTCTGGCCGAGGTCGATACGGCGGCCCTGATCGCCGAACTGAAGACCATCGCGCCGCGCCTGCTCGCCTTCGCCAAACCCGTCTGGTACGTGCTGGACAAGGCCAAGTCCGAAGGCAAGCGCATCCTGTTCGAAGGGGCGCAGGGCGCGCTGCTCGACATCGACCACGGCACCTATCCGTTCGTCACCTCGTCCAACACGGTCGCCGGTCAGGCCGCCGCCGGTTCGGGCATGGGGCCGCGCAGCGTTGGCTATGTGCTGGGTATCCTCAAGGCCTATACGACCCGCGTCGGATCGGGCCCGTTCCCGACTGAGCTGTTCGATGACATCGGTGAGCGCATCTCGCGCGTTGGCCATGAGTTCGGCACGGTCACGGGCCGGGCGCGTCGCTGCGGCTGGCTGGACGCGGTGCTGGCGCGGCAATCCATCGCCATCAACGGTATCGACGGCGTGGCCCTGACCAAGCTGGACGTGCTTGACGGCATTGAGACGCTGAAAATCTGCGTCGGCTACAAGGTCGGCGACAAGGTGCTCGACTACCTGCCGGCGGGCTTCAAGGCGCAGGCCGGTATCGAGCCGGTCTATGAAGAACTGGAAGGCTGGACGGAATCGACGCAGGGCGCGCGTTCGTGGAAGGACCTGCCCGGCAATGCGGTGAAATATGTCCGCCGCATTGAGGAACTGATCGGGGCGCCGGTGGCGCTTCTGTCCACGAGTCCAGAGCGAGAGGACACCATTCTCATGCGGGACCCGTTTGCGGACTGACGGTCGAGTGGTGGCCTCCGGAAACTAAAAAAGTCGCGAGAGGACACCATTCTCATGCGGGACCCGTTTGCGGACTGAGACCGGTCTGCGTGCAGCAAAAAAAAAGGTATCGGGCTACACCTCTGCAATCGTTATTTTGCGCTGCCGTAAATCCGGTATTTACTCCTCTACTTTAAAGTTTTGATCGAACACCAAGAGGCAAGGCGTGTACGGTCAGAATCCAGCTACAGCACAAAAGCTGAGAGCGACGCTCAAACTGGTTTTGCTGGTTGAGGCGAATCCAAACTATGCGCGGATGCTCTCGGACATGCTACGCATGCTGGGGGCCGAGCAGATCAGCCACTATCGCGATCACGAAGAGGCGCTCGATAAGGCCCCCGGTCTTCTTTACACGCTGATCGTCTGTTCGCATCAGGCGCCGGAATGCGACGCGCTTGCCTTTACCAAAGGCCTGCGCCGCTCCAACGCCTCGTGTCGCAAATCGCCGATCATCACCATCGCGCCTGAAATCACCATGAGCCTGCTCAACGACATCCGCGATTCGGGTGCCGATGAGTTTATGCGCAAGCCCTTTACCTGGGGTGACCTGCAAAAGCGCGTGGAACACGTGGCGCTCAAGGCGCGTCCGTGGATCGAGGCCGTGGGCTATGTCGGTCCGGACCGCCGCCGCTTTAACTCCGGTGACTATACAGGCCCGCGCAAACGCGCTGCCGACAACAAGGACCAGAAGACCGCCCAGATCGAACAGGCGGTGCGCATCCTCAAAGCGGCCTTTGAGCAGTATAATAGCGACCCGCTTCAGGCGCGCCGTGCCATGTTTGCCCAACTTGAGGTGCTGGTCCCGGCGTGCAAGACGATCGCCAGCCAGAGCTTCCACAACGATGTGCGCACCATTCTGACCCAGTTGCGCGAGGAATGGCCGGACCTGAAACAGATTCGCCCCGCCATCCTCAGCCTGGCGGCCTTTATGAAGATCGAAGACCGCCACCCGTCGAACGCGGCCTGATTGATCCGGCCCGCTTGATCCTGATTGCTTTTGCGCGTGGCATGGCCTAGCTTCCCCTAAACTATAAGGAGGGGAAGGCCATGATTACACGTCGCCATCTTTGCGCGGGCTCAGCGGCGGCGGGTCTGGGACTTTGGGCCGGCCACGCCGCCGCGCAAGCGAAGATCATCCGCGTGCCGCTCACCCTCTCGTCTTCCAAAAAGCCGATTGTCGAGGTGACACTGAACGGTAAGGGGCCCTATCGTTTCATTCTCGATACTGGGGCCAGCCACACCGTCATCCGCGCCAGTCTGGCCTCGGAACTGGGGCTGGCCGTCGCCGGGCAGGGGCGCAACCGCAGTCTCAAGGGCACCGAATACACGACGCGCTACATAGTCTCGGACGTCACCGTCGGCGGGCAGTTAGGGTTGCACGACTGGGAAGTGTTTGCTTCCAAGGGGTTTGAAGCCGCTGAATATGATGGGCTTTTGTCGGCGGACCTGCTGACGCGCCTGCCGTGCCAACTGGATCAGACGGGGGGCGAGATTCGCTACTATCTGGGGGGCGACATGCCGCTGGAGGGCTTTGCGCCGCTCGACAGCTATTACAAGCGCGATATCACCGGCGGGGCTGACAAGGTGCATATTCGCCTGCGCTTTGCCGGCCATGAGTTGGATTGTCTGCTCGATACCGGGGCCAGCCGCCCGCTGTATATCCGCGGCGATTTTGTGCGCAAACACGGCTTATGGGAAAAGTATCCGCTGCTGAACGAAAGCGCCCTGACCGGGGTCAATGGTCAGCAGGTGAAGGTGCGCCACGTCGAGGTCAGGGATTTACAAATCGGCGGCATAGCCGTTCCGCGCCTGCTCGTCGCGCTGGGGGACCCGCATGACCGCGCGGCCTTCGGAGAAGAGGGCGACCGCGCCGAAGGCATCGTCGGGGCCCCCTTCCTCAGCGGGTTCGTGCTGGCCTTTACGGCGCAACGCAGCCTTCAGGTGCGCCGCGTCTGAGCTTTTGGAACCGAAGTATCAACGGTGAGGGGAGGGACATATGTTCACGAGGCGCATGGCCTGCACAGGTGTTTTGAGCGCGGCGATATGGCCGGGTATGGCTACGGCTCAGGAGGGAGTGGTCCGCGTTCCTTTCACCCGCTCCAAATCGCTGATGCCGGTGGTGGCGGTGACGCTCAATGGCAAGGGACCTTATCAGTTCGTCATCGACACCGGGGCCAGCGCCACCATTGTTCGCCAGTCTCTGGTGAAAGAGCTGGGTCTGCGCCGCAACGGTGAGGCGCGCGGCAGCAGCCTGAGCGGGACGGAGGTGCTGAGCCGCCATGTCGCGACCGAGGTCGTGATCGGCGGCAAGCTCAGGGTCGGGGAACTGAGCGTCTATGCGTCCGAAGGCTTCGAAAAGCAGGGCTTTGATGGGCTTCTGACCGCCAATATTCTGACGCGCTTGCCGTGTCAGCTCGACTATCGGGCGGGTGAGGTGCGCTATTATCTGGACGCCACGCAGCCCATGCCGCTGGACGGGTTCGGCGAAATCCACGCCAGCTATATTACCGAGCGCGGCATTGATGCCGATAAGATCACCGTCAGTATCGGCTTTGCCGGACACAGTATCGACTGTCTGATGGACACCGGGGCCGGTTCAGCCCTGATGCTGCGCGGCGACTATGTGCGCGATTATAATCTGTGGGACAAGTACCCGTTGATTAGCGAAGGTCAGTTGCGCGGCGTCAACGGCAAGGCGCTGAAAACCCGCCTTGTCGAGGTGAAGGATATTCAGGTGGCCGGCCTGTGGGTGCCACGCATGGCCGTGGCGCTGGGCGATCCCTATGACCGCGAGGGCTATAACGTCCGCGCGCCCTTTCAGGGGATATTGGGTGCCCCTTTCCTCAGTGCCTTTCAACTGGCTTTCCAGCCCAAATCTGCGGTGCATATCAAGGCGAGTGGGGGTTTTGCGGCTCTGGCCCCGCCGGAAAAGCACGTCTCTAACCTGCCGCAAACCACACCAGACCGACCGGTCATTCCGTTCCGGCTAGGGGAAGACCGCCGCTTCAATTTTGTGGCGGAGATCGACGGCAAACCCCTCACCGGCCTGTTAAATCTGGGTGATGGCACCAGTTCGATCGGCGCGGAGACGGCGGCCAAATTCGGATTGAGCAAACTGGCGGGCGGCTATGACGGTGCGGCACTTAGCTTTGGGGGCGTCAGACGGCCGGGCTTGACCCTTCGCAAGGCAAGACAGCCGAAACAGGATCTGTATCTGGGGGCGGACTTCGTGCAGATGACCCCGTGCCGGCTCGACCTCGATAACAAATATATGATGTGCTACCTGAAGGGCGCACCTGAGACGACAGGTTATGACCGCCTTCCGGCGCAATGGCTCTCTGACGGTACGCTGATGATCTCAGGGTCGTTGATGGATAAGCCCATGCGCTTCCGGCTGGATACAGGCTGGGGCTACGGTCTGATTCTGTCGTCAGAAGCGGTGAAGGCGCATGATCTGTGGGACGCCTTTCCCAAGGCAGAAAACCGTCTGAGTGGTGACGGCAAGGGCGGCATGAAAAAGATTCGCTATACCGGTGCGCCGCGCCTTGATTTTGGTCCCTATCGCATTGATCCGGCCCCTCTGACGCTCAACGATCCGACGGGGGGTGGCGAAGAGGGTTATAAGGGCGTCGATGGCGTTATCGGTATCGGCGTCCTGTGGCGCTTCAATATGATCTTCGTCCATGACGAGGTGTGGTTCAAACCCAATCAGCGCTTTGGTTACAGTCCGACCAGCCTGCCGTCCAAGCCAGCAGAATAAAACCCAAAATAAAACCCCCGGCGTCCATTCACCGGGGGTTTCTGCCAACCTGTTAGGTTTTTGGGCTCTGTCTATGCTTACCCCTCGGCCGAGGCCATCATCGCCTTTTGCAGCTTCTCGAAGGCGCGGACTTCGATCTGACGCACGCGCTCTCGCGACACACCAAAGCGGTCGGCCAGGTCTTCGAGCGTCGTCGGGTTTTCCTGAAGACGACGCGCCGTCAGGATGGCGCGTTCGCGTTCGTTCAGTTCGCCCATCGCCTCTTCGAGCAGGCTCATGCGCAGCTTGTACTCTTCGGAGTCGGCCAGCACGGTTTCCTGCGACGGTGTCGAGTCGTCGGCCAGCCAGTCCTGCCATTCCGAATCGCCTTCCGAAGCGCGCAGCGGCGCATTGAGCGACGAGTCGGGCGAGGACATGCGGCGGTTCATGCTGATCACGTCGTCTTCGGAGACGCCCAGCTTGGTGGCGATCTGCGCGACCTGTTCGTGGCGCATGTCGCCGTCTTCCAGAGCGCTGATTTCCGACTTCACCTTGCGCAGGTTGAAGAACAGCTTTTTCTGCGCGGCGGTGGTGCCCATCTTGACCAGCGACCATGAACGCAGGACGTATTCCTGAATGGCGGCCTTGATCCACCACATGGCGTAGGTAGCCAGACGGAAGCCCTTGTCCGGGTCGAACTTCTTGACCGCCTGCATCAGGCCGACATTGCCTTCGGAGATCACTTCACCAATCGGCAGGCCATAGCCGCGATAGCCCATGGCGATCTTGGCCACCAGACGCAGGTGCGAGGTGACGAGTTTATGCGCCGCCTTAGGGTCGGCGTGTTCGGCCCAGCGCTTGGCCAGCATGAATTCCTCATCCTTGGCCAGCATCGGGAACTTGCGGATTTCCGACAGATAGCGGTTCAGGCCGCCGTCCGGCGACAGCACGGACGGATTGGGCATGCTGAGGGCATTCGAGGTCAGCGAGCTGGTGCTCATGGTAGCGTCCCCTTCGGACCCGTCGAAGGGTCCAGAATTTGATCCTGAATTGGTGTCCGGCATCGGCGCATCCCCCTGAGACGACAGCCGGTGGCTGCGCGTGTAGGACAGGCTTTTGTCTTCCTTTTCCATGTAGGTGCTCCGGCGGGGAAAAAAAGACCCAGTGTAAAAATTATTTTATGCGGACTGGTTCAAAATTAAAATCAAAGCGATTTCAAAGCGCTCAGAAGCTCTGCCATATCCGCGGGCAGGGGGGCTTCAAAGGCGAGACGCGCACCCGTGATCGGGTGAACGAAACCTAGGTGCGCGGCGTGCAGGGCCTGACGCGCAAAGGACCGGGTTTTTAGCGCCTCGGCCACCGCCTTGTGCGGCGCACCCGAACCATAGACCGGATCACCCAGACAGGGACAGCCCAGATAGGCCATGTGCACGCGAATTTGATGGGTGCGTCCGGTTTCCAGCGTGCAGCGCACGCGGGCCGCGACCGGTTTCTCGCCGCCGAAGCTGTCCAGTGTGCGGTAATGGGTGATGGCTTCGCGCCCGCCGCTTTTCAGCACGGCCATCTTTTTGCGGTCGTGGGGTGAGCGGCCAATGCGCGTGGTGACCGTGCCTGAGGCGATTTTCGGTGCGCCGCGCACCAATGCTTCATAGGCGCGGTCGATATCGTGGCGCGAAAAGAGGTCGCTCAGGCCGCGATGGGCGGCGTCGGACTTGGCCGCGACCATGACGCCGGAGGTGTCCTTGTCGAGGCGATGGACGATGCCGGGGCGCAGGACGCCACCTATGCCGGACAGCGATTCGCCGCAGTGAAACAGCAGGGCATTGACCAGAGTCCCATCCGGCGTGCCGGGGGCCGGGTGGGCGGCCATGCCGGCGGGTTTGTTGACCACGATCAGGTGGGCGTCCTCGTACAACACCTCCAGCGGCAGGTTCTGCGCTTCGGGAATCGCCGAGACGGGGGCGGGGACGAACAGGCGGTAGAGCCCGGCCCTGGCCTTATGCTTGCCATCGGAGAGAGCCTGGCCGTCGTGGCTCAGATGACCGTCGCTGATCAGGGCCTGAAGACGGGCGCGCGACAGATCGGGCAGCAGCGGCAGCAGCGCGCGATCAAGCCTGTCGCCGGCCATCTCCGCCGTCAGCACAAGATCGTGCGTCTCGCCATCGCTGGCCAGCGGCAGATCGTCATCAATGTCGTCGTCAGGGGTCATGAATACCTTCTCTCCCCGTTTGAGGGGAGAGGGGATAAAAACAGGCCGAAAATCGGGCGTATTACCGGTCGTCCCGGATCAAAGCAATACGCACATACCCCCATGACTGTATCTGTTTCAGTACAGCCATAAAGTCATCATAGGGCGTTTGGGGCGATACGGCCAACAGTATCCGGGTTTGTCTGATTGCGGCGGTGCCTTGCTGGTTCGCCAGAACCGTCCTCAAATCACCGATGGCGACGTCTTTATCACCCACGCGGACAGTTTTTGCGTCAACGACTCGCACCACGATGGTGACGTCAATGGCCACGGCGGCAGGCGGGTCAGTCCGGGCGGTGGCGACAAGCGGATGCAAAAACGCCACGGCTATCGAGGCGATGACCGTGGCGTTTTTGTATGTCATCTGACAGGTGTCGCTTACGACAGGTCTTCGTTGATCAGAGCGACCTTGAAGTAGCCATTGTCCTGAAGCGTGTTCAGCACCGACATGAAGTCGTTATATTCGATGTCGGCATCACCGCGCACCAGAACGCGTTCTTCGGTGGGGTTAGACGATTCCAAAGCCACAGCCAAATCGGCCGGCAGGGTGGCGAGCGAGGTTTTCTTGGCACCGATATAGATGTCGTCCGTGCCTTGGATCGAGATGAACACCGGGTCCTTGGGCTTCTCTTGTTGAGTCAGGTTCGGCACGGGCGGCGGCATGTCGAGCTTGATCGACACGGTGGCCATCGGCGCGGACACCATGAAGATGATCAGCAGCACGAGCATGATGTCAACGAACGGCGTGACGTTGATTTCGGAATTCTGTTCGACGTTATAGCGAGAACCGCCGCCGCCACCGAGCTTAGCGCCCATGATGTAACTCCCGTAAGACCCTCAGAGCCACCCGTCGGGAGGCATGAGGCATTAAACAACCGCCCGCCGGAAAGCAGACGCAAATTTCAGGAACCGATTTAGGACAAAGCTCGCGCAAATGTAAAGGGGTTCGTTCACGCGGGATTACAATTTCTTCATGACGCTTTTGCGACCGTCTCGCCTGAGACGCGAACGCCCGGCGATCAGGTGACCGCCGGGCGTTAAAAGCGTGACTAGTGCGCCGGATCAGGCCTGACAGAAGCGCATGAAGCGGTCCTGAAGCGCCAGGTCGGTCTTGAACACGCCGGTAAAGCGGGTGGTGACCGTGGTGACGTTCTTGTGGTGGACGCCGCGAGTCGTCATGCACTGATGCTCGGCGTCGATAAGCACGGCCACACCCAGCGGAGCCAGAGACTGCTCGATGGCATCGGCGATCTGCTTGGTCAGGGTCTCCTGCGTCTGAAGGCGCTTGGAAAAGATTTCGACGACGCGCGCGATCTTGGAAATACCCACCACCTTGGCGGTCGGCATGTAGGCGACATAGGCCTTGCCGAGGAACGACGCCATATGGTGTTCGCAGTGCGATTCGACGTCGATATGGCGCAGCATGACCATGTCGTCATAGCCCTGCACGTCCTCAAAGGTGCGCGACAATTCCTTGGCCGGGTCGGCCTGATAGCCGGAGAACCACTCGTCATAGGCTTCGACGACGCGCTTGGGCGTGTCGATCAGGCCTTCGCGCGTGGGGTCGTCACCGGCCCAGGCCAGCAGCGTGCGCACGGCGGCCATGGCCTCTTCTTTCGACGGACGCTCGACATTGAGGATTTCGGAAAACCCCTTGCTGCGCGTCTGGGCCAGATTCTGGGCGAGCGCTTGAGTGAGCGGGTCTTCGCTGTTCGGGCGGGAATTCGGGTCGAGGCTGTCCATACATATATCTCCGGAGGGCCGAGTGGCGCCGGGACGACGGTCCCGGAATGACGCGTGGCATCCCTCTGCCGGGGTCACAAACATAAGACCCCTTGAAAGTTTGCAGGTGGTTTACGATCCTGCGCAGGAATTGGATTGTCTTCGATTTAATCGCTTGGAAGCCAACCCTTGCCGCGTCTATATGGGGCAAACTTCACGGAGTTCAACAGAAATCGTCATGAAACTGCGACTCAGCGACACGCTTAAACGCCAGAAGGTGGACTTTGTCCCGAAAAACCCCCAGCGCGTGACGATGTATGTCTGTGGACCGACGGTCTATAACTACGCCCATATCGGCAATGCGCGCCCGGTCGTGGTGTTCGACGTGCTGTTCCGTCTGCTGCGCCATCTCTATGGCGAAGAGGCGGTCATCTATGCCCGCAACATCACCGACGTGGATGACAAGATCAACCAGAAGGCCTTGGCCGAAGGGGTTGATATCGACGTCATCACTTCGAAATTCGCCGACATTTATAATGCCGACATGCGGGCACTCAACGCGCTGGAGCCGACGATCCAGCCGCGCGTGACGCAGAATATGAACGCCATTGTGGCGCAAATCGAGGCCCTGATCCGCAACGGCCACGCCTATGCAGCCGAAGGTCATGTGCTGTTCGACGTCGAAAGCTATAAGGCCTATGGGGCGCTTTCCAACCGTTCGCTGGACGACATGATCGCCGGCGCGCGCGTCGAGGTGGCGCCCTATAAAAAGAACCCGCAGGACTTCGTGCTGTGGAAGCCGTCCAAGCCCGGTGAGCCGAAATGGCCGTCGCCGTGGGGCGAAGGGCGTCCGGGCTGGCACATCGAATGCTCGGCCATGATCGAGGCCAATCTGGGCCTGCCTATCGACATTCACGGCGGCGGGCACGACCTGATCTTCCCGCACCACGAAAACGAGATCGCGCAGGGCGTCTGCGCGCAACACGGCCATAGCCATCAGGAAGAGAGCTACGCCCGCTATTGGATGCACAACGGCTTCCTGACCATGGACGCCGAAAAGATGTCCAAGTCTCTGGGCAATGTGCTGCTGGTGCACGACCTGATCAAGGAGTTTCCGGGCGAGGTGATCCGTCTGGCCCTGCTGTCGGCCCATTACCGCGCGCCGCTGGACTGGAATAATGATCTGCTGGTGCAGACGCGGAAGACGCTTGATCGGCTTTATGGAACCTTGCGCGAGGCGAAGCGCGTTATCGAAGCACACCCATTGCCGGATGGCTGGGAGATAAAGCGGCATACGCTCGACGGAAAGTACGTAGAGCCTCGGCTTGATAGGATGGTCGATATCCTGTGCGATGATATCAATACACCGCAGGCAATCGCTGATTTGTTTATGCTGAGGGATATGCTCCGTGGCGAGTTTGAGGCTAGCCCATTGGAGGAGCGTGGCTTCCATACCAAGAAGTATATGGATTTGATGGTCAATGCCGGTGCATTACTAGGCATTCTACAAACCGATCCGGAGGAATGGTTCAAAGGCGGGGCCGATGACGATCTGTCGGCGAAGGTCGAGGCCCTTTTGGAAGCGCGCAAAACCGCGCGGGCTGAAAAAAACTGGGCTGAGGCTGATCGTATCCGCAACGAACTGACCGCGCTGAACGTAGAGGTCATGGACGGCCCGGCAGGGGCCACCTGGAAACTGAAGGCTTAAGACATGGCGCTAAAGGTGGAAAAACGTATCGGCATCCAGACCCCGGTCGATACGGTCTATGAGATTCTTCAGGATATCGAAGGATGGGTGCAGTGGTCGCCCATCCATAAAGAGGCCAAGGGCAAGCTCGGGTTCGGTGCGCCGGTACGCTTCATGGAGCATTATGAAGGGCTGGGGGACTGGGAGATCAACGGCTTCGTGTCGGACTGGTCGCCGCTGTCGCACATCCATATCGGCGTGCCGAAGAAGTTTTACGAAGGTTCGCTGATCCGCTTTTATGAGCTGAACATCCTGTCGGACACGGCGTGCGACTTTGCCATCGGGGCGCAGTTTTCGGGCTTTCTGTCGGAGCGTGAGGGAAAGAAATACCGCTCATATCTGCGCGAAGGCTTTGCCAAATTCGCCGAAGCCTTGAAGGCGAAAGCCGAAGGGACGATATAAGCCTTAGCCCCTCCCCTGATTTCAGGGGTGGTGGATGCGAGCGAAGCGACGCAGACGGTGGGGTTGATTCCCCGCATAACCCCCCTCCGGCTTTCAGCCGGTATCCCCCCTGAGATCAGGGGGGAGGCTTGGAAGATGATCGACGAACTCTATTCCCGTGAAATTCTGCGCCGCGCCACGCAACTGGCGCACGTCGGGCGGCTGGAAGCCCCCGACGGGGCGGCTGACCGTACCGCCAGGCTGTGCGGTTCGACCATCCATGTGGAAGTCAAACTCGCGGACGGCGTGATCACCGACTTCGCGCAGGAGGTCGAAGCCTGTGCCCTGGGGCAGGCCGCCGCCGCCATTTTGAGCCAGAGCGTCATCGGTGCCCCGATCACCGAGGTCGTCGCTGCGCGCGACGCCATGAAGGCCATGCTCAAGGGCGGCGAATTTGCCTATCCTGAGCGCTTTGCCGACTTCGCCATCCTTCAATCCGTGAAGGACTTTCCGGCGCGCCACGCCTCAACGCTTCTGGCGCTGGAAGCCACGGTTGAGGCAATCCGGGGGAAATCGCCGTGTGATAAAAATGCCTCGGAAATGGTTGAAGGTGATTGAAACTCCTTTCAAAGTTGACCGAAAGTGAGCGATGAGATACGCCGATGTTTCCATAGAAAAAACTCTGAGGAAACAATGGTTAAGATCGTTACTATTCTGGCTTCGGCCACCTTGCTGGCCGCTGTAGCTGTTTCGGCGAACGCCCAGGAAAAGGGCTCTACCTATCTGCAAGCGGGTGCCGGTGTTCTGGATGCTGATGGTGAGAGATTCAACGTCGTCCAGTTTGTTGGCGGATATAACCTCAACCGTAATTTTGCCGCTGAGGCAGAATTGGGCCTAGGTGTCTCGGAAAAACGCTATCAGGTCGGCAGCGTTTTCGTTGACGCTAAGATCAAGCGCACGGCAGGCGTTTATCTGGTTGGTTCTTTGCCGGTTGCAGATAATCTCGACCTGCTCGGACGTGTTGGTTTTGCTGCGGTTTCCATCGAAGCCAAAAGCGGTAACGTTTCCGCTGATGAGCAGGAAGAAGGCCCGGCCTTCGGTGTTGGTCTGCGCTATCTCTTTAAGGGCGGCGTTCACGGCGTTCGGGGTGATCTGACCCGTTACAAGCTGGACGAGGCTGATTTTGACACACTGAAAGTGTCGTATGTGCGCCGCTTCTAGAGCGATATGGCGAAAAGTGTGAGCGGCTTTTGACAAAAATATCGCGACAAAACAAAAATTTAGAGCGGGATGATACTTCCATTCAAAATCATTCCGCTTCAAGCCACGAACGTCAATCGACCCTCATATTTTACCAGAGAGGTTGTAAGCCTTTTTGGGGATGAAGCTCCAAGTGAAAGGGCTCCCGTTTGGGAGCCCTTTTGACGTTAAGCGCCTTCACCGCTGCTGGCGCTGGAGACCACGGTTGAGGCGGCGGGTAAGGCGGGCTGATTATTCGACGGTCAAGGCCTGCCATTCGAAAGGCTTCAATGCTTCAGTTCGCTCTTCGTCGCTTTTGGCGATCTGAAGTGCGTGCTGTTGAATGCGGGTGTAACGCTCAAGAACTGCCGGCCCCAAGGTTCTGGCCTCATCTTTATTATCCAATTCACATCGGTTGATATTAAAATCAGGCTTGCTGTCGTAGATGGAGTCTAAGAAATCATCGGTTTCCGGATGGATAGATTTTTTGACGAGCGGCTTAGGTGGAGCGGGCTTATCATCCGCGCTTTTTTCTACAGCAATCTCTTCAGGTGCTTTGCTGGACTTCGATGTAATGTGGGTGCATTCAACGATAAGGTATTCGACCTGAGCGCCTTTGGTCAGTGTCTGCCCGTGTGGGTAGCGCAGAATGACATACACGGACCTGTCAGGGATTTGAGTGAAGTTCAACCCTGCCAGCCAGTAGTCACGCCGTTCGGCATTGGTTTCAGCGATGCGTGGCAAAAACGGGACGTAAGTAACATCCGCTCTATAGGTTTTGCCACCCAGAATGTCGTGACTCATGACAATCTGATCGCCCTCCGCCTTGTGGCCTAGAGTCGCTTTAAAACCATCTGGCCCGTTAAGGGTCACTTCTGACACCTGATCAAAAGGCGTGGGGAGTTTGTCGAGGTCCGGCCCAATGGCGTATTTTCCGCAACCCGCAAGCGAAAGGCTTATGGTGAGAAACGCAACGGCTATGATTTTCATCCCCATATCTCCTCTTTCAATGGAGTGAGGATTGATCACGAATCCGTGATCGTCAAGTGATTGTTGCGTGATCAGATTGCGTCCGGCATTGCCATTCAGAGCAAAATGTCGGAAACAGTTGATACTTTTCGCCAAAAAGGTATTGCCGCATGGGGCGTCTCTATGCCAAGGCCGTGAAGACGGGGCTCAGGGCCTATAAGCTCAGCCTGTCGCCCCTGATCGGGCAGGCCTGTCGCTTTGCGCCGACCTGTTCGGAATATACCGCCGAAGCCCTGATCGTGCATGGCCCCATAAAAGGTTCATGGTTGGGATTTAAGCGTATCTGCCGGTGCCGTCCCGGCGGGGGCCACGGATACGATCCGGTGCCGCCAAAAGACGTGAATTAGTGCCGCGCATCTCGGTCCGAAAACCGCTAAACACTTTTCGGGATGCGCTCAAATGACTGCCGTCGCCTGTCGTAGGGGCGCGGCTTAACCGAACGCTCTGGCCTGTCGTAGGGGCTGAGCATACTGAAAGAGTGACATATGATTGACCTGACCTTTCCCGATGGCGCCGTTCGTTCCTATGAGCCGGGCGCAACCGGACGCAGCATAGCGGAGGGTCTGTCCAAGTCTCTCGCCAAAAAGGCGGCGATGCTCCGCCTCAACGGAGAGCTTTACGATCTCGACCGCCCCATCGAGGGCAGCGCCTCCATCGAAATCCTGACGCGCGACGATCCGGCCCTCCTGGAAGTCATCCGCCACGACACGGCTCACCTGCTGGCGCAGGCGGTGCAGGAGCTGTTCCCCGGCACGCAGGTCACCATTGGCCCGGCCATCGAGGACGGCTTCTATTACGACTTTGCGCGCGATGAGCCGTTCAGCCTCGACGACCTGCCCAAGATCGAAAAGAAGATGAAGGAGCTGGTCGATCGCGACGACAAGATCGTGCGCGAAGTGTGGGAACGCGACGCGGCCATCCAGCATTTTGAAGAGATCGGCGAACACTATAAGGCCGAGATCATCCGCGACCTGCCCAGCACGGAAACGATCACCGTCTATCGCCACGGCGACACCTGGAAAGACCTGTGCCGCGGGCCGCATTTCCCGTCGTCGAAATTTATCGGCAAGGCCTTCAAGCTGACCAAGCTGGCCGGGGCCTACTGGCGCGGCGACCACAATAATGCGCAGCTTCAGCGCATCTACGGCACGGCCTGGGCCTCCGAAGAAGACCTTCAGGCCTATATTACGCGCCTCGAAGAGGCCGAAAAGCGCGACCACCGCAAGCTGGGCCGTCAGATGAACCTCTTCCACATGCAGGAAGAGGGGCGCGGCATGGTCTTCTGGCACCCGCACGGCTGGACGCTGTGGCGGACGCTGGAGGCCTATATGCGCCGCCGTCTCGATGCCGCCGGCTATGTCGAGGTCAAGACGCCGCAGGTGCTGGACCGCACCTTCTGGGAAAAGTCCGGCCACTGGGACAAGTATCGCCCCAACATGTTCGTCTGCGAGACGGTCGAAGGCGAAACCCTGTCGCTGAAGCCGATGAACTGTCCCGGCCACGTACAGATCTTCAAGGTCGGTCTGCGTTCATACAAAGAATTGCCGATCCGCATGGCTGAGTTCGGGGCCTGCCACCGCTATGAGCCGTCGGGCTCGCTGCACGGCCTGATGCGCGTGCGCGGCTTCACGCAGGATGACGCGCACATCTTCTGCCGCGAAGACCAGATCGTCGAAGAGACGACGAAGTTCATCACCCTTTGCCGTCAGGTCCACGCCGATCTGGGGATGCAGGCCGAGCATATCGCGCTGGCCACCCGTCCGGAGGTGCGCGCGGGCTCGGATGAGTTCTGGGACAAGGCCGAGGCGCAGATGGCCGAGGCCGCGCGCGCCGCGGGTGTGGAACCGGTTATTGCCGAAGGCGACGGGGCCTTCTATGCGCCGAAACTCGACTTCATCGTGCGCGACGCCATCGGCCGTACCTGGACCTGCGGCACGATCCAGCTCGACTACGTGCTGCCGGAGCGTCTGGGGGCGGAATACGTCGCCGAAGACGGGTCGCGTCAGCGTCCGGTGATGCTACACCGCGCCATTCTGGGCTCTTTCGAGCGCTTTATCGGCATAATGATCGAAAATTACGGGGGTAAGTTCCCGTTATGGCTGGCTCCCATACAGGTGGTAGTGGCACCGATCACGTCTGATGCTAATGATTACGCGCAACAGGTTGCGTCAAAATTGCGTTCGGCAGGACTCAGGGTTGACACAGACCTGCGGAATGAGAAGATTAACTACAAGATCCGCGAGCATTCGCTGGCCAAGGTGCCGGTGATCGCGGTGGTCGGCCGCAAAGAAGCCGAAACCGGTGAGGTGGCCCTGCGTTATTTGGGTCAGGAAGGGCAGACCGTTTTGTCGGTCGATAGTGCCGCTGAACAGTTGCGTACCGAAAGCCTGCCGCCTGATTTGAAATAAGTTTTTAAAGCCGCCGTATGAAACGTACTCTTCCGCCTACCATCAAAGACCTGATCAAGGCCCAAAGACTGGCGGCGGATGAGGCGGCGAATCTTGTGCCTGGCACAGATATTGTCCTGCCCTCGCGCGACACACGCGGCGTAACGGTGGTGATTATTGCTTACCGCACCGGACGCATCCTGTTCGATTGTATCGAACGCGTGCTGTCGGAAGTCGCGGTCAAGCAAGTGATCGTCGTGGATAATGGGTCGTCGGAGCGCACGATTGAGCTGTTGCGCGAAATCGACGAGGCCTATGAGCGGGTTCTGCTGGTGCAGGGGCATGGCAATATCGGCTTTGCACGTGCCGCCAATATGGGGGCCCAACTGGCCAGTCAGCCATGGGTCGTCTTCCTCAATCCCGACGCCATACTGTGTGATGGTGCGGTCGAGGCGCTGGTCGATACAGCGCTAAGTATGCCAAGGCCCTGTCTGGTGGGGGCGCGCGTCCTCAATCCGGACGGCACCGAACAACGCGGGTCACGGCGCGGGGAAGTCACACCGATCACCACACTGGTGTCGTTGATGCGTTTGTCGAAATATCTGCCTTTCCTGCGCGCCTACGAAATTCACCGTGAAGATGAGTCCCTGCCGGAGAGCCCTGTGCCGGTGGCCGCAGTGTCGGGGGCCTGCTTCTGCATTGCCCGCGCCGACTTTCTGGCGGTCGGCGGCTTTGATACGCGCTTCTTCCTGCATGTTGAAGATATCGACCTGTGCTGGCGTATCCGCAGAAAAGGCGGCGCGGTGCTGTTCCACCCCAGGGCCGAGGTCGTCCACGAAGGCCATACGTCGCGTGTTGACCCCCTATTCGTCGAAACGAACAAGGGGCTCGGTCTGGTCTATTATTTCCTGAAGCGCGCTGATACCATATGGCGCAAGCTCTACATCATGGCCTTGTCGCCGTTGATCGTGGGCGTATCCATTTTGCGGGCGGTCATGCGTCGGCGTCTGCGCGACACAGATGATTTTAGCTGATCCGCAGAGGCTGGATTGCGGGGGGGTATTATTGGGGGTTGTTTATTGGCCACCGATATTGATGTCGCCGGACCCCAGCACTTTCTTCTGAACCGTGCCGGTGGCGCGCGCGACAAACACGTCGCCTGAGCCGACCACGGCGGCTTCGACCATCTTCGCTTCGCCACCAAAATGCACGTCGCCCGACCCGGCCACGGCGATTTTCAGCGTCGGGCTGCGGCCCTTGGCCACCACCACGTCGCCGGACCCGTTCATGCTGATTTCGACCGGACCGCTGACCGCACCGATGCTGATATCGCCCGATCCGGCGCTTGCCGCCGACAGGGTGCCGCTGACTGAGCCGACACTGACATCGCCGGAGCCGGACTGCGACAGTTTGAGCGAGCGCACGCCGCCGATATGCACATCGCCGGATCCGGTGCTGACGATTTCGCTGTCGCCGCCACTGGCGGCATGGGTGTCGCCGGAGCCGCTATTGATCAGGGTCAGGGCGCCGCGCACGGGGCCGACGTTCCAGTCACCGCAACCCTGCACACTGAGCTTCAGGCTGCTGGCCTCCGATACATTGCCATAGACCGCGCCCTTGCTGACGATCTCCATATCCTGCGGGGCATAGACATAGACGGTCGGCAGGTCAGACAGGTTGAGGTGCCCCATGCCGGCCACCTTGACCGTGGTGACGCTGCGGTCGCCGATATTGAAGGCAAACAGGCTGCTGCCGCCACCGCCGCACGACTGATCGCGACCACTGACATTGCCGTTGACGATGACGCGGTCGCCCTGACGGCGCAGCGTGATCTGAGGCATGTTGCGGGGGCCGGTTTTGACGCGCACATCGATGTCCTGACGCGCCTGCGTCACCACCACCACGCGGGCGGCCAGATTTTGCAGTTCGATCCGGTTTTCACCGGCCAACGCCCTCTCCGGACAGACCAGAGGCAGCAGCAGGGTCAGGGATGTGCAGGCCAGTACGCGCATCAACAGGGTTTCCAACATCTGCAGACGTCCGAAAAGCCAGACCCTGCCTCATCACACATCTCGCAACCGGCGATCCGGGTCAAATTAAACCTGAGTCATGAAAAGTATTTAACAAGGTTACAGTTGACCCTGCGATAAGTTTCGAATGGTTTACGAGGCATTTGTCTGGCTATACAGGCCCTGTTGTCGCGCGAAATGCAGGAACAGATCGCTCCACGGCATGGCGGGCGACAGGATGCCAAAGCCATGCCCGCCCTTCGGGTAAAGGTGGGTTTCGACACTGACCCCGGCCGCTTTCAGCGCCGCGCGGAAGGCCAGGGTGTTTTCGACCGGCACGGCTCCGTCGTCTTCGGCGTGCAGCAGAAAGGCCGGGGGTGTCTGCGGTGTGACGTGATTTTCCGTCGAATAGCGGGCGGTGATCTCCTCGCTGGCATTGGCCCCGATGAGGTTGCTGCGCGACCCGGCGTGGGTCAGGCCGGGCTTCATCGAAATAACCGCATAGATCGGCGCGCACAGGTAGGGGCGGGCGTCCTGCGCGTCTATGGCATCGACAGCCGCATAGACGGGGGCACCATAACCGGTGGCCAGTGAAGCACACAGGTGGCCCCCCGCGCTGAACCCCATTACGCCGACGCGCGCTGGATCGATCTGGAAGTCTTTGGCGCGCGCCTTGATCAGGCGCATGGCGCGCTGGGCGTCCATCAAGGGCACATCCGACGCCTGCGCCCAGCCTTCGGCGGGCAGGCGATAGTAGAGGACGAAGACAGTCAGGCCCTGCGCCGAAAACACACGGCCGACATTGTGGCCTTCGTTATCGACCGAGATATAGGTGTAGCCGCCGCCCGGAATGACCAGCAGTGCGCCGCCATTGGGCTTTTGCGGCCGATAGACGGCCAGACGCGGACGGATCACCCCGTTGACCAGTCGGCGCCGGGGCGGGGTGGGGGCGGTTTTGACAACTTCGCTCAGTTCGGTCTTGAGCAGACCCGCCGGCCCCTTTGGCCACAGATCGACATATTCCGTCGTTTCTGGCGGCAGAGGTGTGCCGCGCAGGTCCTTAAGCTCTGTGCCGCCGCCCGGCGCCTGGGCCAGGGCACCGGAGGTGGCGGCCACGCCGAGGCCCAGCCCGCTGGTCATCAGGGTGCGTCGATCCAAATCCATCTGACTCTCCGGAACAGGTTTTCCGGATATCTACAGGAGGGGATCAGGGCTTTTCAATGACGATCTTGCCGACGGGGGCCAGAGCCAGCCACGCCAGTTGCACATTTTTGAGGGCAAACGGAATGCCGATGATGGTTACCGCCTGAGCCAGCGCCAGAACCAGATGACCCAGGGCGATGTACCAACCGCCCAGAAGAATCCACACAATGTTCATCAGCGCGCCCATGCCGCCCGTACCCAGATCGCCCTGACCGGTCATGAGATCGCGGTCGGCAATGGCCTTGCCAAACGGGAAGAAGCTGAAGCCGGCGATGCGAAAGGCGGCCCCGGCCCACGGCAGGCCCACAATGGTGATGGCCAGCAGGCAGCCGCCCAGACACCAGGCCAGACCGGCCGCAAAGCCGCCGAAGATGAACCACAGAATGTTGAGAATGAGGGTCATGCGTAAGTTCCGGAAAAGAAGAATAAAGCGAGGGGTTGCGTTTTTGGTGTAACGGTGTTTTGATGAAAATTATAAAGGCTTTAGTTTCGAACGCAGCTTAATTTTCTTTTATTTGCAACGGCAGCGCTGTATAATGAACGATCATTGACTCTGCGTTTAAAAAATGCACCGGTCCGGAGTTTGCGGCCCGATCAAGACCCTGAGTAAATTCATGAGTGACGTGATCAATCTGAACAAGGCGCGCAAGACGCGACAGCGCGAGCGCGACAAGGCGCAGGCCGCTCAGAACCGCGTCACTTTCGGGTTGCCGGGTCATCTGCGCCGTGCGGCGCGAGAGGACGAGGCGCGCCGCGAGCGGTTGCTCGACGGGCAAAAACGTAAGGATGTGGATAATTCCGAAAACAGTTGACGTTTTTATGTAAAATGACAAGAGTTTACATGGTTTTTTCACGGCCATGGATGTAGCGGTTTAATATTACCACAATAATAAATCAGAATTGTTGGGTTTATACCGATATCGTCCATTGAATTCACAAAGAGTGCAGCGTCGCCGGGGGCGTGTTGATGCTGCAAAGCGTTGCCTGGACAGGAGGGACACTATGCCGGGTTTAAGAAAGAGATCGGTTAATCTTGCCGGACACGCGACCTCTGTGGCACTGGAGCCGGAGTTTTGGGCGGTGCTGGAGACGATGGCCAAGGAGCGCCGAATCAGTCTGGCGGCGCTGATTGCCGAACTGGATACCAAACGCGGCGAAAGCCTGCTGGCCTCCTTCTGTCGCCTGTCGGCACTGGCCTACGTGCAGCAAAAAGCCAGCAATAGCAAGAAACGCAAGCCAGAGGCCGTCTGAGGGGCGGGGCGGGCCTGTGCATAAGCGGCAAAGCTTGATGTTTCCGTTTGGTTCCGCCCGGCGAACGGTCTAGACTGAGGGGCATGAACGAAGACGTTTCCATCCCCATCAGTCAGCGGGCCTCGGTGAACGGGGCCTCTTTCAGCAGCGATTTTTTCAAGGGTCTGAACCCCGAACAGGCCGACGCCGTGCGTTCGACCGAAGGGCCGGTGCTGGTTCTGGCTGGCGCGGGTACGGGCAAGACGCGCGTTTTGACCACGCGCATCGCGCACATACTGGCGCAGGGTCTGGCCAAACCGTGGGAAATCCTCTGCGTCACCTTCACCAACAAGGCGGCGCGCGAAATGCGTGAGCGCACGATGCGGCTGGTGGGTCCATCGGCGGAAGGCCTGTCTAATCTCGGCACCTTCCACTCGATCGCCGCGCAGATGCTGCGCCGTCATGCCGAACTGGTGGGGCTGAAGTCGAGCTTCAACATTATCGATGACGATGATCAGACGCGCCTGCTCAAGCAGATCATGGAGGCGCGGCGCATCGACACCAAGCGTTTCCCGCCCAAGCTGATGGCGCACTTCCTCGATCAGTGGAAGAATAAGGGGCTGACGCCGGACAAGGTGGCGAAGATGACCGCCGACGAAGGCGCGCAGTTTGCTTTCAATAAAGGGCCGGAACTCTATGCCGAGTATCAGGAGCGCCTGCGGGTGTTGAACGCCTGCGATTTCGGTGACCTTTTGCTGCACACGCTGAAAATCCTCAGCGAACATCCGGACATCCTCGAACACTATCACCGCCGTTTCAAGTACGTGCTGGTGGACGAGTATCAGGACACCAATATCGCGCAGTATCTGTGGCTGCGGATTCTCACCAATGCCAACCGCAACCTCTGCTGCGTCGGTGATGACGATCAGTCGATCTATGGCTGGCGCGGGGCCGAGGTCGATAACATCCTCAAGTTCGAGCGCGACTATCCGGGCGCCAAGGTGATCCGGCTGGAGCGCAACTACCGCTCGACCCAGCATATCCTGTCGGCTGCGTCAGGCCTGATCCGCGCCAACAGCGCGCGTCTGGGCAAGACCCTGTTCACCGATCAGCAGGGTGGCGAAAAGGTGCGCGTGCAGGGCCTGTGGGACGGCGCGGCCGAGGCGCAGGGCGTCGCTGAGGATATCGAGCGCCTGAAAAAGCAGGGCCGTGCCTATTCGGATATGGCCGTGCTGGTGCGCGCCTCGTTTCAGATGCGGGCCTTTGAAGAACGCTTCCTGATGCTGCAAATCCCCTATGTGGTGGTGGGCGGCCCGCGCTTTTTCGAGCGGGCGGAAATCCGCGACGCCATCGCCTATCTGCGCCTGATCCAGTCCGAAGACGATGATCTGGCCTTTGAGCGTATCGTCAATGTGCCCAAGCGCGGCATTGGCGACGCCACGGTGCAGAAGCTCTTGATGCAGGCGCGATTGGCCGGGCAGAGCGTCATGGCCGCCGTGCGTGATCTGGTGCAGACCGATGAACTGCCGGCGCGGGCCAAAACGCCGCTGGTCGGTTTCCTGCGCGATTATGACCGTTGGGTGGCGGCGCTGAAAAGCACAGCGCACGACGCCCTGCTCGATATGGTGCTGACCGAGAGCGGCTATTACGACATGCAGCGCGCCGATAAGACATCGGGCGGGACGCGCATCGACAACCTCAAGGAAATGATGAACGCCATGCAGGACTTCGAAAACCTCGAAGCCTATCTGGAGCATGTGTCGCTGGTCATGGACCTTGAGCGCGACAATGGCGAGAACAGCGTGCGAATCTCGACCCTGCACGCCGCCAAGGGGCTGGAGTTTCCGGTGGTCTTCCTGCCAGGCTGGGAAGAGGGCGTCTTCCCGTCGCAGCGCTCGATGGACGAAAACGGCCTGAAAGGGCTGGAGGAGGAGCGGCGGCTGGCCTATGTCGGCCTGACGCGGGCGCGGGAGATCGCGCGGGTTTCTTTCGTTGCCAATCGGCAGGTCTTCGGCCGCTGGACCAGCCAGATACCCTCACGCTTTATCGACGAAATGCCCATCGACCACGTCGAGGCGACCTCGCAAACCGGCTATAATCAGGCGGGCTGGCAGTCTGAGCAGTCGCGTTGGGACCGCGCCGGATATCAGCCTAACCATACCAAAAGCGAAACGAAAACCGAGGGCCGGTTCAGCGACCGCCTGTCCGGCGTCGATATGAGCCGGCTGGAGAAAAAGCCGCAGCCGCACCGCCCGCCGGCCGCCAAGCCGCAACCCTCCAAGGGCCTCAGCGTGGGCACCCGCGTCTTTCACAGCAAGTTCGGCTATGGTCATGTGGTCGAAACCGAAGGCAACAAGCTGGTGGTCAATTTCGATATTTCGGGCGAGAAGAAGGTCATCGATAGTTTCGTGGAGAAGGCGTGATGAAGGCGTGGGGGGCGGGCGTCATTGCGGCGCTGGCGGCGCTGGCGACGGCAGCGACCGCGCAGGACTGGACGCCGCTGGATGCCGACAACACGCTGGTCATGGAGACGACTCAGGGGCGGGTGATCATCGCCCTCAGCCCGCAAATGGCGCCGCAGGGTGTGGCGCGCATCAAAGACCTGACGCGGCAGGGCTTTTATAACGGCCTGCTGTTCCATCGCGTGATTGATCATTTCGTGGCCCAGACCGGCAATCCGAACAATAAGGATGGCGGTCGCAGCCCTCTGCCGGATCTGCCTTTGGAGGCGGTGTTCAAACTGGCTGAGACCGCGCCTCACATGGTTGTGGCGCAACCCGACGGGGCGACGACCGGCTTTATCGGCGCGGTGCCCTATGTGGCGATGACCGACCGGCATATGCCGCCCGCCAGTGACGGCAGTCACGCCGTGCGGGCCTGGGGGACGCACTGCCGCGGTGTGTTGGGTATGGGGCGCGGGGAGGCCAGAGACTCGGCCAATAGCGAGCTTTATCTGATGCGCGATACGGTCACGCGACTGGACCGCGACTATACGGTGGTGGGCCGCGTCGTGTCGGGGTTCGACGCGCTGGCGGCGCTAAGGGTGGGTGAACCCCCGGTGCAACCCGATGCGATGGCTCAGGTACAGTTGCTGGCCGATATGCCCTTGGCCGAGCGCCCGAAACTGGAGATCATGAACCCCACAGGCGCGGCTTTTGCGACGCTGGTCAAGGCGAAGCGGGCCGAAAAAGGCGCGGATTTTTCGATCTGCGATATTACGGTGCCGGTGAGGACCGTGCCGTGACTTGGACCGTCTTTGGCAAGGTGCGGGCGCGGGAAACCGATGAGGGGATTGAACTCTTCATTGATGGTCTGACGACGCAGGCCAAATATTACAAGCCGCTGGTCTATGAGTTTTTTCGCAAAGAGTGGCGGGGGGCGCGTCCGGCCTGGGGTGACTATGCGGTCGAAATCCGCATGGAGCACGTCGGTGATCCGCCGTGGATGGACCTCGATAACCTCGCCAAGGCGCTGCTCGATGCCATCAAGGGGTTTGTCTTCCACGACGACAGTCAGGTGGCACGGCTGCTGGTCGAACGCTTTGAAGGCGAACGCGAGCAAATCCATATCCGCGTCTATGCGCTGAAGCGGTAGGGGGCCGGGTTTACCCCCAAGGCGTGAGCGCGCCCCAGCTCATCAGCAGGATAGCATAGCACAGCCAGCCGATGTTTAGCGCCGTATGCGCCGCTTTTTGCCACAGGGCCCAGCCGTCGGAATGATAGTTGGCTTCCTCATAGACGCGGTAGAGGCTGCCGAGTTGAAACAGGGTGGCCAGAGACGCCAGCACCGCCAGCCACGACGCCATTTGCAACTGACCGCTGGGCCAGTGGGTGAACAGGGCGCTGGGGTCGCCGCTTAACCCTTGACGCCAGTTGTTGAACAGGGCGATGGCCAGTATCCACACAGCAGCGGTGGCGTAGGACATCCACGTCGCCGCGACCTGCGCTTCGGTCGGGTGGTCGCGCTGACCCACGCGGCTCAGCCCCATCAGCACCAGCACGCACGAACCCAGCATGAGCGCCGTCAGATTATACAGGGTCGAAGGCCGGTGCACCCAGCCCACGCGCTCATAGCGCGCCATATTGGCGCTGGTTTCAAAGGCGGTGGCGCGGCCGCCCTGCGGTCTGAACAGGAAATGCAGGCCGTCATTGCCGATCTGCGGCCCCAGCGGATTGGCCGCCTGCGGGATGAAGAAGCCGCGCGCCGCCGCCGCGACATAAGCCGAGGACCCGTCGGGCGCGGAGACGATCAGGCGGCCCTGCGCATCGGCATCGACCTCCACCGTGTTGATCAGCCGCGTTACCGCCCCTTCCAACCCGCCATAGGCCCGCCGCGTCGAGACATAGGCCCCGCGCAAGGAGTCGAAATAGGCGCGATCGGCGGCATAGGTCTGCGGCGGCTGACGCGGGGCGGGGGTCACGCCGCCTTCGACGTGCTGGATCAGCAGTTCGGGATAGGCGCGCGTCAGCGTGTCGCCGGTTTCGGTATTGGCGGCGATGAAGATGCCCAGATTGCGTTCGGGCACCAAAATCATATTGGCGTTGAACCACAGGGTCGCGCCCGTATGACCATAGGTCTTCAGCCCCTGTGCCGTCTCCCCGATACGCAGGCCGGACGCCCAGCCATTATAACCCTTCGGCATGGTCAGAAGTGGCGAGCGGAAGGCCTGAGCCGAGGCCGGTCCGAACAGGGTCACACCGTCGAGGCTGCCATTGTCCAGCAGCAGGGACATATAGCGCGCCATGTCGACAGCGGTGGTCGAAGCCCCCAGCGCCCCGGCCATGGGCAGGGCGTGGTCGAAGGGCTGCGCCCGGAAGGTGGCCCCATCCCAGATAAAGCCCTGCGACAGGCGGTCGGACAGGCCCCCCGGCATGGGCGCAGGCAAGCCTTCGGCGGCGGCATTGGGGTGGATCAGCGCCGGATCGTAGGGCTCGCGCAGGGTGGTCGAGCCGAGGCCCAGCGGCCGGAATATGCGGGCTTCCATCAGGGTGGGCACATCCTTCGCCTCAGCCGTGCGGGCGGCCGCGCGGGCGGCCAGCGCGGCCCCATAGTTGGAATAGGTGGCGAAGCTGCCCGGTTCGCGGATGCGCTGCGGCGCATGGCGGCGGAAATAGGTGTCAGTCGATTCGATGCGCCCGTCTTCGAGACGGAAGAGGTGGCCCAGAGAGGTGTCCTCAAACCCCGCCGTGTGGGCCATCAGGTCGCGCATACGGATCGGTTTGAAGCGCCGGTCCTTGGCAAAGATATCTTCGGGCAGATAGGCGGCGACGGGACCATCAAGCTGGATGCGCCCGGCCTCTATCTCCTGACGCACGGCGATCCAGGTAAAGGTCTTGGTGATCGAGCCGATGCGGAACAGGCTGGTGCGCGCATCGACCGGCCGACGCGGCGTCAGGCGGTCATAGCCATAGCCCTTGATCAGAAGCGGCGTGCCGCCCTGCACCACGGCGACCGTCACGCCCAGCACATGGTCGCGCTGCATCAGGGCAGAGACGGTGGCGTCGGTAAAGGATTCGATGTCTTCCGGGCTGACCGGACGATTGACCGAGGCGGGTTCAGTCACGGCGGGCGCAGGTGCGGCCCGCCGTGGGGTCTTCCGCGCGGGCCGCGGTGTCTGGGCCGGGCTTGCCGGTGGCGGCGCGGCTTCGACGGGCGGGGCTTCAACCGGCGGCACCGGGGTGGCCGCCACGGCCGGCAGGCTCAGCCCCAGAACGAGGCACCCGGCGGTGAGCAGGGCTATCAGGCGGGCAGACGGTCGGCGCATGTGGCGAAACCCTGCGAAGGCGAAGGCTACTTCTTGCGAAACTGATCAAGCGAGACGACCTTGGGGCCCGTATCGGGGGGCGGGGTGTCGGGATCGAGCTCTGCCGGTTTGGCCCCATCAGTCGCTGTGGCCGGCTCCGCGATCAGGCCCTCATCGTCATTGGCTTCCAGAGGTTCTTCGACGTCGAATTCGAGGATAAACTGCACGCTGGGGTCATAGAAGCGGGTGATGGCCGACAGGGGGAAGCGCAGCACCTTGGGCACGCCGCCAAAGCTGAGCGTCACGCTGATGCGGTCACCATCGACCTTCAGTTCGCGATACTGGTGCTGCAACACGATGGTGATGTCGCGCGGATAACGTTTCAGCAGGTCGTCCGGGATGGTCACGCCTTCGGCGCGCGTCAGAAAGGTGACGTAGAAATGGTGATCTCCGGGCAGGCCGTGCGGATGCGACGCCTTGATCAGGGCTTCACGGATCACACCGCGCAGCGCGTTTTGGGTCAGGGTCGCATAATCCATGTGGTCAATGACGGACGGCGTATCGGTCATGTCGGGCGGGGCACCTGCATTGGGTGAATGAGTCTGCCTCAGACTTAACACGGTGCGGCTGAAACAAAACAGCAAAATGCCCGCAGGTGCGAGATTTCCCCGACTTGTGATGGCTTTGGAGGGAGGAAGTGCTGGACTTCTGTTGCCAGGCGTCCCCCATCTTCACTTACAATTGGCGAGGGCCTGATCGGAATGTGGAGGAAGTGGCGAGGTTCTGTTGCCAGGCCCTCGCCGGGCCCCGCCTAGGGAGCTTAAGCCCTAGGAGTTTAGGTGGATTAGATCCGCCGCATTACGCAGCAAGAGCTTGATCCGAAGCGAAGTTATCGTTCGCAACTATAATTTTGAGCCGATCACAGAGGCTCAAACTGAGGGAAGGCTACACCTTTACACGTCTGTCGATGCTGATCGGCCCCATATAAGCTCCGCAAACGGAGGAAAATGGTGGAGCCGCCGGGAATCGCACCCGGGTCCAGTCCGCTTATTACGTGGGCGTTTATCCCCATAGTTCCCGGAGGAACACACCTAATATAGGCGGTTCGTCCGCCCGGCGAAAGAGGGCGCGCGGGATTTTTAGGTAGGCATCTGGATTTGTTTAGTCCTTCGTCGGGTCCGGTCTCCGCCGCTTTTCAGGCCAGGCGGGCGAAGGTCAGGCAGGTTTTCAGGCCGCGATCACTGGTGAAGGCCACGTCGCCTTTCAGCGTGCGGGCAAAGCTGTGCAATATCCGCATCCCCAGACTTTTGGAGGCCGCGAGGTCAAAGCCGCTGGGCAGGCCGGGGCCATCGTCGCGGATCGACAGCACAAGCACGTCGGGCTTCGTGTCATCGAGGCGTATGGTGACCGCGCCCTGACCGGCGCTGAAGGCGTGTTTCAGCGAATTGGTCAGCACCTCCACCACGAACAGCGACAGGGTCATCACCTGTTCGGCGGGCAGGGTGATGTCGGGCACCTCGACCTCCAGCCGTATACGTCCGTCGCGGGTGTGCAGCACGTCTTCGGCAATGTCGCGCAGCAGGGTGCGCAGCGGCACATTGACATTGTCCGGGTCGTACAGCTTGCGATGGATACGCGACAGGGTTTCCAGCCGCAGGCGCGCGTCGGTCAGGGCATCGGTGGCCTCGCGATTGCCCTCCAGCTTTTTCGATTGCAGGGTGAGCATACTGGCCACGAAAGCCAGATTGTTGGCGATGCGGTGCTGAAGCTCGGCATAGAGCGTCTTTTGATGCACCACCAGGGCGGCATTGGTGTTGCGTTCGACTGACAATTTTGCCTGCGCCAGCCGCATACCGTGGATGACGGCGATATCGACGGCGGAGACGATCAGGAAAAAGCCCAGAGCCACCAGCACCGGCGGGCTGACGTCCAAGCTGAAAACCGGCGGGATGAAAAAAAACCACGCGGCCAGCGCGCTAAGTGCCGCGCAGAGGATACCCGGCCAGAGGCCGACCAGCCACGCCGTTAGCATGACGGCCGGGAAGAAGGTCAGGAAGGGAAAGCCGGGTGGCAGGGCCTTGTCACTGACGAAGCGCAGGCCAAGCGCCACGCCGAAGAAGGCCACGGCCACGCCATAACGAAACGCCGTCTGGTCCTCGCGTTTGCGGAACCAGCAAGTTATCTTCCGGAAAAAGCCCTCAACCCTGTACATGAGACCGTTATTCCGGGGGTTTCGACGGGCGTCAAGCCACTAGTGCACGGTAGGGCAAGGCGCTCATGCGTTATTTATTTTCGCGTCTGGCGGTGCGTTCGGCGGCGATCATCAGGCCCAGCGCCGCCAGCGAACCGACTACGACTGCCGGGCCCAGCGCCGTCCAGCCCCAGTGCCCGGCAATGGCTGCGAGTAATGGCGGGCCGATCAGCGAGCCGCCCGCCCCGAACTGCGTCAGGACGCCATTGGCGGCAGCGACATTGAGGCCGGGGCTCATATGCGGCAGGCGGGCGAAGACGAGGCTGGAGCCTATGCCGGATATGGCGTTAAGCGCGATAATCAGCCCCGCCAGCCACAGCGGAGGACCGCCGATAAAGATCAGGCAGGCCAGAGCGGCGGGCACCAGCAGGCCTGCGCATAAGGCGATCCAGCGCGCCCGCTGCCCGCGGTGCAGGGCCTGCGCGGCGGCCCACGCGCCGCTTAGAGTCGCGGCCGAGGCGAGGCCGGTAACGGTGGCGGCGACCGATGGCGACTGCCCCTGTTCGGTGAGGAACAGCGGGAACATGGCAATCAGGCCGACGAACAGGCTGGTGTAGCAGCCAAACCCGACGCACATCAGCCAGACGGGCAGGGGCGGCCATACGAGCCGGGTTTCGCTTTTCGTCTCGACCACCGGGGTGCGGACGGCGGCGAACAGGGCGGCCCCGGCCAGCAGCGCCCACACCACCAGCACGGTACGCCAGCCGGTAAACAGCAGCCAAACGCCGCTGAGGCCCATGCCGATGGCAAAGCCTGCCGGAACAAAGGTGCTCCACAGGGTGAGCGCCGCCCCCCGATCCTGCGGCCGCGCGACCGTGGCGATCAAGGATGGCGCGGCAATGACCACCATCAGATAGCCGGCGCTTTCGATCAGGCGGGCGGTAAACAGCGTCCACAGGCCGGGGATCAGCGCGCCGATCAGACCGCCGACGGTCAGTAATCCCATGCCGTACAACAGCGCCTTGCGACTGCCTAACCGTGCAATCAGCAAACCGGCAATGATGCCGAGGCTGGCTCCGCCGGTCTCTATAAGTGACACCAGCCAGCCAGCTTCGACGCGCGACAGCTTAAGATCGGCGGAGATGACCGGGCTTAGGGAGGCAAACTTGCCCAGCGCGGCGGCGGCCAGCACGCCGGTAAACCACAGGAGCAGGATGGGACGCCAATGCGAGTCGATGCGGATCATGTCTGCGTCGATACGGGCGTGCGCGCGCACGATCAACGCATATTTTATGCGGTCTTTTTCGGCTCAGACGCCGGCAGAAAGTGAAGATGGGGCTCCTCGCAAGCTCGGGCGGCCGGTCGGCCTTGCCAAGTCTCTTTGAGACTTGGAGCTATAGCGTCGTCACCAGCCGCGCGGCGCGTCCGTCCGACAGCAACAGCCGTTCCCAGATCAGGCGGCTCTGGACGATGGGGACGATGGGATGGTGGTTGGGGCCGGTAGCGACCTCGATGCGGCTGAGGCGTCCGTCGCGCCAGCCCAAACCCTCCAGCGAGGCTTCGGCGACCAGTATGTCCTCAGAGGCATAGCGGATCAGGGACTTGCCCAGAAACGCCCCCGGCTCGGCCCGCCACAGGCCTTCGCGCGATGGGGAAACCGCCAGCAGATCGTGCGTGCGGTCGTCGATCAGGTGCACGCTGAGCTGCGACGTTTCCACCAGCCGTTTGAGGATGGCGTCTTGCGCCGAGTCGGCCAGAAGCCGTTGCGCCCGCTGCCACTGATCATCCGGCAGGGCCAGAGCCCCGCTTTCCCAGCGCGACACCGTCGTCTGCGTCACGCCCATCAGCTCGGCCAGATGGCTCTGCTTGAGGCCTTTCAGCAGCCGCAGTCGGCGAAGCGGGGAATGGGGGCGGGGCATGGCCCGACTGTGGCAGGGGCGCGGCTCGAGATCAATACCGGGCGCTACGGCATTGACGTGAATGCTTGCAGCGAGCCCCCCCACCGTCCCGGCACCTGTCGGTCCCGGTCCACCTCCCCCAGTAAACTGGGGGAGTAGGTTTAAGGCAAGCCCTTCCTCATACCTACTCCCCCCGGCGTGTCTGATGCAGGTAACCCTCCCACAGCGACGGCTCCTTCGGTACACCTACTCCCCCGGCGTGCCGGGGGAGGTGGCATCTGAGCGTAGGCGAAGATGACGGAGGGGGGCTCGGGCCGCACGAGAAAAGGGCGCAGATGGTGTCACCTGCGCCCGGTTATGAGATTTGGTCTAGCGTGCCGATCACTCCGCAGGTTCGGCCGGGATATAGACCTCTGAGCCCATATCCTTGAACTTTTGAGACATTTCCGCCATTCCCGTCGCGGCTTCGAGGTCCGCCTTTTCGTTGTCGGTCATGTTGGCCGCGTAGTCGCGGACCTCCTGCGTGATCTTCATCGAGCAGAATTTCGGCCCGCACATCGAGCAGAAGTGCGCCGTCTTGTGTGCCTCTTTCGGCAGGGTCTCGTCGTGGAAGGCGCGCGCCGTGTCCGGGTCGAGGCCCAGATTGAACTGATCCTCCCAGCGGAAGTCGAAACGCGCGCGGCTGAGCGCATCGTCCCACGCACGGGCGGCGGGGTGGCCCTTGGCGAGGTCGGCGGCGTGGGCGGCGATCTTATAGGTGATCACGCCCGTCTTCACGTCGTTGCGGTCGGGCAGGCCCAGATGCTCCTTCGGTGTGACGTAGCACAGCATGGCCGTGCCGAACCAGCCGATCATGGCCGCCCCGATACCGGAGGTGATGTGGTCGTAACCCGGCGCGATGTCGGTGGTTAGTGGCCCAAGCGTATAGAAGGGGGCTTCGCCGCAGGTGGCGAGCTGCTTGTCCATATTGGCCTTGATCTTGTGCATCGGCACGTGGCCGGGGCCTTCGATCATCACCTGACAGCCCTTGGCCCACGCCACCTTGGTCAGTTCCCCCAGCGTCTCCAACTCGGCGAACTGCGCGCGGTCATTGGCGTCGGCGATCGAGCCGGGACGCAGGCCGTCGCCCAGTGAGAAGGTGACATCATACTCACGCATGATGTCGCAGATTTCCTCGAAATGGGTGTAGAGGAAGTTTTCCTTATGGTGGGCCAGACACCACTTGGCCATGATCGAGCCGCCGCGCGACACGATGCCGGTGACGCGGTTGGCCGTCAGGTGGACATAGGCGAGGCGCACGCCCGCATGGATGGTGAAATAGTCCACGCCCTGCTGCGCCTGCTCGATCAGGGTGTCGCGATAGACTTCCCAAGTCAGGTCTTCGGCGACGCCATTGACCTTTTCCAGCGCCTGATAGATGGGCACGGTGCCGATGGGGTTGGGCGAATTGCGCAGAATCCACTCGCGGATATTGTGGATATTGCGGCCGGTCGAAAGGTCCATGACATTGTCGGCGCCCCAGCGGATCGCCCACACCATCTTGTCCACCTCTTCCTCCATCGAGGAGGTGACGGCGGAATTGCCGATATTGGCGTTGATCTTCACCAGGAAGTTGCGGCCAATGATCATCGGCTCGACTTCGGCGTGATTGATATTGGCCGGGATGACGGCGCGACCGCGAGCCACTTCGTCACGGACAAATTCCGGCGTAATAAAGTCGGGGATCGAAGCCCCGAAGTCTTCTCCATCGCGGATGACTTCGGCGTCCTGCTTGCGGCGGATGTTTTCGCGGATAGCGATATATTCCATCTCGGCGGTGATGATGCCGGCGCGGGCGTATTCGAGCTGCGTCACCTTGTGTCCGGGCTTGCCGCGCATCACCTTGGGCAGGTTGGGGAATTCGGGCGCCAGACGCTCGGCCGAGACATTGCCATTGTCTTCCGGCTTGACCTTGCGGCCTTCGATAAATTCGACGTCGCCGCGATCGAGCACCAGCTTTTCGCGCACGCGCGGCAGGCCCTTGTCGATCTGAGGCACAAAGCCTTCCTCGGTGTAGGGGCCGGTCGAGTCGTACAGGCTGACCGGCGGCTCATTGGCCTCTTTTTGCAGGGCGACTTCGCGGAACGGCACGCGCAGGTCGGGGAAGAGGACGCCGGGTTCATAGACCTTTTTCGAGCCAGGGAAGGGCGAGGCTTCGACCTTGATCGGCTTTAAGTCCTTGATGGGCTTGTTCATTGGATAATCCCTTTCTGAGCCTGTGGTGTGCAGGCGTGTCAATAAAGGGATCATGCGCGTCAGGTGTCTGGCCAGATGGCGGGTTGTCAGCAGAACGCGGACGCCAGAGGCTTACTCACTCCCTTCGCCGGCATGACCCGGATCAGGTTCGGCGGGTTTACGGACGCTGGTCCGATTCTCAGCCCGCTTGCGCGCGGACACCCCGGTGAACGATGCGCGGAATTTAGAGGAACGGGCGCAGGGGAGCAAGGGGGAATGTCACATTGCTGAGGGCCTTCCATCTCTTTACCCATTGGTAAACTTCCGGGCGCAAACTTATCCACAGGGGCGGTTTAATGCCCGGAGGAGAGACGATGCCCGCAGGTGAACCTCTGCGTACCGTATCGGAGCAGGAACTGCATATGAAGGTCGGCGCCTATGACGAACTGCGCCACCCCCACGGCTATGTTTATGCCAAGGAACGCCATCACTGGTACTGGTTCGCAGGGATAGCGGCGTCGCTGGTGCTGGTGGGGGCCGTCTTCTGGGGCTATGCGCTGTATGCGCGCGGGGCGGCGCCTGTGTGTACGTCCAGCTTTGTCGATCGCTCCGTCTCCCCCAGCGGAGGCCGCATTGCCGAGGTGCGGCAAGTGTCCTGTCTGGGGGGGGCACCGGATTTGCGGCTGATCGTGCATAATGCCGGAGACAGCGCCGAAGCGCCCGCCGTGTCGGCGTTTGAGGCCGGGACCGAGGTCAAGCTACGCTGGGTGTCGGATGGCGAACTGGCCGTCGCCAAGCAGGGCGGGCGGGTATGGTTCTTCAAGACCCACTGGAAAGACGTGCGCGTGCATCTGGCGCAGTAGGTGTGGAATCGGTTGCGTTGGGGATGCGGCGCTACCTGTCCGATTTTTAACGAAAACCGGTCTTCCTTTTGCGCCCGCGCACGCTACATCTTCTGGGTCAGTCACAGGAGATACCCATGTTCGGCAATGCGTCCGTTCCCACCACCCACCATCGTCAGGCCGGTGTGGCCGACGACATCGACTTTGAGATCAAGGGCGAAGAACTGCAATTCGTTGAGATCGAACTCGATCCGGGCGAAAGCGCTATCGCCGAAGCTGGCGGCATGGTGTGGAAGGATGCCAGCGTCGGCATGACCACGGTGTTCGGCGACGGATCGGGTCAGCAAAAGGGCTTTATGGGTGCGCTGCTGGGTGCGGGCAAGCGCCTGATTTCCGGTGAAAGCCTGTTCACCACCGTCTTCACCCACAATGGTCAGGGCAAGGCGCGGGTGGCGTTTTCGGCCCCGGTGCCGGGCTCGATCATCCCGCTCAAGCTGTCGGACGTCGGCGGTCGCCTGATCTGCCAGAAGGACTCTTTCCTCGCCGCCGCCAAGGGCGTGTCGCTGGGCATCGCGTTTCAGCGCAAGGTGATGACCGGCCTGTTCGGTGGCGAAGGCTTCATCATGCAGAAGCTGGAAGGCGATGGCTGGGTCTTTGTGCAGTTTGGTGGCGCGGTCATTGAACGCACACTGGCCCCCGGTGAGCAGCTTCACATCGACACGGGCTGCGTGGCGGCCTTCACCGATACGGTCGATTTCGATCTGGTGCAGGCGGGCGGCGTCAAGTCGATGCTGTTCGGTGGCGAAGGCGTCTTCTTTGCGCAACTGACCGGGCCGGGCAAGGTGTGGATCCAGTCGCTGCCCTTCTCGCGTCTGGCCGGTCGCGTGCTGGCGGCCGCTGGCGGCGGAGGGCCGAACAGCGGCGAAGGCTCGGTATTAGGCGGCCTTGGCGACCTGATCGGTGGTAATCGATAAACCTTCCTATAGAGCGGAATGACTTCTACTGGACTCATTCCGCTCAAGCCGCCATTGAGGCGGCGGCCAAGGTGGCGGAGCCACCGCCCGGCGAGGGGCTAAACAAAAATCTAGATCATTATGTTTCTACCGGAAATCATAATGATCTAGCAACGGCCGAAGATGCTGAGCGCATGCGGCCGTTGTATTAATCCTGTTGAGCCTCCGGCGTCGTGCCGGGGGCTTTTTCAGGCGCCTTTTGCGGGCGCGTGGACGGAACATACAGGCCGGTCACGCGGTCGATAATAAAGCCCGTTTCGTTGATCCGCCCGCCATAGGCCGCGCAAGGGTCGGTCGCCGACGTATAGCTGCGGCTGGGAGGCAGGGGCTCCGGCGACATGACGCGCGCCGCATCGTCACCGAAGGGCTCGGCGAATTGCAGCGCGTCACCCAGCCTCGACAGGGACGGCGAGTCGGTGCCCAGGGCCTGCGCCTGACGCGCCCAGACGATGGCGGCGACCTGCCGGTCCTTGACCTTCATTTCGGCCTCGGCCCCGAGACCGCCCAGAGACCCCGGCAAGCGGATACCCAGAGGCCCCGGAATGAAGAAGTTGGCGACGGCCGCAGCGCCAGAGCCGGCGGTGCCGGTCGGTTCAAACCACGTTACCGCCGAATGCACCTCGGCATCGGACTGCGTGCGGTCGCTGACCATCTCATAGCGCTCGGCCAGTTCGAAACAGAGTTGCGCCTCGACCTCGGTGAGGACCAGCGCTTTCTCATTGTCTTTCAGCGTGTAGCGCGTGGTTTTGCCGGTCGCCAGTTGGGTGGGGTGCAGATAGACGCGCTTCACCTGATTGAGCGCCGCTGTATCGCGGTATTCGCGCGTCGTGGTGCGCCCGCTCTTGCCGGGTTTCAGTTGTTCGGTCGAAGACAGGCTGGAGTCGTGGCCATCCGGGGCGCTGGCGCAGGCGGTCAGGCTGAGGGCGAGGGCCGTGAAGGTGAGCGCAAACCGCATGTCTTTTTCCTGTGTTTCTAATTTAGTTTATACGCGCACGGATCGCATTCGGATTGCAAGGCTGAATAATACCAACGGCCGAAGATGCTCACCGCATCCGGGCGTATAAAAGGGCGATTGCGCGGTGGAGCGGCGTCTGTCATTAGGGCGATATGGAAACCGAGACCCGCCCGGCGACGCCGTTGAATTTTATCGTCCTGCTGGCCCTGTTCGGGGCAGCGGGGCTTGTGCTGTGGATGCGTCCGGAGGTGTCGGGGCTGGCCACCTTTGGCTTTGTGCTGCTGGGCTGGGTGATCGGCCTGTGCCTGCATGAGTTCGGCCACGCGGCCTCGGCGGCGGCCTTTGGCGACTATTCAGTGAAGGCGCGGGGCTATCTGACGCTCGATCCGGTCGTCTATATCAACGGTCCGAACAGCATCGTTTTGCCCGTGCTGATTTTGGTGCTGGGGGGCATTGCCCTGCCCGGAGCGGCGGTGCTGATCCGGCCCGACCTGATCCGTTTCCGCTGGCAGTCGTCGCTGATCGCGCTGGCCGGCCCGGTAATGAGCCTGATCTTCGCCCTGATCAGCTATGGTGCGGCGCAGGTTGCCTTTGCACACGCGGCGCCTGACGTGTTTTGGCAGGCGCTGATCCTGCTCAGCTTTTTCAACCTGATGGCCTTTGTGCTCAATCTGCTGCCCATTCCGGGCTTTGACGGGTTTGGGGTGATCACACCGCTGCTGCCGCAGCCCCTGCGCGGTATGGCCGAGCGTCTGGAGCGCCTGCCGTGGATCAGCCTGCTGGCCGTGGTGCTGATCTTCTTCTTCGGGTTTCCGCTAATCTATGCGCTGCTGGGGATAGTGGCGGGCACGCTGGGGCTCGATCTGGACGCGATGCGCCCGGCGTTCGATCGCTTTACCTTCTGGAATTAGAGGGCATTCCAAAAAAGGTGCGCAACGGTTATCACGTTGAAAGGGTTTAACCACAGATTTCACAGATAGGCGCTACGCGCATGATACGGACACAGCTAATCTGTGTAATCTGTGGTTTCGATTCCGGAGTCCCCCCGCTCTGGCGGTTAGCCCTCCTGAACGATCACCCCGTACCAGCCCAGTCCGTGATAGGTCTCGTAGCCCGGTGTGCGGTGAAAGGCCACCAGCCGCTCGTGGCGGTCCATATAGTGACCGGAGGTGCGGCCCTGCGTATCGAGCGGGATGCGCTCATTCAGGCTGCCGCGGCCATCGGAGGCGGCGATGACAAGGCCCTGCGCGTCGGTTAGCAGGACGCGCGTGCAGCGCTTTTCGGCCTCGGTCAGACGCACGCCCTTGACGATGGTTTCCGCCTGCGGCTGCCAGTCGAAATGCACGCCCAATATGCCGATCAGTTCGCCATCGGCCTGACCGCCGACGCGCACGCCGGTGGCGTAGGACGCGACCTGCGCCCCCTTCAGCAAGGGTTCGGTGGTGATGTCGGCGACGGCGAAATCATTGCCGCTGCTAAGGCTCAGCGCCTTCTGGTACCAGTCGCGCGAGGCGACGTTCTGACCTGTCACAGAGAAGCGATCGGGGCGGCCATTGGCCAGAATATGACCGTTAAGGTCGCATAGCCACAGGTCGATATAGACCGTGTAGGCGTCGAGAATGACCCCCAGACGCGAAGAGGCGTAGTGGCAATTGTCCTTCGTCGGATGCGACGCCGCCTCCCACACGGCGGAGTCGGTCGCCCACCAGCGCACATCGCAAGTGCGTTCGTACAAATTCCGGTCAATCAGCTCGATCGCATTGAGCGCCAGATCGGTCAGGCGCGCGCCCTGCGCCTGCCGCGCCATGTCGCGCGTCAGCTTTTCCAGCGCCTCGATCTCACCGCCCAGTTCTGAGGCCAGTGACGAAGACAGGCCCTCGACCTGGGTGGAGATGTTGCGCACCTCATCGGCGACGACGCCGAAACCGGCCCCCAGTTCACCGGCGCGGCGCGCTTCGATCAGGGCATTGAGCGCCAGAATACGCAAAGTGTTGGTCACCTGACGGATGTCGCGGACCTTATGCTGGGTGAGGCCGCGTGCCCGCGCGGTGCAGGCGATGATGTCGTTGACCGAAACCGCTTCATTAGAAACGGCGGTCTGCGTCCCGGATGCGCTGATCGTCGAAAGTGCGTCCACGAATCACCCCTTGTTGTCACTGCGGACGAGAGACAACAAGGGTTCGACGATGGTTTCAAGTCCAACCAACGCCCAAAAATATACAATTTATATGTATACGATGTAACGCGAGCCCGTGAAGGACTTACTGAGGTTGCACAATAACCCCATACCACCCCAACCCCTGATAGGTTTCGTAGCCCGGCGTGCGGTGGAAGGCGACCAGCGCCCCGCTGTGCGGATCGCTATAATGACCCATGACCCGCCCTTCGGTCAGAAGGCGCACCCGCTCGTTCAGCAGGCCCTGACCGTCGGAGGCAGCGATTACCAGCCCCTGCGCATCGGTGAGCAGGACGCGCGTGCGGTCCCGTTCCTCTTCGGACAGGCGCGCGCCCTGCGTGATGATCAGGGCCTGCGGCTGCCAGTCGAACTGGATGCCCAGCACGCCCAGAAGCGCGGCATGCGGGTCGCCGTCCTGCCGCACACCCGTCGCATAGGTGGCGACCTGCGCGTTACCCAGCAGCGGCTCGGTCGTAATGTCGGCGACGGCAAACTCCTGACCGTTGCGCAGGCTGAGCGCGCGGCTGAACCAGGTGCGGTCGCGCACATTCTGCCCCTGCACGTGGTGGCGCTCCGGCCGGCCATTGGCGAGGATATGGCCATCGAGGTCGCACAGCCACAGATCGATATAGACGGTGTAGGAGTCTAGGCTCAGGCCCTATTAATTAACGCGAGGGATTCCCAAGGGGGGGTTGATGTGATTCACTTTTGGAAGGAGGTGGATCATGGCTGATGTGTTTTTGCTGTCTGATGTGCAATTCAACCGGATACGCCGGTATTTTCCGTTGTCGCATGGCGTTCCTCGCGTGGATGATCTGCGCGTGGTCAGCGGGATTATTTACGTTATAAAACATGGTCTTCAGTGGAAGGATGCCCCCAAGGGCTATGGTCCGCACAAGACGCTTTATAACCGCTTCATGCGCTGGAGCCGGATGGGCGTTTTCAATCGGATTTTCAGCGCTCTGGCCTCGCAGGCCGGTGATCCGGAGCAACTGATTATCGACGCCACGCATCTCAAAGCCCACCGCACCGCAGCCAGCCTGCTAAAAAAAGGGGATTTCCCCGCCTTCTCGGACGCACCAAAGGTGGCCTGAACTCCAAACTTCATGCGGTTAGCGACCCGCACGGCAGGCCTATCTGCCTGTTGCTGACCGCTGGACACGTCAGCGACTTCAAGGGCGCAGCCTTGCTGCTGGATACACTGCCCAAAGCAAAAACTTTGCTGGGTGATCGGGGATATGACGCCAACTGGTTCCGTGATGCTCTGAAAGATAAAGGAATAAACCCCTGCATCCCTTCAAAGCGTAATCGAAAAGTCCAGATCGAGCATGACAAAATACTCTATAAGCAACGCCATAAGGTCGAAAACATGTTCGCCAAACTCAAAGACTGGCGGCGCGTACACACTCGATACGACCGCTGTGCCCACACCTTCTTCTCTGCCATACTTATCGCCGCTACCGTCATCTTCTGGCTCTGATCAATGAGTCTTGAGCCTAGTATGACCCCCAGCCGCCGCGAGGCATAGGCGGTGTGCGCCGGAGTGGGGTCGGTGGCCGCCTGCCACAGGGCCGAGTCGGTGGCCCACCAGCGCACATCGCAGGTGCGCTCATACAAATTGCGGTCAATCAGCTCGATGGCATTGAGCGCCATGTCGGTCAGGCGCGCCCCCTGACTGGCCAAAGCCATGTCCTGAGTGAGGCTGTCGAGATTGATGATCTCGTTGCCCAGATCGCGCGCCAGCCCTTCGACCTCCGTCGATATGGCGCGCACCTCATCGGCCACCACCGAAAAACCGGCCCCCTTGTCGCCCGCGTGTTTGGCCTCGATCAGGGCGTTGAGCGCCAGTATGCGCAGCTTGGCCGTCACGGCGCGGATATCCTGCACCTTGGTATGGGTGATGGTCTTGGCACGGCGGGTTTGCGAGAGGATGTCCGACAGGGTGATGGCGGAGGACATGAAGCGGCTTCCTTCGTTGCAAGCGTATCATGTGCACTGGCCCGATGGTCATCGGGGACGCGGCAGGCGATAGGCAAAAAATTGGGTGTGTTGGCGAATTCGTATCCGCGTTATGCGAACGACTCGCGTCACAACCTATGCGGTTTGCAGGTGCCGCATCGCAAGGGCTGGCAGGTATTTTTGAGACGTTTTGGGTCAATCTGTCAGGGAATGTCTCCCCAAGGACACGCTATGGTTTCCAGCGCAACTTTTCCGGGTGCGGATGTAACGAAATCGCCCATAGATGCAGATAAGTTATACTCTGTCGCGCAAGGCGTACCAGCTCAGACCGGCGATCATGGCGGGGGTGCGCAGCCATTTTCCGCCCGGAAAGGGCGGCGTGCGCAACTGCATCAGAAGCTCGGCGTCGCGGCGGTCGCCCGTCACGGCGCGCGCCAGCAGCGTCCCGAAGTAGGGGGCCAGAACCACCCCCTGACCGCTATAGCCGGCGCTGACCCAGACGTGGGGCGACAACTGGCGCACATAGGGCGAGCGGCTCAGCGTGATAGCCAGAGTGCCGCCCCAGCCGTGGGTGATTTCGATGTCGGCCAGTTGTGGGTAGACCTTCAGCATGTTGCGCCGGACAAAGGCGCGGATGTCCTTTGGAAACCACGGCGTATAGTTTTCGCCGCCGCCGAACAACAGGCGGTTGTCCGGCGTCTTGCGCCAGTAATTGACTACGAAACGCGAGTCCGCCGCCGCGTAGTTGCTGCGCAGGATCAGATCATCGGGCAGGGGGGCGGTGGTCAGGATGAAGTTGTTGATGGGCAGCACATGCGCGTCGATATCGGCATCGAGCCCCGGCATATAGCCATTGCCGCAGATCAGCAGGTGACGCGCCCGCAGCCGTCCGTTTGTGAGAAAGAGCGTCACGCCGTCTGCCGTCGTCTCATAGCGTTGGACGCGGCTGTGCTCATATAGGCGGGCCCCCGCCGATAGGGCGGCTTTCGCCAGCCCCTGCGCCAGTTTCAGCGGGTGCAGATGCCCGCCGCCCGCGTCAAACGTGCCGCCATGATAGACCTCGGTGCCCAACTCGGCGGCGACCTCGGCCTTATCCATGAACCGCACCTGATCGTAACCGTAGCGGCGCGACACGAAGTCAGCATAGGCGCGGTCGTCTTCGGCAAAGCGCGGACGGTGCCAGGCGTGGATCAGGCCGGGGCGCAGGTCGCAGTCGATAGCGTGCGTGCCGATCAGCCCTTTCAGGTGCGCCTTGGCGGTTTCGGCCATCTCCCACAGTGCGCGCGCCGCATCGGCCCCCAGTTGGCTCTCCAGGGTTTGCGGATCGACGCGCTGACCGGTGTGCAACTGCCCGCCATTGCGCCCGGACGCGCCTGAGCCGATCTCCGCCCCTTCCAGCAGGGTGACCGACACACCCTTATGGGCCAGTTCCAGCGCCGCGCCTAAGCCTGTATAGCCCCCGCCGATAATCGCCACATCCGTATCGGCCTCACCGATGAACGCAGGCCGGTTCAGCCGGCCCGCCGTATCGGCGTACCAGCAGCCTTCGGGATGGCCGGTATTGCGGGCGGTGGTCATTCCTTCGGGCATTTCCTTTGGGCCGAAACAAGTGCAGGTTCGGTGTTAAATGGACTTAAAAATAGATTTCATGTCCATATAAAATTTTTTGTATTTCATTGGTTTAACCAGGTGCTCGTCGAGGCCTTCATCTGGGTAAGACGCAAAATATTTGCATTCTTTTTCTGTGAGCCGCGATGCGGTTTCTAAGAAAGTCATTACATCCGATTTTTCGGACTCGTCTAAAGACAGTTTGAAGGATTGGAGAGACTTTATAAGTTTGTCTCGATCGGAAAAATCCTTCGGGCTTTGCAACATGAAAATCATCCATGCCCTTGGCATCTGTTTGTGTGACATTTTCATTAACAGCTCACTTTTGCCAATAAGTCAGGCCGGCAAAAGTAAAGTGACTTTCCTGCCTGATCTGTGAGGGCAGAAACTACACATTCAGCAGCAGGAACTCGCGCTCCCACGGGCTTATGGTGCGCATGAAGGTCTCATACTCGTGGTGCTTGACGCGGGCATAGGCGGTCACAAAGGCCGGGCCGAGAATGGCGTTCAGCGCCTCCGAGCGTTCCAGCTTGATCACCGACTGGATCAGCGAATAGGGCAGTTCCGCCGACGGGTCATTCGACACGTCTGTATCGACGGGCGCGGAGGGTTTCAGCCCTTCGACCATGCCCAGATAGCCGCAGGCCAGCACTGCCGCGATGGCCAGATAGGGGTTGGCATCCGACGAGGGCAGACGGTTTTCCAGACGGCGGTTGTCGGCGTCCGACGGCGGCACGCGCAGGCCCGCCGTGCGGTTATCGAAGCCCCAGTGCGTATTGACGGGCGCGCCGGAGCCCTTGGACAGGCGGCGGTAGGAGTTGACATAGGGCGCCAGCAGCGACACGGCGGCGGGCATATAGGTCTGCTGACCGGCGATGAAGCTGAAAAAGAGCTCGGTCGGCTCACCGGTCTTGGGGTCGGAAAACAGGTTGCGGCCGCTGCCGTCCACGATCGACTGGTGGATGTGCATGGCTGAGCCCGGCTCCATGGCCATCGGCTTGGCCATGAAGGTGGCATAGATGTCGTGCTCCAGCGCCGTTTCCTTGATGGTGCGCTTGAACATAAAGACCTGATCGGCCAGCTCCAGCGGATCACCGTGGCGCAGGTTGATCTCCATCTGCGCCACGCCCGATTCGTGGATCAGGGTGTCGATCTCTAACCCCTGCGCCTCTGAATATTCGTACATGTCCTCGAACAGGCCGTCGAATTCATTGACCGCCGAGATGGAATAGCCCTGACGCCCGGTTTCCGGACGGCCTGAGCGGCCTACCGGCGGTTTCAGCGCGTAGTCCGGGTCGATATTCTTTTCGACGAGGTAGAATTCCAGTTCCGGCGCGATGACCGGCTTCCAGCCCTTTTCGTGATAGAGGCTGATGACGCGGCGCAGCACCTGACGCGGGCTTTCCTCGACCGGGCGGCCATCGGGATGGAAGGCGTCGTGGATGATCTGCGCCGTCGGGTCGGTCGCCCACGGCACGGCGGCGAGCGTGCGGAAATCCGGGCGCAGGAAGATGTCGGTATCGGACTGCACCGTGCCGACAATGCCCTCCAGATCGGGGAAGTCGCCGGTAATGGTCTGATAGAAGATCGACAGAGGCAGGTTCATCGCCGCCGTGGTCAGGAACTTGCGCACCGGCATGATCTTGCCGCGCGCCACCCCGGCCAGGTCCGGCACCATGCACTCGATCTCTTCGATATTCTGCTCGGCCAGCCAGCCGGCGGCTTCGGAGACGTCGGCGGCCCCGCGCTTGGAAAAGCCGGACTGCGGACGTTTGGACTTCGATTTCATGGGTCACCTGTGGAATGAGGCCCTGACGGCAGAGACTGACGCATGGATTTTTGATCCGGGCCCCGGTTGGGTGCGATCATGATGGCGCGGGTCGCGCGGTTTTGGCAACCCTCCATCCGGTCGTGCCCAAATTGTGATCACAATTTGGGGCGTTTGTCGAGCCTCGGAGGATGACCGCGACCCTCAGTTAGGCACAAAACAGAAGCGGGTGGTGAAAGGCGCTGTAAACGGCTAAAGCCTGCCTCATGCTGTTTGAGATAACCGATCCCCACGACCCCCGCCTTGAGCTGTATCGTGATGTGAAGGACCGTGATCTGACGGGTCGGCAGGGCCTGTTCATGGCTGAGGGCAAGGTGGTGCTGGAGCGTCTGTTCACCTCGCCGGTGGCCGAAACGGTCAGTGTCCTGACGACGCCGGAGCGCCTGGGCGGTCTGGCGTCCTTGCCCGACGCGCCGGTCTATGTGGTGCCGCAAGGCGTGATGGATCAGGTGGCGGGCTTCCCCATCCATCGCGGCTATCTGGCGCTGGGGCGCTATGCCCCGAAACAGTCGTTGGCCGAGCGGGTCAGTGGCGCCACGGCGCGCGTTCTGGCCCTGCACGGCATCGCCAATACCGACAATATGGGCGGGCTGATGCGCAATGCGGCGGCCTTTGGCGTCGATGCGGTGCTGCTCGATACCACCTGCTGCGATCCCCTTTACCGCAAGGCGATCCGCGTCAGCGTCGGTGGTGCGCTTGAGGTGCCGCATTATCGCACGGACGACATGGTGGGCACGCTGACGGGGCTGGGCCTGACGCCCTATGCCTTGAGCCCGTCCGGGGCCGTGACTTTGGAAGAGGTGACCCCTGCGCCGCGCTCCGCCGTGCTGTTCGGTGCCGAGGGACCGGGCCTGCCGGCGGCGCTTATGGCGGCGTGTCAGACCGTGCGTATCGACATGCACGGCGGCTTCGACAGCCTCAATGTGGCGACGACCAGCGGCATTGTACTTTATCGCTTTCGCGTCTGATGTGATATTATCACACAAAAGCGCTTGATTAAATAAAATTGATATATTTAATGGGCGAAAACAATAGAGGGAGCTGAAAATGAAAACGACCGCTTGGTTGCTGGCCGCTGGCCTGAGTGTGAGTCTGTGTCTGGGGGGCGGTGTGGCCACCGCACAGGCGCACGAGACGCTGAAGTTGGAGGCCCCGAAGCCCAACCTGCTGCCCACCCCGCCGATGGGGTGGAATTCGTGGAACAAATACGCCTGCAACATCACTGAGGACATTGTGCGCAAGCAGGCCGATGCCATGGCGGCGTCGGGCCTCAAGGACGCGGGCTATCAGTATATCGTCATCGACGATTGCTGGCAGAAAAGCCGCGATGCCGACGGCAATATTCAGGTCGATCTGGAGCGCTTTCCGTCCGGCATGAAGGCCCTGATCGACTATGTGCACAGCAAGGGATTGAAGTTTGGTCTCTATTCCGACGCGGGTTCGCTGACCTGCGGCGGCCGTCCGGGCAGTGCCGGGCATGAGTTTCAGGACGCCCGCCAATACGCCCGATGGGGCGTCGATTATCTGAAATACGACTGGTGCTACACCGGCACGCGCGATGCCGAAGCGGCCTATACCATCATGGCCAAGGCGCTGCGCGAGTCCGGACGCGATATCGTCCTGTCGATCTGTGAGTGGGGCGACAACTACCCGCAGCGCTGGGCCGCGCCCATCGGCCACCTGTGGCGCACCACCGGCGACATCTACGATGCCTGGGAAGGCAAGAAGGGCTATTCGATCGGCATGCTCAATATCCTCGACAAGCAGGTGGACCTGTGGCGCTATTCCGGCCCCAACCGCTGGAACGATCCCGACATGCTCGAAGTCGGCAATGGCGGCATGACAACGACCGAATACGAGTCGCACTTCTCGCTGTGGGCCATGCTGGCCGCGCCGCTGATCGCCGGCAACGACCTGTCCGCTATGGACGCCGATACGCTGCGCATCCTGACCAATAAAGACGTCATCGCCGTTGATCAGGACCCGCTGGGGCAGCAGGCCAAGCGCATCTGGAAAGAGGGCGACCTCGAAATCTGGGCGCGTCCGCTGAAAGGCGGCGATCAGGCGGTGGTGCTGTTCAACCGCGGAGCCGCGCCGGCGGAGATGAGCGTCACCTGGGAACAGCTCAACCTGCCGGCCGGTCTGAAGGTTCAGGTCAAGGATCTGTGGTCCAAAAAGGTGACGAAAAACGTCAAGGCGCGCTTTGGCGGCACCGTGGCGTCGCACGGCGTGATCATGGTGCGCTTGACGCCGATCATTTGATCACGCCTTTGTGAACGATCGGATCAGGCGCTTTCGCCCTCGGTTTCATCGGACATGCTGCCAAAACCTGTCACCATGTTGCGATTGGACTGTTCCGGCATCATAACCTCGCCCTCGCGCAGCGTGTCGCGCCACGCCTTCAAGAGCGCGGCGCGGCGGCGCGGGAAGGGGATGTCGAGCGGCTTCCAGCTCAGTATGCGTTCGGTGCGGAAGTGCCGAAAGGCCTGTTTCAGTTCGCACCACACCACCAGGATGCGCAGGTGGTCGAAGAAGCCGAGCGCGATGGGCCAGACGGTGCGTTCGCTGACCGTGCCCTTGAGGTCGATATAGCTCATATAGACGCAGCGTTCCGAACGGATGGCCGATCGGATCAGGGCCGGGTCGATATGGGCTTCGGGCACGGCCAGACCGCGCCCGACCAGCAGGCCGCGCTGCGTCAGGTCGTCACGGATGGCGGCGGGCAGGTGCGGGCTTAGGGCCTGAATCAGGCCTTGTGCCGCTTCGCCTAAGCGCGGTTCGGCGCGATCGGCGACCCACAAGGCTCCGGTGATCAGGGCTTCGATCTCTTCCGGCGACAGCATCAGCGGCGGCAGGCGATAGGCCGGTTTCAGCACATAGCCGATGCCCGGCGCGCCTTCGATAGGGGCCCCTTGCGCCTGCAAAGCGGCGATGTCGCGGTAAAGCGTGCGCAGCGACGTCCCCAGCTTGGCGGACAGGGCGCGTCCGCTGATGGGGGCGCTGTGTTCGCGCAAGGCTTCGAGCAGGGCGGCGTGGCGGTCGGCGGTCTTCATGCGGCGAGTGTAACATGCTGCCAAAAAATTGCAGCATGTATCGGCGACTGGGTGATGTTTCAGTCCCGAAAACGTGTCCGGCGCCTGCATTGACTCCCGTTGCGGCAAGGAGTTAGGCCTTGTCTCAAACGCAACCGACGCAGAAGCGGTTGCGACCTAAATAGGGAGCCCACACTATGCACGCAGCGGCCATTGTCGGCTGGGGTCATACGGCGTTCGGACGGCTGGACCTGTCGCTCGAAGCGCTCATTCAGACGGCGGCGCGTGAGGCGCTCAGCGACGCCGGGATCACCGGTACGGACGTCGATGCGGTGTTTCTGGGCCTATACAATGCCGGTCTGACTCCCGATGGGTTTTGCGCCTCTATGGTGCTGGGGGCCGATGAGGGCCTGCGCTACACACCCGCCACGCGGCTGGAAAACGCCTGCGCGTCGGGATCAGCGGCGCTCTATGCGGCGATGGATGCCATTGCCTCGGGGCGCATCGACACGGCGCTGGTCGTTGGTGCCGAAAAAATGACGGCGCTCGACGGGGCGGGCGTCACCCGCGCTCTGGGGGCCGCCAGCTATCAGGCCGAAGAGGCTGGCCTGTCCTTCCCCGACATCTTTGCCCGCTTTGCCCGCGCCTATGGCGAACGCTACGGCGATCCGACCCTGGCCATGGCGCACATCGCCGCCAAGAACCACGCCGCCGCGATGAATAATCCTCTGGCGCAGCTCAAAAAACCGCTGTCGGTCGAGTTCTGCGCCACGGTGTCCGAGAAGAACCCGCCGATTTCCGATCCGCTGAAGATGACCGATTGTTCGCTGGTGTCGGACGGGGCGGCGGCCATCGTTCTGACCCGCGCCGACCGGGCCAGTGATTTCCGCCGCGCCGTCGGGTTCCGCGCGTCGGTTCAGGTCAATGACCTGCTGCCTTTGTCGGCCAAGGACATGACCGACTTTACCGGCCCGCGTCTGGCCTTTGAGCGGGCCTATGCGCAGGCGGGCGTTTCGGTGTCTGACCTCAGCTTTGCCGAGGTCCACGACTGTTTCACTATCGCCGAGCTTCTGGTGGCCGAAGCCATGGGGCTGGCCCCCAAGGGCCAAGGGGCAGAGTTTATCATCGCCGGAGGCACGGGTCGTCAGGGACTTTGCCCCACCAACATGTCCGGCGGTCTGAAGGCCAAGGGCCATCCGGTCGGGGCCACGGGCGTTTCTATGCACGTCATCGCCGCGCGGCAACTGTGTGGTGAGGCGGGTGAGATGCAACTGCCTGACCCGAAGCTCGGTCTGGCCTTCAATATGGGCGGCGGTGCCGTCGCCAACTATGCGAGTATTCTGGAGAGACTGTCATGACCTCACCCGGTGCCATATTCCGTACGGCGCTCAAGGACGAAAGCCCGTTGCAGGTCATCGGTGCGATCAATGCCAATCACGCGCTTTTGGCCAAACGCGCCGGTTACCGCGCCATCTACCTCAGCGGCGGTGGCGTAGCGGCAGGGTCGCTGGGGATGCCCGATCTGGGGATCAGCGGCCTTGAGGACGTGCTGATCGACGTGCGGCGCATCACCGATGTGTGCGACCTGCCGCTGATGGTCGATATCGACACGGGCTTTGGCCCGTCGGCCTTCAATATCGAGCGCACGGTCAAGGCCCTGATCAAGGCGGGGGCCGCCGCCTGCCATATCGAGGATCAGGTAGGGGCCAAGCGCTGCGGTCACCGGCCGGGCAAGGAGATCGTGTCGGTCGCGGAAATGGTCGATCGCGTCAAGGCCGCCGCCAGTGCCAAGACCGATCCGGACTTCTTCCTGATTGCCCGCACCGACGCCATTGCGGTGGACGGCGTTGATGCGGCGATTGAGCGGGCGCTGGCCTGCGTCGAAGCCGGGGCGGACGGGATATTTGCCGAAGCCGCCTATGACCTCGACACCTATCGCCGCTTTACCGCCGCCGTAAAGGTGCCGGTGCTGGCTAATATCACCGAGTTCGGCAAGACGCCGCTGTTTACGCGCGAGGAACTGGCCTCTGCCGGCGTGGCCATTCAGCTTTATCCGCTGTCGGCCTTCCGCGCCATGAACAAGGCCGCCGAGACCGTCTATGAGGCCATCCGCCGCGACGGCCATCAGAAGACTGTGCTCGACCTGATGCAGACGCGCGACGAGCTGTATCAGCGCATCGACTATTACGACTACGAACAGCGCCTCGATGCGATGTTCAATAAAAACAAATAACAAGCGGAGAGAACACCCATGAATGCCGTCAGCGAGCTGCCCAAAGGGGAGGCGACCACCGCCTTCAAACCCAAAAAGTCGGTCGCCCTGTCGGGTATGGCGGCGGGTAATACCGCCCTGTGCACCGTGGGGCGGACGGGGAATGATCTGGCCTATCGCGGCTACGATATTCTCGACCTGGCCCAGACGTGCGAGTTCGAGGAGGTGGCGTACCTGCTGGTGCACGGCATCCTGCCGACCGTTGCGGAGCTGGCGGCCTATAAGAGCAAGCTGCGCGCCTTACGTGGCCTGCCGGTCAGCCTGAAGTCGGTGCTGGAGCAGATACCGCCCTCGGCGCACCCGATGGATGTGATGCGCACCGGCGTGTCGCTGCTGGGCTGCCTGGCGCCGGAAAAGGACGACCACAATGCGCCCTCGGCCCGCGACATTGCCGACAAGCTGATGGCGTCTCTGGGGTCGATGCTGCTCTACTGGTATCACTACAGCCACAATGGCAAGCGCATCGAGGTCGAGACGGACGACGACTCCATCGGCGGGCACTTCCTGCACCTGCTGCACGGTGAAAAACCGCGCGAAAGCTGGGTGAAGGCCATGCACATTTCGCTGATCCTCTATGCCGAGCATGAGTTCAACGCCTCGACCTTTGCCGGGCGCGTGATCGCCGGGACGGGCTCGGACATGTATTCGTGCATTGCCGGGGCCATTGGCGCGCTGCGCGGACCCAAGCACGGCGGGGCCAATGAGGTGGCCTTTGAAATACAGAAGCGCTACGCCACCCCGGACGAGGCCGAGGCTGACATCCGCGCCCGCGTCGAGCGTAAAGAGGTGGTGATCGGCTTTGGCCACCCGGTCTATACGGTCTCCGATCCGCGCAATGTGGTGATCAAACAGGTCGCCCACGACCTCAGCGTCGAGCAGAGTTCGCTGAAAATGTACGCCATTGCCGAGCGGCTGGAGCGCGTGATGTGGGAGGTCAAAAAGATGTTCCCCAATCTCGACTGGTTCTCCGCCGTCTCCTACCACCGCATGGGGGTGCCGACGGCCATGTTCACGCCGCTGTTTGCCATAGCGCGCACCGCCGGCTGGTCGGCGCACGTGATTGAGCAGCGCATCGACGGCAAGATCATCCGCCCCAGCGCCAACTATACCGGCCCCGAAGACCGCGCCTTCGTCAGGATCGAAGACCGTATCTGATCCCTTCTCCCTTGAGGGAGAAGGTGCCGCAAAGCGGCGGATGAGGGGGCTTTTCCCCTTCGATCTTCCCCCTCACCCCAGCCCTCTCCCTCAAGGGAGAGGGGGCAAGAGGTAAACCATGTCCACACATATCCCCAATATCCGCCCTGAACCCGACAGCGTGTTTGTCGATATCGCCGACTATGTGCTGAATTATAAAATCCACTCCGACCTCGCCTATGAGACGGCGCGCAACTGCCTGATCGACACGCTGGGCTGCGGGCTGGAGGCGCTGGACTATCCCGCCTGCACCAAGCTTTTGGGCCCTATCGTGCCGGGCACCACCGTGCCCAATGGTGCCAAAGTCCCCGGCACCCAGTTTCAGCTTGATCCCATACAGGCGGCCTTCACTATCGGCGCTATGATCCGCTGGCTTGATTTCAACGACACCTGGCTGGCGGCGGAATGGGGGCACCCGTCGGATAATCTGGGCGGCATCCTCGCCGTTGCCGACTGGATATCGCGCAATCGTGTGGCGGCGGGCAAGGCACCGCTAACCATGCGCGACGTCCTGACCGCCATGATCAAGGCGCACGAGATTCAGGGCGTACTGGCGCTGGACAACAGCTTCAATCGCGTGGGCCTCGATCACGTCATCCTCGTCAAGGTCGCCTCGACGGCGGTGGTGGCGGGGATGTTGGGCCTCAGTCGCGATGAGATCATCGACGCCGTGTCGCTGGCCTTTGTCGATGGACAGTCTTTGCGTACCTATCGCCACGCCCCCAATACCGGTTCGCGCAAGTCGTGGGCGGCGGGCGACGCCACCAGCCGTGCCGTGCGACTGGCTTTGATGGTGCAGAAGGGTGAGATGGGCTACCCCTCGGCCCTGACCGCGCCAGTGTGGGGCTTTTACGACGTCTCCTTCAAGGGCAAGCCGTTCAGCTTCCAGCGCCCCTACGGCAGCTATGTGATGGAGCACGTGCTGTTCAAGATCAGCTACCCGGCGGAGTTCCATTCGCAGACCGCGGTCGAAGCCGCCATGCGCGTGCATCAGGAACTGCGGGCCAAAGGCGTGTCTGCGGACGATATCGCGCGTATCGACGTGCGCACCCATGAGGCCTGCGTGCGCATCATCGACAAGAAGGGGCCGTTGCATAACCCGGCCGACCGTGACCACTGCATCCAGTACATGATGGCCGTGCCCATCCTGTTCGGTCGTCTGACGGCGGCTGACTATGAGGATGAGGTGGCGCAGGACGCGCGTATCGACGCCCTGCGCGACAAGATCATCTGCACCGAAGACCCGCAGTTCACCAAAGACTATCACGACCCGGACAAACGCTCGATCGCCAATGCGGTGACCGTCACGCTTAACGACGGCACGGTGTGGGAGGAGATCGTGGTCGAATACCCCATCGGTCACAAACGCCGTCGCAAGGAAGGCATCCCGCTGCTAGAGGCCAAGTTCCGCACCAATCTCAACCGCCGCTTCCCCAAAAAGCAGCAGCAGGCCATTTTCGATCTCAGCCTTGATCAGCAGGCGCTGGAGGCCACGCCGGTGCATGAGTACGTCGATATGTATGTGATCTGACCCGGCTCAGTTGGATTTAAAAAACAACGCCGCCCGGTGAGGGGCGGCGTTCTTCATTACCGGCGAAGGTCCGATCAATACTTTTCGTCGAGCTTTTCGATATCGGCCTTGTGCGTCTTGAGCGTCGGCAGTGTCTTGGCGGCAAAATCCTTGACCGGACCGGCCTGACCATCCTTGGCTTCCTTTTCAAACAGGTCGATCGTCTTGTCGTGCGCCTTTTGCTGAGCGTCGATATATTTGGCGTCGAAATCCTCAGCCGAGGCGTTCTTCAGGTCGTTCAGCATGTCCTGATGCTCCGAATCGAGCCCTTCGGTCGGCGGCGTTAGCCCGGCAGCGGTGATGGCGGCCTTCAGTTCGGTGGCGGCCTTGGTGTGGTCGGTCACCATCTTCTGCGCAAAGGCCTTCAGATCGGCCTTCTTGGTGCGCTCGATGGCCAGCTTGCTCGACTCGATTTCAAAGACACCGGCGACCGTGGCGCGACCCGCAAAGTCGATATTCTCCGAGGCGCTGGAAGAGGCGCTGTCAAAGACGCTCGACGAGCTTTCAGATGCGCTCTCGGCGGCCTCTTCGGCGGCGTTTTCCTGCGGCGATCCGCAGGCGGCCAGCGGCAGGATGAGCACGCCAGCCAGCGTAGCGGCAGTAAAGGCTTTCTTAGAAAACATCAGTCTCTCCAATGTGATAACGGAACTGTGATGGCTCAGGACCGTATCAGCGCGGATGTAAGAAGGTTGCGCCGCTTTTGCCGCAACACATGAAAAAGCCATAAAGTACCGCCCGCCCCAGGATCGTATTGTTCGGTTACAGGCTTTGGGGTTAGCATCGCCGCGATTTGCAGATTCCCGTACGGCAGGTGCTTCATGGACACTGGCCGACCCACTTCCGGAGCCTCGGTTTTGACGGACGACACCCTCTCTGAGGCGCAGCACCACAGCGCGCTGCTGGCGGCGATTGTCGCCTCGTCGGATGATGCCATCGTCTCCAAGACGCTCGACGGCATCATCACCACCTGGAATGCCGGGGCCGAGCGCATTTTCGGCTACACAGCGGCCGAAGCGGTCGGGCAACACATCACCCTGATCATTCCTAAGGATATGCACGATGAGGAATACGTCATCATCGGCAAGGTGCGCAGCGGTCAGCGGGTCGAACACTTTCAAACCGTGCGCCGCACCAAATCCGGGGCCCTGATCGACATTTCGCTGACCGTGTCGCCGGTGCGCGATGAGGCCGGGCGCATCATCGGCGCCTCCAAGATCGCCCGCGACATCACACGCCAAAAGGCCATCGCGGCGCAACTGGCCGAAGCCAACCGCCGCCGCGACGAATTCATGGCCAATATGAGCCACGAACTGCGCACCCCCATGAACGCTGTCATCGGTCTGGCCCATATCCTCAGCCTGTCGCCCAACCTTTCCGAGCGCGAACAGAGCTATGTCAGTGTGCTGAAACAAAGCGGCGAAAACCTGCTGCACCTGATCAACAACCTGCTGGACGTGTCGAAGATCGAGGCCGGGGCCATCGAGCTGGAGACGCGCGATTTCAACCTGCCCGAACTGATCGAACAGACGGTGGCCGCGCCGCGCGTCCATGCCGCGGAAAAGGGTGTCGGCTTTGGCGTCACCTATGGCGCGCAACTGCGCGAATACTACCGCGGCGATCCGCTGAGGGTGCAGCAGATACTGAGCAACCTGCTGGCCAACGCCGTGAAATTTACCGATACCGGCCGTATCGACCTGCGCCTGTCGGTGGTGCACGCCGAAGCCGACAGCGCGCGTGTGCGCTTTGAGGTGATGGATACCGGCGTCGGTATCCCGCCGGACAAGCTGGACGCCATCTTCGAAAAGTTCACGCAGGCCGATGCCTCGATGACGCGGCGCTATGGCGGCACGGGTCTGGGCCTGTCGATTGCCCGCGCCCTGGCCGAACAGATGGGGGGCACGCTGAGCGCCGCCAGCACGCCAGGGCAGGGGGCGATCTTCACCGCCGAACTGCCCTTAACGCACGATCCGGCCCGTCCGCAGACGCTTGAGGCCGCACAACCGCTCTCGGAAGGCCGGCGTCAGGTGCTGATCGTCGAAGACTATGAGCCGAACATCGTGGTGGTCTCCACGCTGCTCGATCAGATGGGGCTCAATTACGACGTAGCGCGCACCGGCACCGAGGCCCTGCGCCGCGCCGAAATGCGCGCTTACGACCTGATCCTGATGGACGTGCAGATGCCCGGCATGGACGGTTTTGAAAGCACGCGCCGCATCCGCCAGATGGAAACGCAGCGCGCCCTGCCGGCCACGCCGGTGGTTGCCATGACCGCGCACGTGCGCGATTCCGACCGCCGCCGCTGCTTCGAAGCGGGCATGACGGGCTTCATCCCCAAACCCTTCGAACCCCAAACCTTCATGCAGGTGGTGGGCGAAGCCATCGCTGCCGCCTGAGCGACGAGGTGAGGGGGCGGTTTGTGACCGTCCACAGGCTTTGTGCGCAAAAAGCAAAATTAGCGCTTGCAAGGGCGGAAAAAATTCGTATGTTCCGCGCCTCACCGCCGGGGCTCGCCAACAGCCCCACCTTGAAAGCGGTGAAAAGTGGGTGTGTAGCTCAGTTGGTAGAGCAGCTGACTCTTAATCAGCGGGTCCACGGTTCGAGTCCGTGCTCACCCACCATTCCTCCTTCCGCCAGCGTCCGGCGAAGTTGAAAAAATCCTTATTTTGTGGTGCTTTAGCGCTCGTGACATCCATGAGGGTACGCCCTGTCCGCGCGCATCCGGGTAATTTGGTTGTCACGCTGGGGGTCACGCTCAAACACTGCAAAATGGTGACCCCAATGGCCATGACTGATACGGCGATCCGGGCGGCCAAGCCCTTGGATAAACAGTATAAGCTTTACGACTCAGGCGGCCTGTTCATGATAGTGAGGCCTTCCGGGCAAAAGCTCTGGCGGTTCAAGTATCCTCCTGAAACGCCAAGACCGCCACCTCGTAGGCATGCGTCATCCAGGGTATGACGGGCAGGGCGACCGCAGGACGGTTTGCCCGTCGTGGGGACGCTTCTTCGTTGTCAGAGGCCCGGCTTTCCCCGCCGGTTCTGGCGCTTGTACTGCGTCCATCACCCTCCATCGGCATCCTCTGGTGTGCACGCCTGATGCGGTGGAGTATCTGAACCCTTGAGAGGAACATAACGGCCATTCCTGTACGAGCGTATGGCTGATGGCTCGCTCAAGTCCGTCAAGATCGGCGGACGCAGGCTGATACTGAGGGACGATCTGGTGGCGTTTCTGACATCTGACACGCCAGTTTCGCTGACGTTCCCCGTCTGCTCCGGCGGCGCAAAGCGTGAAGGTGGTTGAAAGCAAAAGGCGCAAGTTCGCTCGGTAACAAGGCCCGTCCGTCAGATGATTTTGCCACCCGAATAACGTTCAAATCAGGTTTTTTGATTCGCGTTTTTTGCAGGGCAAGTGCGCTGCGTTTTTTGCCGATAAATTTCCCGAGATTCAAAATCTGGGTTCTATGTGACCGGTGTGTTCAACCTCACTCCGCCCAAGTCTCCGATAATCTACACATAGGCGGGCGTAATGCTCACCCACAGTCTGACCGTTCATTGCACGCAATCCACGAAACGCATGACAATTCTATCTGCCTGCGCTTGATGGAAGGTGCGGACATCTATCAGATTGCCAAAATTGCCGCACCAGCGTTGATATGATTGAGCAGTTCTATGCGGCTCACATCAAGGACCGCATCGACGCGCAAGCTGTCAATGTTCGAAAGGAGAAGAAGCTGGTCCGTGGTCGATCTGTTCCGGAAACGGATATTCAGAATTAGGGGATAGCCAGATAATCATACTCGACGCGGCGGTTTTGCCTCTTTATAATTCAACGCGGTTTAAGCGGGCATGGCGGAATCGGTAGACGCAACGGACTTAAGCCAGGGATTGAGTGCCTTCGGGGAAACCCGAAGCGTAGAACTGCTCAAATTCGGGGAAGCCTTCGCTGGTAATCCCGAGCCAAGCCGGTCATCGATCGGAAGGTGTAGAGACTAGACGGGCAGCACCTAACCCCGCTCCGGGTATGGTGAAGGGATAGTCCAGACCACGAACGCGAAAAGCGCGGCGGCGAAAGCCGAAGTGGTAAGAAAATCCGTCGGCCGCATGGCCATGCCGGTTCGAGTCCGGCTGCCCGCACCACGCATCTGGTTTTAGAGCGAAATGATTTTAGGTGGAAACGGCTTATCGCTATAGCGCCTCCCCTGAAACGAAGTTCGGCGAAGCCAAATCAGGGGAGGCGCTTTAATTATGCTTCCGTTTAAAATCATCTCGCTCTAGGGGGGCTTCGTCGCTCACGCGGCCGAATTTAAGCAAATTCCCATGCGGGTCATGGATGTAAAATTCGGTCATGCCCCACGGCCTCGGCAGGATCGGCGACAGGTGCAAAAGTTCCTTTTGCCGGAACTCTTCGTGCAGCCTGTCTATGCTGCCGCCGCGAATATAGACCGCACTCTGTTCGCACAGGTCGCGGCGATTTGTCAGCCAGAAGTGCAGTTCAATCGGTGAACCGAAGGCATCGCGTCTGAGGATCAGATAGTTGTGATCCTCAAACACGGTGGCGTCGAAACCCAGAAACTCGCTGTAGAAGCTCCGGGTTTCGCTTAGCGACAGGCTGGGCAGGATAGGCAGAACCTCAAGGCGATCGTCCTCTGCCGCCGCCATGTTACTTCCCTCTCACATCGTACTTTTGCGCGCTCAGCGTGACCGTGGTCTTGCTGACGGCATCGGTGGCCGAGCGGGCGAGGATCACGTCGTAAGCCCCGGCGGCGACGTTCCACGTCTTTGACGCGCTGTCGAAAGTGGCCAGCAGGCGTGGATCGACCGTTACCGTCACGGTCTTCGACTCGCCGGGCTTCAGCGCCACCTTGTCCCAGCCGCCGAGGCGCTTGGGCGCCTCCCAGCCGGCCGAGGCGGGGGCCGAAACATAGACCTGCGGCACGTCCGAAGCGGCGACCTTGCCCGTATTGGTCACGGTGAAGCTGACGCTCAGCTTGTCGCCGGTCGTTGAGGTCTTCAGGTCGCTGTAGCCGAAGGTGGAATAGGTCAGGCCGTGGCCGAAGGCGAAGAGCGGCTTCAGGCCCTTCTTGTCGAACCACTTGTAACCGATGGCTGCGCCTTCGATGTCGTAATTGACCTGGGTGCGGATCGTCTCACTCTTGGGGTCACCGTCCAGCTTCGGGCGCGGCAGCTGATCGAGCGAAGCGGCAAAGGTCACCGGCAGGCGGCCGGACGGCGAGACTTCACCGGTCAGGACGCGCGCAATGGCCGTGCCGCCCTTGGTGCCGGGATACCAAGCTTCGACCACGGCCCCGACCTTCGAAAGCCACGGCATGAAGACCGGCCCGCCCGTTTGCAGCACGACGACGGTCCTTTTATTGGCCTTGGCCACCGCGTCGATCAGGGCGTCGGCGTTTTCATCGAGTTTCAGTTCGGCATCCAGCGATTCGCCTGTCCACTGGGTGCCGAACACGATCACCACGTCCGCGCCTTTTGCCGCCTTCACCGCCGCCTTGATGTCCTTGCCGTCATGATAGACGACCTCGGCCTTGGTGCGGGCTTTCAGCGCTTCGACCGGCGAGTCCGGATAGTAGGTGAGGGGGCCGGGGAAGGCCTTGGGGCCAAGGCCCAGATCCTTGACCGGGTTGCCGCCCTGACCATAGACCTGAGACGAGCCGCCACCGGAAATGACGCCCTTATCCGCATAGCCGCCGATGACGACGATCTTTTTGGCGGTGGTCACCAGCGGCAGCAGGCCGGTGTTTTTCAGCAGCACAATGCCACCTTCGGCATCGGCCTGAGTGACGGCGGCGTGCGCCTTGAAGTCGATCTGGTCTTCGGCCACCGGCACGGGCTTGTCGAAGGCACTGGTCGAGAACAGGCCCCACAGGATGCGGCGCGCCATATCGTCGAGGCGCTCTTGCTTCACAAAGCCGTTTTCCACCGCTTCTTTCAGCGGCCCGGCGAAGTAGTTGCTCTTGTCGAACGGATAGCCTGACTGCTGATCCAGTCCGGCATTGGCGGCCGGGATGGTCGAATGGGTGGCGCCCCAGTCCGACATCACATAGCCCTTATAGCCCCAGTCTTTCTTCAGGACTTCGTTCAGCAGATAGTCGCTTTCGCAAGCATAGACATTGTTGACGCGGTTATAGGCGCACATCACCGAGGCCGGATTGCCGGTTTCGATGGCGAACTGAAACGCCAGCAGGTCGGACTCGCGCCCGGCCTTGTCCGAAATGTTGGAAGAGACAGTGAAGCGATTGGTTTCCTGCGCATTATAGGCATAGTGCTTGACGGTCGAGATAATGTGGTTCGACTGAATGCCGCGGATCTGCTCACCGACGATGATCCCGGCCAGCAGCGGGTCTTCGCCGCCATATTCGAAGTTGCGGCCATTGCGCGGCTCGCGCATCAGGTTGACGCCCCCGGCCAGTTGCACGTTAAAGCCCGACAGGCGCGCTTCGCGGCCGATCATCGCGCCGCCCTTGAAGGCCAGATCGCGGTCCCAGGTCGCCGCCGTGGCCATGCCCGATGGCAGGGCGGTGCGCAGGCGCGGCTTGTCACCGACCTGCGAGGCGACGCCGACGCCCGCGTCGGTTTGCCACTGATTGGGAATGCCAAGACGCGGCACGCCGAAGACAAAGCCCGCCGATTGGTGGTGGCTTTCGACCGGCGGCTTCCAGTTCAGCCCGGCAATGTCGCCACGCGCATTGAGCCAGTCGGCGGCCGTGGCGAAATGACCGAAGACGAGTTTCAGCTTCTCGTCCTGCGTCATTTCCTTCAGTAGCAGTTCCGTCCGCGTGTCGGCATCCAGCCGGGTGTCGGTCCAGGGCGTCGCCTTGGGGGCCTCAGCGGCGGCGGCCTGGGCCTGAGCATAGGCGGGTGCGGTGGAGACGAAGGCGAGCCCAAGGGCGGCGGTCGCCAGCAGGCTGAGCTTGAAAGTGCGCATGATCAGTGTCCCTGGAATGATTTTGTCGTTGGGAGATTTCATAAGCCGGGATCGAATGTCTGTGAAGTCATTTCTTATGACATCGATGTCTTTTTTGGAATGGCTCAGGACAAATCGCCGCTTTATGAGGTATTTACAAAAGCCTGTGGTCGTCCCCCCTTGTAAGGGGGCAGCGTTGCGCCTAGATTGTGAGATGGCGGGTCGTGCTGCGGCTCACGTCAGCGAACACCTAATCCTTCTGACCTTAATCTCTTAGAACGGGGGCTGTCCCTGACTGGGACCGTGGTCCCTATCATATGGCTCCCACCTGATACGTCAGGTCTGAGTGGATTTAAACGCTTCGCAACGGTTCCCGTGGCGCCGCCACCCCTTTGGGGTGGCGAAGCCACATTTTTAAGTTTCTAGGGGCGCCGCCACCCCTTTTTTTACTGCACGATGTGCCTGTGGGGATTTAAACCGCGCAATCGTTACAATCCCAACTTGACAGTCACCGCCTTCGTCTGAAATAAGGCGGTTAACCTCAGGGAGTAGCCAGATCGCCGCGTGCGATCGTTTGATGTCGTCAACACGAGCCTAGCTCCGGCATCAGACACCGTTTCGGCGGAGTGGCGAGACTGAGGGCGGGTCTGACCGACCTGTCCTAGCCAACCCTTAGAGATTGAGTCTCACCTATGGATACGATTGCAACGCCCCTGATGTGGGGGACGTTCGCGGCCTTTGTTGTTGTCGCGCTGTTTATTGATTTTTTTGCTCTGAATAAACAAGGGGCCCACAAGGTCTCGATGAAGGAAGCGGCCATCTGGTCGCTGATTTGGGTCGCCACCTCCTTCGTCTTCCTCGGCATTATGTGGTGGGAAATGGGTGGGCTTTCGGGCGATGCGGCCGCCAAGGCTCTGGCCAATACTAAGGCGCTGGAATTCACCACCGGCTATCTGGTCGAAAAGGCGCTGGCGGTCGATAATATCTTCGTCTTCCTGATGCTGTTCACCTATTTCGCCGTGCCGGCGGAGTATCAGAAGCGCGTGCTGATGATCGGCATTCTGATGGCGCTGGTCCTGCGCGCCGGCATGATCGTGGTCGGTGCGTGGCTGGTGGCGCAGTTCCACTGGGTGCTCTACGTGTTCGGCGCGTTTCTGGTGTTCACGGGCTTCAAGATGTGGCTGGCCGCCGGTCAGGAGCCTGATCTGGAGAGCAATCCGGCCCTGAAATGGGTGCGCAAGACCTTCACCATCTCGCCCAACTACGACGGAGAGAAGTTCTTTACCCGCATTGATGGCAAGCGCATCGCCACGCCGCTGCTGATCGTGGTCATCTTGATCGGTATTATCGACGTGGTGTTTGCGGTGGACTCGATCCCGGCCATCTTCGCCATCACCACCGATCCGTTTATCGTCCTGACCTCCAACGTCTTCGCTATTCTGGGCCTGCGCGCCATGTACTTCCTGCTGGCCGGGATGCACGAAAAGTTCCATCTGCTGCCCTATGGTCTGGCGCTGGTGCTGGTCTTTGTTGGTACCAAGATGCTGCTGATCGACATCTATAAGATCCCGATTGTGTGGTCGCTTACTGCCACGGCCTCGGTACTGGTCCTGACCATGATCCTGTCTATCCTGATCAAACCGAAGGGCGACGCCCATCCGACCGGGGCCTTCCCGTTCGATTCGAAGAAGAAAAACGACGAAGGCTAACCTTTTGCCCCCTTCGGTCCCTCCGGAGGGGGCTCTTGCTTTTTGTGGTGTGACATGGCCTTAGAGCGTGTTTCTTTCAGATTGAATCGAAGCCACGCTCTAAATTTTTGGTTTAACGCGCTTTTTTATCCGAAAAGTGCGTCCCACTTTTCGGAAAGCGCTCTAAACGCTCATGTCAGACGCCAAATCCGCCTTGCGCCGAGAGATGAAGGGCCGACGGGCCGCGCTGGTCGCCGCATCGCCGGATGCGGGCGAACGGCTGGCCGAGGCCTTTGTGGCGCGCGGGGTTTGGCCTAGGGCGGCGGTCGTGGCCGGGTTTTACCCCATTAAAGATGAGATCGACCCCCGGCCCCTGATGCGGCACTTGCAGGCGCGCGGCTATGCTCTGGCCTTGCCCCGTATCGAAGCGGAGGGGCACATGAGCTTCTGCGTCTGTACCCTCGACGCGCCGCTTACGGCAGGGCCGTTTGGCACACAGCAGCCCGGCCCCGACGCGCCGGAAGTGTTCCCCGATCTCATTCTCGCCCCGCTTCTGGCCTTTGATTGCCAAGGGGGGCGGCTGGGCTATGGCGGCGGCTTTTACGACCGCGCTTTGGACTATCTTCGTTCCGTAAATCAGAGTAATGAAAATCCATTGCAAGTGTGGGGCGTGGCCTTTTCCGCTCAGGCGGTCGCCCGCGTGCCCACCGAACCCCACGATCAGCGTCTCGATGCCGTCCTCACCGAACAGGGCGTAATCGAGATTAGAAAGAACACCTGATGCGTTTTGCTTTTTTCGGTGATGTGGTCGGCCGGGCCGGCCGCGACGCCGTGTCCGAACATCTGCCCTTTGTGCGCCGGGCGCTTGACCTCGAATTCGTCATCATCAATGCCGAAAACGCCGCTTCTGGTTTTGGCGTGTCAGAAAACACCGCCAATCAGTTATTTGAGGCGGGGGCGGACTGCCTGACGCTCGGCAATCACTCCTGGGATCAGAAAGAGGCCCTGACCTATATTGTGCGTGAGCCGCGCCTGATCCGCCCGCTCAACTATCCGCCTCTGGCCGATGTGCCGGGGCGGGGGGTCAATCTGTTTGAAACCGCATCAGGCAAGCGGATTCTGGTGATGAACGCGCTGGGCCTGGTGCACATGGCGTCGATGGACGACCCCTTCGCGGCGGTGGACAAGGCACTGGAAAGCGCGCCGCTGGGGCTGGTGGCCGACGCGGTAGTGGTTGATATCCATGCCGAAGCCACCTCCGAAAAGATGGCGATGGGTCATTTCTGCGACGGGCGCGCTTCACTGGTGGTGGGCACCCACACCCATGTGCCGACTGCCGATGCGCAGATCCTGCCCGGCGGCACCGCCTATCAGACCGATGCCGGGGCCTGTGCCGATTACGACAGCGTCATCGGCATGGACAAGGAGGAGCCGCTGCGTCGCTTCACCACGCGCATCGGCAAGGAGCGCTATAAGCCCGCCTCCGGCCCCGCGACCCTGTGCGGCGTCTTTGTTGAAACGGATGACAAGACGGGGCTGGCCACCCGCATCGAGCCCATCCGCCTGGGCGGACGGCTCAAGACGGTGTTGCCAGAACTTCAGGTTTCGGTTTAGAAGCTGGCGCATTCCGGTGATGTAAGGCTCTGACGAAGGGCCAAACTCCCGCCAAACAATCATGTGAAAAATCTCGACGGGCCGCCCCGAGAGATTTTTCGCCTTATGGAGCCACGTAAAAGATTCGGCTCCGCCGAACTTTTACGTGAGTGAATCCATGGCTGGCCATAGTAAATTCAAGAACATCATGCACAAGAAGGGCCGCGCCGATGCGGCCCGTTCCAAGCTGTTTTCCAAGCTGGCGCGCGACATCACCGTGGCCGCCAAGTCGGGTATGCCTGACCCGGCCATGAACCCGCGCCTGCGTCTGGCGGTCAACAACGCCAAGGCCGAGTCCATGCCGAAGGACAATATCGACCGCGCCATCAAGAAGGGGGCGGCCGGTGAATCCGACAATATGGAAGAAATCCGCTACGAAGGTTTCGGGCCGCAAGGCATCGGCATCATCGTCGAAACCCTGACCGATAACCGCAACCGTACCGGCGGCAATGTGCGCTCTTACTTTACCAAGTTCGGCGGCAATCTGGGCGAAACCGGTTCGGTCAGCTTCATGTGGGACCGCATGGGCCAGATCGAGTACCCGCTGAAGGCCGGGTCGGCTGATGCCATCATGGAAGCGGCGATCGAAGCCGGGGCGGCCGATGTCGAAACCGATGAGGACGAGGAAGATGGCGGCCACCTTATCTTCACAGCTTACGAAGACCTCAACGCCGTGACCGAAGCCGTGGCCAAGTTTTTGGGCGATCCCAAGTCCACCAAGTTCATCTGGAAGCCGCAGACCCTGTCGCCCATTACTGGCGAGCCGGCCAAGACGCTGATGAAGCTGATCGATGCGCTTAATGATGATGACGACGTGCAGGCGGTCTATGCCAATTTCGACATCTCGGACGAAGAGATGGAAGCGCTCAGCGCCTGATCATCAGCCCCTCCGGAAACGGAGGGGTTTTTGTTTGAATAAGGCCACGCCAGAAATTTTGAGCGTAGAGTTTGCCCTAACTTTGCCTCTTCATATTGATTTCGATTGCGCGCCGTCGCACATAGGCACCTCATGACTGAAACGCCTGATCCTTCCAAACCGGGGCGCGATGCCGCCAACAGCCCGCTGCCTCTGTGGCGGCGCTGCTGCCAGTTCCTGTTTGAGATGGATGCCAAGACGGTGCGCGCCATTTGGGTGACGTTGGCTCTGTTTGCCATGATTGGCGTGGTTTTCCTGATCGGCAAGACCGACTTCGGCCATGAGGTGACGCACGAATTCGAGCTATGGATGGCCGAATACAGGGATTCCCCCTGGGGTATCTTTATCGTCATCGCCGTATTTACGCTGTCGGCCTATATCGGCGCGCCGCAGTTTGTGCTGATCGCGGCCTGTGTGGTGGCCTTCGGGCCGTGGCTGGGTTTCTTCTATTCGTGGGTGGCGACTGTCGTGTCCGGGGCCATCACCTTCTATACGGGCCGGATTATCGGGGCGGATACGTTCAACCGCATCGGCGGCGGGCATCTGGGGCGGCTGTCGGACTATATCGGCCGAAACGCCTTTTCGGCCTCTTTTATCGTGCGCAACGTCCCTTCGGCGCCGTTCATCATTGTCAACATGGCCTTTGGCGTGTCCAAAGCCCCGTTCACCGGGTTCATACTCGGGCTGGCGCTGGGCTCGATACCCAAGACGGCGCTGGTGGCGCTGTTTGGCAATGTCTTTACGCGCATCGTCGAGGGCGACGAATGGAAGGGCACCGCCTTGATCGCGCTGATCGGGCTGGCCTGGCTTGGCGTTGTCATTCTGGCCAGACACCTGATCACCAAATGGCGCGAAGGCCGCAGCGCCGCGGGAGAGACTGACCAAAATCAATAGTTTACCGTTATGCGTTTCAAGGTGATTCGAAGTTTTTTTTTGAAAGCCTTGAAATTGACGCGAGATAAGGGCAAGGGAGTTTTCCCCTTGCGGACGGCGCGTGTTTTCGCGGCGCGACGCCCTTAACGGGGCGTACGCGCCGCCGGTATCCCGGCCACCTCCCAGACAAATTTCTCGTGGTAGTGCTCAATGTTAAAGCCCTTCTTCGGCAGCTTCTCCAATGATATCGCCATCGACCTCGGCACGGCCAATACGCTCGTCTATCAGAAGGGGCGCGGCATCGTGCTCAATGAGCCGTCGGTGGTGGCGCTGCGCAATATGGGCGGGCGCAAGGTGGTGCACGCGGTGGGCATCGAGGCCAAGCAGATGCTGGGCCGCACGCCGGGCCACATGGAAGCCATCCGTCCGATGCGTGACGGCGTCATCGCCGATTTCGAAGTCGCCGAAGAGATGATCAAGTACTTCATCCGCAAGGTGCACAATCGCAAGGGTTTTGTAAACCCGAAGGTTATTGTCTGCGTGCCGTCGGGCGCCACCGCTGTGGAACGTCGCGCCATTAATGACTCGTGCCTGAACGCCGGGGCGCGTCGCGTCGGCCTGTTGCCTGAGCCCATGGCCGCGGCCATCGGGGCTGGCCTGCCTATCCACGAGCCGACCGGTTCGATGGTCGTCGATATCGGCGGCGGCACCACCGAAGTGGCCGTTTTGTCGCTGTCGGGCGTTGTCTATGCCAAGTCGGTGCGCGTCGGTGGTGACAAGATGGACGAAGCCATCACCAACTTCATGCGCCGCAATCACAACCTGCTGATCGGTGAAACCACGGCTGAGCGCATTAAGAAGGACATCGGCACCGCCCGCGTCCCGCACGATGGCGAAGGCCTGGCCATCGAAGTGAAGGGCCGCGACCTGATGCAGGGCGTCCCGCGTGAAGTGCGCATCAGTGAGCGTCAGGCCGCTGAGGCGCTGGCCGAACCGGTGGCTCAGATCATCGAGGCCGTGAAGGTGGCGCTGGAAGCCACGCCGCCCGAACTGGCCGCCGACATCGCGGACAAGGGCATCATGCTCACCGGTGGTGGCGCGCTGCTGCGCGGGCTTGACTCGGAAATCCGTGATCAGACGGGCCTGCCGGTGACGATCGCCGAAGACCCCCTGTCGTGTGTGGCCATCGGCTGCGGCAAGGTGCTTGAGCATCCGCGCTGGATGAAGGGCATCCTCGACTCGACGATGTTCTGAGCCTGAACAGGTGAGGGCGGGGCCGAAAAATTGTCGGCCCTGTCATCAGACCGTCTACTATTTCCTTGATAGTTTCGGACCGAAACTTGCAGTATCTGTCCTCTGAGTGAGGGTCCGGGTGGGCCCGGAGGGAAGTCAGCGTGCGATACGGGGATAACCAGCCTTTTGAACATCTGAAACTGCCCATTACGTGGGGAGTGATGATCCTTGTCGCCGCCATTTGCGTGGTCGCGGCATTGCTGTTTCTGGGTGACCGGCGCGGGGGGCTGGATGCGGCGGCCTATGGCAACAGGGCCGGCTTCGACCGGGCGGCTGCCAAAAGCAACAATCTTCTGTCCTCCCCGGCGCACTTCGTCAGCGACCGCACCAATGGCATCGAGGACTATTTCTTCGCCGTCAGCGAAAACCGCGTCCTGAAACAGAAGATTGTCGAGCTGGAGCGCTATCGCGACGAGTATCGCAAGGCCAGGGAACTGAACCGCCGCTATGAGGTTCTGCTCAATCTGCGTACCGAACCCGAAGTCGAAAGCGTCTCGGCGCGTTCGGTGTCGGTATCGCGCGGTCCGTTCAACAACAATCGCTTGATTGATGCGGGGTCATCCAGAGGCCTCGCCTTTGGTAATCCGGTGATTAATGAACACGGGCTGGTTGGCCGTGTGGTGGGCGTGAGCCCGGACGTCAGCCGCGTGCTGATGGTCACCGATGTCGTCAGCCGTGTGCCGGTCATGGTGGCGCGCACCGACGCACGCGCCATGATGGTGGGCGACGGGGGCGGGTTTCCGCGTCTGGAGTTTGTGCGTGGCGGGCCGGACGTGCTCAAAAAAGGCGATCAGATACTGACGTCAGGTGACGGCGGCATCTTCCCGCGTGGCCTGCCGGTAGGGGAGGCCCGTCGCGGCGTCGATGGCGTCTGGCGCGTTGACCTTTATACCAATCGCGGACCCGTTGATCTGGTCAAGGTCATGAAGTTCAAGGATTTCAGCCAGCTTCCGCGTGCCGAAGAGGTGCTGCGCACGCCGCTGGTCACCGACGTGCTGCCGCCACCGCCCCCGACGGCGGCCGCGACCACGCACAGCGCCAGCGCCTCAAGCGCTACCGTGTCCGCAAGCGGAGCCGCCGTCAGCTCTGCCGCTTCCAGCGCCAATCCGGTCAGTGTTGCGCGGCCACGCCCGACGCCGGTGTCGTCCCCCGCCGCACAGACGCCACGTCCGCAACCCGTTCCGGCCCCTGAGGCGCCGGCGTCGGCCTCGTCCGCCAGCGTCAGCGGAGGCTGAGGCCATGCTGGCTCCGCAACGCCGTCCCCGCTCATCGTCCACCCGCAGCATGACGCCGTCGGCCAGCCGCCGCGCGCGCCTGTACAAGGCGCTGTTTGAAAACCGCACACCGCGTCGCGGATCCGGGGGCATAGTCGGGCCGCAGGACTGGTTGCTCTATCCGGCCCTGTTGGCGGTTCTGGCGACGCTGGTGCTGGCCACCGACCTGCCTTTGCCGTTTGGGCTCGATCTGCCGGAACCGGTGTGGCCTGTGGCGCTGGCCTTTGCTTGGCCGCTGATCCGCCCCAGCTTTATCGCGCCGGTCCTGCTGGGCCTGATGGGCTTGTTTCTCGACTATTTCTGGGGCGCGCCACTCGGCTTCTACGTCATTGGCCTGATGGCGGTCCACGCGGCGACGCTGATCATCCGCAGCTATATTGTGGGGCAGGACACTTGGGTGGTCATTGGGGCCTATACCCTTGCTGTTCTGTTGTTTTTTACGCTCGGCGTGATCATGACCACGCTCGATTCCGGTGTTGTGCCGCGCCTGATCAGCGTGTTTGAACAGATGCTGGCCACCTGGTGTCTGGTGGTCGTGGTGCTGATCCTGCTTGAGCGCTTTCTCAACAGCGATGTGAGGTTCAATTGAGCGAACCTTCCATCTTTTTTGAGGACGTTAACGAGAAGCAGGGGACGTTCCATCGCCGCATCTTTCTGATGGGCGGCGTGACAGCGCTGGGTATCTTTGCGCTGGGCGGGCAACTGGCGCTGCTTCAGATCGTGCAGGGCGGCAAGTACAAGCGCCTGTCGGCAGCCAATCAGTTCAATTTTCGCGTCGTGCCGCCACCGCGTGGCAAGATTCTGGACCGCAATGGCAATGTTATTGCCGGGAACCGTCCGTCGTTTCGCGTGCTGATCATCCGCAATGAAATCGACGATCTCGACGACACGCTGGATCAGATTTCCTACGTCCTGCCGCAGGTGCAGGACAACCGCCGCCGCATCGTGCGCGATATCAACCAGTCGCAGCGTTTTGTGCCCACTGTGGTGGCGGCTGACCTCACCTGGGAGGAGTTTTCGCGGGTCAATCTGTTTGCCGCCGAAATCCCCGGCGTGCAGGCAGTGATGGACGAAATCCGCGTCTATCACTATGGCGGGGCCTTTTCGCACGTCGTGGGCTATGTCTCGAAAATTTCCGAAAAGGACCTTGAGGCCGAAGGAGAAAACCCCGATCCGCTTCTGCTGCATCCGGGCTTTCGCATCGGCAAGCAGGGGGTGGAAAAGGCCTTTGACAAGCAGCTTCGCGGCGTGGCGGGGGCCCAGAAGATCGAGGTTAATGCGCGCGGTAACATCGTTGCCGAAGACCCAGATGGCACGCGCCCGCCCACACCGGGCGAAGACATTACGCTGACGCTGGATGCCGAGGTGCAGGCGCGCGCGCTTGAGGTGTTCGAACAGGATTCTGGCAGTGCGGTGCTGCTCAACATCCACACGGGCGAAATCCTGTGCATGGTGTCGGCGCCGTCCTTCGATCCCAACCTGTTCGTGTCGGGTATCTCGTCCAAGGCCTATAAGCTGCTGAACGAGTATGAGCGGCGTCCTCTGCTGGACAAGGCGATTGGCTCGACCTTTGCGCCGGGTTCGACCTTCAAGATGGCGACGGCCCTGTCCTTCCTCGACTACGGTATCGACCCGACCGAGAAGGTGGTCTGCCGCGGCTCCTACCGTTACGGTAACCGCACCTTCCGTTGCCACGGCGTGCATGGGGCTGTCGATATGCGCCATGCGCTGAAATTTTCGTGCGACACCTATTTCTACCACATGTGCAACCGCCCCGGTGTGGATCGCATCGCGGCTATGGCTCACAAGCTGGGTCTGGGCGAGCTGTTCGATCTGGAGATCGAGGGGCAGAAGTCCGGTCTTGTGCCAACGACCGAATGGAAACGGAACTATTTCGATGGCACCCGTAACCGTCCCAAGGACCCCAAATGGCATCTCGGTGAAACCCTGTCGGTGGCCATCGGGCAGGGCTATACGACGGTGTCTGCCCTGCAACTGGCCGTCTATGTGTCGCGCATCGCCAATGGTGGCAAGGCCGTCACGCCGCACCTGATCAAGAAGATCGGGGCGGTAGATAAGGATTTTGATTTCAAGCCGCTGGGTATCCCGCCGGAGCATATTCAGATCGTGCGCGACGGCATGGAGATGGTGTCCAACGACGCGGACGGCACGGCGTTTCGTAACTCTCAGCTCAATCTGGGTGACATGAAGATGGCCGGCAAGACGGGTACGGCGCAGGTCATCAACTATGACCGCGCCGGCACGCGCAAGGCGACGCAGTGGAAGAACAAGGACCACGGCCTTTTCGTCTGCTACGCGCCGGTCGATAATCCACGCTACGCCATGGCGGTCATCGTGCAGCACGGTATCGCCGGGGGTCGCTTCGCCGCTCCGAAGGCGCGTGAGATCATGAAGGTGGCCCTGCTCAAAGACCCTGAGCTTCAGGCGCGTATCGTCGCGCCGCCGCCGCCGGAGCCGGTCGAAGCCGCCGAAACCGCGCCGCCTGAGGTCGAAAGCACCGAAGTCGCGCCGGAAAGCAACGAATACATCCCTCCCGTACCCTGAGGATTCCATGGCCGAAAGCGCAATGACCCGGCGGGGCGAACGCGAACGTTATGACATCAAGCTGCTTCAGGTGGACTGGGGCTTTGCGCTGGTGCTGTCGCTGATTGCCGGCATCGGCGTGCTGGTCCTCTATTCGGTAGGCGGCATGTCGTGGGAGCCGTGGGCCTACAATCACGTTCTGCGTTTTGGCCTGTGTTTCCTCTTCATGATCGTGCTGGCCCTGGTCGATCTGCGCTGGTGGATGTTGCTGGCCTATCCGGCCTATGGGGTATCGCTGCTGCTGCTGGTGGCCGTGGAACTGGTCGGGGATGTGCGTATGGGGGCGCAGCGCTGGCTGGAAATCGGGTCCTTCTCCATGCAGCCGTCTGAATTCATGAAGCTGTCTATCGTGATGGCTCTGGCGCGCTGGTATCATGAAGCGGGGACCAAGGACGCGGTGCTGTCGTGGAAGCTGCTGATCCCCTTTACCATGATCATGGCCCCTGTGCTGCTGGTGGCGCACCAGCCCGATCTGGGCACGGCCATGCTGATCCTTCTGACCGGGATTACGGTGATGATCGTGGCCGGGCTCGACTGGCGCATTATCGGCACCGCAGCCGTGGGCGGCGCGGTCGCCATTCCGTTCTTCGTGCTGTTCGTGATGCACGACTATCAGCGCAAACGCGTCCTGACCTTCCTCAATCCCGAAGCCGACCCGTCCGGCGACGGTTACCACATCCTGCAATCCAAGATCGCCATTGGCTCTGGTGGTTTGCTGGGTAAGGGGCTGGGGCTGGGGTCGCAGTCGCAACTGAGCTTCCTGCCGGAAAAACACACCGACTTTATTCTGGCGGCAGTGGGTGAGGAGCTAGGGTTCCTTGGGGCGTTTACGGTGTTTGCCCTCTATGCGCTGGCTATCTTTATGGCCTTGCGTATTGCCTCCTTATCGCATTCGCACTTCGGGCGGTTGGCGGCGGCGGGGGTGACGGCGACCTTCGCGCTCTATGTGCTGATCAACGGCGCCATGGTGATGGGGCTGGCCCCTGTGGTGGGTGTGCCGCAACCGCTTCTGTCCTATGGCGGCTCGGTCATGACCACGGTGATGATTGGCTTTGGCTTGGTTATGGGGGTAAAGGTGCATCGTTATCAGGAGTTGCCGCGCACCCAGTCCTTCCTGTCGCATTTTGAATAAAAGCGCTTCCGGCAGGCGCGAAAGAAACAGACTATGGATTTTGAAGAACTGATCGAACTGGCGCGCGACTCCTATGTGGGGCAATTTGCGCACTTTGCCGATGTGCAAGCCAAGGCCCATCCCGGCGGCGTGGCCGAGGTCAAGCTGGAGGTTTCGGTCGAGGCCGGACTTTACCGGTCGCTTTACTGCGCCGACTATATGACCGGCCCGGCGGAGGACGACGCGCCGCAGATCGTCGAACTGTCGCCCGATGAAGAGGTGGCTTTTGACCCCATAGTGGTGACGCTGAATGAGCTGGAAATGACGGTCGAAGCGCTCGACTGGCACGAGATGAACCTGACCCTGACCGGTGCGCCGGAAACGCTTCAGGGATTGGAGGCGTGGTTTGAAACCTGGTTCGATCCGGAAGACCGCAATGTCGATCTGGACTCGCGCTTTTCCGGCCATATCCATTCGCTGCTGGTCGATGCCGACCACCTGCACGTCGATTTTGGTACCGCCCCGGTGCAGGCCCTGATCGATCTGCTGCTGCTGATCGAGATGAACGGCTGCACGGCAGTGCGGGTGTTTTAAGGGGGCAGCATTGGGGGAGGGGGAAGTGACGGTGTCTTACCCGCGGATCTACCGCTATCGCGGTTCGACGCGTCTTGCGATTATTGGGCTTGGCCTGATCTTCCTCGGTATGGCGGCCGGAGGGTTTTATCTTGGCCTGATCGAATGGCGAGAGCCGGATGGCGATTGGTTCACCCGGTTTGCGTGGCCTGCGATTTCCACGTTCTTCCTGATCTCCGGTGTGATCTGGCTCGTGGAAACTCTGCGCGCCAGCCTCGCGCTTTATCCCGACCGGCTTGTCTGTCAGACCGCGTGGAGTCGTTACGAGGTGCGCAGGGACGACATAAGCGGCATAAAAATCGCGAGCGGGTCAGCGAAACACATCCATCTCCCGATAGTCCTGAAGGATGGCCGGACCTGCACCGTAGAGATATTTGGGGCTCGCGATGATGTTCTGGACGGCTGGTTTGCCGGCATAGAAAATCTCGACAGAAACGAGGCGAAAGAAGTCGCCGAGCGCCTGTTTGAAAATTCCGCCTATGGCCCTGCGCGCGACATCCGTGAACGGCGCGCGCGCCGGGACCAAACCTGTGTTCAATGGGCATATTGCCTTACATCAGGACTGACGTTGTGGGGGATGCTCTGGCCCCGGCCCTTGCCGTGGTGCATGGGCGCATTGGCAGGTGTGTGCCTGCTGATCGTCGTCCTTGCGATCCTGAACCGCCGCCGGTGGGCCTTGCACGACATTGCCCAGGATAATCGGGTGCATGTCGGCGGTCTGGCCATCGCACCTTCAGTGATTCTGGCGTTGCGAGCGTGTGCGGAGGGTGACTTTGTCGACTGGACGGCCTTTTTGGTGACCGCAGGACTGGCCGGAATGGTGGCGTTTCTAGTGATCAGACGCCTTGAGCATCCGTCTTTTAAAGCCGTTGATCTGTTCGCCTGGCCCCTCTATGCCGCGTGGTTTGCCGGTGTGTTGAGCTTCGGCAACTGGTATTTCGACGATGCCAGACCGAAGATCATCCCCGTGGAGGTCGTGGCGCGCGGCGAAGGTTCCGACTACACCCTGACCATCGGTGCGTGGGGACCCAAGACGGGCACCGAAGACGTCGATGTCCCAAAGGCGCTTTACGACAAAACGCCCGTCGGGGGTCGTCTGTGCGTTCATCTCCATCCGGGGCGGCTGGGCTGGGAATGGTACGAGGTCTGCCCCTGTCAGGCCGAGAGTAAACCTTCGACATAGGCCGGGACGACTTCGGTAGCGGGGCCGTAGATGTGTTCGCTGAACAGGTTGCCGCCCATCGACGGCTCAAGGTTCAGTTCCACCGTATGCGCCCCGGCGCGCGTGGCCTCTTGCACAAACCCCGCTGCCGGATAGACATTGCCCGACGTGCCGATGGAGATAAACAGGCCGCAGCCTGACAGGGCGTCGTAGATGCGCTCCATCTGAAACGGCATTTCTCCGAACCACACAATGTCCGGGCGCAGGCCCAGCGTACCAAACGGCGAGGGGGTATCGATATGGATGTCGCCGCTCCAGTCACACGTCTTGCCCGTTTCGACGCAGCGCGCCCGCAGCAGTTCACCGTGCATGTGGATCAGGCCAAAGCCCCGTTTCGGTGTGACGCCTCGGTGCGCCCGGTCGTGCAGGTCATCGACATTCTGCGTCACCAGAAGCACGTCGCCGTCATAGGCCGCCGAGAGCCGCGCCAAAGCCTGATGCGCCGCATTGGGAGCCACGTCCTTTAACTGCGCGCGGCGATGATTATAAAAGTCGTGGACCAACACCGGATTGGCTTCAAAGCCTTCGGGGGTGGCGACGGCTTCGACGCGGTGCCCGCACCACAGCCCGTCGGAGGCACGAAAGGTCGGCACGCCCGACTCTGCCGAAATGCCGGCACCGGTGAGGATGACGATTGAGGGCCGCACGGCCTTATTGCCCTTTCAGCACCACGCCTTCGCGGCGCGGATCGGCTCCGCCGTCGATGCCGCCGTTGCGGAACATGACGCCGTGCAGGCCGGAGTTTTCGCCCTGCACCTCCTGAATCGTATAGCCCATGTCTTTCAGCCCTTGCAGAACCTCCGGTTTGAGGCCCGCCTCGATGCGGATGGCCGTCGGGTTGGCCACGACGTTGGGCAGGGCGACGGCCTCCTGCACGCTGAGATTCCAGTCGAGCATCCCCACCAGCGCCTTGAGATTATAGGACAGGATGGACGAACCGCCGGGTGATCCGATCATGCCGATCAGGCGCTTGTCCTTATCGAAAATCAGCACCGGCGACATGGAGGAGCGCGGGCGCTTACCGCCTTCGACCGCATTGGCGACCTTCTGACCGGTCTTCGTCACCGGGGTGAAAGAGAAGTCGGTAAGTTGATTGTTCAGGAAAAACCCGCCGACCATACGACCCGTGCCGAAGAGGCTTTCGACCGTTGTGGTCATGGATACGGCATTGCCGTAGCGGTCACGGATGACGAAATGCGTGGTCCCGGCGGGCTCCTGCGTCGCGTCTTTCGCCCAGGCCACGGCGGTGGGCGGCGTGCCATAGGTGGGGGCGGGCGACGCCTTGCCGATGGTGATGGTGGCCGCACGGCTGCGCACATAGGCCGGGTCACGCAAGCCTTTTATCGGGACGCTGACGAAATCGCTGTCGGCCACATACTGATCGCGGTCGGCATACATCAGCCGCTCGGCCTCAATAATCACCTGCCAACCGCGCGCATCATTGACCCCGTAGTCGTTCATCGGGAAGGCTTCAACGATCTTCAGCGCCTGAAGCAGCGATACTCCCGACGAGGGCGGAGCCGGAACGCAGATAATATAAACCCGATAGGTGTCGCAGACCGGTGCCCCGGCCTTCGGGAAATACGTCTTGAAATCCAACGCTTGCAGATCGCCGGGCAGGGGGCCTTCGTGGGTTTTGGCGATCATGGCCTCGACCAGCGGCCCTTCGCGGAAGATGACCGCGCCCTTGTCGGCCAGGGTGCGCAGGGTCTGCGCATAGGCCGGGTTTTTCAGCACATCGCCGGTCTTTTTAATGCCACCCCTGCCGTCACCAAAATAGGCCTTCACGTCGGGCGTCTGGCTTTGCGGGAAGCGGCTGCTGGCCAGATAGTTCCCCAGACGCGGCGAAATGACAAAACCCTCCTCGGCCAGTTTTTTCGGCGTGTGGAACAGGTCCTTCCACGCCAGCTTGCCGTGCTGGGCATGAGCCATGTCGAGCATCAGCACCGCCCCCGGCACGCCGGTGGCGCGGCCCGACACCACCGCTTCGCCAAAGGGCAGGGGTGTCCCATCGGGCTTGAGGAACAGGGTGCCGTCGGCGGACTTCGGCGCGGTTTCGCGGCCATTATAGGCCGTGGTTTGACCCGTCTTATGGTCGTAATAGACCATGAAGGCCCCGCCGCCGAGGCCGGAGCTTTGCGGCTCGACCAGAGACAGGGTGGCCTGAACGGCGATGGCGGCATCGACCGCCGTGCCGCCGCGCTCCAGTATCTCCATGCCCGCCTTGGCTGCCAGCGGATTGGCCGCCGCCACAACCGGAGTGAAGCGCTCAGCAGGCCGGGGGGCAAAGGTGGCGCAACCGCTCAGACCAAAGGCCAGTGTGGCGGCGAGGACAAGGCGGCGTGACAGCATGGGGAGGCTTCCGCGAAATGAAACACACAGACCTGCACTATAGGAGGGCATTACCGCAGCCACCAGAGCTTTACAGACGCGCGCTCAATTTTTGCCTCTGATAGCGCGTGAAACAAAGGCAGCGAGTCAGCCTCAAAGATGCTTGAGCGGAATGATTTCTATTGGAATCATACCGCTCAAGCCGCCATTGAGGCGGCGGCCAAGGTGGCGGAGACCGCACCCGGCGAGGGGCTAAACAAAATCTAAATCATTATGTTTCTACCAGAAATCATAATGATTTAGGAGACCTCTCGGTTAGGGTTTCAGGATGACTTTTATGTACACGCTCGACGCTCTCCGTTCTGGCGCGCTTGCAGGCGCAAAACACGTAAGGCTCAGCGGGCTGACGGCCTTTCCCGAAGCGCTGTACGATCTGGCCGACACGCTGGAAGTGCTCGATCTGGGCGGCAGTCAGTTAACGCACCTGCCTGACGATTTTGCGCGTCTGAAACGCCTGAAAATCCTTTTCGGCTCGAACAATCCGTTTGAGACCTTGCCGCCGGTGCTGGGGCGTTGCGAGGCGCTGGAAATGGTCGGGTTTAAATCCTGCCGCATCCGTGAGGTGCCGTCCGAAGCCCTGCCGCCGCGCCTGCGCTGGCTCATCCTGACAGATAATCGCCTCGAAAGCCTGCCGCAGAGTCTGGGGGACTGCGTGGCTCTGCAAAAGCTGATGCTGGCCGGAAACCGGCTCACGGCTTTACCGGAAGCCATGCAAAACTGTCGCGCGCTCGAACTGGTGCGTCTGGCGGCCAATCAATTTGAAACCCTGCCGGTGTGGCTGAGCCAGTTGCCGCGCCTGTCCTGGCTGGCCTTGGCTGGCAATCCGTTCGCCGCGAGGGCTGAGGCGGCTCTTACCCATGTGCCGGTAGCGGACATCGCGTGGTCTGACCTGTCGCTGGGTGACGTGCTGGGCGAGGGGGCGTCGGGCACCACGCATCTGGCGCAATTGTCGGCTGGTGACCTCTCTCGCCCGGTCGCCGTCAAGATATTCAAGGGGGCCATGACCAGCGATGGCCTGCCCCAAAGCGAGATGGCCGCCTGTGTCGCCGCCGGGCGTCATGAGGGCCTGATACCCGTGTTGGGCAGGGTGCGCGGTCATCCGGACGGACGCGACGCGCTGGTGATGGAGCGCATTGATCCCGACTGGCGCGTGTTGGCGGGGCCGCCGAACTTTGAGACCTGCACGCGCGACGTCTATGCGGACGGGGTGCGATTTGATGTCGGAACGGCGTTAGGCATCGCTCAGCAGATCGCGAGCGCCGCCGCTCATCTGCACAGTCGGGGTATCCTGCACGGCGACCTTTACGCGCATAATATTCTCCATGACGGTCGCGGTCGTGCCTGTCTGGGGGATTTCGGCGCCGCGTCGGCCTATGACCCGGCGGACCGCACGCAGGCGGAGGCGCTTCAGCGTCTGGAGGTGCGCGCCTTCGGCTGCCTGCTGGACGAACTGACGCGGCTATGCGACGCACCTGAGGCCTTGAAACGCTTGACGGCGGCCTGTGTCGATGTGCCGCGAAACCGCCCTCTGTTCCCTGAAATTGTTGAAAGTCTGGCAGCGATTGCGGGCTGATCTAAGAGGGAGCCGGTCCTTTGAAATATGGTCGGCTTTCCAATTGATCGCATGAATTGAGTAGGCGTCTTTATGAGAAACGCTGCCACCTGTTACCACTTGTTAACCTTAATGGGTGACTCCTTGTAACGCTGTTTTATTAGCGTAACTATAACCGGGGTCACCAATGCTGAACAACTTATCCATGCAAATCAAGGTGATAGTGCTTCTGGCACTGATCGCCATCGTCGGTGTAGGGGCTGTGCTCTACACCGACGCCTCGCTGGGGGGCAATATTGACAAATACGACGAAGCCCTGACCGGGCCGGCGCCGGGTACGGTGGCGCTGGCGCGCTCCGGCCGTCACGCGGCGTGGACCTCGCGCTCGATCCTCAAGGCCGTTATCGCCTCTGACGCAGATAAATTGGAAAAGGCCCAGCACGATATCGAAGACGGTAAGACCAAGTTCAACGCCGAAATGGACAAGGCCGAAAAGTTCCTGCCCAGCAAGGTCTCCGAGTTCAAACCCCTGCGCGAAAAATACAATACGGTGATGAGCACGGCCTGCGCCGAGGTGGTCAGCCTGGCGCAAGCCGGTCAGAAAGACGCCGCGATCGCCTCTATGGATAATGGCTGTGGCCCTGAACTGCTGGAGGTCATGACCGGCGTTGCCGGAATCGTGGACCGCACGATTGAAGAGAATAACGCTCTGGCGGCCAGCCTTCAGAAAAGCGCCGATGATGCCGTGCGCAATGCCAATATCATCGGTCTTATCGGCCTGCTGGTGGCCGGCAGCTTCGCCGTATGGCTGACGCGCAGCGGCATTTCGGCCCCTGTGGTTCGCCTCGATGGCCTGATGGGGCAGATGGCCAAGGGCAAGCTCGACGTCGTTATCCCCGGACAGGAGCGTCGCGACGAGATCGGCTCGATGTCGCGCACCGCCGAAGCCTTCCGTCAGGGCCTGATGGAGGCTGAAACTCTGCGCGCCTCCGCCGAACAGCAAAAGGCCATAGCCGAGGCCGAACGCCGCACGGCCATGCTCAAGCTGGCTGATGATTTCGAAAAGTCGGTGGGCGGTATCGTGTCGCTGGTGTCCTCTGCGGCCACCGAGATGCAGGCCGCTGCCGCGCAACTGAGCGCCACGGCGCAGGAGGCTTCGGCGCAGTCGGTCGCCGTATCTGCCGCCGCTGAGGAGGCCGGGGCCAATGTGACCTCGGTGGCCGCTTCTACGGAGGAACTGGGGGCTTCGGTTGGTGAAATCGGCCGTCAGGTCGAAACCTCATCCTCGGTCGCTGCCAATGCTGTGCGGGAAGCCGAAGAAGCGCAGATCGTGGTCAGCGAACTGAACGAAACCGCTGCCTCTATCGGGGGCGTGGTCGATCTGATCGCCGGTCTGGCCAACCAGACCAACCTGCTGGCGCTCAACGCTACAATCGAGTCGGCCCGCGCCGGTGAAGCGGGTAAGGGCTTTGCGGTAGTGGCTGCTGAGGTTAAGGCGCTGGCCTCGCAAACCGCCAAGGCCACGACCGACATCTCCGAAAAGATCGCCAAGATTCAGGACGCCACCAACCGGGCGGCGACGACCATGCGCAACATCGCCGGGACGATCCAGAGCCTCAACCATTCCAGCACGGCCATCGCTTCGGCGGTCGAGCAACAGAGTGCGGCGACGCAGGAGATCATTCAGGCGGTTAATCAGGCCTCGGTCGGCACGCAGGAGGTCACCTCCAACATGTCCGGCGTCGCACAGGCTGCGGAACAGACCGGTGAGGCCGCCGTGCAGGTACAAAGCTCGTCCGCTGAACTGGCCACCCAGGCTGAACGCCTGCATCACGAGATGGACAAGTTCCTGCAAACGGTCCGCGCGGCCTGATTGCGGTCACACTGCCAACAGAGCAAGCCCCGTCAGAAATGGCGGGGCTTTGTTTTGTGGATTTGACAAATGCGCAAGAGAAAAGGCTCCCCGTGGGGAGCCTGTCTTTGAAACAAATGGCGCACTCGAAGAGATTCGAACTCCTGACCCTCAGATTCGTAGTCTGATGCTCTATCCAGCTGAGCTACGAGTGCGTGTCCATTTCGTGTTCCCGCCTCAGCGGCGAGGGCCGGACAATTAGTCTCTTGGAATTTTAAACGCAAGCGCTTTTAAAAAGTTTTCCCCTGATTTTGTGATTTTTTTGAAAAGAGCGGGTGTGTGCCTCTTTTCGAAACGCAGGCACGGCTCTTGCTGATCTCAGCGGGCCTTGACTCATTTCGGGACAATAACCGTGGCGATCAAACACAATTACGCCTTTCGGCGGGAGACCGCTGACAAGCCGCTCAAACCGTCTCTGGTGCGTCCGCTCGACATCATTGTGGGCCTGAGCATCGGTATGGCGCTGGCGGCGTTTCTGATTTTCTAAGCGCATTCCGAAAAGTGGGTACCGGTTTTCGGATCAAATGCGCGACCCGCTAAAAGCTTATCCGGCATTCAACCGGCGTTCGACCTGCGACACACGCAGGGCCAGCAGGGCGGCGGTAAAGCACATGAGAGCGCAGAACCACAGCGGGCCATCGGCCCCCATCTGACTGAACAGGAAGCCTGCCACCACCGGCCCGGCAATGCGCGCAATCGCCCCCGTCGATTGATTGAGGCCCAGCATGGCCCCCTGACGGTCGGTGGCCGTCGATTTTGAGATGATGGCCGAGATAGAGGCGAAGATGACCGCCTGCCCCAGAGCGGCCAGCATGACCAGCGGCGTAACCAGCCACGGGACCTGATTGATCCCCTGAAGGAAGAAGCCCATGCCGAACACCGTCAGGCCCAGCACCAGAATGCGCGCTTCGCCATAGCGGCGCACCAGCGGGCGGGTAAAGACCATCTGCATCAGGGCGGCGGTGACGCCGATAAACAGGAAGACCAGGCTGACTTCGCGCGGGCCCCAGTCGTAGCGCGCCTTAGCCCACAGGCCGAAGGTGGCCTCAAGCCCGGCCAGTGCGGCCATGTAGAACAAGGTCGAGAGGATCAGGCGGCTGATGATCGGATGGCGGCGGGCTTCGGCGAAGGTGGCGCGGAAATTTTGCGGAGCCGCATGGGTACGCACGCGGCTTTCGCGCACATAGAAGAGAATGCCCAGCGTCGCCACGGCGGAAAGGCCTGCGGCGAGGAACAGCGGCAGGCGGAATCCGGCGGCCCCGGCTTCTTCGTGAGCCAGAAACCCGCCCATGACCGGGCCGATCACGAATCCCAGCGAAAAGGCCGCGCCGATCAGGCTCATGCGGCCGGCCCGCTGATGCGGTTCGGACATGTCTGACACATAGGACTGGATGCACGACACATTGCCGGAGCCTATGCCGTTCAGGAAACGGATCGCGATGGCCCACCACACATTGGGCGCAAAGGCCAGCAGCACATAAAAGAGGATGTTGGAGGCGGTGGTGATCAGCAGAACCGGCTTGCGTCCCCACTTGTCCGACAGGCTGCCCCACAGGGGTTCGGCAAAAAACTGGCCCAGCGAATAGGCGGCAAACATCAGCGTCACCTGCCACGGCCCGGCATTCAACGTCTGAGCGAAAAAGGGCATCAGGGGCACCAGCAGGCCAAACCCGACGAGATTGATGAAGACGACAGCGAACATGACGCTGAGCGCGCCATTGTCCATGATGGCGCGTCTGAGCGTCGGCTTGCCGCCTTTTGTGTCGGGTGGGGTGGCGGTCTCGGCGTCGGGCCCTGAGACGGACGGTTCCGGTCGGGGCGGCTGGGGCTTCGTCACTGACATTGACCTTCTATAGGGCATTTGGGTGCAGGTGCGAAAGCCCCGCCTTTCGCCTTCGCACGGTTTTTGAAACAGGGGCGTCTTGACTCGCTCAATATGTTCTTGTTATGTTCTTTTTATGCAGGCGACGCAGACCAGACAGTGGGACGACGGGAGTGGGCTGAAATGGCTCTATCTCGACATGAACAGCTTCTTTGCCAGTTGCGAACAGCAGGCGCGGCCGCACATGCGCGGGCAGCCGGTAATCGTGGTGCCGGTGAAAAGCGATTATACCTGCGCCATCGCCGCCAGTCAGGAAGCCAAAAAGCTGGGGATCAAGACGGGGACTTCGGTCGCCGTGGCGCGGCAGCTCTGTCCCAACCTGCACGTCGTCGAAGCGCGTCCGGATGACTATGTACGGATTCATCATCGCATCCTTGAGGAGGTCGATCACGTCATCCCGGTCGAAAAGGTCTGTTCGATTGATGAGGTGGCCTGCCGCCTGATGGGGCCGGAGACGGTGGAGGCGGCGGCGCGCGCTTTGGGCCATCGTATCCAGAGACGCATCCTGTCCAATATCGGCGAGTGTCTGACGGCCTCGATCGGGCTGGCCCCCTCGCGGATGCTGGCCAAGACGGCGGCGGACATGCAAAAGCCGCTGGGGATGACGGTGCTGCGCCGCGATCAGTTGCCGGGGGCCTTGCTCGACATCGACATCGGCGATTTTCCCGGCATAGGTCCGGCGATGAAGGCGCGGCTGCATAAGGCCGGCATCAGCGATCCGCGTCAGCTCTGGCACCTCAGCGCCAGCCGGATGCGCCAGTTATGGGGCGGTATCGGCGGGGATCAGTTCTGGTACGCCCTGCACGGCATCGACCCGCCGGAGATCGAAACCGAGCGCGGCAGCATCAGCCATTCGCACGTTCTGGCGGCTGAGTTGCGCCCGGTGGACGCTGCGCGCGCCGTGGCCCGGCGACTGACGGCCAAGTGCGGGTCGCGGCTGCGGCGCATGGGCTATAAGTGCGGCGGCCTGCACCTGTCTATCCGCGGCACACAGGAGGGGCGGGCGCAGGCCGAGCGCCTGTTTATGGCCACGGCCGACAGTTTCCGTATGCTGGCGGCGGCGGATGCGTTGTGGGACGTCTGCGTGCGCACTCTCAACCAGACGCGCATCAAGAAGGTGTCGGTCACCTGTCTGCGCCTCATTCCCGCCGATACGGCTCCCGACCTGTTCGGCTACAGCCCGGCGGCGGCGGAAGACCCGCGTCATATGCGCCTGCTGGAGGCGATGGACGCCCTCAATCAGCGCTTCGGCAAGGATCGCATCAGCATCGGGCCAAAGCCCAAACTGCATGAGTTTGTAGGTGCCAAGATCGCCTTTAACCGGGTGCCTGAAACGCCAGAGTTCTGGGAGTGAGGTTGTGCGCTTACGCAGTGCAGCAATTTTGGGTTCTCAAACGCGCAAGGGAGGGGTATAGCTTAGGCCATGAATGACAAGGTCTTCTATACCAGCGCGGCCGTGGTCGCCCTTCTGATGATTGCGCTCAGCCTTGTCTGGCCGCAGGGGCTGGGGGCGCGCTCGCCGGCGCCATTCGGCCACGACATCGTGCTGCCCGATGTCGTGCGGGCTCAGCGTGAGAAGGCCGAGCGCGACGCCAAGCGCAAGGCCGAGCAGGCCGCTGAGCGTGCCGCCAAGGCACAGGCGGCCACTGAGGCCTCAGCCTCTTCGACCGCTTCGGCTTCGGCACAATAAAACCCATGACGCGCGTTCTGGTGTTCGGCTACGGCTTTATCGGCGCGGCCTTTGCCGATCTGTGCCGGGCGCGCGGCTACCGCGTGTCGGCTACGGCCCGTACGGCGGAAAAGCGAAAGTGGCTGGCCGGGCAGGGGATCGACGCCGTGGACCCACTGAGCCCGCAACTGAGCGATTTCGCGGCAGCCGCTGACCTTATCCTGATCACGCCCGCGCCGGATGACGCGGGCTGTCCGGCCTTTGCGGCGCTGGGGGCGGCCCTGCGGGATGTGCCGCGCAAATGGCTGGGCTATCTTTCGACCACCGGGGTCTATGGCGATCGGGGCGGCGGCTGGGCCTTTGAGGATCAGGCCCTCACGCCCCTGTCCACCGAAGGCCGCCGCCGCGTGCAGGCCGAAACCCAGTGGCAGTCCTTAAGCGGGCAGCACGATGTGGCGGTGTTTCGTCTGCCCGGCCTGTATGGCGTAGGACGCAGCGTCATCGAACGTCTGCGTGATGGGACGGCGCGACGCATCCACAAGCCGGGTCAGGTCTTTTCGCGCCTTTATGATACCGACTGCGCCGACGCCCTGATGCGTAGCGCCGAGCGTCGGCGCGCCGGGGCGGTCTATAATCTGTGCGACGATGAACCAGCCCCGGCAGATGCGGTGCTGGTGTGGGCGGCCCAGACCTTTGGTTTCGCGGTGCCACCCGAAATCCCGTTTGACGCACCGGATCTGAGCCCCGGCATGCGGCGCTTTTACGCCGAAAACAAGCGCGTTTCCAATGCCCTGGCCAAGGCCGAACTGGGCTGGCGACCGCAATTTCCGACCTATCGCGAAGGTCTCCGCGAAGTCGAGCGCTTAATAGGCCAGAGCTAGACCATCCTTACGCATTTCGGTCGCCGCCCCGTAGGCACGGCCCAAAGGATCGGCCTGCGTCACGATGGCCTGATAACCGCCATAATTGCCGGGCGACGGCTTGATCGACCAGCCAAGCTTTTCCAAACCAGCACGAGTTTCCGGCGGCACGCCGCTTTCCAGATTGAGCGTCCCGGTGCCTTGCGCCGCTTCGCCCGTGGGTTCCGAAGACCCCTCGTGGTGCCAGCGCGGCGCGTCGCCCGCCTCCTGTAAACCCAGACCGTAATCGATCAGGTTGACGAGAATCTGCGCCTGACCCTGCGGCTGCATATCGCCCCCCATGACGCCGAAGCTGAGCCACGGCTGACCGTCCTTGCAGGCAAAGCCGGGGATGATGGTGTGGAACGGTCGTTTGCCCGGCGCATAGACATTGGGCGAGCCGTCGCGCAGCGAGAACAGTTCGCCGCGGTCCTGAAGCATAAAGCCCAGACCGTCAGGAATCAGGCCTGACCCCATGCCGCGATAGTTTGACTGAATCCAGCTCACCATCATGCCGTTTTTGTCCGAGACGGTGAAGTAGGTGGTATCGCCGCGCGCCGGGGCCTCATACGGGACGATGCGCGGCAGGATGGCATCGGGACGGATTTTCGCCGCCTGTTCCTTCGCATAGGCTTTTGACAACAGGGCCTCGACCGGGATTTTCGAGAAGGCGGGATCGCCAAAGAATTTGGCCCGGTCCTCAAAGGCCAGACGCTTGGCCTCGATCTGGGTGTGCAGCGAGGCGGTGGTCTGAAACCCCATGCCTTTCAGATCAAACGTCTCCAGAATGTTCATCATCTGAAGCGTGGACAGGCCTTGCGTATTGGCCCCCAGCCCCAGCACCTCGACGCCGCGATAGGTGGTTTTCAGCGGTGTCGTGTCTTCACCGTGATGCGCCATCAGGTCTGATTTGCGCAGGTGCCCGCCGATGCGGCGGAAATAGGCGTCGATGGTGTCGGCGATCTGCCCCTCATAGAAGCTGCGCGCGCCGTTTTCGGCAATAGAGCGATAGGTGCGGCCAAGGTCCGGATTGCGGAAGATTTCGCCTTCGCGCGGGGTGCGCCCGTTCGGTGCGTAAACTTTCAGGAAGTTCTGCACCTCCTCAATGCCCGTGTCGGGGTTGGTAAAGCGCCGGTAGCTGGCGTTGAGATAAAAGGCGATGGTCTGGGCCACCGGCACACCGCGTTCACACAGGGCGATGGCCGGCGCCAGCACATCGGCGAATTTCAGCTTGCCATAGCGGGCGTGCATCTGCCCCCAGGTGTCCACCGCGCCGGGCACGGAGACCGAGACGCTGCCCCACGACGGGATGTGGCCGTTCTTCGCTTTTGAGCGGACATAGTCGAGGCTCATGCCCTTGGGCGAGCGGCCCGACCCGTTAAAGCCCACCACCGTCTTCTGCGCCGGGTCCCACAGCATCACGTAGGCATCCCCACCGATGCCGCAGGCAATGGGCTCAAGGAAGCCGAGCGCCGCATTGATGGCGATGGCGGCGTCGATGGCTGAGCCGCCCTGGCGCAGGATATCTATGCCAATCAGGCTGGCCAGCGGGTGTGCCGTGGCGGCGGCCCCTTGCGTGCCCCAGACGGTCGAACGCCCGGCGAATTTGGCGCCGGTGATGCGGTCGCCGCCGTGCAGCGGGTCCAGCGCCAGAGCCGGGCTGGCGGCGAGGGCGGGCAGGGCGGCAAAGAAGGATCGGCGGTGCATGGGCGAACTCCGGTTCGCCACATGTGGTATCAAATTTTACGGTTTGGCAAGGGGGCGCAGGGCACGCACCGTATCGATCAGCCGCCGCAGATCGGCCGGGCTGGACAGGCGGTGATCACCGCCCTTGATCAGTTCCAGCGTCACGTCTTTTGACGATATGTGCTTCGCCAGCCTCAGGCCGTGCGGCCACGGTACGACCTCGTCCTCAAGGCCGTGCAGGATACGCACCGGGCCGTCGAAGACGAGCGGCTGATCCAGCACCTTGTGGGCGCGTGCCTCATCGAAAAAGGCCTGCGACATGGGCACATCGTAATCGTAACCGCGCAGGTGGAAAAAGCCTGAGACCTCCAGCGCGCGCCGGTCTTCGGGCGATAGCGACGGCAGCATCAGTTCTGTGGCAAAATCGGGGGCGGGAGCGATCAGGACGGCGGCCTTCACCCGTTCAGGCCGGTCACGCATCAAAAGCGACGCCATCCAGCCGCCCATACTGGAGCCGATAACCAGCAGAGGCCCGGCGGTCAGGTGATCGACGACATCCCGCACATTCTGTCGCCACTGACCGATGCGGGCCTCTTCCCAGCGACCGGCGCTTTCGCCATGCGCCGCATAGTCAAAGCGCAGAAAATCCCAGCCTTCAGCTCGGGCTGTCTGCGCCAGCGCTTCGGCTTTTGAACCGGTCATGTCCGACTTGAAGCCGCCCAGCCACAGGACCGTTGGCCCAACGCCTCTGACGTGGCGGTAAGCGATCGTCTGGTTGAGAAACTGCGTGCTGTCTTGATTTGGCTCGGTGCTCATGCGCATAAGCCTTAATTGCCCGGAGCCTCTCGAACAAGCGCTTATGCCCCCAATATCCTCTCCTTTATCCTTCCCCTATACCGTGATCCAGGTCGTGCCAGAGCTGGATACCGGCGGCGTGGAACAGACCGTAGTGGATGTGGCGCGCGCGGTGATCGAGGCCGGGGGCCGCGCCATAGTGGTCTCGAAGGGTGGACGGCTTGAGGCCTATCTGAAGCAGATCGGCGCGGTGGTCGTGCTGCTGCCTGTGCATTCCAAAAACCCCTATGTGCAGTTCAAGAACTACTACGCGCTGCGGGCGCTGATCCGCAAAGAGAAGCCGGACATCGTGCACGTGCGTTCGCGCGCCCCGGCCCTGTCGGCCCTGCCCGCCGCGAAGGCCGAGGGGGTAAAGACCGTCACCACCTATCACGGCATCTATAAGGCCGGGTCGGCGCTCAAGCGCTGGTACAACGGGCGTATGACCACGGCGGACGTGGTAATCGCCAATTCTGATTATACTCGCGACCACGTGCTGCGCGAATACGACCTAAACCCGGCAAAGGTGGTCGCCGTGCCGCGCGGCGTGGACCTCAAAAAGTTTGATCCGGGGGCGGTGGATGAGGCGCGCAAGGATAAGCTGGCGCAAGCCTGGGGTGTTGACCGCAGCGATGGACGCACGCGCTTTCTGCTGGCCGGACGCCTGACGCGGTGGAAGGGGCAGACGCTCGTCATTGAGGCGCTTTGGGCCAAAAGGGATGAATTGGTCGATACGGCTAATGTCGAAGTCATTATGGCGGGAGACGATCAAGGACGTACTGAATATCGGCGAGAATTGGAAAATCTGATATCCCTTTATGCGCTTGAAGATACAGTAAAACTGGTCGGGCACTGTTCCGACATGCCCGCCGCCTACAGCCTGTGCGATTTCGCTCTGGCCCCGTCGCTGGAACCGGAGGCCTTCGGGCGCACGGCGGTCGAGCCGCAGGCCATGGGCCGTCCGGTGCTGGCGGCTAAGCATGGCGCCACAGCGGAAACGGTCGAAGACGCGGTGAGCGGCTGGCTGGTGACGTCCGGCGATGTCACGGCCTGGGCTGACGCCATGCGGGTGGCGGCCCTGACCTCCGCCCCGGCGCGCGCCGTCATGGGGGCTGCCGGTCGGGCGCGGGTGCATGAGCGTTTCAGCCTGGAAACCATGTGCGCGGCAACCCTTGATATCTACCGCTCTCTGCTTACATGAGGCGACGCGACAACGGGCTGAAAAATTAACCCCTTGTGCGCCATAAAGGGGATTGATCACCCCTAGGCCCTTCCTATAATTAGGCCCCGATCCCGGACAGGTGAGTCCGATCCGTTTAAACAGTCCATGGAGACATCCCTATTCGTCGCCCAATGCAAGCTCCGCCCGCGAAAGACGGCCCCCGTATCAATCAGGACATCAAGGTTCCGCGCGTCCTTTTGATCGACCAGAACGGTGAGAAACAGGGCATCATGCCAACTTCCGCCGCGCTCGAAGCCGCCGAGGAAGCTGGTCTTGATCTGGTCGAAGTCTCCCCGACCGCCGATCCCCCCGTCTGCAAAATTCTCGATTACGGCAAGTACCGCTTCCAGGAGCAGAAGAAGAAGGCCGAAGCCCGCAAGAAGCAGAAGGTCGTCGAAATCAAGGAAATCAAGCTTCGCCCCAATATCGACAAGCACGATTATGAGGTGAAGGCCAAGGCCATGACGCGCTTCTTCGAAGAAGGCGATAAGGTTAAGGTGACGCTGCGCTTCCGTGGCCGCGAAATGGCCCACCCGGAACTGGGCATGAAGCTGCTCAATCAGGTCAAGGCCGATTTCGAGGCGACCACCAAGGTGGAATATGAGCCCAAGATGGAAGGCCGCCAGATGATTATGATTCTGGCCCCGAAATAGGCTTTCGGCTTATTCGATGGAATTGAAACTGGCTCCGATGTTTAATCGGGGCCGGTTTTGCTTCTGAGGTGTGTATGTCCTTAATTCTGTTCGATCGCAACGCCCTGCCTGAGCCCGAAGCGGGCGCGCCAGCTCCGGAGCGTATCGTATCGGGTGATCCGCGCTTTCTGACGTGGAACCTCGACACCTCTGAGGATGAAAAGACATATGCCGGTTTCTGGCAGGCGACGCCGGGCGCGTGGCGCGTCGTCTATGACGAATGGGAATATTGTGAAATCCTCGAAGGCGTCTCGATCCTGCACGAGGACGGCAAGGCCCCGCTACGGCTGGAGGCCGGGACACGCTTCGTCATCCCGCCGGGCTTCACCGGCGTGTGGGAGGTGGTCGAGACCACGTTGAAGACCTATGTCATCCGGCTTTAGCTGCGACAATAATTCCCCTGTGAATCCCCCTTGTGTGGCGCGAAGATCACACCATATCGGAGAGCATGAGCGGTTGCTTCCGTCGAAGGGCCGATCACATCCATCCGCCTCTAAAGGGGAAGCCAGACGATGAATATCGAAAAATACTCTGAGAAAACTCAGAAGCTTATACAAAGCGCGCAGGCCATTGCCCAAAGCCGCAACCATCAGTATTTCACCCCGCTGCATCTGCTTAAGGCGCTGACCGAGGACCGCGAGTCCGTGGCGCGGCCTTTGATCGAGCGCGCAGGCGGACGCCCGGAAGCCTTTGTCGGTGCGGTCGATACGGCGCTGAACAAGCTGCCGTCCGTTACCGGTGGCACGCAGCAGCTTTACATGCACAATGATACCGCCAAGGCCTTCACCGAAGCGGAAAACGATGCCAACAAGGCGGGCGATGCCTTCGTCACCGCCGACCGCCTGTTGGTCGCTGCGCTGAACAACAGCGACGGGGCGGCCCTGCTCAAGGCGACCGGCACGTCGCTGGGGGCGTTGAAAGACGCGCAGAAAGAGTTTCGCAAGGGCAAGCCCGCCAACTCCGCCAATGCCGAGGCCGGGTTCGACGCGCTGAACAAATATGCGCGCGACCTCACGCAGGCCGCGCTGGATGGCAAGATCGACCCGGTCATCGGCCGCGACGAGGAAATTCGCCGCACCATTCAGGTGCTGGCCCGCCGCACCAAAAACAACCCCGTCCTGATCGGTGAGCCGGGCGTGGGTAAGACCGCCATTGTCGAAGGGCTGGCGCAACGCATCATTAATGGTGACGTGCCGGAGTCACTGAAAGACAAAAAACTGTTGTCGCTCGACATGGGCGCGCTGATCGCCGGGGCCAAGTACCGCGGTGAGTTCGAGGAGCGGCTGAAGGCGGTGCTCAACGAAGTCACGCAGGCCGAAGGTCAGATCGTCCTGTTTATCGACGAGATGCACACCCTAGTTGGTGCGGGCAAGTCAGACGGGGCGATGGATGCGTCGAACCTGCTGAAACCGGCTCTGGCGCGCGGTGAATTGCACTGCGTCGGTGCGACGACTCTCGATGAATACCAGAAGCACGTCGAAAAGGACCCGGCTCTGGCCCGGCGCTTTCAGCCGGTCTTTGTGCAGGAACCGACGGTCGAAGACACCATCTCGATCCTGCGCGGCCTGAAGGAAAAGTACGAGGTCCACCACGGCGTCAAGATTTCCGACAGCGCCATCGTGGCGGCGGCCACCCTGTCGAACCGCTACATTGCCGACCGCTTCCTGCCGGACAAGGCCATCGACCTGATCGACGAGGCCGGTTCGCGCGTGCGCATGGCCGTCGATTCCAAGCCGGAAGAACTGGATGAACTGGACCGCCGCATCGTCCAGCTCAAGATCGAGCGCGAGGCTTTGCAGAAGGAAAGCGATCAGGGCTCAAAAACACGCCTTGAAAAGCTCAATGAGGAGCTGGGTGATCTGGAGGGCAAGTCGGCGCAACTGACCGCCCGCTGGCAGTCGGAAAAGGACAAGGTCGGGGCCGCCTCACGCGCCCGCGAAGCGCTCGACCGCGCGCGTATTGAGCTTCAGTCGGCGCAGCGTTCGGGTGATTTGCAACGGGCGTCGGAAATCCTCTATGGCCAGATTCCGCAACTGGAAAAAAGGGTTTCCGAAGCCGAAACCAAGTCGGAAGAAGCGCCGCTGACGCCGGAGGTGGTCGATTCAGCGCAGATCGCTCAGGTGGTGTCGCGCTGGACCGGTATTCCGGTGGACAAGATGCTGGAAGGTGAGCGTGACAAGCTGCTGCGCATGGAGGATGAACTGCGCAAGCGCGTAGTCGGTCAGGACGAGGCCCTTGAGGCCGTATCCGATGCCGTGCGCCGGGCGCGGGCGGGGCTCAAAGACCCCAACCGTCCGATCGGCTCCTTCCTGTTTCTGGGGCCGACGGGGGTTGGCAAGACCGAGCTGAACAAGGCTTTGGCCGAGTTCCTGTTCGATGACGAGACCGCCATTACGCGCCTCGACATGTCCGAATATATGGAAAAGCACGCGGTTTCGCGCATGATCGGCGCGCCTCCGGGCTATGTCGGCTATGACGAGGGCGGGGCGCTGACCGAAGCCGTGCGGCGTCGGCCCTATCAGGTCGTGCTGTTTGACGAAGTCGAAAAGGCACATCCGGACGTATTCAATGTCCTGCTTCAGGTGCTGGACGACGGACGGCTGACGGACGGGCAGGGGCGTGTGGTCGATTTCCGCAACACCCTGATCGTCATGACCTCCAATCTGGGGTCGCAGTATCTCGTGAATATGACTGATGACGCGGATATCGAGCAGGTCCGCCCGCTTGTCATGGATGAGGTCAAACGCCACTTCCGGCCGGAATTCCTCAACCGCATCGACGAAACTATCCTCTTCCACCGACTCGGCCGGGCGCAGATGGGCAATATCGTGCGTATCCAGCTCAAGGGTCTGGAAAAGCTGCTGAAGGATCGTCAGATGACCCTCGCCATTGACGACGCAGCGCTCAACCATCTCGCCGAACTGGGCTACGAACCGGCCTATGGCGCTAGGCCTTTGAAGCGGGTGATCCAGAAGCAACTGGTCGATGCCATCGCCAAACGCATCCTTGTGGGTGAGTTCGCCGATGGCGACGTGATCAGCGTCAGCTTTGATGGCGATCATCTGGTGATCGGCAAACCGACGGTGAACTGAGCAGGGGCTCGCCCCTGCACCCGTTATTTGGAGCAGAAGGTCCCGCCGCGGTTCACGCGGTGGGGTCTTTACCACCCCAATTCCGCCTCGCCTCTCAGTATCGCTTCGACCTCTGGTGTGTGTTTGCGCTCGCCTTCGTCGTGCAGGATCAGCGGCGGCAGGAGGCGCAACGGGGCCTTGCCCAGCCGTTTGGCGCGCACCAGTACGCGCTTGGCCGCCTTATCGGCAAAGGGCTGGATCGGGCGGATGACGAACGACCCGCACTTGGGCAGGCCGCTTAAGATATCCCCCAGCCGGTCGGCGCGGTGGATGAACACAATCTCCCCGCCATCGACCACGGCGGCCTGCGCGAAGTCGAGCCACGCCTGAAGCCCGTCATCGGCGATCCACGCCGGGCGCTTTAACTCATGCGGGGCGCGCAGCGTTTCCGGGTCGTCGAAATAGGGCGGATTACTCAGGACAAGGTCAAATCGCGGCAGGTCGAAAGCGCGATACCCGGCACCAATATCGCCGTGAATCGCACGATGGTCACCGCCCGCTTGCACCAGATTGACCTCCGTCAGGGCAAAAGTCGCCGTGTCACGCTCGATACCCACGGCGCGCACCTGAGGGCAGCGCGCCGCCAGCGACAAAATGACGCCCCCCACACCGCAGCCTAACTCTAAAGCGCTTACGGCTACTTCGCTGCGCTCAGGCCCCAGATTTTTAAACTCTGAGAGCGGCGGAGGGTCGCCGGGGCCCGCTTGGGCCCTGTTGGAGGGCTGGGCTACGGAGGATGAGCGAGGCTTCTTTTCGTGAATGATACCCGCCGCGCCCGCCGCCAGCAGGGCGCCGTCCATACCGATTCGATAGCCCTTCGCCGGTTGCCACAGCCGCACCCGCCCCCCCAATAGGGTGGTGGGCATCGCATCGGCAGGGAGGGGTAAGGCGGTCTCTGGCAAGGGGTGTGTATCCGGGACTGTAGCAATTTTATCGGGATATAGCACAAACTCGCCGCGCGGGGCATGGACTAAGCCGTAAAGGAAGTTTAAGGGGTTTAACACTTTCCAAGTGTGCCGGAGTAGTGGGTTTTGGATACGGCCAATATCGAGAAAACGCACACATCCGCCCCCGCTGAGACGGCGGGTAAGGCGGATGTCGAGGCGCTGGTGCGTCTGTGCGCCGACGACATGGCGGCGGTCAACGCCATCATCACCGAGCGTATGCAAAGTGATGTCGCGGTGATTCCGGCCCTGGCCGAACACCTGATCAGCGCCGGCGGCAAACGTTTGCGTCCCTTGTTGTGCGTGGCGGCGGCGCGTCTGGCCGGGACGACGAATGTTCACCATCAGAAGCTGTCGGCGGCCGTCGAATTCATCCACACAGCGACCCTGCTGCACGACGACGTGGTCGATTCCAGCCAGTTGCGCCGGGGCAAGGTGGCGGCGCATCTGATTTGGGGCGCGCCGTCTTCGGTGCTGGTCGGGGATTTTCTGTTTGCGCGGGCGTTTGAGCTGATGGTCGAAACCGACTCGCTTCAGGCGCTGGGCATCCTGTCCAAGGCATCGGGGGTCATCGCCGAAGGCGAGGTCCTGCAACTGATGAAGGCCTATGACGTCAATCTGACCGAAGAGACCTATATCGACATCATCTCGGCCAAGACCGCAGCTCTGTTTGCCGCAGCGTCGGAAAGCGGTGCCGTGGCGGCGGGGGCGTCCCCGGCCCGTCAGCAGGCCTTGCGTGACTATGGTCTGAACCTCGGTCTGGCCTTTCAGATTCAGGACGATGCGCTCGACTACGGCGGCACGGCCCAGAGCCTTGGCAAGAATGCCGGTGACGACTTCGCCGAAGGTAAGGCGACCTTGCCATTGATTTTGGCCGTCAAGGCGACGCCGCAAGCGGCTGATTTCTGGCACCGCACGGTCTCGATGCGCGAGCAGACTGACGGCGATCTGGCGCAGGCTCAGGCCCTGATCGTCGAATCGGGGGCGATGGCCAAGACGATCGAGACGGCTCGCCATTATGCGCAAAAGGCCAAGGATGCGTTGAAAGGCTTTGAAGTCTCGGACTGGCGCACAGCACTGGAAGCGCTGGCCGATTACAGCGTCGAACGCACGAAGTAAGCACACACATTACACCTCCCTACCCATGTAGAGGAGGTGTAAGGAGAGCTACAACCCTTCCATATCCGGTGTCTTCCAGCCCAGATGCTGGCCCGAATCGACGCAGATCATCTGACCGGTCACAGAAGGGGCTTCGGCCAGAAACACCACGGTCTCGGCGATCTCTTCGGGCGTGACCCGCTTTTGCAGCAGGGTCGAGGCGGCCTCGGCCTCGAAATCGGCCTCGGTCTGGTGAATGGAGGGCAGGGTGGGGCCCGGCCCGACGGCATTGACGCGGATACGCGGGGCCAGTCCCTGCGCCAGAGTGCGCGTGGCGTGCCACAGCCCGGCCTTTGACAAACCGTAGGAGAAGAAGGGCGGGGAGGGTTTCAGCACCCGCTGGTCGATCAGATTGACGATAGCCGCCCCATCAGGCAGAGCGCCTTGCGCCGCAAACCCCTGCGCCAACAGGACGGGGGCCAGCAGATTGGTGTTCATGTGGGCGTGCCAGCGGTCCACCGTCAGCGTCCCGGCGCGGTCATCGAAAAAGACAGACGCATTGTTGATCAGCAGGCTGAGAGGGCCCAGAGCGGCCACGGCCGCGGGGATGAGCGCCTTGACGCTGTCGGCGTCCGACAGGTCGGCCTGAAGCGCTTCGGCCCGCACACCTGAGGCGCGCAGTTGCTCGACCAAACCCTGCGCATCGGCAGCGGAAGTGCCGTAATGGACGCCGATATCGTAGCCCCGTTTTGCCAGCGCGAAGGCTACGGCCCTGCCGATGCGTTTGGCCGCACCGGTGACCAGAGCGATTTTGGGAGCCGGTTTAGTCAATACGGCCAAAGTCGATATAGTTGACGATGAAATAGAAGGCGATGAAGCCCGCAAAAATGCCGATGGCCAGCATGTGAGATCTCCCGGTCAGTCCTGTTTTTATCTGATTAAGCGCCTCTTACGGCGAACTCAAGCCTTGTTGCGCGGCGCAGCGAGAAAAACCCGGCGCAAGGCTTGCGCACAGCGTTATTTATCTTATTTTTATGAACATGGAAGACTGGAAGCGCCTCGTCGAGCCGTACACCCGGCCGTTGTTCTTTGCTCATTCGCGCATGACGCGGGGCAAGACTCTGGGTGTGCGCGGCCTTGTGGTCGAGGATGAGCGTCGCGTTCTGCTGATCGAGCACACCTATCTCGAAGGTTGGTGGCTGCCCGGTGGCGGCGTCGATGCCTTTGAGGCGGCGGGCGACGCCGTGGTGCGCGAACTGCGCGAAGAGGCGGGGATTATTGCTCGGGAAACACCGCGCCTTCTGTCGATCCATTCCAATGAACGCTTCTTCCCCGGCGATCACGTGCTGCTCTATCGCATTGACCGCTTCGAGCGCGGCGAGCTGACCTCGCAAGGGGAAATCAAGAATGTCGATTTCTTCGATATTGATGCCCTGCCGGACAATATCAACGGCGGCTCTTTGCGGCGGATACAGGAAGCTCTGCAAGGTCTGCCGCCGGACCCGCTGTGGTAGGAGAAGGTTCAGCCGGCAGGTCACCGGCGACGGCGTGCAGCTCCGGTTTGCGGGCCGTCCAGCGGCTGATCAGGCGGCGCAGCCCGTCGCGTGAAGGCTTCTCAAAGCCGTAATGGGCCAGTGCGGACAGCACGACCGTGATGGCAATCGCTGCCATCAGCCAGTGGACGCGCTCCCCCGGCAGGCTCAGGTCAAATTTTGGCAGGGTGCGGAAGGTGCCAAACAGCACAACATCGTGGATCAGATAGATGGCATAGGACCACACGCCGATCAGATAGACCGGTCGCCACGACAACATTCTGGCCACCGGGCCTTCGTCGTCGGACAGGGCCATGATCAGGCCGGTAAACAGACCGACCAGAATGAGGTCCGACGGCCGCCACGCGATCAGCAGGAGCGACGCCACCAGAAACAGAACCGCCGCGCGTGCCGGCACTAAAGCGCGGAAACGATAGGCCACCATACCGATGAAGAAGCTCAACAGGCAGCGCAGCAGGGTGCCGCTGGCGTAGGAGGCGGCGATGTCCAGCGGGCCTGAGCGGCGAATCGTCTGCCCGAACCACAGAGGGCCATAGGCGACAAAGGCCAGCAGACCAGCGGCCAGCCCGGTCCACAGAAGTGCGCGTTGCCACGAACCTTTTAAGGCTGCAATCACCAGCAGCGGAAAAACCAGATAGGCCGCCCATTCGGTCGAAATCGACCACGACGGGCGGACAATGGAATTGGCCAGCCCCCAGGCCTGAGTCATGGTCAGATTGGGGAGAAGGCCGTGCCAGACGTCTTCGGCATAGTAGCGTGTGCCCAGAACGGTCGGGATCAGGGCGGCGGTGATCAGCGTCATCAGGGCAAACAGCGGCCAGACGCGCGCCACGCGCATCAGGATGAACTTGCGGAAGTTCGGCCACTGAAAACCTGTGTCGAACAGCTTGCCATAGGTCATGGCCATGACGAAGCCGGACAGGACGAAGAACAGATCGACCGAAATATAGCCATGCCGCACATAGTGCTGCCACGGATCGGGAAAGCGAAAATAGCCGGTGGCGTGATAAAGCACAACGAACAGGGCCGCGACGCCGCGCAAGCCCGTGAGGGCGCGGATTTCGGACGATCGGGCGGCGGGTGTGGCGGTCATGCGATCACGATTTTGTGTGCGGTGTCCCTCCATGACGCCATGCCCCGACGAAGGCAAGTCAATTCCTGTGGCGCACCTTTGCAATTGTGTCATTTAAGCGGGGAAGGTAGGTGCGGATGTTCTTGCCCCGTTCCGGCCCTTCGCCTATATCGGGAGCATGTCCGACCTGCCGACCGACGCCTTATCCGAAACCCTCCCGACCGATGCGCCCCTGACGGGGGCGGCTCTGATCCTGCGTGAAGCGCGGCTGGCGGAAGACAAGCCCGGCGTCTATCGCATGATCGGCGAAAACGACGAGGTGCTCTATGTGGGCAAGGCCAAGTCGTTGAAAAAGCGCATCCTTCAGTACGCGCAGGGGCGCGTCCATGCCCAGCGTATCGCGCGCATGGTCTATCTGACGCGATCCATGGTCATTGTGCGCACCCAGACCGAGGGCGAGGCCCTGCTGCTGGAGGCGCGCCTGATCAAGGCGCTGAAGCCGCGCTACAATGTGCTGCTGCGCGACGATAAGTCCTTTGCGGAGATTCTGGTGCGCAAGGATCACGCGGCAGCTCAGATCACCAAGCACCGTGGAGCCCACGCCATTCAGGGCGAATATTTCGGTCCCTTCGCCTCGACCCAGGCGGTGAACCGTACCCTCGATACGCTGCAACGCGCCTTCCTGCTGCGTACCTGCACCGACAGCGTCTATGCCTCGCGCACGCGGCCGTGCATGTTGCATCAGATTCGTCGCTGTTCGGCACCCTGCACTGGTGAGATCAGCCTTGAGGATTACGGCGCATTGGTGGGACAGGCCGAGGCCTTTTTGAAGGGGCGTTCGCGCGTCGTCATCGACGACCTGACCAAACGCATGATGAAGGCCTCCGACGATATGGACTTCGAGAAGGCGGCGCATCTGCGTGACCGCGTGCGAGCGCTCAACCACGTGTCCATGACGTCTTCCATCGGCATCGGTGAGGCCGAGGCGGACGTGTTTGCCGTGGTCAGCGAAGGCGGAGCGGCCTGCGTGCAGACCATCTTCTTCCGGGCGGGGCAGAACTGGGGCGACCGCGCCTACTTCCCGCGCGTGCCCGACAGCGGTGAAGAGACGGACAACGCTGAGGGCGAAATCCTCGATGCCTTTCTGGGGCAGTTCTATCAGGACCGCCCGGTGCCGAAGCTCATCCTTGTCTCGCACCCCCTGAGTGAACCGGACCTGATGATGGAAGCCCTGTCGCTGCGCGCCGGTCGTAAGGTCGATATCCATTGCCCGCGCCGGGGCGAAAAGGCCGACGCCGTGGCCCATGCCCTCAACAACGCCAAGGCGGCGCTGGGCCGGCGCATGGCCGAACAGTCGGCGCAGACGCGCCTGCTGAAAGGCGTGGCGGAGGTGTTTGAGCTGCCCGTCCCGCCCAACCGCATCGAGGTCTATGACAACTCTCACCTCGGTGGCACGCACGCGGTGGGGGGCATGGTGGTGGCTGGCCCCGAAGGCTTTATGAAGGGGCAGTATCGCAAATTTACCATTCGCGACCTTGATAAGGTGACCGCCGGTGACGACTACGCCATGATGCGCGAAGTGTTCCGCCGACGGTTTTTACGTCTGAAGAACCGTGCGGAAGATGCGACGGAAGAGGAGGGCTTTGGCCGTCCCGATCTGGTGCTGGTCGATGGCGGGCAGGGGCAACTGGAGGCCGTTCTGGACGTGATGCGCGAACTTGGCATGGAAGACATCCGCATTGTCGGCGTGGCCAAGGGGCCGGACCGCGACGCGGGTATGGAGCGCTTCTTCATGCCGGGACGTGCCCCCTTCATGATGGAGCCCAAATCGCCGGTCCTCTACTATCTTCAGCGCCTGCGCGACGAAGCGCACCGCTATGCCATCGGAGCCAACCGCCAGAAGCGCGACGCGGCGATTACCAAAAACCCGCTGGATGAGATCGAAGGCATCGGTCCCCGCAAAAAGCGCGCCCTGCTGGCCGCCTTCGGGTCGGGCCGTGAGGTGGGCAAGGCGCGTATCGAAGACCTGCGCAAGGTGGAGGGCATCAACGAGGCCCTAGCCCAGCGTATCTACGATTTTTTCCACGGCGCGTGATCTAATTAAAACTGAACCATTTTGATTTTGAATTAGAATGGCTAAAGTAGGGCGGCATTACGGCGCTCCTGCGTTTCGTGCTTTTAGCGGGCGTAGGGGCGTGTACTTACCGTGGCGATTTTGTGAAATTTAACAATAGGAATTTAATATCAATGCTTTAATTTGGCCCTTTCTGAGGTGATCGCTTCCGAAGCCTCCGGGTTGGTGGGCCGACACACAGGATGATTTCTAAACTCTGCCAGAATTCATTTGACGGAAACGGGCTTATAGACGACTTATTTGATAGTAATTAACGCCGCTGAGGAATACACCATGAGCCCTCTGCATCACCTGACCGCGCCGCGCGCCCTGTCCGAGGCGGAGCAGCACATCCTGAACGCCATCAGCCAGATCCGGTATGGATCGGTTGAAGTGGTCATCCATGACTCGCGTATCGTTCAGATCGAAAAGAGCGAAAAGGTCCGTTTCGAGACCCGCCGCGATTAGTTTTAGCGCATTTGCGCACACAAAAAAACACACGCGCCCTGACCGGACCGACCGGAAGCGACGCCTCTCACACACGAAGGTATCCTCCATGTCCCATTCTCGCTCCGCTTTGCGGGCGGGGAAGATTTCGCTCGCCCTTCTGGCTGGTGTCTCTTCGCTCGCCCTTGCCGCTCCTGTGTTTGCCGCTGATGCGCCTGCCGCCGATGACGCGGCCTCTGGCGATAACGCCATCACTGACGTCTATGTCACCGCCCGCCGTAAGAGCGAAAACCTGCAAAAGGTGCCGATCGCCGTCTCGGCTATCTCTGGTGAACAACTGGAATCCGCCGGCATATACAATGTCGAGACCCTGCAAAAGGTGCAGCCCAGCCTGCAATTCATCTCGTCCAACCCGCGCAATACGGCCACGACCATTCGCGGTCTGGGGTCGGGTATCGGCCTGACCAATGACGGGCTTGAACAGGGTGTCGGCATCTATGTCGATGAAGTCTTTTATGCCCGCCCCGGCTCGGCCGTTGTTGATCTGATCGACATTGAGCGCGTCGAAATCCTCCGTGGCCCGCAAGGCACCCTGTTTGGCAAGAACACGACGGCCGGTGCGCTCAACATCACCACCCGCGCCCCGATCTTCACGCCGGAAGGCCGCATCGAGGCCAGCGTCGGTGACTATGGCTTCCTGCAAACCAAGATCAGCCTGTCGGGCCCGCTCAGCGACACGGTGGCGGTGCGCGTCGCCTTTGGCGGCACCAGGCGCGATGGCCTGTTCAAGAACACCTATCTGAACGTCAAGCAGAACGATCTGAACAGTCAGGTCCTGCGCGCCCAACTGCTGTGGAAGCCATCGGATAAGCTCAATGTGCGTCTGTCCTACGACTTCGCCTATCAGGACCCGGAGGCCAATACCCAGACCTTCGTGCGCTATGGGGCGTCGCTGCGGGCCGCCAATCGTCAGTTCCCGGCCCTGGCTGCGGCGCTCAACTATGCACCGCCCTCGACCAACCCCTATGACCGTCTGGTCGATGTCAATTCGCCGCTGGAAGCCAAGCAGGTGATCAATGGCCTGTCGGGTACGGTCAACTGGGACCTGGGCGATGTCACCCTGACCTCGATCACAGCCTATCGCGACTGGGACTGGACGCCGCAGAACGACCGCGACTACACCTCTCTGTCGATCCGTACCAAGTCGAACAATCCTTCCGAACAGCAGCAAATCTCTCAGGAATTCCGACTGGCTTCGAACGGCGAACGCAAGGTCAACTGGGTGGTCGGGGCCTATGGCTTCAATCAGCGCGTCGAAACCAATGGCGTGGAACAGTGGGGCAAGGACGGCGCCTTCTGGCTGATCGGTACCAATGTGCCCTCCAACCTGATCGATGGCCTGACCTCCAGAACCCACGTGGTGACCAAGGTGCGCTCCTATGCCCTGTTTGGGCAACTGACCTGGAATGTGACGGATCGTTTCCGCATCACGCCGGGCCTGCGCTACACCTATGAGGAAAAGGACGGCAGCTTCCGCCAGATCGTTACCGGCGGGCTGGCGACGACGGTCGCGTCCCAGATCACGGCCAAGAACAATATCGCCCCGACCTATGCCTATACGGCCGATTATCAGGACGACAGCCCGTCGGGTCAGATCAACTTCGCCTATGACCTGACGCCCACCGTGCTGGGCTATGTCAACCTGTCGAAGGGCTATAAGTCGGGCGGTATCAATGCTGCCGGTGTGCCGGTCGATGCCAACTTCCAGCCCTTCACCGCCTCCATCGTCGTCAAGCCGGAAGAGGTGGAGACCATCGAAGCGGGCCTGAAGACGCAGTTCTGGGACAAGCGCGGCACGGTCAATGTCGCGATCTACAGCACGAACGTCAAAGACTATCAGGCGACCGTGGTGGACGGTAATCTGGGGGCCATTCGTCCTTATCTCGCCAATATCGAAAAGGTCGAGGTCCGCGGCGTCGAACTGGATGGCAAGTTCCGTGCGACGGATAACCTGCTGATCTATGGCTCGGTGAGCTATACCGACGGCAAGTACGCCTCGTTCAAGAACGGTCCGGCCCCTCTGGAGCTTCAGACCTCCAGTTCCTCGGTGGCCGACCTCAGCGGTAAGGATCTGCCCGGTGTGTCGAAGTGGGCGGGCTCGATCGGTTGGGAATATAACCATCCGGCGACCATCGGCAAGCTGAGCGGCGACGCCTATTTCAGCGGTGACGTCTCCTACCGCTCGGACTGGAACTCCGATCCGTCGGTGTCGAAATATACGGTCGTCGAAGCCTCGACCATCGCCAACTTCCGCGTCGGCTACCGCGCCAGCGGCGGCACAGAGGTCTTCCTGTGGGCCAAAAACGCTTTCAACGAAGAGTATCTTCAGTTCCTCAGCCTTCAGGCCGGGAACTCCGGTGCCATCTACGGCCAGCCCGGCGACCCGCGCAGCTTCGGCGTCACCGTGCGTAAAGCGTTTTAAATCTTGGGGTCCGGATCGCGCCACCTTTGCGGGTCACGCGATCCGGTTCGCTGGATGCAGCGTCATTGACACAGAGGCCCGTTAACCGCGCAAAATTGATCGAAATAAATAGACATTGATCAAAAATTCGATCACATTCGCGCGGCTGCCCCGCCGCTGGCGAGGAATGCAGCGCATAATTCAGACGGGGAAAACATATGATCAAACGTCCGCATTTTATCGTGTTTGCGTGCTCTGCGCTGTTGACGACCATGGTGATGGGCACGACCGTATCGGCTCAGGCCTTGCCTGACCATCTGGCCAAGATGGACAAGGATGGCGATGGCAAGCTGAGCCCCGAAGAATGGGTGCGTGACAAGCCGTCCCTGTTCAAACGCATCGACGCCAATGGCGACAAGGCCCTGAGCAAGGATGAGATCGAAAAATTTTACGTGGCCATAGCGCCGGCCGACGACCCCAAGACGATCAAGCGTATCGCTGATGTCTTGTCAGCAGATGCCAATGCGGACGGCAAGGTGACACTTGAGGAACTCACCGCCTATAATCTGGCGGGGTTCAAGAAGCGCGACAAAAACGCCGACGGGTTTATTACCGGCGCTGATCTGTAATTTTAAGGGGCCTTTTCCGACAAAATCGGAAAAGGCCTTGCTTTATGCCACAACCGGAAGGCCCGCGGCGATCCAGCCATTGATGCCGGGGGCCAGATGCGCGTCGGCAGTGAGACCGAACGCCTGCGCGGCTTCGATGGCGCGCAGCGACCGCACACCCCCGGCGCACATGAAGATGATCTCCTTGCCGTCCTGGGGCAGTTCGGCCGGATGAAAGGTGGACAGCGGCAGGTTGAGACTGCCGGGCACGCGCACGCGCTCATACTCATACACTTCGCGTACATCGATCAGGTGGATCGCACCGCTGTCGAGGGCGGCCTGAACTTCGGCGGGCGTAAGATTGCGAACGGACATGCGTGTGCCTTTAATGCGTTGCGGGTGTGAAGGTCATACAATCCCGGCACGATCGTCGCAATCGCCAAATATCCATAAAAAAAATGTGGTTATTTGTCGCGCGGCGTCTGGTCCCTGAGGCAGGCTGACGCGCGGCGGAATGCGCAGGTCACAGACGCGCGGCGGGCGGCTAAACCCACCTTCGAAGCGAAACGCACGAAGAGGAGTATTCGCCATGAAAATCGCTTATCTGATCGGTGCCAGCCTGCTGGTTATGGGCCTTGCCAACGGCGCTTCGGCGCAGGAGTTCAAGCCCAAGGCCAAGGGGCAGTTCATCGTCGCCACCCGCATCACCAGCGTCGCCCCGGACGAAAAGGGCGACATCAAGACAGCCGCCGGCGTCGATAGCGGTCTGGATGTCAAGGTTAAGGACGACACCATCCCCAGCCTCGGCTTCACCTATTTCTTCACTGACCATATCGCCGTTGAGGCTATTCTGGGCACGTCCAAGCACGAAGTGCGCGCCGTGGGCGGCACGACCGATGTGAAGGTGCATACGACGCACGTCCTGCCGCCGGTCATTGCGGCTCAGTATCACTTCAACCCCAAGGGCCGCGTCAGCCCCTATGTGGGTGCGGGCGTCAACGCCATGATCTTCTACAACAGCAAGGACTATAACGGCTTCAAGGTGAAGCTGGATGATGGTCTGGGCTATGCGCTTCAGGGTGGTGTCGATATCGCCCTGAAAGGCAACTGGTCGCTGAACGCCGACGTGAAAAAGGTATGGTTCAACACCGATGCCAAGATCAATGACGGCGCGCTGAAGTCCAAGGTCGATCTCGACCCGGTCGTCGCCTCGGTCGGTCTGGCCTACCGTTTTTAGAATCTGGGACGCGGGGCTCGGTCTCCTCGGAGCGCACCCCGTGCTCAGGTAGCGGCGGACAGCCTTGCGGGTTGTGCTGTCCGCCGTTATTTTTCGTATGCGTAATTTAAGAGGCGACGTCGTTCCCTGTGAATGGCGTCGTTTTTTTATGGGCCGCGTCGGAGGCGCCGGCTGCAATCGATACCGCGCGCAAACTATCTGGTAGCGCTATCATTACCCCCTTTCCAAGCCCCGGTATATCGGTTATGCAAGTCGTCAATAAAGAGCGGCCGGCGGGGCGGAATCCTTGTGCGACGCAATAAATATAGCCGTGGTGTGGAACGTGTGCGGTCACACAAAACGGTCAATCAGAAATGTGAAACGGGATGCGTCCCGTGACGACCACAGGGAGACAAGTCATGACCTTGCAACTGAACCGACGCCATTTTGCTGCCGGTGTGAGCGCTACCGCTCTGGCGGTTTCGGCCGCTTCGCACGCCGCGACGGACAAGCCGCTGTATAAGGACGCCTCGGCCCCGGTCGAAGCCCGCACCACGGACCTGCTCAAGCGCATGACGCTGGAGGAAAAGGTCGCCCAGATGATGTGCATCTGGCTGCAGAAGGGTAAGATCCAGACCGAAAAGGGCGACTTCGACCCCAAAAAGGCCAGCGAAGCCTTCCCCAACGGCCTGGGCATGATTGCGCGCCCAAGCGACCGCCGCGGTGTTGAGGTGAAACAAACCAATGCCGGTGCCGATGTCGGCGTCATCAACCGCAATCCGCTGGAAACCGCCACCTATGTCAATGCCGCTCAGAAGTGGGCCGTGGAAAAGACCCGTCTCGGCATCCCGATGTTCATGCACGAGGAAAGCCTGCACGGCTATGTGGCGCGTGACTCCACCTCCTTCCCGCAGGCCATTGGTCTGGCGTCGAGCTTCGATCCGCAACTGGTTGAGAAGGTGTTCTCCGTCTGCGCTAAGGAAATGCGCGCGCGCGGAGCCAATCTGGCGCTGGCACCGGTGGTCGATGTCTGCCGCGAACCGCGCTGGGGGCGTGTTGAAGAAACCTATGGCGAAGACACGCACCTGATGGGTGTGATGGGTAAGGCGGCGGTGCTGGGCTTCTCCGGTACGGACCGCAAGCTGGCCAAGGACAAGGTGTTTGCCACGCTCAAGCACATGACCGGCCACGGTCAGCCGGAAAACGGCACCAATGTCGGCCCGGCGCCGATTTCCGAGCGCACCCTGCGCGAAGTCTTCTTCCCGCCGTTTGAAAAGATCGTCAAGGAAACCCCCATCGCGGCGGTCATGCCGTCTTATAACGAAATCGATGGCGTGCCGTCGCACGCCAACAAGTGGCTGCTCGACACCGTATTGCGCGGTGAGTGGGGCTTCAAGGGCGTGCTGGTGTCCGACTATTTCGCCATCAAGGAAATGATCAGCCGTCACCATCTGGTGCCGGACATGACCGAGGCCGCCTATCGCGCCGTCAAGGCCGGGGTGGATATCGAGACGCCGGACGGCGAAGCCTATCCGAACCTGATCAAGCTGGTGCAATCCGGTCGCGTCTCGGAAGCCGAGATCGACGCCATCGTCCACCGTATTCTGGAGCTGAAATTCCTCGGTGGCCTGTTCGAAAACCCCTATGTCGATGCCAAGCAGGCCGACAAGCTGACGGCGACGCCCGATGCCATCGCTCTGGCCCGCGAAGCCGCTGTGCGTTCGGCGGTGCTACTGAAGAACAACGGCGTACTGCCGCTTGACGGCAAAAAGGTCGGCAAGCTGTTGCTGCTCGGCACGCACGCCAAGGACACGCCCATCGGCGGCTATTCGGAAGTCCCGCGTCACGTCGTCTCCATCCACGAAGGGCTGGAGAAAGAAGCCAGGGCGCAGGGCTTCACGCTGGAATATCGTGAGGCCATCCGTCTGACCGAAAAGCGCGACTGGGCGGCGGATGAGGTGAAGTTCGTCGATAAGGCGGTCAATGCGAAGCTAATCGCCGAGGCGGTTGAGGCAGCCAAATCTGCCGACACCATCGTCATGGTGCTGGGCGACAATGAGCAGACCTCGCGCGAAGCCTGGGCCGATAACCACCTCGGTGACCGCGAATCGCTGGACCTGATCGGACAGCAGAACGATCTGGCGGCCGCCATTTTTGCGCTGAAAAAACCGACCGTGGTCTTCCTGCTCAATGGCCGTCCGCTGTCGATCAACCTGCTTCAGGATAAGGCCGACGCCATTATCGAAGGCTGGTATCTGGGGCAGGAGACGGGCCACGCGGCCGCCGACCTGCTGTTCGGGCGCGCCAATCCGGGCGGCAAGCTGCCCATCACCTTCGCGCGTAGCGTCGGTCAGTTGCCGGTCTTCTATAACCACAAGCCGACGGCACGTCGCGGCTATCTGGATGGTGACGTCACGCCTCTCTATCCGTTCGGTTTCGGCCTCAGCTACACCACCTTCGACATCTCGGCCCCGCGCCTGTCGAAGGCTACCATTGCCGCCAGCGAAAGCCTGACCGTTTCGGTCGATGTGACCAATACGGGCAAGCTGAAGGGCGACGAAGTGGTGCAACTCTATATCCGCGACGACTATTCGTCGGTCACGCGCCCGATCAAGGAGCTTAAGGGCTTCAAGCGCGTGACCCTGGAACCGGGCGCGAAGACGACGGTAACGCTGGAGATCACCCCGGCCGATCTCGCCTTCTTCGACACCGATATGAAGCGCGTGGTCGAAGCCGGTACCTTCACCATCATGGTCGGGCCCAACAGCCGTGACCTGAAAACGACTACCCTGACCGTGGCGTGACGGTCGGGTCTGGCGGATGCCGCCCGGTTGCGGTATCCGCCATTTTCCTGTTTTGACCTGCGGCTTGATAGGGCCGGGGCCTTCTGCTAGAGCGGCTTTCGGATGAAGGTCGCTCTGACTGCTTTTAAGCAGACGAGCGGCGAATAATGGAGTTTCCTCTTGACCACCCTGACCGTCGCTGAAGCGCTCGAAAACGTCTACACCTCGCTGATCGACGACAATGCGCAACTGGACACGCATATTGCGGCGCTGAAGGCCGCTCTGGCGGCTGAGGGTCAAAAAGAGGCGGTCGTGGAGCCGTCGCGACTGGCGCAGAACAACCGCGCGGGTCGCAAGCTGATGCAGTCCTATTTCAAGAAGCGCGGTGTCACCGTGACCTTTAAGGAACAGGCCTAAGTTTTTGAGAAGCATTCGCGGGCCCCGCATTGCGAGTGACTTGCAATTGAATGTGAGTGATGCTATCTGAGACGCATTCTCAGATTTGGCTCGGTATGCCGGACTCACAGGTTCCCTCGTGTACGTTTGCAATTGTAACGCTATCCGCGAAAGAGACGCGCAAAAGGCCATTTTATCGGGGGCAACCACGGTAAAAGCCGTCTTCAACCATTGCCAGACCCGCCCGCAATGCGCCAAATGCGTCTGCGACATCCGGCAGATGATCGAAGACGTCAGCGCCACCGTGCGACTGGCGGCTGAATAGACGGCGCTTTCGGTCCTGCCGCCACCGTCAACCTCAGGAGTGCGGCCATGCAGGGCAACCCGGCGATTATCAAGCTTCTCAACACCGTCCTCACCAATGAGCTGACGGCCATCAACCAGTACTTTCTCCATTCGCGTATGCTGGAAAACTGGGGCCTGACGCATCTGGGCCGCATCGTCTACCAGGAATCCATCGAGGAGATGAAGCACGCTGATCTGCTGATCAAGCGCATCTTCTTTCTGGAGGGGCTGCCCAATCTTCAGGACCTGCACAAGCTGAAGATCGGTGAAACCATCACCGAGTGTCTGACCGCGGATCTGTCGGTGGAAACGCGCGGTCACGGCGTGCTGGTTGCCGGGATCAAGCAGTGCGAAGACGTACAGGACTACGTCAGCCGTGATCTGCTGCGTCAGATTTTGGCGGATACCGAACACCATATCGACTGGCTGGAAACGCAGATTGGTCTGATCCGTCTGATGGGTGAACCCAACTACCTGCAAAGCGCCATGAAGGAAATCGAAGGCGAAGCCTGATCAGCCCTTTGTCTCTTGTTGGGCTTTTGTCCTGCAAGAGGCTTCACAGGGCGGGGAAACCGCTTTAGGTTTTCTCAGACTGAAACGAGTTCATCCGGGTAGCCTATTGGCGCGTGACCATTCCAAAATGAGTTTCGACCGGCGCGGTATGATGCGTCTGGGGTTGGGTGCGTCGGCTCTGGCCGTCACGGGGCTTACCGCCTGTGGCCGCAAGAGCGAGTCCGCAGCGACCAATGGCGCGGCGCAGGAGGGCACTCTGCCGTGGGCCGTGGGGGGCAAGTGGCGCAACGACATCGACCGTCAACGGGACAAGTTCCGCCACCCCATTGAAACGCTGGAATTTTTCGAGATCAAACCGCGCGATACGGTCATCGATATGTGGCCCGGTGCTGGCTATATGACCGACATTCTGGCACCGTGGCTGGCGCGCGGCAAAGGACGCTATGTCGCCGCCCTGATCGAGAACGAGGCGACGGCCCCCGAAGCGGCCACCCTGACCGCCGAATATCGCCGCCGCTTTACCGCCGATCCCAAGCTCTATGGCGAACTGGGCTTTTCGGCCTTCGGGCCGCAGACCGGGGCGCTGGCCGATGCGGAAAGCGTCGATTCGGTTCTGTTCCTGCTGGTGCTGCACGACTGGATGGCGGCAGGCCTGGCCGAAAAGGCCTTCGCCGATGCCTTTGCGGCGCTCAAACCCGGCGGTCTGCTGGGCATTGAGCAGCATCGCGCCGATGTCGGCAATGCGCAGGACCCGGCAGCGACCAATGGCTATGTGCAGGAACCCTTCGTCAAGCAACTGGCGGCTGAGGCCGGTTTTGAGTTCCTTGAGGCGTCGGAAATCAACGCCAACCCCAAGGATAATAAGGCGCATCCGTTCGGTGTGTGGACCCTGCCGCCCTATCGTTTGACGGCCCCCAGAGGAGAGCCGCCAAATCCGGATTTTGATGGTACACTGTATGAATCCATCGGCGAAAGCGACCGGATGACGTTGAAATTCCGCAAGCCTGCCTGATAACCCTGTTTGAGACTGCACCCGTGACACGCATCGCTTCCCTGTCCACCGCGGCCCCGCTGATGGCGATACCGGAATACCGGCCGCCCGAAGGGGGCGTGGGTGAATGGTTTCGCGGAGCGGGGGGGCTGCGTCTGCGACTGGGCTTCTGGCATCCGAAGGGACCGGCGCGCGGCACCGTCTTCGTCAGCCCCGGTCGGGCCGAACCGATCGAGAAATATTACGAGGTCGTCGCCGATCTGCTGGAACGCCGTTTCTGCGTTGTCGTACACGACTGGCGCGGGCAGGGCCTGTCGGCGCGTTTGCTGCCGGATCGTCTGAAGGGGCACGCGCGTTCCGAAGACGAGTTTCTTGATGATTATCAACGCCTGCTCGACGGCTTTGAGGACCGGGCGCCCAAGCCGTGGGTGATGCTGGGCCATTCGATGGGGGCAGCGCTCAATCTGGCGACCCTGACGCGCGGTGAGGAGCGTTTCAGCGCCGCCGTCTTCATCAATCCGATGCTGCGCATCAAGACGGGCAAGCATTCCCTGTGGTCGGTGATGTTCCAGACCGACTGGAAGGTCAAACACGGTCAGGCCAGCGAGTACGTGCCGGAACTGTTTGACGATCCGTTTGAGCACACCTTCGAAGACGACGCCCTGACCCACGATGCGGCGCGCTATAATCTGTGGCGCGAGCAACTGTTTGCCTGCCCGCATCTGGCGGTGGGGACGCCGACCTGGGGCTGGCTTTTGTTTGCGCTGCGCATCGGGGACACCCTGCTCAAGGACAAGGGCAAGGTGCTGAAAAAGGTGCGCACGCCGGTGTCGGTGGTGATCTCCAGCGACGATAGCCTGATGATGAAGCAGCCGACCAAGGCCTTCGTCAAGAAACTGGCCAAGGGGCGCTGCGTCGAAATCGCCGGTGCCGATCATGAAATCCTGATGGAGATGGACGAATATCGCCGTGTCTTCTGGGCCGAGTTCGACGAGCAGATCAGCTTCAACCTGCCGGCGGAGGCCCTGCCGAGCGCGCCGGTCGAGTCATCCCTGGCGCAGGTGACGGTAGCCGAGATCGAGGTCAGCGAACCCGTCGTGCCCGCCGCTACCGAGGTGTTCGATTCGCACGTCCCTGCTGAGGCGGTGGAGACGGTGGTTGTCGCGGAGCCAGCGGAGACGGAAGTGCGTCCGGCAACGGGGCAGCCGATCTTCTTTTCTTATGAATTGAACGACATCCCCGTCTATGCGCCGCAACCGCCGCCGGAACGTCTGTCGGTGCCGGAAGGCCTGCGCGCGAAACGGGATGAGGTCGAGGTCGCGGACTGGGAAGAGACCCCAGCAGAAACCGCCGAAGGAACGTCAGCCGACGTTAGCGCCAAACCGTAATCAGTGCGCCTCGGCGGCCTTTGCGGCGGGGGACAGGAGGCCGACGGCGGCTTCAAGCACGGCGCGTGAACCGGCGGCCATGACCTGACCACCATAAGGACCAACGGGCGCACCCGCCCAGTCGGTCACCACGCCCCCGGCGTTTTCGATCACCGGAATGATGGCGTCGATGTCCCAGGCCTTGAGCCCGGTTTCCAGCGCACCGTCCATCGTGCCCTGCGCCACCATGGCAAAGGCATAGGCGTCGCAGCCATAGCGCATCAGCTTGGCCGCCTTACGCAGAGCGGTAAAGGCGGGGTCTTCGGCGTTCGAATACAGGTGTGGGTCGGTGGTGGCCAGCACGGCCTGACTCAGTGACGCGCAGTCGCGCACCCGCAGCGGCGTCGATCCCGAGGGGGTGATCAGGCGCGAACCGAGGGGCGAACCGAGGAAGATTTCCTTAAGGAAAGGCTGGGCGATGACGCCCATAATCGGGCGACCCTTGTGGCGCAGACCGATCAGGGTGGTCCACAGCGGCAGACCGGAGATAAAGGCGCGCGTGCCGTCGATGGGGTCCAGCACCCACACATAGTCGGCTTCGGCGCGCACCGTGCCGTATTCTTCGCCAATAATGCCGTGATCGGGATATTCGGCCTCGATCAGGGCGCGGATGGCGCGTTCGGCCCCCTTGTCGGCTTCGGTGACCGGGTCAAAGCCGCTTGAATGGCCGGGCTTGCTCACCTCACCCAGTTCGACGGAACGGAACAGCGGCAGGGCTACGCCCGCCGCTGCCTCCGCCAGACGAAGGATAAAGGCTTCCAGAGTTTCGAGTTCGGCTGAGGACGCCATAGACCACCTTGCGCAGATTCAATCGGTCGCATGTGTAGGCGTCCGCCGGGCGGAACTCAAGACGGAAGACGGATCAGGCCGCGGTTTCGGTTTCGGTGTTCAGCGACTTGGCCAGATCGAGCAGACGGCGGCGCGGACGCTCCGACAGGCGGTAATAGGCCTGAATGAGGTCCAGCGTTTCCTTGCGCGAAAACACCTCGATGCCTTCGTTCTGCACGGCGGCCACTTCGGTCGTGTTGTCTTCGAGGCCGTCGTAGAAATAGGTGACCGGGGTTTCCAGCGCCTTGGCGAGCTGGAACAGGCGGGCGGCGGAGATGCGGTTGGCCCCGCACTCATACTTCTGGATTTGCTGGAAGCGGATGCCGACGGCCAGGGCCAGTTGCTGCTGGGTCAGGCCCAGCAGGCGGCGGCGGCGGCGCAGTCGCTTGCCCAGGTGCAGGTCGATATCGTTAGCCATGTGAGTTATCCCTCGTTCTATCTGTAAGCGTGCCGTTCCGGGACGGTTCGCCTGTGAGGGTTCAAATGGCGTGCCAGCGTTATGGGCGCGTTACGAGGCTTTTGAGTCGCCTTTCGGCACAGGTAACACCACCGTCTTCAAGGCCTTTGCGGGATCGAGATAGCGTTTGGCGAGGTCCTGAAGGTCGGCGGGGGTGAGGTTGTTCAGCAGCGCCTGGCGTTTCAGCACATAGTCGCGCTGACCGGCATTGGTGTCGATGCCGGACAGGGCCGCCAGCCAGTAGCCGTTATTGCGATCCTCTTCGGCCATGCGGCGCAGCAGCGACTGACGCCCGCGCAGCAGTTCATCGTCGGTCACCGGCGCGCTTTTCAACCCGTCGATCAGGCTGAGGAAGCCGGTATAGAAGCTGCTTTCAGCCCCCGGATAGAGTTGCACCGTGGCCGACAGATAGCCGAAGCCTTTAAATCCTGTGGAGGGTACATGCCGCGCCAGTGGCACATAGGTGGTGCCGGTTTCGGCGCGCCCGGCCTCATAATGGCGCAGGCTCAGGACCTCAGCCAGCAGGTCGAGACCCAGACCGGTCTTCGGGTCGCTGTAGCGGTCAGTGGTGGGGAAGGCGATCATCATCAGTGCCTGTTCAGGGCTGCCCTGATGATAGAGGGTCTTGTAGAGGCTTGCGGTCGGGAAGCGGGCCGTCTCGCCGCCATCGGGGGCTGGGGTGTAGCGGGCGGGCAGGGGCGGCAGGACACCAAAGGTGGCATCCAGTGCCGGGCGCGCCTGTTCCGGCGTGATGTCGCCGACGATGACGATTTCCAGCGGCGTGTCGCGCAGCGAATTGCGGATCAGCGCGGCGATACGGTCATTGCTGAGGCTCAGCATGTCGGCCTGAGACAGCGGCGTCAGGCGGGCATCGCCATCATAGACCAAACGCGGCAGGTGCATGGCCATGACCCCGGACGGGTTCGTCGAGGCGAAGGTATAGTAGGCGGGCATGGAATGGCGCAGACGCTCCAGATAGGCCGGATCGAAGGCGGCATCGGAATAGAAGGCGCGCAGCAACTGCATTTCGCGCGCAAAATCGTGCGGCGTGCTTTGCCCCATCAGAACGGCCGCGTCTTCGGTCAGGCGATAGGCGAGGTCGAAATTCATGCCCGCCAGTGATTCTTCGATCTCGCTGGCCGACATGTTTTTCAGGCCACCCTGAAAAATATCGTAGAAGTTCAGAGCGAAGGCCGCATCCGGTGTTTTGGGTGACAAACGTTTCAACCCGCCCAGAGCGCGCACGCTGACCATCACCGACCCGGCTTGTAGCTTCGACGGCTTGATCGTCACCTTCACGCCGTTCGCATAGGTCAGGCGCGTCGTGCCCAGCGCCGCGTCCTGTTCGGTGCGGACCGGCGCGACCGGTGCGCCGAAATCGGCATAGGCCCAGACCTTGGCCGTTTCGGACGCCGGCGCGGCGACGGGCGCCTTTTCTAGCGCCGCATAGGTCTTTTCGAGGGCTGAGGCATCCAGCCCGGCCACCGGGGCGGGGCCGCTGACCGATATCAGCGGACCATCGCGCTGCATCAGGGCCTTCATGTAGCTGTTGACCGCTTCTCGCGACAGTTCGGGCTTGAGGTCCAGATAGAATTGCAGGTCCTGCGCCGGGGAATTGATCACGTAGCGGTCGTCTATGGACCCTGCGATCATGTCGGCGATCCACTCGTTCGAGCGCGTGGCGGCGCTATCGGCGCGCTGACGCAGCCCGGCTTCATAATCGGCGGCGGCACGCGCAAATTCAGCGTCGCTGAAGCCGTATTCGCCGACCTGCCGCGCCAAAGTCAGGGCCTCGTTAAGGGCCTTTTGCGTTTCACCGGGCTTGGGCATGACCATCAGGCTGAGGCTTTCGCCGGTGCGCTGAAAGGACTGACGGTTGAGACCTGCGCGGGCAAAGGCACTGTCCGGGCGGGCGGCGACGCGCTCCAGCCGGTTATCGAGCGCCGCCAGCGCCAGATGCTCACGCATCATATCACGCACCGCCTCGCGGTTCTGAAAGCGCGTTTCGGCGGGTTTGAGCCAGGCGATGTCAATGATCTCCGGCAGGCCGGGCTCAAAATAGGTCGTGCCGCGCGGCCCTTTGGGTGTGTAGGCGCCGGCATCGCGCACCGCGGGGACCGGAGTCCTGGCTTTCCACGCACCGAACGTCTTTTCGATACGCTTTTCCAGCGCGGCGGCGTCGATGTCGCCCACAATGATCAGGGTGGCGCGCTCAGGGCGGTAATAGGTGTCGTAGAAGCGGCGGACCTGTTCACGAGGCGTATAGAGTACGATGTCGCGCAGACCTTTTTGTGGTCGTTCCGGCAGGAGCTGACCGGCAAAGGCGGTGCGCAGCCACTCGTCATAGCGACGCTGCACCGGCTGATCGGTATTATTAAGTTGCGTGACCACCAGCGCGCGGTCGCGCTGATCGGCCGTTTCGGGGAAGGTCAAACCGAAGGCCATGTCCGACATCACATTGAAACCGGTATCCAGCGTCGCCCCATCATTGCGCGGCAGGGCGATCTGATAGCTGGTTTCGCCTTCCTCGGTCAGGGTCTGCTGACCCGCCCCCATCTGGATACCCTGACGCTCAAGCTGCCGGAACAGGTCGCCGTCGGGATAGTGGGTCGAGCCGGAAAAGGCCATGAAGGTGATGAGGTAGGAAATGCCACTTTCTTCGTCGGCTTCGTCCAGCGGCCCGGCCCCGATGCGCAGACGCATCACCACCTTGCCCGGCTGAGCGGCGTTGGGATAGAGGACATAGGTCATGCCGTTGGACAGGCGGCCAAAGCGCGCCTGCGGATCGACGGGCAGGTCGGAATAGAGATGGGCGAACTGTGCACCCGGCGCTCCGGCTTTCAGAGGCTCGGCCATCGCCGCGCCGCTCAGTCCAACCGCCAGCATTACGCTTAATGCCAAAGCCTTCAGTGTCATCCGTCGCTCCTCTATACGCGGATGACCTTATCAGGCTTTGGGGCCTTTTGAAGACGGTACGCGCTTAAGATGAGGGAGAAGGGGTCGGTTTTAGCCGGGGTTGGCAGGGCACCATTTTGAAAGGGACATTGCGCGCTTCGCAGGCGGCGCGAGTCAAGGGTTGATGGTAGGTCAGCGGGGCGATCCACATAAAGCCCGCTGCGGCCCCGATACAGACAACCCCCAGCACGTAGTCTTTATGCTTTTCGATCCAGGCAAAGCGGCTTTTCAGCACCTGATAAAGCAGGGGCAAAAGCATGAAGCTGAGCAGCAGGCCCGCAAAATAGTGGTAGATATACATGACCCGCTGCGTGCCAAGCCAGATGTGGATCAGCATAAACACGACCCACATGCCGACAATGGCGGCCGCCATATCCATATCGTGCGTATCAAGCCATGGCTTTTTCTGGAAGGCGCGCTGGGCCAGAAGCACCAGCGTGCCCAACAGCGCCAGCCCGCCCAGCGTCCAGTTGAACAGGTTGCCTGCCATCTGCACATAGCTGGTGCGGCCATTATGGGCGTCCCAGCGATAGGTGATGTTCTTGTGCATCAGCGGCCACAGGGCCGGATTGGACCCGTTCTTTTCCGTTTTGACAATGCCGGTGAAGTCATTGTTCATGAAGCGGAAATAGCCATTGGTGGCATCGTATAACACCTGCGGTGTCAGGGGGCCGCGCTGTTCAAGCCACGCCTTGTAAGGCTCGGTGATGAAGGGGGCGTCCTTACGCCCGGCATCGCTTTTGAAATCCGGTGCCACCGGGTTGAGCACGGTGTGCAGCACAAAGATCGACACCATGATGGCGGTAAAGCTGGCGGAAACGGCCACGGCCTTGGCGGCGATATGGCCGATCGTGCGGTCCATCGGCCAGCGGCTGCGCATCAGGTCGCGCAGGGCGGTAAAGGCCGGAAGCGCCAGCAGCACGATCGTATTGACCTTGACCATAAAGCTCAGGCCGATCAGCGCGCCGAACAGGGCGGCGTGCTTCCAACTGTCCTTTTGCGGGTCACAGAAGGCGCGCAACCACACCAGTATGCCCCCCAGCGCAAAGGTAATCTGGAACGGATCGAGATGCCCGGCGCGGAAATGCACAATCAGCGCGTTTTCAAACACGTAGAGCAGGCTGAATATGGCGGCGGAAAAGGCTTCGCGCGTTATGGTCAGGCAGATCAGATAGAACAGAACCGCCCCGGCCGCCCCGAACAGGCCCCCCATCAGGCGCACGCCGGTAAAGCTGTAGCCTTTGGGGATTTTGCGGGTGTCGGTCTTTTTGACCTCGGCCAGAAAACGGCTATCGGCCTTTTTGGCGTCTCCGACAAGGTCGCGGCCGACCTTCATCAGCATGAAGCCCAGAGGCGGGTGCGAGGCGTAGGAGGCAATATGGCCTTCGTAGCGTTCCAGCGCCGTGACGTAGTAGCTTTCGTCCCAGAAGGCACTGGGCGGATCATTGAGATCGCGCGCAAAGTTGAAGCAGGCCAGACAGAGGACGGCAAACCCCAGAAGCCAGCGCAGTACAGGTTCGCGCCCCAGAACCTGCATCAGCGAGTCGTCGCCCCATTTGCCGCGGCGGAGTTGCGTCCAGCGGGTTTTGACATCGGCAAGCAGGGTGTCGGTCATTTCAATACGCGCGAGTGGGGCCCCGGCCCTTATGGCAAGCCGGGGCAGGGGCGGCAACCCCTATTTGTCGCTCCATACGCCCAGTTCATTGCCCGACGGGTCGGTGAAATGAAAACGCCTGCCACCGGGGAAGCTGAAGATGTCCTGCGTCAGGTGCCCGCCTGCCGCCACGACCGTGTCGCGTGACGCTTCGAGATTTTCAGAATAGAGGATAACCAGAGGTTTGGCCGGCCCGTTATCGGCGTCGAAACCGCCGTCGAGACCGGCTTCGGACAGGGCGGCATAGGTTGGGCCGTAGTCAATGAAGCGCCAGCCAAAGGCTGTTTCATAAAAGGCTTTGGTTTCGGGCAGGGCGGTGGCCTGCCATTCGACGTAGTCGATCTTGTGATGTTCGCTCATATCAGGCTCCAGACGCTGGCGGGTTTCACCGCGCGGTCTTCGATTTGGGTGTCGGTGTGGATGTCGAAGGTCGCCAGGCGCGCCAGCCCTTCGCCGGGCAAGTAGCTGCGGTGCGGGTCGCCGACATAGACGGCGATACCCTGCGCCCGGCCCTTGCGCAGAAATGTCAGCATGGCGGCGGTCATCGACTTTTCGTAGCAGATGTCCCCAGCCAGAATAACATCGACGGCGGGAGGCGCTTCCGCCAGCCGGTCGGTCCCGTCATAGATGAGGTCCACGCCGTTCAGAGCCGCATTGAGCGCTACGGCGGCCCCGGCGAACGGGTCGATATCATTGGCGATGACCTGCGCCGCCCCCAGCTTCGCCGCCACTATGCCGACCAGCCCGGAGCCACAGGCCAGATCGAGTACCCGCTTGCCCTTGACGACGTGCGGGTTTTGCCTGAGCCACAGGCCAAGCGCCTGACCGCCGGCCCACGGAAAGGCCCAGAAGGGCGGGGCCAGACCGTTTTGCGCCAGTTCGGCTTCGGTCATCTCCCACAGGCTCGTCACCTCCGCCGCTTGGTAGAGGCTCAGATCGGGCAGGGAGGGGACCGGCAGAGGGGTGGTGTGGGCGCGGATAAACGCCGCCGGTTCGCTCATTGAGTGGCCGCGGGGGGCGGCACGGGTTCCCCTGCAAAATCCGCCGCATAGGCCGGACTGATCAGGCCGCGCAACACCGCCTGTGGCACGCGGATCTGATAGGCGCCTTCGGCATAGGGGCCGACCTCATAGGGCGCGAAGAGGGCCTCGATCGCGCCGATCTTGCCAGAGGTGGTCGAAGCCACCAACGCCAGATGGCTGTCGATCAGCTTGGGGCAGGTGAAGCCGGTGGCGGTCTGCGTCGTCGGGGTTTGATTGCGGCGCGACCGTTCGGCCTCGATCTGACGGCAAAGAAATGCGTCGGCCGCAGCGAGGTCGGCATTGGGCGCGAACAACAGGCGCGCGTCGATGGCCTGTTTGGCCGTCTTGTCCCACAGCACGCTCTGATAATTGGCGTTCGGGTGGGCGCCGCCGGTAAATTCCGACTGCTCGGCATAGAGCGAGGCCAGATGCTCGGACTGCGCCGGCAGGGTCCAGGTTATCGAACGGAAATAGGGCGGCGGTTCGGAACCCGCAGCGCTCAGTTCCTTGCGGTCCTTGGCCGCCTGATCGCCAAAGGCCTTAAGCTCGCTCTGGCCTTCGGAATACAGGCGATTGTGCAGGTCCGGGAAGGCTTTGATCGCTTCGGGGAAGGTCAGCTTGACCTCGGCATCCGGGGTCGTTTGCGCAAACTCAAGCGGTGCGGCGGCCACGGGCGGGGCGTCATCCTTATGCGCCTCGTCCTTGCGCGAGCACGACGCCAGAGTCAGCGCGCAAAACGCGACCGTGATCAGCAGGTGCGGTCTCATCCGCATGTCTAACTCCTTAAGGTCGCCCATTGATTAAACCGACCAGTGCCCGATCAGGATGGCTGCGACCCACAACAGGCCGGTTTCGCGATTCGCTTTGAACAGCTTCAGAAGACGCGCGTTGTCATCGATTCGCAAGGTGTTGACCTGCCAGAACAGGTGCAGACACACGGCCGCAAGCCCGGCATAGAGCGGCCAGCTCAGGCCGCCGAGTATGGCCCCTGTGCCGGTCAGGGCCACGGCGGCGGCGTAAAACAGTGAAACGCCGCTTTTGCCTTGGCTGCCTAAGGCGCGGGCCGAGGATTTGACCCCGATCATAGCGTCGTCCTCTATGTCCTGATAGGCGTAGATGGTGTCGTACCCCAGGGTCCAGAAGATCAGACCCGCATAGAAGATGACCGCGGCAAGGCTCAGAGTTCCGGTCATGGTGGCGACGCCCATCAGAAAGCCCCAATTGAAGGTCAGGCCCAGCCACGCCTGCGGCCACCAGGTGATGCGCTTCATAAAGGGATAGGCGGCGACCAGCCCCAAGGACGCTACCCCCAGCCAGATGGCGGTCGGGCTCAGTTGCAACAGGACAAGGAGGCTGATCAGCGAGCACAGGGCGACGAACAACAGGGCCTGTTTGGGGCTGATTTGCCCGGACGGGATGGGACGCAGGCGCGTGCGTTCGACCTGTGCATCGAAATCGCGGTCCACGAAGTCGTTATAGGCGCAGCCCGCCCCACGCATCAAAGCGGAGCCCAGCGCAAACAGGACCAGCCTATAGGCCACCTCCAGCGACCACGGATTCGCCGCCCCGAAAACCAGTCCCATCGCCCCCGGCAGGAACAGCAGCCAGATACCGATGGGCCGGTCGAAACGCCCGAGCCTCAGCCACGGGCGCAGGGGGGCAGGGGCATAGAGATCGACCCAGTTGGCTTTGGGGGCGTCGGGGAGGGCAAGGGGATCGTGAGTCATGGGCCCTCATTTGCGCCTTTCGCGGGCAGGTGTCGAGGCCCAAGGCGCGCGCCTGTTCGTTTCATCGCTAGGCACGAGGTTTGGCAAGCTACCTGTTGGTGATGGCTACTACATTACAAATGGTACATGTTTTAAAATGGTATCTTGCAATAAATAGTAGCTTGTCATATACACCTCTTCATCACGGGGCGCACACGGCTCCGTCGAAAGGAAACCGGAGATGGCTGAAACCATTGACATTCAACTGAAGAAAGGCGTGCTCGGCCTGTGCGTGCTGGCGCTTCTGGCCCGCAACGAGAGCTACGCCTATGAAATCGCTTCCACCCTGTCCGATGCGATCGGAATGGGCGAAGGCACCATCTATCCGCTGATGCGGCGGATGCAGAGCGACGGGCTGGTCGATACGCGACTGGTCGAATCCTCATCGGGACCGTCGCGCAAATATTACCGCCTGACCGAGGCCGGTCACGCGGCACTGGCGGCGCAGGCCGCTGAATGGCGCGGCTTTGCCCGCAGCGTCGATGCGCTGCTGGATGCCGCACCGCCTGAGCCGCAACCGGCTCCTACCGAAACGCAAGAGGGGTAAGGGACATGACCCGCAACGAATTTATCAATCGGCTTAAGCAAGGCCTGACGGGCCTGCCCGCCGCTTCCATCGCCGATGTGGTCGCCGACTACGAAGCCCATTTCACGGACGGCGTCGCCGCCGGTCGCAGCGAGGCCGAAGTGGCTGCTGCCCTGGGTGATCCGGCACGTCTGGCGCGCGAACTGCGGGCCGAAATCGGCCTGAAACAGTGGGAAGACACCAAGTCGCCCTCTTCGGCGGTCAGCGCGGTGTTTGCCGTTCTGGGGCTTGGGGCCATCGACATCCTGATCCTGCTGCCGCTGCTGATGGGCGTCATCGGCACCCTGTTTGGCTTCTTCATGAGCGCTATCGGTATCTTTATCGCCAGCGGCGTCGTCTTCGCGACCGGGGCCTTCTGGATGCCGGGCGGTGTGTTTGCCGCGCTTCTGGGCGGTGTCGGCGGGATGGCTCTGGCCGTTACCATTGCCGGCCTTACCGCTATCGTCAGCGTGTGGCTGGTCAACGGTCTCGTCTGGTACGCCCGTCTGCACTATCGCCTGCTGAAACCCGCGCTTGATGCGCAGAACGCCTGATCGGAGGAGGGAAGACCATGATGATCCGTAAACTTGCCATTATTTCCGGCTCCGCCTTCGTCCTGTCGGTCGCGTGCCTCGCCGGTGCCGCCGGTCTGGCCAGCCATGACATCGCCAAAAACGGCGGGGTGTGGACCCTGTCGGATGTGGGAGATGGAAACAATAACATCCACTTCATGAAGACCACCAAGGCCGATATCGCGCCCACCGTGACGCGCACCCTTGTGTGGAGCGGTAGTGAACAGCTCAAGATCGACGTCCCGGCTGAGGTGGTCTATACTCAGGGGGCCACGCCTTCGGTGACCGTCAACGGGCCTAAGGCCCTGACCGATCGGGTGCGCCTCGAAAACGGACGTCTCTATCTGGCCGATGGGCCGGATGTCGAAAAGGTGGTGCAGTTCCGCTTCGGGCCGGGCCATATCGAAGCCCACGCCAGTGACGAGCTGAAAATCGTCATCACGGCGCCTTCGGTGAAGGATTTCGAGATTTCCGGCGCTGGCGATCTCCGGGTCAGCGCCTACGACCAGCCGACGATTGATCTGCGTATCAGTGGCTCCGGCTCGGCCGAAGTGACGGGTAAGGCCAAGGCGCTGAAGCTCGACATCACCGGTGCGGGCGAAGCCGACCTGTCGGGTCTCAGCGTCGAAGACGCCGATGTCAGCATCTCCGGCTCAGGGGATGCCACCATCGCTCCGACCGGCAAGGTCAAGGTCGATGTGTCCGGATCGGGCAATGTCGATCTGCAAACCCGCCCGGCGCAACTCGATACCCGCATCAGCGGTGCGGGCAGCGTCGAGCAGGACTAAGCTGAGATAAGGCCTCTTCGCTTGCGCGGAGAGGCCTTTTGCTGATCACAGGAATCCGAAATGTGGCTGCGCCACCTTGGCCGCCGCCTCAATGGCGGCTTCAGCGGAATGATTTCAGTAGAAAACATTCCGCTCTCATTGATCAATTATAAAACAATCAGTTGCTAGAAAAACGGGCGGAGATCGACTGTACGACCCCCGCCCTTGGCTGATGCTCCGTTTTGGCGTTATCGGAGACTATTTAAAAAGAATGACTTATACCATGGGTCATTGGAAATGACTCTTGGTATTCCGTTCGAGAATTTCTCATGTTTCCAATACATATGAGACATTCTCGAGTTCACAACGGCCGGATGCGGTCAGCATCTTCGGCCGTTGGTATTATCGTGACTCGGTGACGAGCGTTCCGCGCAGCTTTTTGATGCGCGCTTCACCGGAGGCGCCGCCGATGTTCAGCGCAGTGAGGATGTATGTCCGGGTCTGCGCCGTCAGCGCGTAGGTCCCTGGTCGGGTAAATCGGGCGTTCAAACGGACATTTAACAGCTCACATTCCTCGTTGGCCACCCAGAGCGCAGGTGCAAAGGCCGTACACGACACACCATCGCCATCGCCCGGTTGTGACTCGCTGCCTACGATGCGGGCCGAGACACTGCTCGTGCTCGCGGCGGAGCCGAAAATACCTACGGCCTGCGCCCTGGCGGTCATGTCCACAGTCATGGTCGCGTCTACCGTTTCGTTCGACCGGATCCGAAACTCGTGAAGGTACTCGCCTTCGTTCTCGCAGCCGCCCGTGGAAATCGCGACGGCCTTATTGGTCATATAGCCGCCAGAGACGTTGATTTCACCGCCGGCGATCTGACCGCAGCCCACATCCTTACTGATTGTGTAGTCTTCCGTGACCAGATTTTTGACCTTACGTGACGGCGTCGGTGCGGGCAATGACTCGCTGGCCGGCGCGCTTTTGCGGCTGGCAGCCTGCATTTTCGGGGCGGCCACGATGCTGAGGTTGTCGGTCACCCGGAAGTCCATGTCCGGTGCGGCGACGGCCATTTCGCGGGCCATGGCGTTGAGATCGACATTGCTTTCGCGCAGGGCCGCCTGATAGGCCGCCTTGTTCTTGGCTTGATAGGCCTTCATCAGGCCCTCGCGCTTGTCTTCGTCGGATTCCTGCTGAATGACGCGCAGTTCAGCTTCCATGCTGGCTTTCAGGGCTTCCTTGCCACGGAAGGCCTGAAGCAGGCGCTGGTCCTGACGCTGGGCGATGAGCTTGAGTTGGCTTAACTGGGCCGGCTGAATCTTGGCAAGGGCGGTCGTGTTCAGTTCAGCACGTTTCAGGGCTGGCTGAGCGACGGCGGTGAGGGGGGACAGGGCGAGCGGCATCAGAGCCAGAGCCGCGCATACTGTCGTAGTCAGAGATGATTTACGCATAGATGTCTCCTTTTCAGGGTGAAATATCTGTTGTCTTTAGGTCGGGAAGATAAGTTTTAAGCTTTACTGGTACTGCAACGTGCACCGGAAAGGGCTCATCCATTCAGAGATTGCTCTTTGGATTCAGTCTCAACGATGCGGCGTTACTCTCAGGGCGCGATAAGCTCCCTCAGAATGTCTTCGTTGTCGTGCGGCAGGTTGGGCCACGACAGCGGCGCATCGGATTTGCGCGCCCGACTAAACAGGCGCGAACGCGACAGGGTTTCGGTGACGGTGTCGAGGTCGGAGCCGGGGGCGATGGTCTTGTCCCAAAGCGTCATCAGGCGTTCGACGTCGGTCGGCCGGCTCCATGGGCGGCTGTTGAATGCCTGAACTGGCGACGGCGTGACCAGCACCAGCACGGCGTCGCGGCGTTCATTGGTGACGCGGCGGTTGAAGCCGGACCCGATCAGCGGGGCGTCCCCCAGAATCGGGGTCTTGGTCACCGAAGAATCGCGCACGCTTTCAGACAGGCCCGACAGAATGAGCGTCGTGCCAAAGCGGACTTCGACCGTGGTCGAGACGGTTTGCCGCCACGTGTTGAGCGCCTCGTTGAACGTGCCCGCCGGTTCGCCGGACAGAAACGAGCGGGTCACCTCGATCTTCAGCCGCGTGCCTTGGGCGGTGATGTCCAGCGGCGTGACCTTGACCTGCGTGCCGATGTCGATGTTTTCGAGCTGCGAGAAATTGATCCCCTTCACCGCCACCTTGGTCGAGCGGCCCACGAAAAAGTCCGAAGGTTCTCCGCGATAGGCGGTCAGCATGGGGCGGGCGACCACCTGGTAGTACTGGCCAAAACGATTGAAAAGATTTAGATTATAGGTGAGCTGAGGCAGGGTGATGGTGTCGGTGATGGTGCGCGCCACGCCCGTGTCGCTGCCCGAATGCGTCTGCTGATCCTGACGGCCATACTGCAACTGAAGGCCATCCAGCAGGTTCAGGCCGATGGAGTCGCGCTGGGCATTTTGCGACAGGATAATGGCGACATCGACCGAGACCTGATCCGGTGAACCGGACCCATCGGGTGTGGGCACAGCCTCCGTATCCGCGTTCTGAGCGCGGGCCAGTTCCTGCATCCGCGTTCTGATGGCGGGGGCCCCCGCTGGGGCCAACAGGGCCAGTTGCTGATAGGCGATTTCGGCGGCCTGCGTCTGACCGGTCGCGGTATGGGCAAGGCTGAGCAAACGCAGCGCATGGGCTTTGAGGTCAGGGCTTGCCGCTAAACTGGCGGCACGACTGGCCGCTCTGGCGGACAGGTGCGGATCACCGGCCATGTAGGCACTGCTCGCCAGTCCCGTCAGGGCGCGCGCATCCTCCGGGCGCAGGATGACGGCCCGCGCATAGTAGGCCTGCGCCTGCCCGTAGCGTCCGCGATCGAACGCAGCCTTTCCGGCCAGTGCGGCCGCCCAGAAGCTGTCCTGCCCGCTACGCAGGGCCAGATCATAACCCGCCAGTGCCAGATCCAGATGCCCGGGGTCGCTGGACGCCGCAGACTGATAGGTCAGAGCCAGAAGCGTCTGAAGCGCCGGGTCAGATGGTGAGCGGGCGGCCGCATCGCCAAAGCCCTTGCGCGCTGTGGCAAGATCACCGTGGCGCAGGGCGTCCGCCGCATCAGCAGGCGTTACGATGTGTGCCACAGGCGACGGACTGACGGGAGCTGTAGCGCAGGCGCAGACGCTGCACATTAGCAGTGAGGTCAGGGTGGCGCGGAGAAGGGGCGTGGCTTTCATGCGTTTCAGGCCTCCAAAGCCCAGATGGCCCGTACCCCCGGCAGGGTGAGGGCGAGGAAATGACCCTGAGCATCGCGTTCAAACGCCCAGGCGGTGAAAAAGGGGTCGTCGGAAAAGGGCAGGCGCACGGTTTGCGTGTCTTCGACAAAGCAGGGGAGGTAGCGGCTGTTGTCCGGGGCCCTTAGCGCTTGCCGGATGACAGAGCGTTCGGCGGCTGAGCGCTGATCAAAGTCCGCAGGACAGGGATCGGGGGCCTGCGGCACCGGTGGCAAGGCGGCATAAAGGGCGTTGAACTCTGGCGCGCGCGCGGTGCCGCCTACAGGCCGGTCAATGCCGCCAGCCGCTGTGATCAGACGGTTGAAATTGACCGGGGCGATGGCCTTGCCGGATTGGGTGAGGCGCGACAGCTTGCGTTGGTAAAGCCCCCGGCGACGGGCATGGGCCTCGACCGGCGTGCCGTTGATGAGCAGGAGCAACACCTGCGTGCCGCCAAACTCCGCCAACTGGCAGATGGCGCTCTGGTGCGCGGCCATCAAAGCCTTGACGCTCGCCGAAGACGTGAACGCCGTCGCGGCTATGGTCAACGGCGCGGCCATCACCGTGGCGGCGGTCGATCCGAGTGCGGCTCTGCGCGTCCATAAACCCATCTGCATCCCCTTGGCCAGCGGTCAGGAGGCGATGAGCGCCTGTGCCGCTAAGATGAGGAAAGCATGAAGGTTTTTTGAAGTTTGGCCATGTCGCAACTTGTTGCACGACGTGAGAAAACGCCGCGCTCAGGTGTCGCAATCTGTTGCAGTGTGGGTCAGGCGGCGCGGCGGGCGCGCAGCGACTGGAGCAGGGTGTTGATTTCGGCGTCGTCGGGCCACAGCCGCGCGATGCGCGCACTGAGCCCCGCTTCGCCCCACGATTCCCCGCGCTCCGTGGCGGTTTTCAGGAATCTTAGGACGTCCGCCCGGTTTTGAGCCACAGAGGCCAGAAACACGGGCCAGACGTGTGTGCGGCGCGGGTTGGCGGCAACCTCCTCAAGCGCCTTTTTCATCAAAAGCGCCTGAACGGCCGGGGCGCCGGATTTCAGGGATGCGCGCAATTGCGCGGCATAGGCTTCGAGGTCGCTTTCATCCCGAAGGCGCGCAAATTCGCTGAAGTCCTGCACGTAACCGACATAATCGCCGTCCGCCAGCTTGATAAGACTTGTGCAATCAAACAACACCGGTGAGCTGGCATTCTGCTGCCTGAGTTGCCCAAAGGCCGCCTTGGCAGCGGCGTCATCGCCTGCGGCCCATTGCGCCCAGGCCAGATCGATCTGAATAGAAATGGAGCCGGGTTCAATCAGCCGGGCCGTATTCAGCTCTTTCAGCGCGGCGCTGTGTTGGCCGTTGTCTGACAGGACGTTTCCGTACCAGAAATGGGTCTGGGCTTCACCGGGCTTCAGCGACAGGGCGCGGCGGAAGGCATCCCCCGCCTTGGCCGGATCGTTTTCCCACCAGTAGGAAATAAAGCCAAGGGCCCGATGCGGAGAGGACAGGTTGGCATCGAGCTGTGAGGCCTTCAGAGCCGCGGCGCGGGCCTTGGTGAAGGCGTCTTCGTCGGTCATTTCGCCGAATTCACGCGAGAGCAGATAGGCGTCTGCCAGTCCCGCCCATGCAAGGGCCGAATCCGGCTGCTTCTCGATAAGGGTGGTAAACAGTGTGATCGCGCGCTTGAGGGATTGCGGTGTCCTCTGCGCCCAGGCGTCGCGCGCTTCGAGATAAAGAGAGGCCAGGGCGGGGTCAGCCGGCAGGCCTTGCGAGGCTGGTACGGGTTGCGGCCTTGGCCAGACATTACCCAAAGCAAAGATCAACGCCGTACCCATCAGGCTGATAACCGCCAGCCGACGCCAGTTGCGCTGCCAGAAGCCGGGTGCAGGGGCGGGTTGCGTATCGGGTTCTGCGTTGGTGTTTTCCGGGGTCTCTGCCGTCAGGTCCGTCTGATTGGCGGCCCATTTCTCCAACTCATCGACGAAGGCATAGACCGTTCCCGTCTTGCCGCCGGGCAGACGGCGCACGGGCAGACCACGGCTTTGGGCCCAGCGCATGACGGTCGTGCGGTCACGTCCGAAATGACCACCAATCGCCTTCCAGCCATCGAGCCGTCTGGATGACGCCATGCCCGTATACCCTCCCCAAGTCCTTGCCCGTTTGTTTTCTACCGTTTGGGGAATGGTGTGGCAACGCCAAACACGTGATATGGCAAAGTCTTGGTGTTAAGAGAAATCTGACAAACGTTCTCCGTGGAGCAGATTGTGTTTTACAGATTGGACCTACCGCTCGGGGCGCGTAAGTATCCAGGTGAGCGCTTCGATCTGTTCCTTCAGAGCGGCGACCTCCGTCGTCAGCTCGCCAATGGCTTCGGCTTCCGTGGCAGGGGGCGACGGCGTGCCTTTGTCCGCCTGAACCCGCTGCATGGCTTCCAGCATCACCCCGATAAACAGGTTCAGCACGGTAAAGGTCGCCACCAGAATGAAGACGATCATGAAGGGAATGGCGGCGGCATGGGTAGCCGCCAGACTGCGCGCCATGTCCGCCCAGCCTTCGAGCGTCATGATCTGAAACAGGCTGAACAGGGACGCATCCAGCGTGCCGAACCACTGCGGGTGCGTGGCCCCAAATAGCTGGCTGGCCATCACCGCTGAGACGTAATAGATGATCACCAGTATCGCGCCGATGGACCCGATACCGGGCAGTGCCGCCACTATGCCGCCGATGACGCGCCTCAGGCTGGGGAAAACGGAGATCAGACGCAAGACCCGCAGCACCCTGAGGGCGCGCAGAACACTGAAGGCGCCTGCGGCCGGAAGAAGAGACACGATGATGATGCTCGCATCAAACAGGTTCCACGGGTCACGAAAGAACCGCCAGCCCTGAGCAAACAGGCGCAGACCCAATTCCAGCACAAAGACGGACAGCAGGATCTGATCGATGGAGGACAGTAACGCGCCTGCCGAAGCCATGATCGCGGGATAGGTCTCCAGCCCCAGAACAATCGCGTTGAGAATAATCAGCGTGACGACTGTTGCGGTAAAGGCGGGGTGTTCGATGATCGTCAGGACCTGACGCCGTGCGGACCTGAACGTCATGGCCTGTGGCCTCCCGGTTTGTGGGTCTTGATAAGGGAAACAATCACACCGGCGGCAATCAGGCCCAGCGTCACCCCCAGCGAGATATTGGCAGGAAACTTCTCCAGGCCCATGGCATCGGCGATAAAGGTCTTCGAGCCAATGAAGATCAGCACGATGGCCAGAGCGGGTTTCAGATAGCGGAAGCGATGGATGATCGCCGCCAGCGCAAAGTACAGCGCGCGCAGTCCCAGAATGGCGAAGATATTGCTGGTGAAGACGATGAACGGGTCCAGCGTGATGGTGAAGATGGCCGGCACGCTATCGACCGCAAAGATCAGATCGACAAATTCGATCAGGGCCAGCGCGACCAGAAGCGGCGTGGCATAGGTGCGCCATTTGCCGGTTTTGGGATCAGGCTGACGGGTCAGGAACTTCTGCCCGTCAAGGCCGGCGCTGATCGGAAAGACGCGCCGCATAAGCTTCAGCAGCGGATTGTTGCCGATGTCCGGGTGCTTGTCGCCGACAAACAGCATCTTGATGCCGGTGAAAATCAGGAAGACGGCGAAGACATACAGCACCCAGCTGTATTGCGACACCAGCGTGGCTCCCAGCGCGATCATGATGCCGCGCAGGACTATAACGCCCAGTATCCCCCAGAACAGCACGCGATGCTGATAGAGGGGCGGGATGGCAAAATAGGTGAAGATCAGCGAGATAACGAAGACATTATCGAGCGCCAGTGTCTTTTCGACGATAAAGCCCGTCAGATATTCCTTACCGGCCTGATCGCCCAGCGACCACCACACCCAGCCCCCAAAGGCCAATGCGATGGCAATATAGAAGGCCGACATCCACAGGCTTTCGCGAATGCTGACCTCATGCGTCTTGCGATGCAGAACGCCGAGGTCGAAGGCCAGAAGCGCGATAACAATGCCGATGAAACCTGCCCACATCCACAGGGGCTTGTCCATCACCGGCGTGACAAGAAACTCCATCATACGGATCGATCCTGTTCATCAGAAAAGCGGGCGGTGTGGGGGCGCGCCGGACGCTGACGGGCATAGATGGGCATCAGTCCGTCGAGATTGAGCGCCACGATCTGGTTCATTTCGCCCTTATCGAGCCAGACGCCGCGGCATTGCGGGCATTTGTCGATCCGGACGGGTCCGTGAGTCTTTTCCTTGAGCGGTATCTGGCAGTCGGGACAGCAGCGCAGGGGCATGGGGTCGCCTGTTTGGAATGAATATCAACCTGTCATGTCTAGCGCGACCCTATGCTGCATTTCCGTTGGGAAGTCAGGCCGATGGCGCTGTTTTTCCGTGGCGTCATTTTTACGGCGCGTTTACAGCCCGGCGGCGCGAAAACAGCGAACTGAGGCCCCGTTCGATACAGCGCCTTGGCGTATCGGCACGCTAGGGTGAAGGGGCTCAGAACGAGAGCGAGCCTTTCAAGCGAACCCCTCAAAGGAGATGACAATGCAGCCCCGCGGCCACTCCCGCGACCTGTTCAATGGGAGCGGAGCCACCACCAGAACCCTGGCCATGGACGGCGATCTGCGCCGCTACATGATGGGCATATATAACCGTATGGGTCTGGCCTTGCTGATCTCAGGCGGTGTCGCCTTTCTGGCGGCGCAATCCCCCGGCTTCATCAATGCGGTTTACGTCATGTCGGGCGACCGCATCAGCGGCCTGACGGGCCTCGGATGGGGTCTGGCCTTTGCGCCCCTGGTGATGGCCATGGTGTTAGGCTTCGGCGTGATGCGCATGAGCCTCGCGACAGCGCAATTCAGCTTCTGGGTCTTTGCCGCCATTATGGGCCTGTCGCTGACCTCGATCGTGCTGGCCTACACCGGTGCCTCCATTGCGCAGGCCTTTCTGATCACGGCGATCACCTTCGGCCTGACCAGCTTCTGGGGCTACACCACCAAACAGGACCTGACGCGTTTCGGCGGGTTTCTCATGATGGCCGTTATCGGCCTGATCGTCGCCAGTCTGGTCAACCTGTTACTCCAGAGTTCGTGGCTGCAACTGGCCTTGTCGGCTCTCGGCGTGCTGATCTTCACCGCGCTGACGGCCTATGACACCCAACGCCTGAAGGGTCTCTATTACGACCTGTCCGATCAGGGGGAGACCCGCGGCAAGATCATGATCCTGGGGGCCCTGTCGCTCTACATCAACGTCATCAACATCTTCACCAGCCTGCTGCACCTTACCGGTGAGCGGCGATAACCGGGAGAGACGACCATGGACTACGATGATTTTTACTTCGACGAAACCGGCAATCCCTACCGCGAGCGCCGCTCCCGCCGGGCCGCCGAACGTGAAGAAGACATCCTGATCGACACTCTGAGTTTCCGCTCTTCGCGCCGCGAGGCCCGCAAGCGCACCGAGCGCATGAATAACAGATTGTTGCGGTAAAGGGATCGGTTCCCGCGCCATCGCCCCCCCCCCCCAGCGCAGGGAACCGTTTTCGCCCGGATCGGCTGAATAAAGTCGGATCACGGGCCGTCCAGCGGTAGGAGAGACCGCTGCGGGAAGCCGCCGGGCTGGTGCACCGGCGGCTTCCATTTTTTTGATGGAGCGCCTCTCACGGGTTTCGACCGAAAGTTCCGCTATCCTTTCGCCCCAAACGGATTTAGGCTCGGCCTCATGCGTCTGCCGCCCTTTCTGGATCCTCCTCCCTTGCCGGTGCTGCGCGGCCAGCGCGCCCTGTGGCAGGAAGCGCTGCTGAGCCTTGTCATGGTGTTTGCGGCCGCCTGCGTCAGTTATGTTCTGATGCAGTCCGGCTTTCCCTCGCCTGAAGCCTTGAGCATCCTGTTTGTCCTGCCCGTTCTGGCGGCGGCGATCTTCCTTGATCTGCGGCTGGCGCTGGTGACCGTGGCGCTCAGCGTCATCACCTACAATCTGGTCCTGCTGCCGCCCTTCTGGACTTTCGACCTGACCAACCCGCAGGCGGTGGCCAAGATCGTGGTGCTGCTCATCGTCACGCTTGTGGTAAGCGCCCTGACGACGCGCCTGCGCCGCATCACGGGCGAAAGTCAGGCGCGCGAAAACGTCCTGGGGGGACTTTATCAACTCAATCAGGACCTTGTCGGCAAAACCACAGTGGCGCAGGTGCAGGCGGCCAGCGAAACCTGCCTGAGCGCCCTGACCAGCGTGCCTTGCCAGATCTGGTATAAGGATGTGCCCGTTGATGACCCGCTGTTATCCGAAGCGGCGCAGGAAGGCGCGTCAGCCGGGGCCGGTCAGGTGCTGGCGCCGCACGACCCGCGCCTGATCCTGCCCCTGATCGACGGCGAAAAGACGCTGGGGGTGCTGGTCTTTACGCCGCAAGACCATGCGCCGTTTCCGGTCGAACTCTTCCCCCCAAGCCTGTTGCCGACCCTGGCTGCACAGGTCGCCAGTGCCCTCAGTCGCGCCGCTTTGGCCGAAGCGCACGAACAGCAGGCGCGTCAGGCCGACCGCGAGCGCTTCATGAGCGCCATGCTGTCTTCGCTGTCGCATGACTTCAAGACGCCGCTGGTCGGCATAGTCGGCGCGCTGGAAGCGCTGGAAGGCCGCGTGGATAGCGAGGCGCGGGACATCGTCGCGGATGGTCTGGCCGAAGCCCTGAGGCTGAACCGCTATGTGGTCAATCTGGTCGAAATCAGCCGGCTTGAGGCCGGTGTGCGACCACGCAGCGAGCCCTTGCATATCCGCGACGCCGTTTCCGGGGTTCTGCGTACTCTGCGCCCCCTGATCGGCCGCCAGAAGTTCCGCATTACGGTCGAAGCGGGGTTTCCGCTTCTCAACCTCAATGCCTCGCTGTTTGACCTTGTCCTGCTGAACCTGATTGAAAACGCCCTCAAATACGGCCCGCCCGAAGGCGAGATCACCATTGATGCCCGCGTCATTTCGGACGGTGTTGAAATTGATGTCGATGATGAGGGGGCAGGTATTCCGCCGCCTTTGCGAGAGCCGGTTTTCACCAAGTTTTATCGGGCCGTAGAGGGCGATCGCAAGATAGCCGGCACCGGGCTGGGGCTTTACATCTGCCGCGAGATCGTGGCCTCCTATGGCGGGCGTATCGAGGCCATAGATCCACCCGATGGCACAGGGGCCTGTATGCGCGTCTGGCTGCCGGAAGCGGCGACGCTGCGTCTGGCGACCCTTGAGGAGGAGATGGAATGAGCGGTTTGCAGCCCAAGGTACTGGTCATCGAAGACGATCCGCAGGTGCGCAAATTTTTGACCATCACCCTGACCTCTCACGACTATACGGTCATTCCGGCCGAGACAGGACGCGAAGGCATTCGTCTGGCGACCTCGGTCAAGCCGGACGCGGTGCTGCTGGACCTCGGTCTGCCCGATATCGACGGCACGGAGGTCATAGGCTCTATCCGCAGTTGGTCCAAAATGCCGATTCTGGTCGTGTCGGTGCGCGATCAGGAAGAGGAAAAGGTCAAGGCCTTTGATCTGGGGGCCAATGACTACGTCACCAAACCCTTTGGCACGGCGGAGTTGATGGCGCGCCTGCGGGCCTCTTTACGCGACTCCATCGTCGCATCCGTCGAAGATACGCGGGTCGAGGTCGGCGATCTCTGTATCGATCTGGCGGCGCACAAGGTGTCCGTCCGCGACACCCCCATCAAGCTGTCGCCCAAGGAGTTCGCCCTGCTGAAGGTTCTGGCCACCCACGCTGGAAAACTGCTCACCCACAAATACCTGATGCAGAAGGTATGGGGCGAGGCTCAGGCCGACGACAACCAGTATCTGCGCATCTATATCGCCCAGTTGCGTCAGAAGCTCGAAATCGACCCGGCGCGCGATCAGTTCATCGTCAATGAGCCCGGCATTGGCTACCGGCTGGAAACGCCTGCCAGATCGCACTGAACCTTTGAGCGGGTTCCGTTATCTCGGCGCGGGCATGGGCAGCGGTGATGTTAACAGGCTAAGGGCCGTATCCAAACGGTCACGCGCCCTATAAATTTACGGGTTGTCCAGTAAATCCGTTTAACTTTTCAAGGCTCGCCCTGTAAGCCGGGGAGATCAACCTGACCCTATAGCCATGATTACCTCTGTCTCTTCACCTTTTCATCATGAACTGCCCTACCTGACGGTTTGTGGTGCGGCGGTGATCGTCTTCGCGCTGGGGACGGTCGAGAAGGTGATGCGCCTGCGCAAGGCGACGCGGGGTACGGACGACTTTTTCGCGCGCTATGAGCGTCTGGGGTTGGGCATGGCCTTTCTGACCGAAGGTCTCGCCGTGGCGGCGATTATCACCGGATGGGCCCTGTTGCCGGCGGTTGTGGGGCTGGTTGGATATATTGTGGTTGTGGCGGCCTATAGTCTGAACGATGAGGGTGAGGACCGCGTTTCGCTGTTTTCGGTGGAGACGCTGCGGACGGATCTGGCGCTGGTCGGCTTGCTGGTCGTTCTGCTGACCATCGCCTATTCGCTGCGACTGGCGCATTGAAGCGCATGAATCTTCGGCAATCCCAGTCTGTGATCCTGCTGCACCGGCTGCGGCTGCGTGCGCGCCGCCTGAGGGACGTCAATCAAAAGGCCGGAAATGCGTCGGTTGCGCAGATTTACGCGAAGATTGACCGCTGGCTGGAAGGGCAGATGGCGCACGCCATGGCTGCGAAGCGATAGGCGATACGCCGCCGTGTGGATTGCCATGCACGCTTTTTTGGCAAAATCCGGGGATAATGCGCATTTGCCGCTTCACAAAGCCGCCAAGGCTTGCTAAGTGGCGCGCCTCCTGATGCGTGCGGTCGTGGCGGAATTGGTAGACGCGCAGCGTTGAGGTCGCTGTGCCGCAAGGCGTGGAAGTTCGAGTCTTCTCGACCGCACCATCCGGATCAAAAAAGGTTTTGAGGCGCAATCCTCAAGACCTTTTTTTGTGTCTGATTGCCGGCGAAACCGGTTGCAATCCCTAGGGATTCGGCCCAGTGTCTGGCTCCGTGAAAAGATGTATGCCCAAGGGGATATCGCGATGAACAGGGAGGGGGAGAGTTGTCACAAAAGCCCGAACCTGAACTCGATACCCTGGCGACGCCGCCCGATGAGTTACGCGGGTCGCTGAAGGCGCTGGCCGACGCCGTGGCGCGCGAAACGGCGGAGGCGGATGAACGTCCCGAACTGATCACGCCGGAACAGATCGAAGACTTCGCGCTTCAGGACGATTACGCCCTTAATCCGGAATATATTCAGCTCGTTATCGACGCTGCCGATCGCAATGACGGTCTGCGTCTGCGTGATCTTCTGGACGCCTTGCATCCGGCCGATGTCGCCGATCTGCTGGGCTTTCTGTCCGAAGATTACCGCGAACAGGTCATTCCGTGGATTCCGGCGGATGCCCTGCCGGAGGTGTTGCCGGAACTGGATGACGGTATCCGTGAGGAGATCGTCGAAAACCTGCGTCCGGTCGATCTGGCCGAAGTCCTTCAGGAACTAGATTCCGACGATGCGGCCGCCGTGTTCGAGGACATGGAGGCCGAGCAGCAGCAGGCGGTTCTGGCGGCCATGGACCCCGAAGACCGTGAGGCCATGGTCACCTCTCTGGCCTTCGAGGAAGAGACCGCCGGTCGCCTGATGCAGCGTGAAGTCGTGGCGGCGCCCGACTTCTGGAATGTCGGTGATGCCATTGATCATATGCGCGCGCACGGGGCGGACCTGCCGGAACTCTTCTTCGACGTCTATGTGATTTCGCCGACGCATAAGCCTATCGGCGCGCTGCCCGTGTCGCTGCTGATGCGCACGCCGCGCGAAGTCCGCCTGTCGGCCATTATGGAACCGATCACCGAGATCGAGGTCCATATGGATCAGGAAGAGGTGGCCTATATCTTTGAAAAATATCACCTGATTTCGGCCCCGGTCGTCGATCAGGGCGGGCGGCTGGTCGGTCAGATCACCGTCGACGACATCGTGAACATCATTCAGGAAGAAAACCGCGAAGACATCCTGGCTCTGGCCGGTGTGTCCGATGAGGAGGGGCGTGACTCCACGGTGTTTGAGGTGGTGCGTTCACGCCTGCCGTGGCTATGCGTCAACCTGTTGACGGCCTTCGTCGCCTCGTCATTGATCGGCATGTTCCAGAGCGAAATCGAAAAGCTGGTGGCGCTGGCCGTGCTGATGCCCATGGTGGCCTCTATCGGCGGCAATTCCGGCACTCAGGCCTTGACCGTCTCCGTGCGGGCCCTGTCGGCGCGGGAACTGACCACGGCCAACGCCTTACGCACGGTCTGGCGTGAGGTGCGGGTGGGGTGGTTCAATGGCGCGGTGATCGCCTGCATTCTGGGCTGTGTCGCCGGAACGGTGTGGCAGAACCCCATGCTGGGGGTAACCATCGCTCTGGCGGTGCTGATCAACCTCACCGCGGCGGCGTTGGCCGGGACGCTGGTGCCGCTCACCTTATCGAGGCTGGACCGTGATCCGGCGGTGGCGTCGCCCATTTTTGTGACCATGGTCACCGACTGCATCGGATTTTTTAGTTTCCTGGGGCTGGCGGCGATAATTCTGTTGTAAAAACGTAAGAGCCTATGGATAGCTACTCAGGCGGAATTAACCTTTTTTCTTAATCCTGTCGGGGGCGCAAGCGTCCGAATCGGTTGAAAAAATGGTTCGGGGGTGTTCGCAGCGGCGCGATGCTTGCTGGGCCCTTTACCTACCTGCGTAAGTGTACCGTTTTGGTTCAGGAAAAGTGATGAGAGCGCGCCACAAAATCTCCCGCGCCGGAGTCGAGCTGATCAAGAGTTTCGAAGGTCTGCGCCAGCAGGCTTCACAGTTGCCCGACGGGCGCTGGATGATCGGCTATGGCCATACCTTTTCTGCCCGCGAAGGGGCGCGCGTCACCGCCGAAGACGCCGACGCTCTGCTGCGCTTTGACCTTTTGCCGATCGTCGAGGCGGTCAATAATCTTGTCCACACGCCGCTGACGCAGAATCAGTTCGATGCGCTTGTGTCGTTCTGCTTCAACATCGGTATCGAGGCGTTTGGCCAATCGGACGTGCTGCGTCGCGTCAACGAAGGCCGCGTCACCGAAGCTGCGCAGGCGATGGACAACTGGACCAGCGCCGAATTCAACGGCCAAACCTATGTGCTGGCCCCGCTGATCCGCCGTCGTGCCTCCGAAAAGAGCCTGTTCCTGACCCCCGATATGGAGGGGATGGAGCTTGATCCGCAACTGATGACGCCGGGCATGGTCATCCGCCCCGCCGAAGCGCCGACGGCACCGCAACCCGCGCCCGCCGCACCGGCCCCCAAGCCCGTCATCACGCGCGTCGCCGATATCGCTGAAACACCGACGGCTCCAGCCCCGACGTCGCCGTCGATGGATGTTCAGGCCGCCTTGCTCAAGGCCGAGCAGGAGGCGCGGATTCAGGCCGAATTCCGTCGTCTGGAGCAGGTGCGCCTCGAAGAGACGCAGCGCCGGGAGGCTGAGCGCGCTGCCGCCGAGGAGGCCCGTCAGCGCGAAGCCGAACGCGCCGAAGACGCGCGTCGCGCTGAAGCGGCGCGTCAGGCCGAAGCCCGCCGTCTGGCCGACGAAGCGCGTGCCCGTGAAGACGAGCGCCTGCGCGAGGAAGCCCGTCGTCTGGAGGCCATTCGTCTGGCTGAAGAAACCCGCGTTCGTGAGGAAGCGCGCCTGCGCGAAGAGGCGCGGTTACGCGAAGAAGCGCGTCTGCGTGAGGAATTGCGTCAGCGCGAGGAAGCGCGTCTGCGCGAAGAGGCCAAGCTGCGTGAGGAAATCCGCCTGCGTGAAGAGGCGCGCTTCCGCGAAGACACCCTGCGTCAGGAGGCCATGCGTCAGGCCCAGGCTCTGGCGGCGGCCCGCGTCGCCGAAGAGGCCCGTCTGAGCGAACTGCGCCGTCTGGAGGACGCGCGCCTTGAGCAGCAACGGCTGGAACGCCAGCGGCTTGAGGAAGAGGCGCGCCTGCGTGAAGAGGCAGCGCGTCTGGAGCGCGAGCGTCTGGAACAGATGCGCCTCGAACAGGCCAGACTTGAGCAGGCCCGTTTGGAACAAGAACGTTTGGAGCGCGAACGCCTCGAGCGCGAGCGTCTGGAGCGTGAACGCGCCGAACGTGAGGCGCAGGCCAAACTTGAGCAAGCTCGTCTTGAACAAGACAGACTCGAACAAGAGCGACTGGAACAGGAACGCCTTGAGCGGGAGCGTCTGGAACGCGAACGTCTGGAGCGTGAACAGGCGGAAGCTGCTGCCCGCGCCGAACGTGAACGCGCGGCTGAGGCGCAGAAAAGCGCGGATCAAACCCCCAAGCCCACCGTCGATCCCGATGCTGAGGCGGTGCGTAAGGCGGAAGCGGCGGCGGCCCTGATGCGCCTCTATTCGCCGTATGCCACCATGGCCGGGCCTCTGGCCAAGCCGAAAGCGACACCTGCTACACCTTCGACACCTGCGCCGGCACCGGTTCAGGCCCCGCCGCACAATCCGCCGCCTGCGGTTGCCGCACCGACGTCTGCCCAGGTCGCGTTTGAGATATCTTCGCGCCGTGACCCGGAACCTGCGCCTGTTACAGCTCAGGAAGCGGAAGACGATGCAGAGGATGCGCCGCTGGTGATGCGGCTGCACAGCAAGGTTGAACCGGGTGTGCGTCCCAACCCGTCGCTGATTGCGCCGCCCACGGTTGTGGCGTCTCCGGTCAGTGTGCAAACCGATGCGGCCGCCGCTTCGGCTCCTGCTCCGGCTCCGGTAGCCCCGCAGCCTCAACTCGTGCCTGAGCCACCCAGAGAGACACCCAAAGAAACGCCGCTCCATTGGCGCGAGCAGTTGCAACACCCGGCAACGGGCGTGGCGACGGCTGCGGCGGCCGTGCAAAGCGACGCCCTGAGCTTCAATAGCCACGCGGCCCCGCAGACCTATGTCCATGCCGAAGAGGTGGTGGAAGACGACGAATGGCTGGACGAAGATGGCCGCATCGCGGTTTCGACCGAAGAGGCAGAGGCCAATGAGCGTAGCCTGTGGCAGATGATCGCCTCAACCCTGCAATGGATCTTCATTTCGGTGATCGGTCTGGCCGCACTCGGTGGCGCGGCGGGGGCCTATCAGAAGGCCATCAATCTCGAAATGACCGAACCAGGCAATGCCGACGTCTTCACCACCATGTCGATTACGCTGGCGGTCGTGGGTATTGTCTGCGTCTGTGTCTCGGTGTGGCTGATTTTCCGCCGTCTGGGTGGGTTAAAGGACTAAAGCCGCAGACGGCCTGATAGATTTGATCAAAGGGGAAACAGAAAAGGCCCTGCCGGTTTCGGCAGGGCCTTTATTTTTGCGTGATCGCCGTGTTTTACGACAGGCGGGCCGCCACCTGCGTGATGGCCTGATCGACCAGCGGATCGCTCTTCAGGCCGTCAACGCGGCTGATGAGGATGTTTTCCGCAATCTGCGTCGCCAGATCGGCGGCCGCGGCCTTGACCTCAGACGCGGCCTTGGCCTCGGCCTGAGCGATCTTGGCTTCGGCTTGCGCCTGACGGCGCTTGATCGACTCGTCGAGCTTCGTCTTGGCCTCGGCGGTGAGGCGCTGGGCCTCTTCCTCGGCAAAGGCGATCAGTTCCTTGGCCTTTTGCTCGGCCTCAAGGCGCTCGGCCTTGATCTGGTTGAGCAGGGCCTGCGCTTCCTGACGGATACGCACGGCCTCATCCAGTTCGGCGCGCACGGCATTGCCGGTGTCGGCCAGAGAGGCCCACAGCTTTTGCGGCACCTTCATGACGATCAAAAGCAGGAAGAAGCAACCCAGACCGATACGGACCCAGGTTTCCGGATTGGCCCAGAAGGACGGTTCAGCGTGTTCCATCGGGTGCTCCTCAGCTCTTCTTCAGGGCGGCGGTCAGGGCCGTCTTGGTCGGGGCCTTGCCCGTCAGCTTTTCGACCAGCGCCGACGCGGTGTCGGTGGCGATCTCGGTGACGTGGGCTAGGGCTTCGTCGCGCTTGGCGCGGATCGAGGCCTCGGCTTCGGCCAGAATGCCGTTCAGACGGGCGTCTTCCTTGGCCTGAGCCGCCGCCATTTCGGCCGTCGCTTTCGCCTTGGCATCGGCGGCCAGCTTGCGTGCAGCGGCATGAGCCGCCGCGGTTTCAGCGGCCGCGTCCTTGGCCTGAGCTTCGGCCTCGTCGCGGATGGCGCGGGCATTGGCCAGATCTTCGGCGATCGTCGCGCCGCGCGTGTCGATGACATTGCGCAGGCGAGGGGCGAACACCTTGGCGATCAGGATGAACAGGACGGTGAAGATAAGCAGAAGCCAGACAATTTGCCCTGCCCAGTTCTCGAACTTCATCTGCGGAAGCCCGCCGCCGTGCTCTGCATCACCGTGACCAACGGTTTCGGTATGCGCTGACGCATGGGCGACCGCGTTCGCTTCAGCCGGGGCTACCGGTTCAAGCGTGGCGACGGTCGTGATCGGCTCACCAGTAGCCGAGACGGTAGCTGACGACGCAATGTCGGTAGCAGCGGTCATTACTCACATCCTTTGAACCGTCCCTGATGGGCGGTTCTGTGTAGTGTCGGTCAAAACAGATGCGGACCAGACACGCTCTTTGGCGGCTGGTCCGCGATCAGGGCTAACCTGCGTGCGCTCCGATTAGGAAGCGTACAGGATCAGAACCGCGACAACGAACGCGAAGATGCCGAGGGCTTCGGTCAGGGCCATACCGATGAAGAGGTTGGTTTGTTGCGACTTGGCCGCCGACGGGTTGCGCAGAGCACCTTGGAAGAAGTTACCGAACAGGATACCCAGACCAACGCCTGCGCCGATCATGCCGAGCATGGCCAGACCCGCACCGATGTACTTGTAAGCAGTAGCGTCCATTGACTTTAGACTCCGATAGAGAAGGAAAGAAGAGATAGAAAGTTATGATTAGTGGTGATGCAGGTTCACCACGTCATTGAGATACACGCAAGCCAGAACTGCGAAGACGAAGGCTTGCAGATAGGCCACGAGAAATTCCAGTGTGGTTAGAGCCACTACTGACACCAGCGAAATCGCTGCGCCAGCGAGCGCCAAACCACCAGCCGCCACCATCCACACGACGAACTGAGCGAAAACTTTGAGCACGATGTGGCCGCCGACCATGTTTCCGAACAAACGCAGCGTCAGCGTGATCGGGCGCATCAGGAAGGATACAACTTCGATGATAACGATCATCGGCAGCAGCCACCAAGGCACACCTGAGGGTACGAATAACTTGAAAAAACCGAGACCGTTCTTGGCGAAGCCAACTACGATGACCGTACCAATGGTCAGAACTGCCAGCGTGAGCGTGACGGCTATCTGCGATGTAGCCGTGAAGTATGTGGTCATGCCGATCAGATTGCAGCTCAGTATGAACAGAAAGAGCGTGAACACAAACGGAAAGAATGCACGCCCCTCATGGCCGATAATCGACTCTGCAAGGTTGTCAACCAGACCAAAAAGGCTTTCAGCCATCACCTGAAAGCGACCCGGAATGATCGAGGCGCGTGCGGTGGTCAGGCCGAAGAATACGATCACGAGGCCCACACCGATAAGCATGGCCAACACCGAATTTGTGATCGAAAGGTCGATGGTTACCCCAGCAATCGTGACGGGCTCGATTTCCCAGACGGGCACGACCTGAAACTGGTGCAACGGATCGAATGGACCGGCCATAAGCCTCTACCTCATCAATTCAAATAGCGATGGGCCAGAGGCCCTGAAATTTCAGCGTTGTCCACTGCGGACGACGGCATATACCCCTGTAATTAGACCCACAATTGCACCTACTATCATACCGAAGGGGCGCGTATGCAGGTGTTCGTCACTGAGCCAGCCTAGTCCCAGTCCAATGAAAATTCCCCCGAGAAGTTCGCCCAGAGCCTGATAGCCCTTTCCGGCGCCCGCTTCGCTTTCGGCGTGGTCGGTCTCTTTGCGGCGCTTTTTCTGCTCAATGGCATTAAGCCGCCGTTCGAGGTCGTCCAGCTTCGACGAAGTCTCATGATCGGGGTCATTATTCATATTCGGACCTTTCGGAAGGACATTCGCACACAGACAAATATCCCCCTTCGGACGGCGCGGAACCTAATCGGACAGACCGCAAAGGTCAAGCAAGCCGATGACATAAAGTTGATCTAATTGCCCCGTGCAAACACTACAGGGCATCACTATTTGCGAAAGTTCGTTTCCCGTGCGGGGCTTTATCGCGGCAAACCCTTGTAACAATGGTTTGCAAGCCCCATTCCGGCGGGGCTTAAGACTTTGGTCGGTTGCCTCAGGCGACCAGCGCCTCGGCGGCCTTCAGATCGACGCTGACCAGTTGCGAGACGCCGCGTTCGGCCATGGTCACGCCAAACAGGCGATCCATGCGCGCCATGGTTACCGGATTGTGGGTGATGGCGATAAAGCGCGTCTGGGTGCGGGTGCGCATTTCATCAAGCAGCCGGCAATAGCGATCGACATTGGCGTCATCGAGCGGCGCATCCACTTCGTCCAGCACGCAAACCGGGGCTGGATTGGCCAGAAACACGCCAAAAATCAACGCCGTCGCCGTCAGGGCCTGCTCGCCGCCTGACATCAGGCTCATGGTCGAAAGGCGCTTGCCCGGCGGGCAGGCATAGATTTCCAGTCCGGCCTCCAGCGGATCGTCTGATTCGACCAGCCGCAACTCCGCCGAGCCGCCCCCAAACAGGGCGACAAACAGCGTCTTGAAGTGTTCATTGATCACGTCAAACGCCGCCAGCAGGCGTTCGCGGCCTTCGGCGTTCAGTTCGTCGATCCCGTCGCGCAGCTTGCCAATGGCTGTGGTCAGGTCGAGCCGTTCACGGCTGATGCCTTCCAGCCGCTCCTGATACTCGGTTGCCTCTTCTTCGGCGCGCAGATTGACCGCGCCCAGCAGATCACGCTCTTTCTCCAGCCCTGACAGCAGGGCTTCGGCCCCGGCCGCGTCCGATGGCGTGGCAATGGCCTCTTCTTTCAGGCGCTGGCCCAGCGCTTCCGGTGTGTCCTGCGTCTGATCGAGGATTTGCGCTTCGATTTCCGCCTTGCGTGCGGTGGCGGCTTCAAGCCGAGCCAGCGCCCCGGCGCGGTGTTCGCGCGCCTGCGCCGCCGTGTGTTCGCGCGCCTTTTCCTCGGCATCGGCCTCGCGTTTAGCGGTTTCGGCAAGAGCCAGCGCGTCGCGCGCCTCGGACAGGCGCTTTTCGGCGGCAGTGAGCGAATCGAGCAGGCTCAGGCGGCGGGTTTCAAACGTCGCGGGCGCGGCCTCGGCGATAGCCAGCGCCGCCAGAGTCATTTCCTGTTCGCGCGTCAGCTTTTCGACGCGGCTGCCCGATTCGCCGTGGCGTCGCGTCCAGTCGCTGAGGTCGCGGCTCAGATTGCGTTCGCGCGATTCGCGTTGCTGCCGGTTGCGCGCGTCTTCGTCCAGCGCCGACCGCGCCGCCAGCACGGCCTGACGCCGGCTATTGGCGAGATTGCGTGCTTCGACCAGTGCGTCGTTCAGGGCGTCCAGCGTTTCCGGCGTCGATTGCGCGTCAGCCAGCGCCTCATAGGCGGTCTTGGCCTCGCTCAGATCACCGCGCAAGCGTTTGATACTGCCATCCAGCGCCTCCATCCGCGTTTCGTACTGCGTCTGGCGGCGGCCCAGTTCATCGGCCTGCGCCGTCTTCGTGCGCAGATCGCGTTCCAGTTCCGGCAGGCGGGTGCGCGCCTGACGCAGACGGTCTTCGAAGCGGCGTTGCGCGTCGGCGGCGCTTTTCAGCGCGGTTTGCGCGGCCTCAAGCTCCGGCTTGAGCGCGTCAATTTCGGCCTCCAGCTCATCGAAGCGGGTGCGTTGGGCCAGACGCACAGCGGCAGGCTTCGGGGCCTTGGCGCGCACGATCAGCCCATCCCAACGCCACAGATCGCCTTCTTTCGACACCAGCCGCGCGCCCACGGGCAGGTGTGTCTGAAGGCGGTCGCCCTCGGCCTGATCGACCACGCCGATGGCTGAAAGGCGCAAGGACAGGGCGGGTGGGGCACTGACGTATTGCGTCAGCGGCGTGACCCCCAGCGTCGACAGATCGCTCAGCACGGCCTGCGAATCGAAATCCTCAGCCCAGAAGGCCAGCGCATCGAGTGCCCCGCGCTTCGACAGGCTGAGATTGAGATCGTCGCCCAGGGCCGCCGCCAGCGCCAGTTCATAGCCTTTTTCGGCGCGCACGGCGTCGAGAACCGGGCTTTTGCCCTTGGCGGTATTGGCGTTCAGAATCTGCGCCAGACCGCGCGATTCGGCCGTCAGCCGCCCCAGCCGGTCTTCGAGGTCGCGCGCACTTTTGCGTGCCTGCGCCTCGGCATTGACCACCGCCACCCGCTCGCCTTCCAGCGCTTCGGCCTCAGCACGCGCGGCGTCCAGCGTCTGTTGCGCGGTGTCGGCTGCCTGTCGCGCCGTCTCCAGCGCCGCGTGATCAAACACGCCCATCGCCTGTTTTTCGCGCTCGGCCTGATTGGTCTGGGCCAGCAGGCGCTCAAAGCGGGTCTGCGCCTCCTTCAGGCGCGTGGCCTCCAGCCTTTGCCGCTCGGTCAAGGCGGCCAGTTCGGCCGCCAGTTCCTCAATGCGCTGATCGGCCTCGACGCGCTCGCCTTCGGCCATCAGCACGGCGGCCTTCAGTTCCGGTTCGCGCGACGGGGCGTCTTTGATCTCATCGCGCACGCGCGCCAGCATTTCGGTCAGGCGTTCAATCTGGGCCTGACCGTCACACGCCAATTCCAGCTCGCGCGCATGGTCGGCCTGCTGACGGCGCAAATCGTTTTTCAGCCGCTCTATCTCGGCTTGCGCCTGCTGGGCTTCGAGGTCGAGGCGTTCTTTCTCGATGCTCAGACGGTGGTTGACGGTCGCCGCGATGGCTTCTTCTTCGCGCAGCGGCGGAATGGCTTCGGCGGCTTTCAGGGCCTGAACCTGTGCGGCGGCGGCTTCGCGAGTCGTCTCTTCGACGGCCTGCGACAGGGTGTGCATTTCGCCCGTCGTGGACTGAAACACAGCCAGCGCCTCCAGCCATCGGGCGTGCAGAATGGCCTTTTGCAAGGCGCGGATTTCGGCGGAAATCTTCTTGTACTTGTCGGCCTGCCGCGCCTCGCGCTTCAGTCGCGACAGGGCGCTGTCCAGTTCGCGCGAAATATCGTCCAGCCGCGCCAGATTGGCCTCGGCGGCGCGCAGACGCAGTTCGGCCTCATGACGGCGGGTGTGCAGGCCCGACACGCCCCCGGCTTCTTCGAGGACGCGGCGGCGGTTTTGCGGTTTTGCGGCGATCAGCTCGGAAATCTGCCCCTGACGCACCAGGGCCGGGGAGTTGGCGCCGGTCGAGGCATCGGCAAACAAAAGCTGCACATCGCGCGCACGCACCTCCTTGCCATTGACCTTGTAGGTCGAGCCCTGACCGCGATCAATGCGCCGGGCGATGTCGAGCACGGGCTGATCGGTGAAGGGCTGAGGGGCGAGGCGGGCCGAATTGTCGATGGTGAGCGTGACTTCGGCCCAGTTGCGCGCCGGGCGTTTGTCCGACCCGGCAAAGATCACGTCTTCCATGCCTGCGCCGCGCATGGCCTTGGCCGAGGTCGCCCCCATCACCCAGCGGAGCGCTTCCAGCAGGTTCGACTTGCCGCAGCCATTGGGGCCAACAATGCCCGTCAGTCCGGGTTCGATGCGAAATTCAGACGCATCGACGAAGGACTTGAAGCCGGAAAGTTTCAGCCGTTGGAATTGCAAGCAGGGACCAAAGGAATAGCGAATCAGACGAGACGCAAAGGTTAACGGGCTTTAACGCTTTTGCCTAAAGGCTTCTTATTAAAGCGAGGGTGGGGAGGCCCGCAAGGGGCGCAATCCCTCTCTCCCTTGCCCTATTTTCGCCCTTCCGCCAACCTACCACCGATAGATGCAAGGGATTGAGGGGATGATGAAGACGAAAATCCTGTTGACGCTGGCTTTTGTGGTTCTCGCTCCGATCACGGCGTGGGCACAAGACGATGCTATCTGGAGCACGACCGATGTCACGGTGGTCAAACGCCTGCCCGGACCCGCCCTGTGGAAGGTGGTGCGCGACGATAAGGTGGTTTGGATCATCGGCTCTGCCCAAATTGAGGGTAAGGCGGGTTGGGATAGCACGCGCATCGAGAACATACTGACCGGGGCCGAAACCCTGTACACGCCGCCGACGGCGAGCGGAGGCTTGTCACTTATTTTTCGTCTGATGAAGGACAAGGATTTACCGGGGCGCACGACGCTGAAAGACGTGCTGCCCGAGGCTGAATATACGCGGTTTCAGGCTACGGCCCGGCGTTATGGCATCAAAACGAACGATATAGAGAAGGACAAGCCGCTGTGGGCCGGGATGCGTCTGTCCATGAAGATCAACCAGAAATACGGCTATTCATCTTCGGCGGTGGTGGACCGCCTGAGCAAGGTGGCCAAAAAGAAGAAGGTGAAGGTGCGCGCGGTGGCCAGCTATGAAGCCAAGCCACTGCTGAACCAGATTGCAGCCATTGATGCCGAGGAAAGCCGTCGCTGTCTGACGATGACGCTCGATTCCCTCGATTACGATATTCCCAATGTGCCGATGGTCACCAAGGCCTGGGCCTCTGGCGATGTGGCGCGGCTCAAACCGATCTGGCGCAATGGCCCGAAGGGCGACTGCCTTCAGGGACTGGGCGCGGACCTGTCGGCGCGGGTCAGTGGCGACACGATCGCGGTGATCGAAAAGGCGATGAGCGGTTCGAAGCGGAGCGTGCTGATCCTGCCTATGGGTATGTTTATCAATGACGACCGGCTCGTGTCCGGCTTGCGGGCCCGCGGCTATCAGGTGCGCGAGCCCCTCTGAGCCGGTTTACTTCACGGCCTTGATGGCGGCTTCGATGGCGGCATAGTCGCTTTCGACGCGCTTGCCATTGACGAAGAAGGTCGGGGTGCCCTCGACGCCGTCCTTGGCCATATTGGTTTCCATGCGAGCGGAGATCGCCTTGAACAGGTCCTCGTTTTTCAGGCAGTTGTCGGCTTCGCTCTGGTTCAGGCCCGCCTTGGCCGCCAGCGAACGGAAGACCGGTTCGGCTTCACCCGTCTCGTAGATTTTCGACTGAGCGGCGAAGAAGCCGTCGATGATGGTGAAATAGGCCTTTGTGCCGCCCTTCTGACCCAGCCAGTTGGACTTATCCGCCGCGCAATGGCCCAGCATATAGACGCCGAAGGCCATCTGAGCCGGGTTGGTGGCGACTTCGCGATAGACGTACTTCACCTTGCCCGTCTTGATGTAGTTGCGCTCGAATTTGGGCCAGTTGGTGGTGTACCATTGGGCGCAGTGGGTGCAGGTGACCGAGCCATATTCGACCACGGTCACACGGGCATTGGCCGCGCCCTTGGTCATCTCTTTCAGAGGGGCGACCTTGGCTTTTCCCGTGCTCTGGGCGTCGGCGGCCACGCTGAACAGGGCGGTGGTGAGCACCGCCAGCAGAAAGACCGCCACGGCCTGCTGCCAGAAGGGCGCGCGGCGGGCACGATCATAAAGGCGACGAACAGTGGCGGTCATGATGGCAATTCTCTGAAAAAGTTACTTCTTGGCGGCAGGCGCTTTGTCGAGCGCTGCCGTGAAGGCTTCGACGCTGGTGTAGTCGCCTTCGAACTTCTGACCATTGATGATCAGGGTCGGCGTGCCGGTGATATTGTCGGCCTTGGCGTATTTTTCCATATTGGTCTGGATGCGTTCCAGACCCTTCGGATCGTTGACGCACTTGGCAAAGGCCTCGTCGGACAGGCCGGCCGAATTGGCCACGCGCTTGAGGATGCCCTTGGCGTCGCCCGTGGTGAACAGTTCCTGCTGCGAACGCATGATGGCGTCGATCACCTCGAAATACTTGTCCTTACCGGCGCAGCGCGCCACCAGAACGCCCGCCGCCGAGACGTCCGCCGGAGGGGTGAGGAATTCGCGGTAGATGTACTTCACCTTGCCGGTGTCGATATATTTGGCCTTCACCGTCGGGAAGACCTTTTCGTTGAAGGCGGCGCAGTGGGTGCAGGTCACCGAGGCGTATTCGACGAGGGTGATAGGGGCGTCGGCCTTACCCAGAACCATGTCGTCGGCTCCGGCATCCGTTTTGTTGCCACCACAGGCGGCGAGGGCGAATGTGCCGAAAGCAGCGGCGGCCATAAGCGCGCCGCGAACGAGGGTGTGACGGGTCAGGTGCATGGATCGGGCCCTTATGTGAGAATCTGGATCAGGCGTCTGTTGGCCTTATCCCGACTTCCTACGGCGAGAGCGTGGCCTTTGGCAAGTTACTTCCGTCGGGCACGGTCCTTGAGCAGCACCGAACGGCCCAGTCGCAGCAGTTCGCGCCGCAGCTTTTCATCCGCTACGGCCTTCACGCTTTCCTGCAAGGCCAGTTCTTCGGCGGCGCTCAGGGGCTTGGGGGCAGGAGGCGCCACCGGACGCGCGACCTTCTGCACCGGCCCCTGAATGAGGCGCAGGCGTTCGACCGTACCCGCCCCCAGGAACAGATTAACGCGATCGAGAATGACGCGGCTCTGATGCTGGATAACCGAGGCAAACGACCCTTCGACGCGCAGATCGAGCGTGCCGCCCGCCTTGGCGCCGGGACGGGCGCGGATGACCTTTATCGGCTCGGTCACGCGCGCCACCGTATCGCCGACAATCTCAGGCCAGCGGCTTTTGAGGCGACCGGCCCCGGTGTCGTAGGCTTCAAATCGCTCATTGAGCGCCTTCATCATCGGCGCTATCTGTCGGTTGACGGGCGGCGAAGGTTGCGGCGCGCGGCGCGTCCGCGTGGTCCGCAGGATGCGCACGGCTTCTTCATAGGACGGCAGGTCACGTTTCATGAGATTGAGTATAGAGCTTATGGGCGAGGATGTCTCGTCTGCGCGTCAGAGAGTGCTGGACTGGTATGACTGCAATGCGCGCGTTTTGCCGTGGCGCGAGGGGCCGGGGGCCGCGCTCAAGGCCGATCCGTACCGGGTGTGGATGTCGGAGGTGATGCTTCAGCAGACCACTGTGCCGCACGCCACGCCCTATTTTGAAAAATTCACCACCCTGTGGCCAAGCGTGAGTGCGCTGGCCGCCGCACCCGATGAGCGGGTGATGGCCGAATGGGCGGGACTGGGCTACTATTCGCGGGCGCGCAACCTGCTCAAATGCGCGCGGGCCGTGGTCAGCGAACATGGCGGCGTCTTTCCGGCGGATGAGGGGGCCTTGCTGAAGCTGCCGGGGTTCGGTCCCTACACGGCGGCAGCGGTGATAGCCTTTGCGTTTGGAAAGGCCGCCAATGTGGTCGATGGCAATATCGAGCGGGTGATGAGCCGCCTCTATGCCGTCAAAACACCTGTGCCGCAGGCGCGGCCTCTGTTGCGCGAACTGGCGGCGCGTTGGGTGCGCGAAGACCGCGCGCGCGACTGGCCGCAGGCGCTGATGGACCTGTCGGCCAGTGTCTGTCGTCCCAAATCGCCGTCCTGCCTGATCTGCCCGTTGCGTGAGGATTGCGCGGCTTTTGCCGAAGGCCAGCCGGAGGCCTATCCGCTGAAGGCGGCCAAGGCCCCGAAACCCGTGCGGCACGGCGTGGCCTTTCTGATCATGTCAGAAGACGGGTTTGTGGTCGAGCGTCGTCCGGACAAGGGCTTGCTGGGCGGGATGCTGGGCCTGCCGCATCTGGAGTGGCGTTCAGAGGTGTGGAGTGAGGGGGAAATCGTCTTCCCATCCGTCCACCACGGAAATGAGGCTTGGGAAAATCTCGGCACCTACGCGCACGTTTTTACGCACTTTGCCTTGAAGCAACAGGTCTGGCGGGTGGTGCTGAGCACAAAAGATATGACGGCGTTTTTGCGTCAGCACAATGCTTATCAGGGTTTGAGTTGGGGTGAGGCGAAATCGCTGCCGACTGCATTTGCAAAGGCGTTGAGGCCCAAATAAAAAATGCCCCGCCAGTGAAGGCGGGGCAAGGGGAGGGTTCACGAGGTACGCTTACTGAAACCGGAGTGGTTATCCCGCGGTGTTGCTGCCATTGCCGGCGATCGTGCACTTTTCAGGCACGCCGGGATTGGTGGCGGCGACATGGCAGGGCACGGCGGGATTGAGGGCCGTGCGGGCCTTGTTGAGGACGGCAATGTAGCCGCGCTTGTTGGTACAGGCGATTTCCAGCACCACCTGCCCATTGTTTTCAAAGGCGTAGCGGGCCTCGCCGATCACGCAGTCAGGCTTGATCGACTTATGATTGGTGCTGAGGGTTTGCAGGTATGCCTTGAGCTGATCACGGCTCATATAGGCGCACTCGGTCTTTTGCACGGCGGCCCCGAAGCAGTCGAAGGTTTCGAGCTTACCTTCTTTACCCGCATCGGGGATCAGGGCGATCAGCCCGGTCTTGGCTTCCGGGCATTTGAATTCGGCCAGGTCGCGGTTGGTGGCGGTGTCGCGGCCGATACGGCGGAAGTCTTCGATGGTGCAGGCAATACCGGCTGCGCTCAGGGCCTGCGCATAGGCGTCCTTGTATTTGGCCTTGGCCTCGTCCTGTTTGGCCTTACCCGCAGCGGCCAGAGCGGCGGCGTCGGTAAACTTGCAACCGCCGATATTGGCCGCCTTGTCGCAGCCGACCTTACCCTTGAACTGGGTGTCGAGATCGGTGACCAGCACGAAGCCCGGCTTACCTTCGCAGCCCACTTCGTAATACTCGGCGTCCTTGGTCGCGCCGATAAACCGCGCATTGTTCAGCGTGCAGTCCGGGGCATTCTTGCGCACCAGCGCGCCGACGGTTTGCGGCAACAACTCCGGCGTCGTCAGTTCGCATTTCAGAGCCGTGTCGGCGGTTTTCAGACAGTTGAGGAAGCCAACCGTCTGGTCGCTGGCCTTCCAGGTCGGCACTGTGAAGATGCCACCCGCCGTATTTTTACAGCCAATTTCATAGGTTTCGCTGTTTTTCGCGGCGTCGGCACGGATAAAGCGCGCCCCTGCGATCTGACAGGCCGGGATCTTCGACTTGGCAGTGTCGGTCAGCCAGTAATGGGCCGCGCGGTTGCCGCGTAACTTGCACACCGGGCTGCCGGGTGCGGCCTTGGCAATAGCTGCGGCCTGAAGGCAGCCCATCGGATCGCCAAACGGCGCCTTTTTGGCCATGTAAAGAAGATAACCCCGCTGGTCCTTACAGGCGACTTCAAAGCTTTCGATGGCGACTTTCTTGCCATCGACCGTGGCTTCGGCGGCCGCGGGAACCGTGGCTTCGGTCACTTCGCAGGGCAGGCCAAAGGTCTGCACCAGCTTGCTGACGGTCTTGACGTTTTCAGCGGCGGCTTCGGCGGCCAGCATTTCTTTGCGGCTTTGCTGCGCACTGGCCGATGAGGCGATCAGCCCCAGACCGGTAAAGATAGTCAAGGCCACCGCCCAGCGGCGAAGAGTGTGCGTAATCATCCTGACGTTCCCGTGGTTACGGCTTTGCGCCGTTTATTTGTCAGATGATTAAGCGCGCAGATTATTTCAAAATCAAGCGGAAACGATCAATATTGCGATTTTAGTCGTAAAGTAGACAAAACCCGGCCTTTCGACCGGGCTTTGTTGTTCATTGAAAATGGACGATGCCGCCTGCCGCGGTACGTTCCGGGTGCAGGGTCAATGACCCTGCTGCCGGATGCGGGCGCGCAGATCGTCGATGGGTTTGAACCCGGCATCGGTCTTGAAGCGCCAGTAGGTCCAGCCATTGCAGGAGGGCGCCTGTTCCAGCATGGCCCCGACCTTATGGATCGAGCCGGTCAGTTCGCCGTGCACCAGTGAGCCGTCGGCGCGGACGCGGGCGGTGCGCTGACCCTTGGGGCAGTAGAGGGTGTCGCCGGGTTGCAGCAGGCCGGCCTCGACCAGCGCGCCGAAGGGGACGCGCGGTTCTGCCTTTTTGGAGCCCATGGTGGCGAGGTCGGACTCATTGGCACGCTGCACGCGGGCGATGCGTTCACGCGCGTGTCTGGCATAGGTTTCATCGCGCTCGATGCCGATGAAGTGGCGGCCCAGACGCTTGGCCGCCGCGCCAGTGGTGCCGGTGCCAAAGAAGGGATCAAGCACCACATGGCCGGGCTTGGAGCAGGCCAGCAGGACGCGATAGAGCAGGCTTTCGGGCTTCTGAGTCGGATGGACCTTGTTGCCGTCCGCGTCCTTCAGGCGTTCTTCACCGGTGCACAGCGGTATGGCCCAGTCCGAGCGCATCTGCGTATCTTCGTTGAAGGCCTTGAGGGCGTCATAGTTAAACGTATAGCGTTTCTGGCCCTTGGCCTTGGTGGCCCAGATCAGGGTTTCGTGGGCATTGGTGAAGCGTGTGCCCTTGAAATTGGGCATGGGATTGGCCTTGCGCCAGATGACATCATTCATCACCCAGAAGCCCAGGTCCTGAAGCGCGACGCCGAGACGGAAGACGTTGTGATAGGAGCCGATGACCCAGATGGCCCCGTCATCCTTAAGCACGCGCTGGCATTCGCGCATCCATTCGCGGGTGAAGCGGTCATAGGCTTCGAAGCTGGCGAACTGATCCCACTCATCGTCCACCGCATCGACTTTGGAATTGTCCGGGCGGTGCAGGTCACCGCCGAGTTGAAGGTTGTAGGGCGGATCGGCGAAGACCAGATCAACGGACTTGTCCGGCAGGGATTTCAGGATGTCCACGCACTCACCGACATGGATGGTGTCCAACTCCAGCGCGGTGCGCTGCATGATGGCTTTTTGCGGCATGTGGCGTGTCATGGCTTAACCCCGGATCGTGGCGGCCCGCTTCTGTGGGCCGGTAAGAAAAGACAGGTTAGAATCCTGTGGGGTTAATAAAAAGTTACAACTTGACTCGCGGCGAATCGGGCGAGTCTCATTTGACTCAATTTTCTGGGGGTGAGTCTTTTGGGACTCAGTTTTGGATTCGTTTTGTTCTCTCAGGCGTCCACAACGGCCGTTTCAGACGCGGCAGACAGAACCGAGCGTACCGTGGCCCAACTCAGGCGATGGATGGGCGAGGGGCCGTGCAGGCGGATGGCGGCTATGTGGGCTTCGGCCTGATAGCCCTTGTGCGATTTGAAGCCATAGGCGGGATAGAGGGCATCCATCTCGATCATGATGCGGTCGCGCGCCGTCTTGGCGAGGATCGAAGCGGCCGCGATGGACAGGGATTTGTCGTCGCCCTTGACCACCGCCGTGGAAGATATGGCCAGCGGCGGGCAGCGATTGCCGTCGATCAGGGCATGGATGGGCTGCGGGCGGAGGGCTTCGACGGCTTGCGTCATGCCCATCATCGTCGCCTGAAGGATGTTGTGGCAGTCGATATCGGCGGCAGAAATCTCGATTACCGACCACGCCAGAGCGGCCGCCTTGATGTCTGGCTCCAGCGCGAAGCGCTGTTTTTCGCTGAGCTTTTTGGAGTCGGCTATGCCGGGTGGAATGCGCGCCGGATCAAGGATAACGGCGGCCACGCATAAGGGCCCGGCGCAGGGGCCGCGTCCGGCCTCATCGACCCCACAGACCAGACCGTCAAACTGAGACTCAAAAGTGAAATCGGGCATGGATGGCTCCATACCCGATTCCGCTGAGGCTTAGAAGGTGGCGGCCACGCTTTCGGTAACGCCCCGCCCCTTGGGGTCCGGGCCAAAGCGGTTGGCGTTGGGTGTGCCATCCTGCACATGGAACCACAGGGTCACCAGACTGGCCAGCCAGGTGGGCAGCAGCACATAGAGCGCGATGGGGGCCATGGCGCTGTAAACAGCCATATTGGCCTGCGCGTCGCCCGATTCGAGGCTTGAAGGATCAAGGTTCTGGAAGTTCTGCCCCATCTGGGCCACGGCATCCGCAGCAAACACAAGGGTGAGGATCAGCGACACGATCATGACTGCCGGGTAGAACAGAATCCACAGGCCGGTACGGTTGGTATCGTGGAAGCGGCGTACACCCACGGCGATGGAGGGGATGAGAACACCCAGTCCGAAAATCAGGGCCACACCGGCGGCAAGGCCTGCGACCAGCCCGCCCGTCATCTGCACGATGTTCAGGAAGAGGCTGACCACAACCTGAAACAGATAAAACAACCAGTATTCCGAACGACGGGCGCGGCCCTGAAAATCGAAATAGCGCTTCAGCGGTTGAAACATCAGATCGAAACTGAACATGGGCGTCCCTTTGGCCGTGAGTGGTGTTTGACGATAACCGCAGCCGAACGGACTGGCAAATGAAACCCGTGTCAGGTTTCAGACGCATTGAGGTGCGGGGTCAACCAGTCGGGGACGGCGAGGGTGACCGTGTCGTTTTCGCAGGTCAGATCACCGTCCAGCCGGTCGAGCCGCATCAGGGCCAGCGACTTGCCATTGGCGGAGGCCAGAATCTCCCCGGCGCGACGCTCGCCCAACAGGACTTCGCTGCCGAAAGCGAAGGCACCGGTATGGCTCAGGGGGATCAGGCGGTTCTTGATCGTACCGCGCCGCTTCATGCGTGACGTCGTTTCCTGACCGACAAAGCAGCCTTTTTTGAAGTCGATGGCCTTGATCAGGTCCATATTGATGTCGATGGGGTAGAGATAGTCTTTGGGGAAGTCGAGCCCCGGTTCGGCCACGCCCTGCGTCAAACGAAACTCCGTGTAGGTCGTGAGGTCTCCCGTCGCCTCAAACGTCCCGTAGGCGCGATAAAGCCCCGGTGCGCGGGGGTCGGGCAATCCCTCAGACAGGGAGGCATAAACCTGCGCCTCGGGTTTGGACAGGGTGACTTTCGCCCGCAGCTTGAACATATTCAGACGGGTGAACAGTTCGTCGCGCACTCGCGCATCGACATCTATCCATACGGTATCCGAATCCCGTGGACAGATGAACACATCGGTGCTCAGCTTGCCTTGCGGGGTCAGGAACGCGCCATAATATAAGGGTTTGTTCTCTCCGGCGGCGACGGCGTCGAAGATGGTTTCCACGTCAATGGTTGTCTGGCCATTGAGGAACTTTCCCCAATCGGGGCCGCTCAGGGCGATCAGGGCACGGTGCGGCAGGGCAATAAGGTCGGTCATGTTTGCTGTGAGCCATAGATTCGGGATAGGGTATGTAGCATGAGCCGTTCGTTTCCGATCCTGATCGTCGCGCTTGAGGAACCGAAAAGGGCTCTGGCTCTAGGTGGGGTTCTGGCGCGCCTGCTGCAAGAAGTGCCGAACGCGGCCGTGACCCTGATCACGCGCAGCGACAGTGCCGCCCTGTTTGCCGATTTCAGCCATATCGAGGCGATCATCCCTTTTGATGGCGAGGTCGTGTCGGTGGCCGGTCTGAAACTGTGGTGGCAACTGCGGCAGCGCCAATGGGGCCTGCTGCTCGATACAGGGCCGACCCTGTGGTCGCGTTTTCTTAATGCAAAGACCCGTGCCATAGCGCCGGATCACCACACAGACGAACACCCGGTGATCACCGCGTCGCGCCTGCTCAGGCTCGAAAAGCCCGAACTGCCGTGGCTGCATGTGGCCGAAGCGCGGGCCGTGGGGGCGGAATTTTTTCTCGATGACACACCCGGTGAGGAGGGGCCTTTGCTGGCCATCGCCCCTGGTGCGCGCTGGCAGGGGGCGCAGTGGCCGGCGGAGCGCTTTTCGGTGCTGGCGACGCGCCTGATGAACGAAGACGGCCCGCTGAAAGGGGCGCGTCTGCTGATACTGGGGCACGAAAGCGACCGCGAAGCCGCAACGGCCCTGCGCATGGCCGCCCCCAAGGCCCGTGTGATTGAACTGACGGGTAAGCTCGACCCGCTGACCGCCTATGCCTGCCTGCGTCAGGCCGATGTGTTTATTGGCAATGATGATATCTGGCTGCATCTGGCGGCGGCCGCCAATGTCCTGAGTTTCGGGCTCTACGGCCCCTCAGATGATCGGGTTGAGGCCCCGCTGGGCCATAATGTGCATATTCTGCGCACGCCGCGGCATTTTGAAGAAATTCGCGCTCAGGACCCGAATCTCGATCAGGCGCTGTGTCATATGCTCGACCTCAGCGTCAACCGGGTGTATGAGGCCGTTCAGACCACATTGACGGTATCTCACCAGGCTCCCCGTCTCCCCTGAGGGAGAGGGCTGGGGTTAAGGTGGGGCCGTTGTTTCCCCCTCATCCGGCCTTTCAGGCCACCTTCGCCCGCAAGGGAGAAGGGAAACGGAGACGCCTCATGCCGACCTATGATCTGATCATCCGCAACGCTGACATCATCAACCACGCCGGGCGCGGGCAGGGCGATATCGGCATCACCGCCGGTAAGTTCGTGGCCTTTGGCGACCTGTCTCAGGCTTCGGCAGGCGAAGTGTTCGACGCCACAGGCCTTCTGGCCATGCCGGGCGTCATCGACACGCAGGTGCACTTCCGCGAGCCGGGACTGGAGTGGAAGGAGGACCTCGAAACCGGTTCTCAGGCTGCGGTCATGGGCGGGGTCGTGGCCGTGTTCGAAATGCCGAACACCAATCCCAACACCACCGATCCGGTGACCTTTGAGGACAAGCTGAAGCGCGCGCATCACCGTATGCACTGCGACCACGCCTTCTATGTCGGCGGCACGCACGAAAACGCCGCCCATCTGGGCGAGCTTGAGCGCATGAAGGGCTGCTGCGGTGTCAAGGTCTTCATGGGGGCTTCGACCGGCACCTTGCTGATCGCCGATGACGAGGGCGTGGCCAAGGTGCTGGCCAGCGTCAACCGCCGCGCCACCTTCCATTCCGAGGACGAATACCGTCTGGCCGAGCGCCGCGCCCTAGCCCGCGAAGGCGACTGGACCAGCCATGACTTCGTGCGGGATGCCCAGTCGGCCATTCAGTCCACCCACCGTCTGGTGCGTCTGGCGCGTGAAGCGGGCAAGCGTATTCACGTCCTGCACGTCACCACCGCCGAAGAGATCGAGTTCCTGTCGCACAATAAGGACATAGCCACGGTCGAGATCACGCCGCAGCACCTGACGCTGGTGGCGCCCGAAGCCTATCAGCGCCTGAAAGGTTATGCCCAGATGAACCCGCCGATTCGCGATCAATACCACGTCGACGGCCTGTGGCGCGGCATCAGCGACGGCGTCGCCGACGTGCTGGGCTCTGACCACGCGCCGCACACTATCGAAGAGAAGCAAAAGCCCTATCCGGCCTCGCCGTCGGGTATGCCCGGCGTGCAGACCCTGTTGCCGGTTATGCTGACGCATGTCGCCAATGGCAAGCTGTCGCTGGAGCGGCTGGTGGACCTGACCTCGGCCGGGGCGCAGCGTGTCTTCGGCGTGGCAGGCAAGGGACGGATGGCCGAAGGCTATGATGCCGACGTGACGCTGGTCGATCTGAACCACAAGCGGGTCATCACCCACGATCAGATGCGGTCGCGCTGTGGCTGGACGCCGTTTGATGGCTTCGAAGCCCACGGCTGGCCCAAGGCCACCATCATCCGCGGCAAGGTGGTCATGCGTGATGACGAGATCGTCCGGCCGTCGCAGGGGGAAGCCTGCCGCTTCATGGAGATATTGTAGTTTAAGCCACGAAAAACACGAAAAGCCAGATGGGTATGGCTTTGCCCGAAGGGCCAGCTTTTTTGCTATCCTATGGTGGCCAATGCGCGCCGAATATCCATCTCAATATTTTCGTGATTTTTCGGGGCCAATATTCAAAAAAAAGCCCCGCCGAGTGATCGGCGGGGCTTTTCGTTGGGCGTTAAAACACCGATCAGTCGTTGGAACCACCCGCCGGTGGCACGTAGGTGCCGTTGCCGGGGATTTCACACTGGATCGGGTATTTGCGGCTCTTGGCGATGTTACAGGAGACGACTTCATCGAACCCCGTGCGGGCCTTCACCACGGCACCCACATAGCCACGCTTGTTGGTGCAGGCGATTTCGACCAGAGCGGCGTCATCGTCGCCACGGCCCAGATAGGTAACCTGCTGAACGTCGCAATCCTTCTTGGCCGCCTTGATCAGGACGTCCAGATGCTTGTCCAGCGTGGCGCGCGGCACGAAACCGCATTCCTTACGGCGTGAGATCATGGTGAAGCAGTCCATGGCTTCGAACTTGGCCGTCGAGCCGGTGTTCGGGACAAAGGCCGCCAGACCAAACTTCTGCTCAGGGCATTTGAATTCGATCAGATCGCGCTTGGTGGCGGTTTCCGTGCCGATCAGGTTGTATTCAGCGACGGTGCAGGTGATACCCGCCGCCTTCAGCTTTTCACCATAGGCGGTGCGCGTTTCGGCGGTCAGGCTGGCGGCGTCCGTGTATTGGCAGGGGCCAAGCGTACCGGCGCGGTCACAGCCGACACTGGCGATGTACTTCATCGTCGTCGTCGTCTGCAAAACGAAGCCGGGCTTGCCGGCGCAGCCGATTTCATAGAAGTCCTGACCTTCGCTGTTGACGCGACCGATCCAGCGGGCTTTTTCCACTGTGCACGACGGCTGCGCTTGTTTGACGGGCGCTTGCAGGGACTGCATGGCCTGCGCCTCAGTGGTGTACTGACAGGCTGAGTTGCCCTTGGTCATCAGACAGCTGGAAAAGCTCAGCTTGGCGCTGGTGGCTGTAAAGGGCACGTCCATCACGAAGCCGGGGCGACCGTCGCAGGCCACTTCGTAGCGGTCAAAGCCATGGTCCGTGACCGCGCCCATCCAGCGGGCATTGCTAACGGTACAGGCCTGGTCATATTGCTGCGCCAGAGGCGTCATCCACGCATAGTGCTTTTCGTTGGCCGGCAAAATGCACTTGGACTGCTTGTTGTTGGCAGCGTTTTGCGAAAAGGCTTGGGTACAGTTGAACTTATCGACCTTGTTCGTCGTGGTGTCCTTGCTGAGCAGGTAGCCCCCTCCGGCCTTACAGGACACTTCGGTGACCTGAAGCTTGACCGGTTTGCCATCGGCTCCTTTGCTGCTGGACTCGCCGACATAATAGGCATCCGCCGGTTCACAGGGCACGCCCGCCGCCTGGATCAGGGCCGGGGCATCCGCCACGCCCTTGGCGCGTTGCTTATCGTTGAGCTTGACCGCTTCGGCAGCCGAGGCCGCGCTGCACCCCAGCGCGAGGGCGGCTACGGCCATAGCCGCGCCTCTGAGGAAGGTGGAAAGAGACATCGGTTGCGTTTTCCTTGAATGCGAACCTGTGAATGAGACGACGGCCGGATTTTAGCGGCTCTTTATAACAGGATTGTCTCTACAGGATGTGGCGGCTTGAAGGCAATGCCGGGAACGCGCGGCAAATGGCACTCGGCATAAAAAAACGCTCCGATTTTGAGGCTTGCCTGACCCAGCGGCAGACGTGCCATATAGAGGTGGGATTATAACACAATAAGGGAACGAAACGGCATGTCGGTAAAGGTGACAGACGCGGCGGGCATCAGGCGCATCAGGCTCGATCGGGCCGCCAAGAAAAACGCTCTCGATCACCCGATGTACACCACGCTGTCCGAGGCGATCGAGACTTCCCCGGGCGTTGCCCTGCTCGAAGCCGAGGGCGCTGACTTTTGCGCCGGTAATGACATTGTCGATTTCATTTCACTGGCCTCGCACGAGGGCGCAGTCGAAGCCCTGCCGGTCTTTCGTTTCCTCAAAGCCCTGACCTATGCGCGGATGCCGATTGTGGCGGCGGTGCAGGGGCAGGCCGTGGGGGTGGGGACGACCCTGCTGCTGCATTGCGATCAGGTGCTATTGTCCGAAGACGCGCGCCTCAGCCTGCCGTTCCTCAAGCTGGGCCTGACACCCGAAGGCGGTTCCAGCCTACTGCTGACCCAGCGAATCGGCCATGCGCGGGCCTTTGAGTGGCTTAGCTCCGGGCGGGTCATCCCGGCGGCCGAAGCGCTGAGCACCGGTGTCGCCAATCGCGTGGTGGCCCGTGAGGCTTTGGAACCGGAATCTCTGAGCGTTGCTGAAAAACTGGCCGCCCTGCCTCTGGAGGCGCTCATTCAGGCCAAGGCCCTTATGCGTCAGCCTGACGTCATCTGGGACCAGATCGTGCGCGAGGGTGATATTTTTCTGGCGCGTCTGAGGAGTCCGGAAGCGGCGGCGGCCTTTGCGGCGTTTCTCAAAAAAGGCTGAGTTGTAACAATCGCCTAACCTTGTTTATTTGACGGGGCATGGGTTTAGGACTAAAGGGTGCGACCGTTTTTGCCGCATTGTGGCATGTGTTGCATATAAGTCAGGTCTGGCCGTGGATAGCTATGCCTTTGATCGTCTGATTTCCGTGGAGGCGCTGGCTGAGCGTGAGGCCGCTGATGCGCTGGTCAACCGCGTGTTCGGACCCGGCCGCTACGCCAAGACGGCGGAACGCCTGCGCGAAGGCAATCAGCCCATCCCCGGCCTGTCGTTCGTTATGCACCGGATCGAACAGGGCGGGCGCAGCGAAACCGCCATTATCGGTTCGGTGCGTCTGTGGCCGGTCAAGGTGCGCGATGACAATCAGGCGCTCAAAGGCGACATGGCCTTTCTGGGGCCGATCGCCGTTGACGAAGATCACCAAAGCCTGGGTATCGGACGTGCCCTGATCCGTACCGCTATCAAGGCGGCCTTTGACGCGGGCGTGACCGCCATTCTGCTGGTCGGTACGCCGGCCTATTTTCAGAGCTTTGGCTTTGCGAAAGCCGAGGGGCTGAGCCTGCCGGGGCCGGTCGATTTGCGCCGCCTGATGGTCCTCTATAACCCCGCCTATAAGGGCGAACCTCTGATGGGTGCGGTGGACAAATGAACGGCTGGCTGACCGAAGCCGCGCGTTTTCCTGATAAAGACTATCCTGTTGAGTCGTGGCAGCCGTCCCTGTGCGGGGCCATGGATATTCTCATCCGCCGCGATGGCGTCTGGCTGCACGAAGGCCGGCCTATTGCCCGCCCGGCGCTCGTGCGGCTGTTTTCAAAACTGCTGCGCCGTGACGCAGACGGCTATGTGCTGGTCACGCCCGTTGAGAAGCTGACCATCCGGGTTGAGGATTTGCCGTTTCGCATTGTCGATTTCGAAGGCAGGGTCTTCCGCAGCGATCAGGACGACCCGCTGCCCCTGTCGGACGCGCATCCACTGGTCATTGAGGTGCAGGGCGAAGAGTGGCAGCCGCGGATGCGGGTGCGCGGCGATTTGTGGGGGCGCCTGACGCGCGCCTGCGCGGCCCGTCTGTTCGAGACGGCGGAGTTGGACGGCGATAGTGTACGGCTGGAGCTGGACGGACAGAGATTTGAAATCCCGGTGGTTTCAGCATAGGTTCCGGAGTCTGTAACAGAAATAAGGCTGTCCTGGTGCCTATCGCGCTTCCTCTGGAAATGACCGCGCCAGCGGTTCAGCAGGTCTTTGCCGCGCTCGAAGCGGCAGGGGGGGCAGCCTGTGTGCGTTTTGTCGGCGGCTGTGTGCGTGACGTGGTCATGGGCCGCACGCCGGGCGATCTCGATCTTTCGACGCAACTGACGCCGGACGCCACCGAGGCGGCGCTGTCGGCGGCGGGTATCCGCCATGTGCCGACCGGCAAGGCCTTTGGCACCATTACCGCAGTGATCGAGGGCCGGCTGTTCGAAATCACCTCCCTGCGCGAAGACGTCGAAACCGATGGCCGCCGCGCCGTAGTCAGCTATACGACGGACTGGAGCCGTGACGCGCAACGCCGTGATTTCTACCTCAACGCCCTCTATGCCGATATTCGCGGCGAGGTGTTCGATCCGACGGGGCAGGGGCTTGACGACGTGCAGGCCGGGCGGGTGCGCCTTATCGGAGACGCTGAGACAAGACTTCGCGAAGACTATCTGAGAATATTGCGTTTTTTCCGTTTTAGCGCCAGTCATGGGCGGGGCTTGGATGAGGCGTCCTTGAGCGCCTGCGTGGCCTTGCGGGAAGGGATAGACAGCCTGTCGGGTGAGCGTATCCAGCAGGAATTGTTCAAGTTGCTCGCTATTGCTGACCCGGTAAATGTCGTACAGCGCATGATCGAAACCGGGGTCATGGCGTACGTTGTGCCGGGTGCCCCCGTGAATCCCGAGCGCGTGGCGGCAGGTTTCCCCCTGACCTCAGACGTTATTCAACGATTGATTATACTGATCGGAGGCCACGGATGGGCTGAGGCGCTTGCCGCCTTAACCCAGCGTCTGCGCCTGTCCAATCGCGTAGCCAACCGTCTGAGCGCGGCCGCTGCCGCCTATGCGGAGGCCGATGTCAGGGCGTCACTGGCGGCTCTGAGGCGCGGGCTCTATCGCCATGGCCCGCAGGCGCTGAGCGATGCGCTTGTGCTGCGGGGGGCCGAAGCGCGGGTGAGTCCAGAGACGTGGCAAGCCCTCGATCAGAACCTCAAACAGATCGACGTGCCGGTTTTTCCGCTGAAGTCTGCCCGCCTGATCTCTGCCGGCCTCGCGCCCGGCCCGGAACTGGGGCAAACGCTGCGCCGTATTGAGGCCAACTGGATCGCACACGATTTCTCACCAATCGTGATTGAGGACGCCATTGACGCCATAGCCAAACAGGCAAACATAAGAGGCCAGTAAAACCCCGTTGCTGTTTGCCTTATGTCCTACGTTGCTATCCTTGAAACCGGTGTGCCGCCTGAAAATCTCAGCGAAACATACGGCACCTATGCCGACATGTTTCGCACGCATCTGGCCGCGCCGGAGCGCCAGTTTCGCGTGTTCCGCACCATGGAAGGCGAATTGCCGGGACCCGATGACAAACTCGCCGGCGTGGTGATCACCGGCTCGCCCGCCGGGGTCTATGAAGATCATGCGTGGATTTCGGACCTCATCGGCTGGCTTAGGGGGCTGGATGCGCAGGTGCCGGTGGTCGGAATTTGCTTCGGTCATCAGGTGATGGCGCAGGCCTGGGGCGGCCACGTTGAAAAATCAGATAAGGGCTGGGGCGTCGGCCTGCACGAATATACCATCCATGACAATATCTTATGGCGCGAACTGGCCACAACAGACCTGTCGTCGATCCGGGTCGCGGTCAGCCATCAGGATCAGGTGGTCAGAAAGCCCGACACGGCGGTGGTGCTGGCCGGGTCGGACTTCACGCCCTATGGCGCGCTGGCCTATACCGACCGCAAGGCGATTTCGTTCCAGTGCCATCCGGAATTTTGTGAAAACTTCGCCGGTGATCTGTGGATGAGCCGCCGCGGCTGGCGCATTTCCGAGCATCTGGTCGATCAGGCGATGGACAGCCTCAAGGCCGGTACGACGCGCGACCATGTGCTGGCAGCGATTTCCCGGTTTCTGGCGGCGTGAAACCATATTTTGAAGCCTGTGCAGCTCTGCAAGACATTTATCTGGAAGACAGCTATGTCTTGGGAATTGCTGAGCAGGACCCCGATCTGATCTTCCTGCTGGATGCGGTCCTGACCGAAAACCATCCGGCCTATCAGGTGCCGCCTTCTGAAATATACTACTGCTTCAAGCGTTTAGCCCTTAGATTTGAAAATGTTTCGCATGTAGATTGGAAGGCTTTGCGCTTGAAAAATGCCCTCTCTACGGATGCCGATGGTGAAGTCGATTACGGTAATATCGACACGCTTCTTTTAACAGGCAACAGGGCTCATATCGAAGGCTGTTGGGGACAGGTTGAACTTACCTTTTCCCGGATTACGGTCGATTATCTGGAGCCGTAAGACTTTTCAGTCGTTTGCCATTGAGCCAATTACGGCCACTTTACCGCCGGTGGCATGGACGACAGGATGGACTCCACATTGCCGCCGGTTTTCAGGCCGAACAGCGTCCCGCGATCATAGAGCAGGTTGAATTCGACATAGCGGCCGCGCTGTATCAACTGTTGATCGCGCTCCTCTTCTGTCCATGTCTGTTCTAAACGTTCGTGCACGAGCCGCGGATAGATATCGAGAAACGTCTCGCCCACTGCACGGGTGAAGGCAAAATCGGCCTCATGATCGCCGGTGTTGAGGTGGTCATAGAAGATACCGCCAATGCCGCGCGGTTCGTTGCGGTGAGGCAGGAAGAAGTATTCATCACACCACTTTTTGAAACGCGCATAATAGTCCGGCGCGAAATGATCGCAGGTCGCTTCGAAGGCCGCGTGGAAGGCTTTGGTCTGCGGGGCGTCTTCGCGACGATCAGCGGCCAGAAGCGGCGTCAGGTCGGCGCCGCCGCCGAACCAGCTCTGCGTCGTGGTGATAAAGCGCGTATTCATATGCACCGCCGGGACGTGCGGGTTCCACATGTGCGCGATCAGGCTGATGCCGGTGGCGAAAAAGCGCGGGTCTTCGGCGGCCCCCGGTATGGTTTTGGCGAAGTCCGGGCTGAAGGTGCCGTGCACGGTTGAGATGTGCACGCCGACCTTTTCGAACAGCCGCCCGTGCATCATCGACATTTCGCCGCCACCACCATCGCCGTGTTCTGAGTCAGAGCGTGTCCAGGGCTTACGCACAAAGCGGCCGGGCGTCGGTCCGTACAACGTCTCAGGGGCCGCGTCCTCCAGCGCCTCAAACGCGGCGCAGATGCGGTCGCGCAAGGCGCGGAACCAGACGGCGGCGGCCTGCTGGCGCGTGCTCAGGGTATCGGCTGAAAGCGGGGCGGAGAGGGGGGCGGTGGCGGTCATGATGGTCTTTTAGGCTATTGGCGGGGTTGGGGCAAACCCTTGCGTCTGGCGAAGCGCCTCGCCCAGCGCCATGGCGGCAGCATTGATGACATTGATCGAGCGCATACCGGGTCGCATGGGGATCAGCAGACGGGCATCGGCGGCGTTGTGAACGTCGTCCGGCACACCCGCGCTTTCACGCCCCATCAGCAGGATGTCGTGCGGCCCAAACTGAAAGTTATGATAGGGCTCCGCTCCCTTTGTGGTGAAGAGGACAAGACGGGCCGCCTGCGGCCAATCGTCGCGCCCGTTCAGGAAGGCCGCCCACGAATCATGCCGCGTCACATCGGCCTGACCGCCATAGTCCATGGCCGCGCGACGGATGGCGCGGTCGCTGAGGGGGAAGCCGCAGGGTTCGATGACGTCCAGTGCGACATCAAGGCACGCGCATAAACGTAACGCACTGCCTAGATTCTGTGGAATATCCGGTTGAAAAAGGGCCAGACGCATTTTATGCCATATTTTGGACAGAGGATTTTTTCGGCGCGCAAATGCCGCTATAGACGGAAAGACCTCTGACAGGTAAGAGGAGCTATCTGCGTCTTGTCGGGGAAAACCACCGGCGGGGTCGCAGGTCAATAAGAATTATGGCCGCCCTGTGGCGGCGAGCATTGAGGTAAGCGTCCCGCCCGTTCAGGTCGGGTCGGCGCATTGAGCGCAAGACGAAGAGGTGTCAAGGTGAGCGAACCTGCTACGGATCATGGCGGTCATGGGGACCCGAACCGCCGCGATTTCATTTACATAGCCGCGGGTGCGGCCGCCGTAGGCGCAGTGGCGATGGTTATTCCGCCGCTGGTCGATCAGATGAACCCCGCGGCAGACACCCTGGCTCTGGCTTCGACGGAATTCGACCTGTCTAAGGTACAGGAAGGTATGCAGGTGGTGATCAAGTGGCGCGGTAAGCCCTTGTTCGTTCGCTATCGCACGCCCAAGGAAATCAAAGAAGCGCAGGACGTCAAGCTGTCGGATCTCAAGGATCCGCAGGTTGACGCCGACCGCGTGAAAAAAGGGAAGGAACAGTATCTGATCCTCGTGGGCTCGTGCACGCACCTGGGGTGTGTGCCGACGTTCGGGGCTGGCGATTACGGCGGGTGGTTCTGCCCCTGCCACGGTTCGCACTATGATACATCGGGTCGTATCCGTAAGGGGCCGGCACCGCTGAATCTGGCCGTGCCGGACTTCCAGTTCCTGTCCGACACCAAAGTGAAGATCGGTTAAGAGGGGCATCATGAGCGACCATCCGTCAACCTATGAGCCGAAGACCGGCGTCGAGAAGTGGCTCGACCAGCGACTGCCGATCGTTCGACTCGCCTATGATTCGTTTGTCGATTATCCGACGCCGCGCAACCTGAACTACTGGTGGACTTTCGGCGGCATCCTGTCCGTTTGTCTGATGATCCAGATCGTGACCGGCATCATTCTGGCCATGCACTACACGGCGCATATCGATCTGGCCTTCAATTCCGTTGAGCGCATCATGCGCGACGTGAATTACGGCTGGCTGATCCGTTATGTGCACGCCAACGGCGCGTCGATGTTCTTCTTCGCCGTCTTCGTTCACATGTTCCGCGGTCTTTACTACGGGTCGTACAAGGCCCCGCGCGAAGTCCTGTGGATTTTGGGCTGCCTGATCTTCTTCCTGATGATCGCCACGGCCTTTATGGGCTACGTCCTCCCTTGGGGGCAGATGTCCTTCCACGGCGCCGTCGTTATCACCAACCTGATCGGTTCGATCCCCGTCATCGGCGGCCCGATCCTCACCTGGCTGCAAGGCGGCTTCGCGGTGGATCAGGCGACGCTCAACCGCTTCTTCTCGCTGCATTATCTGCTGCCCTTCGTGATCGCCGGTGTGGTTATCCTGCACATCTGGGCGCTGCACGTCGTCGGTCAAAACAACCCGGCGGGCGTCGATATCAAGTCGAAGGAAGACACCGTGCCCTTCACGCCGTATGCGACGGTGAAGGACGGTCTGGGGATCATCTTCTTCCTGATCCTGTTCTCGATCTTCGTCTTCTTCATGCCGAACGCCCTGGGCCACGCCGATAACTACATCCCGGCCAACCCGCTGGTGACCCCGGCGCACATCGTGCCGGAATGGTATCTGCTGCCCTTCTACGCCATCCTGCGCGCCATCCCGGATAAGTTCGGCGGCGTGATCGCGATGTTCGGTGCCATTGCCGTGCTGTTCGTCCTGCCGTGGCTTGACACGTCGAAGGTGCGTTCCATGCGTTACCGCCCGGTGATGCGCTGGTTCTTCGTCATCTTCGTCGTGGTCTGCCTTGGCCTCGGCTGGTGCGGGGCTCAGCTTCCGGACGCCCCTGTGGTGCCGGGTCTGCCCAGCTTTACCCTGTTCGACGGTGAGTTTAATTCTTACCTGTGGCTGACGCGCGCCCTGACGCTCTACTACTTCGCCTTCTTCCTGCTCATCATGCCCTGGGTCGGCCTGAAGGAAGATCCGTTGCCGGTTCCGGCATCCATCAGCGAGGCCATCCTCGCCGAACACGCGAAGAAGAAGGGGGCTTAGGTCACATGTCCGCTATCATGACAAAAGGTCTTAAGGCTCTGGGACTGGCCGCCATCACCGCCACCCTAGCCCTGTCGGCACCGGCCTTTGCGGCCGGTGGGGCCAAGCATCCGCACGCGCCCAAGGAAGGCTTCAGCTTCGAAGGGCCGTTCGGCACCTTCGATCAGGGCCAGCTCCAGCGCGGCTATAAGGTGTTCCGCGAAGTCTGCTCCAACTGCCACTCGGCGACCCTGATGTCGTTCCGTAACCTCGGTCAGAAGGGCGGCCCCTTCTACGATCCGAAGTACAAGAACCCGAACGACAACCCGATCGTCAAGCAGATCGCCTCAGAGTTCGAAGTGCCGGATGTTGACACAGACACAGGTGACGCCATCACCCGTCCGGCGACACCGTCCGATCACTTCCCGGCCAAGTTCGCCAACACCTATGCCGCAGCGGCGTCTAATGGTGGGGCTATCCCGCCCGATCTGTCGGTGATCACCAAGGCGCGCCACGGCGGTGCCCGTTACGTCTATTCGCTGCTGACGGGATACGTTGGGACTCCGAAGGGGCTGACCGTAAATGAGGGGCAGCACTACAACCCCTATATGGCAGGTGATCTGCACAGCGCCTGGAAGGGGGATCCAAAGCATGTTCCTCCCGGTGGCGTGCTGGCCATGGCTCCGCCGCTGAAGGACGATCTGGTCACCTATGACGATGGCACCAAGGCCACGACGCATCAGATGGCTGCCGACGTCGCGGCCTTCTTGGAATGGGCCGGTGACCCGCACGCCACGCTTCGCAAGAAGACCGGTGTGGGCGTGCTGATCTATCTGCTGCTGTTCGCCGGTGTGACCTATGCGGCGTACCGCAAGCTCTGGCACGGCAAACACTAATCGCCAGCCTGGCTCTACGGCGAGGGGCTGCGAAGCCCCGTCTTTCAAGCTTCCGGTGCTCACGTACTGGTGTACGCTGCGCTCCGGGTCTTGAAAGTCAGGTCTTCTTGCCGCCTCGCAGCGAGCCATGCAAGACGATTAGTCGCGCATTTTCAAAGCCCTCGGTTCGCCGGGGGCTTTTTCTGTTGGGGGATTCAAAAAGTGATCGCTCATCCGGTGTAAAAGGGCACATCCCTTCGTGATCACGTGCTACAGATCAGGCCGAGGCAGGGGACAGTATCGAGTCGTCCATGGATTGTCAGACCCAACCCGTTTCCAAAGGCACCAGCCGGTTTCCTGATGCGCAGGCCCTGCAAAAGATGATGGCCGCCCGTCTGGCACCGTCCTTTGCGCCGCATGAAGCTCTGGCCGAGGCCTTGCTGCCGCACGTTCTGGGCAGCAGTGACGACGGTTCGCACGACGTGTCGCACCTCCAGCGTGTGTTCAAGGTCGCCATGACCCTCTGTGCCGCCGAAAATGGTGAGGCCGAAATCGTGGCGGCGGCGGTCCTGCTGCACGATTGCGTTCAGGTCGAGAAAAATTCCCCCCTGCGCGCCGAAGCCTCGCGCCTGTCTGCGGAAAAAGCGAGCGACATACTGGCGGCGATGGGCTGGGAACCCGCGCGCAGAAAGGCCGCTGCTCACGCCATACTGACCCATTCGTTCAGTGCCAATGTCGCGCCGGAAACGCTGGAAGCGAAGATCGTGCAGGACGCCGACCGTCTGGACGCCATCGGCTTTGTCGGCATCGCACGCTGTTTCTACACGGCCGGGCGCATGAACAGCGCCCTCTACGACCCGTTCGACCCAAAGGCCGAAGAACGCGAACTGGATGACCTCAGCTTCGCGCTGGACCACTTTGAAACCAAGCTGTTCAAGCTGAAATCCGGTTTTCAGACCGCCGCCGGCCGCGATATGGCCGATCTACGCCACGCCCGCATGAAGGCGTTTATAGAATATCTTCACGAAGAAATATAGCAAACGACTATGAGCGTATCCGCAGCTCAAATGACCGCTTTCTTCAACGAAGTTATAACTTCGCAAGTGGTTTGGACGATCTGTGATGAACAGGGGTTTCCGGCACCAATGACCTCAGCCGGGCAAAGAAGCATGCCTTTTTGGTCTCAACAGAGCCGCGCTCAGCGTATAATAGAGACAGTGTCAGCCTATCAGGGTTTTGCTGTCTACCGGTTATCATTGCAGGTATTTGTGGAAAAATGGCTGCCGGGTCTGAAAGCAGATGATACCCTGGTAGGCATTAACTGGTCTGGGATAGCAGCCACTGGTTATGATCTAACACCTGACGAGGTTATGGCTCGTATGGAAAGTAAGCAAATAAAAGGCTGACCATAAGGCCAGCCTTCAGGATTAAACATTGAACCGGAAGTTCATCACATCGCCGTCCTTGACGATGTATTCCTTGCCTTCTTGACGGAACTTGCCGTTTTCCTTGGCACCCGCTTCACCGTTGAACTTCACAAAGTCCTCATAGGCGATGGTTTCGGCGCGGATGAAGCCCTTTTCAAAGTCCGTATGGATGACGCCGGCGGCCTGCGGCGCGGTATCGCCAACATGGATGGTCCAGGCGCGCGCTTCCTTGGGGCCGACGGTGAAGTAGGATTGCAGGCCCAGCAGGGCGTAGGCTTCGCGGATCAGGCGGTTGAGGCCCGGTTCTTCGAGGCCAAGCGTTTCCAGAAACTCCTGACGCTCATCGGCATCGAGCAGCGCGATTTCCGATTCGATCTGCGCCGAAATGACCACCGACTTGGCGTGATCGGCGGCGGCGCGCTTCGAGACGATCTCCGACAGGTCGTTGCCGGTCGAAGCCGAGGCCTCATCGACGTTACAGACATACAGAGCGGGCTTTGAGGTCAGCAGTTGCAGCATCTCCCACGCCTTGGTGTCTTCCTTGCTGATCTTGCCTTTCTCATAGGCGACGCGGGCCGGGCGGCCATCGCGCAGTTCGGCCAGAGCGGCATGGATCAGAGATACGGTGAGGGCCGCGTCCTTGTCGCCGCCCGACTTGGCGCGCTTTTCAAGCTGCGGCAGGCGCTTTTCCAGCGATTCCAGATCGGCGATCATCAACTCGGTTTCGATTATTTCCAGATCAGCCAGCGGGTCAATGCGGCCTTCGACGTGGGTGATGTCCGTATCGACGAAGCAGCGCGCCACAAAGGCAATGGCGTCGCAGTCGCGGATATTGGCAAGGAACTGGTTGCCGAGCCCTTCGCCCTTCGACGCGCCGCGCACCAGACCGGCAATATCGACGAAGTTGATGCGGGCGGGGATGATTTCCTTCGAGCCGACGATCTTGGCCAGCACCTCAAGGCGCGGCTCCGGCACGGCCACTTCGCCGGTGTTCGGCTCGATGGTGCAGAAGGGGTAGTTGGCAGCCTGGGCCGAGGCGGTCTGGGTCAGGGCGTTGAACAGGGTGGACTTGCCGACATTGGGCAGACCGACGATTGCGACTTTCAGGGCCATGGGATTCCAAGCGGAGAAGAGAGAAATTGGCCCGCTGCCTAACGCATTTTCCCCGGCAAGGCCAGTGCTTTAAAGACAGAGGTGCTTGCGTAATCGAAATGACGCGGAGTAGGCTGTGGTATCTATTGCAAGGATATGACTATGTTGCGCACCGACCGCCGTTCGTTCCTCACCCTGACTGCGGGCCTTGCCGCGGCGACGGCCCTGCCTGCCGTTGCGCAAACCTCGGACACGGCGCAGATTGACGCTATTGTCGAAGCCTTTATGGAGAAGTTGGCCTTGCCGGGCGTGGCTGTCGCCGTCATCCGGCCCGGTCAGCCCGACTATGTGAAGGGCTATGGCGTCCGCACCCTGGGCAAGCCGGACAAGGTCGATGTGCATACGCAGTTCGGCGTCGCGTCGAACACCAAGGCCTTTACGGCGGCGGCTCTGGCCCTGCTGGTCGAAGAGAAAAAGGTCGAATGGGACGCGCCGGTCGTGCGCTATATCCCCGAATTTAAAATGTACGACTCGGCCCTGACACCGCTGGTGACGGTGCGGGACCTGCTGTCGCACCGGGCCGGTCTGGGGCTGGGGCAGGGCGATCTGATGCTGTTCCCGGCGTCAGACCACACGCGGGAGGATCAGCTCAAGGGGGTACAGTTTCTCAAGCCGCAATACCCCTTCCGTTCGGGCTATGCCTATAACAATGTCATGTTCACCATCGCCGGTCTGGTCATCGAGCGGGTGTCGGGTCAGACCTATGAGCGCTTTGTGACCGAGCGTCTGCTGACGCCCTTGGGCATGGCCGATACGGTGCTGGGTTGGCCCAATGTGACCGGGAGCAATGTGGCGGGGCGGCACGCGCGCCTGACCGGACCGCTGCGCGGCATGGGGGATTATAAGGTGGTGCTGCCGGAAGAGACCCTGTCCTTTTCACCGGCGGCGGGGCTGGTCACCAGCGTGACGGGCATATTGCCGTGGCTGCATACCCAACTGAAAAAGGGCGTGATGCCAAATGGTCAACGGCTGTTTTCCGAGGCCTCGTCGCGCGAAATGTGGAAGCCCAACACGATGGTCGGGGCCGGGATGGGGCCGACGTCAGAGATGCCGACGGCAGCGCTGTTCCGTACCTATGGTCTGGGCTGGTTCATTCAGGATTATCGCGGCCTGCGTCTGGTGTCGCACTCTGGCGGGCTGGTCGGGCAGGTGACGCAGCAGGCCCTGTTGCCGGAAAAGGGCATAGCGGTCGCCGTCTATACCAATGTCGAAGATGGGGCGAGCGGGCAGATTCGCAACGCCATTCTCGACCTGCTGATCGGGGCGCCGACCTATGACTGGCTGAAGGCGGCCGTTGAAGGCACGGCCAAGGCGGCGGATAAGGCGCTGGCCGATGCGCCTAAGGCGCAGCCGGGCGGCCCGTCCCTGCCGCTGTCGGCCTATGCCGGCACCTATCGCGATGCCTGGTATGGCGATGTGACGGTGGCGGTGAGCGGCAAGGGCAAGACGGCGCGCCTGACGCTGGATTTCACCCGCACGCCGCGCCTGAAAGGACCGCTGGAGGTGTTTGGACCGGACGTTTTTCGAACACGCTTCCCGGTCGGCTGGGGCGAGGACGCCGTGGTGACGTTCGAAGTCAAGGACGGCAAGGTTGCGGGTATGAAGCTGGTGGCCTATTCGCCGCTGGCGGATTTCAGCTTCGACTATCAGGACCTTGATCTGCGGAAGATATGAGCAGGTGGGTGACACGTCATTGACTTAAAAACCCCCACCACCGCATCTCAGCTTCGCTTCCTACGGTCCCCCTCCCCAACAAGTTGGGGAGGTATAATTAAACCGTCACCGGCAGGCTTTGCATCAGGCGCTCGGCGGCGCGTTCGGCGCCGTCTTCCTGCGCCACGATGGAGGAGGCGGCTTGGGCCTTATGGGTAAAGGCAAGGTCAGACAGCAGACGGTCGAGCAGACGAATGGCTGAATGCTTATGCCAGCGGTCGAAGGTGATCGACAGGCCAGCCCCCAGACGCTCGATACGGCGGCCATTGTCGAACTGATCGCCGAAAACTGGCGTGACCAGTTGTGGCCGCCCGGCGCGCAGGGCCTGAGCGGTGGAGCCGATGCCGCCGTGGTGGATATTGACGCGGGCGCGCGGCATCAGCAGCGAGTGCGGCGCATAGGGGACGCAGAGAATATCCGGTCCGAAGTCGTCATTGAGCAGCGGGCTTTGGCCGCCGACCAGCAGCACCGCGCGCTGACGCAGTGCCTTCGCCGCCTTGACCGCGGTACGGTAGAAGTCTTCGCCGTCATAGACGGCGGTAGAGCCCAGACTGAAAGCCAGTGGCGCCTGACCGGCGGACAGGAAGGCCTCCAACTGCGGAGGCAGTTCGCTGCGGCGGCCGTCTTCGGAATCGAAGAAGGGGAAGCCGACGATCTCGGTATGCGGCGGGAAGTCCGGGGCCACGTCGCCGATCAGGGGTGAATAGAGGCCCAGCGTCATCTGATCCGACTGCACGCCGCCCAGGCTGATTTCCATATTGACGCCGTACTTGGCATAGATGGCACGGATGGGGGCGAGGCAGCCCGACAGCTTTTTTTCACCGATCCAGAAGATGGCGCGGTTATATTGCCGGCCCAACTCGGTGCGTGGCGACAGCACCAGAGGCGCGTCTTTCAGCTTGGGCGGATCATAGGCCGACAGCATAACAGCCGGTTGTAAGGCGACGGTGGAGAAGGGGCGGCCTTCGAGACGTGCCGCCAGATGCGCCGTATAGGCATAGGAGGAGGAGACGACCAGATCGGCCTGCCGCACAATGGGGCGCAGCTCAGACAGGCCCTGCTCGATATAGGGGGCCACGAGGTGCTTCAGCATGAAGCCGTGGTCCTGCGAGAAGTGGCGGATGATCTGCGCGGCGTCGATACCCAGATTCTGGCGATAGGTTTCCATGCTGGGGCCGCAGGCGAGGAATTTCAGCCCGGCGGCCTCGACCTTACCCTCATAGTCGGGGTGAGAGGCCAAGACGACGCTGACCCCACGGCGTTTCAGCGCAAGGCCCAACGCCATGAAGGGATGCAGATCCCCCAGCGAACCAAAGGTCGTCAGAACGATTTGAGGCGCGGTCGGCATCGTCTAACCTTCTAAGTCCTACTGAACGACTTTTTTAGGATCGAATTTCGGAGCCGGGCTCAAACGCATCACTTCGGTCATGTATTTTTCACTTTCCCCCAAGATCGCCAGAGGTAGCGCCGTGACGCAGGCGTCACACAAACGCTCAACCCAGTCCTCGGCCTTGTAGAAGTCCGACAAGACCCAGCTATGTACCAGTTCCTTTTGTCCGGGGTGCCCGATCCCCATGCGCCCGCGCACAAAGTTCGGCCCCAGATGTCCCATAATGGAGCGTAAACCATTATGGCCCGCATGGCCACCGCCCATTTTCAGCCGGAAACGCCCCGGAGCCAGATCCAGTTCATCATGAAATACAAGGATATGGTCGGGCTTGATCTTGTAGAAGGTCGCCGCTTCCAGAACGGCATTGCCGGACAGGTTCATGAAGGTTTGCGGCTTCATGGCCAGTATTTTCGCCGGGCCCTTGGGCGTATCGACGGTCCCTTCGGCGACTTCGGACTGAAATTTTTTGCGCACCGGGCCGAAGTTAGCCCTATCGATCAGGCGATCAATAAACATGAAGCCGATATTGTGCCGGTTCTTCGCATATTGCGTACCTGGATTGCCAAGACCAACGACAAGAAACAAGGCGGGCTCCGATCAGCTCAAATCGATTCCGTACTCAATGAACGGTGATCTAATCAAAAAAATGGCAGAACGAACATGCCGAAATGCACAGACCCGGAGCGGATTTGTCGGGTTGCACACAGAAATAAGCCCTGTCCTTGGGGTAAGGACAGGGCTTTATCCTATTCCGTGTAAAAGCCGTTATCAGGCTTAGGCGGAAGCTTCTTCGCTCTTTTCAGCGGCTGAGGCGGTGATCGAGGCGATCACGACGTCCTTGGCCGGAACGGCGGTGACGTCTGACGGCAAGCTCAGATCGCCAACGTGGACCGAAGCGCCGATGTCGAGGCCCGACAGGTCAACCACAACGTCTTCCGGGATGTGACCGGCCGGAACCTGAATTTCCAGTTCGTGGAAGGCCACGGTCAGGGCGCCGCCCTTTTTCAGGCCCGGCGAGGCTTCGTGGTTCTTGAAGTGAACCGGCACGTTGATCTTGATGGTCTGGGTTTCATCGACGCGATACAGGTCGAAGTGAACCGGCACATCGGTGACCGGATGGAAGTCGATCGCCTTGGCGATGACCTTCTGGGTCTCTTCGCCGTACTTCAGCGTGACGAGGTGACCGGCCAGCTTGCCCGTATAGAGCGCCTTGCGGAATTCATTGAGCTTCACGGCGATAGCCACCGGAGCTTTGTCACCACCGTACAGGATGCCCGGAACCTTGCCTTCATTGCGGGTGGCGCGGGCGCCGCCGGTGCCGGTGCGCTCACGGATTTCAACGTCTAGTACGATATCGGCCATTAGCCTGTTCCTCAAACAAAATGCGCCGCGTCAGTTTCAATGCCCGCCCTCTGAAACCTCCGTAAGGGAGGCGCGGGCAACACAATGGACACGGCGTGGGGAAACCCCGAAAATCTCAAGAGGGCGCGTAGATACACGCTAACGTCCCAATACGCAACGGGTCAGAAAGCGGAAAAATCGGCTTTTTCCCGCTCAAGGCCGGGTTTTTCAGACGACAAGCCTCATAAAGCCGAAAATCCCACACGGGCGTAGAGGTAAGCCCTTGGGGGATTTTCAATATATCAGCAGATGGTACAGGGGGGCTTCCCCCTGTCCGGTCAGGACGACTTCTTCTTGGCCGGTGTGGTGGTCTTTTTAGTCGACGTCTTCTTGGTAGACGGCTTCTTGACCGGTTCCGGCTTGATGTACGGCTTAGCGTTGGCGTACCTCAACTCTTCGGTGCCGTCGGCCCGCAGCTTGACCTCACGGTCAGGGGACAGGTTGAGCGCGTTCGAAGACAGTTCGCCGATGCAGTTGCCCGTATCCATCATGATGTGCTGACCGACGCAGAACACATCATCGAAGTGGAAGCGCGACGCCGCCAGACACTGATTGAGGTTCAGCTTTGATTCGCCAAGGCAGCGCGGCGATTGCTGCTCGTTCAGCAGGGCCACGACGGCGGCTTCGTTGGGGCCGGTTCCTTCACCCAAGATCGAGATGGCAGCGATGGCCAGCGCCCGATTTACGCCATAGGTATAGGGCGCGTTGAACAGGGCTTCCTGATCGAAGGACACCGGGGCCGTGCCGGTCGTGCTGAGCGGCTGAGCCGGGCTGCTGGTCGCTGCGGTGGCATTGTAGGCGGCGGCATCGGCGGTCGCCGTGCCCGTGCTGGCGCGCGTGGTCAGGCCCTTACCGGTGAGGGCGGCTGTTAGCAGTCGGGCGCTTTCGTCGCTCGCCACGCCGCGGCCGGTCGAAGACGACAGCTTGGTGGCGGCCAGACGGCCCGCCGGATCGCTGAGGACGCCCTTGGACCACGCCTGTTTCTGAATCGAATAGGCGGCCTGCTTCATCGCCGTCCCCTTGGCGTAGAGCATTTCACCGTCCGAAGACAGGGCCAGAATAACGCGACGGGCTGCGATATTGGCACCGGGGATGCCCGCAGCATAGGCCGGGTTGCTGAACAGCTTGTTCACCAGTTCCTGACGCGCGGCGTCGTCGGAGGCATAGGCGCGCAGTTGCGAGCGGAAGGCCGGCTCCTGCATGGCGACGATGGCGGCATAGGCGATAGCCCCACGCGCCAGTTGTTTCGGCTCATAGGAAGCGCCCTGGCTCAGCTTGGCCTGCACCATGGAGGCGTCGTTGAAATCTGGGCTCATGCCGCGTGCCTGTTCGACGTAGGTCACATAGACCGAGGCGGCATCCGAAATGGCAGGCGCCAGCGACACGGGCGGGCCAGCGGGCGCGGGCGGCGGCGGGGGAGGTGCGGGCGGTGGCGCGTCGGTCTGACAGGCGGCCAGGCTGAGGGCCATAATCGACGCGGTGACGGCCAAGAAGAGCGGCCTGCGGCCGGTTCCGGTCGTGAATTTCATACTAAACTCCCCAATACGGATGCCCGGAACGGCGGGCAATATACGAGACGTCGGTTGACGGGGCGCAAACCCCAGGGCGCAGACAAACAGAAGGGCGCGCGGACAAACGTCCGCATCTGTTTCTTATGTCAGATACTCTGAGCGGGCCGCAGTTCCCACCGGACGGCGAGGGCATGATACCGGCAAAACGGCCGACCACAAGGCTGTCAGGAATAATTCAACTGCCAGCAGAAGTCCTCATAAAAGCGCCAAAAATATGGCTTTTTCGCTCGCGACGGCCTCTGAGTCGCGGCGAAACGAAAATAACATTTCCGTGAGAAGGGTGCCTCTCGTCACGGTTAATATTGGCCTAATGAAAAGTAAAAAAGGCATCCGGAAGGACGCCTTTTGGGCCGGGCGCTTAGTCAAAGAGTTTGGAGACAGACTCTTCGTTGGCGATGCGGCGGATCGCTTCGCCGATCAGCGGAGCGACGCCGACGATACGGACCTTGGGGTGGTTGCGGACATGCTCCGGCGCCTCGATGGAGTCGGTGATGACCAGTTCCTTGAGCACTGAGTTTTCTACGCGCTCCATCGCCTTGCCCGACAAAACGCCGTGGCTGATATAGGCCGAAACCGAGGTCGCGCCGCGGTCGATCAGCGCCTTGGCCGCATTGACCAGCGTGCCGCCGGAATCGACGATGTCGTCGAACAGGATACAGTTGCGCCCCGTAACGTCCCCGATGATGTTCATGACTTCGGATTCGCCGGCGCGCGGACGACGCTTGTCCACGATAGCCAGATCGCCGCCCAGACGGTCGGCCAGAGCGCGGGCGCGCACCACGCCGCCGACGTCCGGCGACACCACCATGATTTCATGGGCGTTGGGATAGTTGGCCTTGATGTCCTTGGCCATGAAGGGAATGGCGACCAGATTATCGGTCGGGATGTCGAAAAAGCCCTGAATCTGACCGGCGTGCAGGTCCATGGTCAGGACGCGGTGCGCCCCGGCACGTACGATCAGATTGGCCACCAGTTTGGCCGAAATGGGGGTGCGACCACCGGTCTTGCGGTCCTGACGGGCGTAGCCGAAATAGGGGATGACGGCGGTGATGCGCTTGGCCGAAGCCCGCGTCAGAGCGTCGATGCAGATCAGCAGCTCCATCAGGTTGTCATTGGCTGGATAGCTGGTGGACTGGATGACAAACACATCCTCACCGCGCACGTTTTCGTCGATGGTGACGAAGATTTCCTTGTCGGCGAAGCGTTCGATGCGCGCCTTGGTCAGGGGCATGTCGAGATAGTCGCCGATGGCCTGAGCCAGCAGTCGGTTGGAATTGGCCGATAGCAATTTCATGGGGAACCTGTGGGGCGGCAGGGTGGGAAACACGTACGTGTTTTACATGCGGCGGCTTTTAACAGGTGCGACCTGTGGGGCAAGCCCGATTCGTCGCAAATCCTTAAAATTTTGACTGGATTTACGGCTCTTTTGGCGTGCCCGTGATGAACCACGCCCGCTTAATCGTTTCATCCTCGATCTCGTAGATGCCGACCACATCGACCAGCCGCACACCCTCCGGGAAATTGCGGGTGACGGACTCCGTGTCGATGACGGTGTTGCCGATCACGCTGCGGCTGATCAGGCGGGCGTAAAGATCTGGCTCCTGAAAGCGGATCAGGTGGCGTTCCCGAATAGCCCTATGTCCCTTGGCCAGCAGGGTCTGCGGATGGGAGTAGATTTCCGCATCCTCGGCCCAGAAGGACAGAAACCTGTCCACATCCCTGGCATTATAGGCGTTAAGTTGCCCTTTGACGATGTCTTCCGCTGAGCGTGTCATGGACGCAGCATGATGGCGCTGATTAGACGGCCATAGTCCGGCTCCTGCCGCAGGAAGCCCCGGCGGTTGGAATGGAACAGGGCCTCTTCGGCGCAGGTGTCGTGGCCTGTGGTCGCAACCTGCGTCAGCCCCAGCCGCTTCAGTCGCATCAGGCAGAAGCCGGGCAGGTCGAAATAGCGCTTGTCGGCGGTCTTCCCGGGAATAAAGAAGGCGGCACTGTCGGCATCCTGAGCGCGGAAGGTGTCTTCGTAATCGGTGGACACCTCGTAGGAGGCCTGCGCGATGCACGGGCCGATGACGGCGCGCAGGTGCCGGGCTTCGGCGCCCTTGGCCAGAAGCGCCGCGTATTCGGCTTCGATCATGCCGCCCAGTGCGCCCTTCCAGCCCGCGTGGCAGGCCCCGACAACGCCATTGACCGGATCGGCCCACAGGATGGGGGCGCAATCGGCCGACAAGGCCCCCAAAATCAGGCCGGGGGTGGTGGTGACCAGACCATCGGCCTCCGGACGGTCTTCCGTGGGCCACGGGCCATCGACCGTCACGGCGATTTTGGAATGCACCTGATAACAGTTGAGCAGACGCGCCTCCGGCTGGCCAAAGCTGGCGGCGACGCGGCGGCGGTTTTCGAGGATATTGTCGAGCGAGTCCTTGGAGCCTTGCCCGACATTCAGCGACTCGTAGGGGAAGGGCGAGACGCCGCCCAGCCGCGTGAAAAAGCCGTGCTGGACGTTCGGCAGGTCGAGGAGCGGGTGCAGGATACGGGGCAGGGTCATTATAGTGCCTGTGAAATTAAGAGCCCCCACCACCGCATCTCAGCTTGGCTTCGTGCGGTCCCCCTCCCCAGTAAACGGGTGAGGTATGAAGGCTAAGCTGTACTAGGGCTCGGCGTGAATGGGCGCAAGGCCTGCCAGCGGCAGGTCGCGAGGGTAATGGATGGCCAGCACCTTGAACAGTTCGCCCATCTCCTCCGCCGCGATCAGGCGATGGACCTGCCGCGCCAGCCGGTCGGTGTCTTCCGGGTTTTTGGCGCGCAGTTCGTCAAAGCGCTCGATAATACCGAGTCGTTGCAGGAAAACGCCCTGCGGCGTGATCTGGCTGACGCCCAGCCCCATGTTCAGCGCCGTAACCGCCAGCGACGGAAAGTCCGCCCACTGGGTCAGGTCGTGCGCGCCGGGTTCGGCCAGCGGATCGGTCTTTTCATGGCGATAGAGGGCCTGAAGCGTGTCGCCGGGTTCGGGGCGGTCGCGGCCATAGTCGATAAACAGCGCCGCCCCGGTCGCCTCGTGGATCAGCGCGCCCACCGCCTCGATCAGTCGGTTTTGCGCTACGGAGACTTCGCAGACCTGACCCCCTTCGGCGGCGAAGGGGGCTTTGAAATCCTGCGGTGCGGGGACAAGGCCGATGACCAGTTCGCCCTCGTGCAGGCCAACGCAGCGCTCATACCAGCCGTCGGGGGTCAGTTGAAACTGCCGCGCCGGCAGACAGTCGAGTACCTCATTGGCGATGATGAGCAGAGGCGCATCGGTCGGCACGTGGTCGAGGCTGTCGTAATGGCGCACCTCACCCAGTCTGGCCGTCTGTACCGCGCGAAGCGGCTGCGAAGGCTCGATCAGACCGATCTCCACGGCCTGCGCGAAGGCGGGCAGGGCGCGAAAAGTTCTCAGCAGGTCGCTCATCAGCGTGCCGTCACCGGGGCCGATTTCAAGGACGCGAATCTTTGCGGGCGCGCCCATATCCTGCCAGGCCTGCATGGCCCACAGGGCGAGACGTTCACCGAACATCTGCGACACCAGAGGGGCCGTGATAAAGTCGCCCTCTTCGCCCAGAGCCGGGCGCGTGGCGTAATAGCCTTCCTGCGGATCGAACAGGCAGGCCCACATATAGTCGGCGATGGTCAGCGGGCCTTCGAGCCTAATCTGCTCGATCAGGCGGGTCTTAAGCGAGGCCATCAGGCGCTTTCGTCTCATTTGTCGCCGTAAATCCGGCGGGCAGGGTCTTGCCGCGCAGGGCCAGCCAGATGGCGATGCCGCCGCCAATGATCATCAGCAGCGACAGGGTCTGCCCCATGGTGATAACGTGCTTGAAGAAGGGCAGCATCTGGGCGTCGGGTTCGCGCACAAACTCGACCAGCACGCGGGCAAGGCCGTAACCAGCAACAAACACGCCCATGATCAGGCCGGGCTGACGCAGTTTGCGCCAGACGTGCACCAGCAGATAGCCGACGACAAACAGCACGATCCCTTCCAGCACGGCCTCGTAAAGCTGACTGGGGTGACGCGGCAGATAGCCAGCAACGCAACGCCCATATATATCAACGGGCGTGTAGCGATTACAAAAGACCATGCCCCACGGCGCGTCTGTGGTACGGCCCCACAGTTCGCCATTGATAAAATTGGCGATGCGGCCAAAGAACAGCCCGATTGGCGCAGCGCAGGCCAGAAGATCGCCCAGGGTCCACGGGTTGATGCGGTGACGCCGACTATAAAGCACACCCGCGATACAGACCCCGATAAAGCCACCATGGAAGGACATGCCGCCTTCCCACACCTTGAAGAATTGCAGCGGGTTTTTCAGGATGGGCGCCAGATCGTAGAACAGCACATAGCCAATGCGTCCGCCCAGAATGATGCCGAGCGCCATCCAGATAATCAGGTCTTCGAGGTTTTCACGCGACAGGGGGGCGGGGTAGGGCGCCCACAAAGACTCCTTGCGGATCAGTCGCGTCAGATACCACCAGCCCAGCGCGATACCGGCGACATAGGCCAGCGCGTACCAGCGCAGGGCCAGCGGGCCTATGTGCAAAAGGACGGGATCAATGTCGGGCAGGGTCATGCTCAGAAACCTGTGAACTGTATTCAATGACCTAAAGGAATCATCGAAGGGGGGCAAGAATCGTGAAAAACTTTCTTTCAGTCGCCATTCGCACTATATGCGCACAGTGTGACAACTCATTTGAGGCTCTTTCCGGGCCTTTATCCGCAAGGATTTTCCCATGCAGTCGAAAAACCCCTTCCTCGACGAATTCGCCAAGCTCTCGACCAGCGCCATGTCTCTGGCTCAGGCCGCCGGTGACGAGGCCAAGGCAGCCTTTCGCGCCCAGGGCGACCGCTTCGTCGCCGATATGGACCTTATCCGCCGCGATGAATTCGAGGCGATGAAGGAGGTCATGCTGGCCGAAATCGCCGCCTTGAAGCTGGAAATCCAGAGCCTCAAATCCAGGGCTGAGTAAACCTCACCCTTCGGACCTCTCTCAGGACACCCGTATCTCTCATGGACCTGCCTCAGGCTGATTATACCGACACGACTTCCGACCCGCTCGAACTGGTCGAAGCCATCCTCACTGACGAAGGCCTGACCTTTGAGCGGACACCTGATGGCGAGGTGCTGTTCTCGCTGGCCGGGTTATGGAAGTCGCACGACATGTGGTTCTCCTGCCGCCCGGAAGGGGAGTGCCTGCAACTGTGTTCGTCGCTCGACCTGCGCTTCGATCCGGCAAAGGTGGCGCCGATCCATCAGTTGCTGTCACTGGTCAATCAGCGCGTCTGGTTCGGTCACTTTGAAATCTATGAAGACGAAGAAGGGATGCGCGAAGCGGGGCGTCTGCCCGCCGATATCGTCTTCCGCCACACCCTGTTGTCGAGCCCGATGGAACGCCCCGGTCAGGTGCAGACGGCGCATATGATTAATGTTGCCGCCGAAGCTGTGGATCGCTTTTATCCGGCCTTCGACTTTCTGTTCAAGGGCGCGCCTACGGCCGAAGCGGCGCTGGAAGCCTGCCTGTTTGAGACAATCGGAGAGGCCTAAACCCTTTCTCCGCCCCTGCGAAGCGGGGGAGGGGGACCACGAAGTGGTGGAGGGGGCATCTCCGGGTGGCCCCTCCGTCAGTTCGCTCATGCTCACTGACACCTCCCCCGCTGGGCAGGGGAGGAGAGAGGAAAGTCCAATGCTGGCGAAACCTATACTTCTCATTGGCGCGGGGGCGCTGGGGTCGGCCATGCTCAAGGGGATGCGCGCCGCAGGCCATATCGCGCCGCCCGACCTGATTATTCTCGATCTCAATCCCGGCGAAGAGGCGCAAGCCTATGCCGGGATGGGGGCGCGGCTTAACCCGTCGCCGGAGGTGTGGCGCGACGCCTTCACAGTCATCATCGCCGTCAAGCCGCAGAGCTGGCGCGGGGCGGCGCAGATTCTGGACGGCAATCTTAACCCGGAGGCGACGCTGATTTCGGTGATGGCCGGGGTGCGGACCGAAGACCTCAGCAGCGTGTTTGCGCCGCTGAAAGTTGCGCGCGTTATGCCGACCACCGGTGTCGCGACCGGTAAGGGCGTGGCCAGCCTCTATGCGTCCGAGGGCCTGGCCTTGCAGGCGGCTTCCGATCTCTTCTCGCCCATGGCGGCGACGGTGGTGCTGGACAACGAAGACCTGATCGACGCGGCGACCGCCGTGTCCGGGTCGGGACCGGCCTATGTCTATGCCTTTGTGGCGGCGCTGGAGCAGGCGGCGCTGGAAACCGGATTGACGGCGGCGGATGCCAAAACGCTGGCGCGCGCCACCCTGATTTCGGCGGCCAATCTGCTGGATCAGACGGGCGAAGACCCCGAAGACCTGATCCGTAAGGTCGCCTCGCCCGGCGGCACCACCGAAGCGGCGCTGAAGGTGCTGCGACAGGAGGGGCAGGGGCTCACCGAACTTGTAACGGCGGCGGTACTGGCGGCGCAGAAACGCTCCAAAGAACTCGGATAATACCAAGGTCATTGAAAATGACTCTTGGTATCGTTTCTTCAACGGCCGGAGGCGGTCAGCCTCTTCGGCCGTTGGTATAAGAAAAGCCCCGCCGGTTGGCGGGGCTTCGTATCTTATTTCAGGCTGAGTTTCGCTTCGATCTCTTTCCAATCTACGATCTTGAAATTTTGCCGGGCACGGGTGGTCGAAAGCGCTTCGCCTTCGGTGTCCATGTCGTCCTGCATGACGACGATACCCTTGGCATAGGGACCGACCTGCCCGCCCAGGGCCGCGACTCCATCCGTCCCCGTCACCGCATCGATGCCGTTGCCGGGGAAGACCGAGAAACGGCCCTGATAGACGGGTGTACCCTCGACGCGCCAGACGGCAAAGGCCGAGTCGCCTTGCGACGAGGCGATCAGATAGGTCTTTTGGCCGTCCCGCAGCAGGGTCAGGCCTTCGACATCAGCTTTGAGCACGTCCGACGGCAGACTAACCAGCGCCTTGCGCTGCGACCCCGTGGCCGGATCGAGGCTGTACACCCAGATTCCGGCGTTTTCTTCGGCGATATAAAGCGTCTGCGTTACGTCATCGACCACGCAGCCTTCGGATTGCGTGCCGACAGTGAAGCGGCGCGTTTCGGTCAGGACCGGCTTGCCCGCAGCGACGCTGACCGTGGCCTGAGCCACATCGCCGTTCTTGCCCACCATAATGGCGACCAGATCGCCCGCCGTCGTCTTACCAAGGCAGAAACCATAGGCCTCAGAGGTGGCCAGCGGCGCAAAGCCCCAGTCGCTGGTTTTCAGCGTCGCCGGATCGAGCTTGAAGAAACGCACGCCATTGCCGACGCGGTCAGAGGCGGCAACCACCACCGGCAGTTCCAGCGCGTCGTTACGCAGATCGACATTGTTCATCGGACCGACGGTGAGGAAGTCGATCAACTTCCCATTCAGATCATAGCTGTAAAGGCCCGCCTTCTTGTCAGTGCCATAGATGACGACGCGGTTGGAGTCGGACGGATCGACCCAGATTTCGGGATCGTCAGCGGAGTCCAGATTGAGCGTGCCGACCGCCGTGGTTTCCGTCACCGCCAGAACCGGCGTGCCCGTGCCCTGCGTCATCTTGGCCGAGTCGGAGATCAGTTCCGGGTGCACGCAGGCGGACAAAGCCACTGAAGCGACACACAAAAGAGTTGATGTCATAAAAAGTTTAAATGTCTGGCTGGTAAGCATTTGCGTACACCCCTATGTGCTGATTTTCGCGCTCTTAGCACGGAGAATAAAAAAGCACACTCAATTTGAGTAGTGCGTACGTAGGTTCATGCAATGTGCTGAACTGTGCATCTAATGTCACAGTGTATCTCGTTTGTGACGCTGTCATAAAAGCTTCACGGAACTGTAGTCGAACCGTCGCCCAGCCTGACTAGACGGACCTCAGGGGCTTTGACGCAAAGATTTTGCCGGGCCAGATCACTGGGGATTTGAGATGAAAACCGTGAAGTTTCTCGCGATGACGGCGGCTATGGCGCCGCTCGCCGCTGTGGCTGTTCCGGCTGTGGTTCAGGCTGCTGACGCGGAAGAGGTCACCGAAGTTGTTGTGACGGCGCGCCGTCCGTTGGCCGAATCTGATGCGGCCGCCCTGAAGGCGCAGCGTCAGTCGGACTCGCTGGTCAGCGTTTTGTCGGCCGATGATGCCGGCAACCTGCCAGATCAGAACATCGCCTTTGCCATCGGCCGTCTGCCGGGCGTCGGTCTGGAGCGCGATCAGGGGCAGGCCCGCTACGTCAACCTGCGTGGTATGCCGCGTAAGTGGGCGACCATCTCGTTCGATGGCCTGTCGGTCGTTTCCGCCGAAGGCCGCGACTCGCGTTTCGACAACATCCCGTCGGCTATTGCCTCGCAGGTGATGGTTCAGAAGGCCATCGTTCCGTCCATGCCCGGTGACACCGTTGCCGGCAATATCGACATCCGCACGCGCCGTGCTTTCGACTATAAGGGTCAGAAGATCACGGGCAAGCTGGGTCTCGGCCACGTCACCCTGGGTGGTGGTGAAGAAGTGGATGCCAACCTCGTCTATTCCAACATCTTCATGGGCGGTAAACTGGGCATCGTCGCTCAGGCCTCCTACTATCGCCGCAATATGGCGACGGAAAACTGGGAAACCGATCCCTACCTCGTTCAGCGTGCCGCCGCTCCAGGCAAGACCTTCGCCCGTGAGTTTGAATACAAGAACTACCGTCTGACGCGTTACAACTCTTCGGCCTCTCTGCGCGCCGACTACAAGATTGACGACAACAACACCCTGTTCGCCTCGTCGATCTGGACGATTTTCAAGGACGACGAGCTGCGCGACAACTGGATCGTGCGCCTTGATCAGGGCACCAACGCCGCCGGTGTCGCCTATAATTCGGATGCCAATTTCACCGCCGCCGATCCCAAGTTCGGTACGGTTTATGGCGCGCGCCTGAACGGTCGTATCGACTATCGCGACTCCGAAGAAATCCTTGCCACCAACACCTTCGGCGGCGAGCACCATAACTGGTACGGCTATGACGTGTCGTGGCGCCTGAACTATACGGTGGGTCTGAACGGTGGGGATACGCCGGTTACCGCCGCCTTCCAAAGCCCGTCGTCTTTTCTTGAGCGTCCGACCGCCGTTTATGATTTCCGCAATGGCGATCAGAACATTGTGCGTCTGTACCGCACCGGTGGCACGACCTCGGCGCGTACCCAGGGCGACCGCGTTTTCTCGGCCGAAGAATTCAACACGCCGCTGACCTCGATCGGTCGCGTCGCCGGTGGTGAAACCACTCAGGCCTACACCGCCAAGATCGACTTTGACCGTCAAACCGAGCTGTTCGGTCTGCCGACCAAGGTGGAGTTCGGTGCCCTTTACACGGCGCGTAACAAGAAGAACGAAAACGAGACCTACACGGCGACGCCGGCGAGCCTGACCGCCAAGGGCTTTACGGTGCCGACCTGGGGCACGCTGGCCATTGACGATCCGTACAAGGGTAAGCAGGCGCTGGGTTACACCTTCCGATACACCAACCAAGCCCTGACGAACGATCTTGTCAATCAGTATATCAATGCCGGTGCCGCCGTGCGCGATATGTCGGCCACGACGTCTAACTACTGGAAGATCAACGAAAAGCAGGCGGCCGCCTACCTGATGGCCACCACGACGTTCGATTGGGGTAACATCGTTTACGGTACGCGCGTCGAAAACATCAAAAACGACGGTCGCGCCTATTCGACGGCTCTGGCAAAGTATCTTGAGACCTCCAGCGATGAAACCCTGTTCTACCCCAGCGTTCACCTGAACTGGAACGTGACGGACAAGCTGAAGGCGCGCTTCTCGCTGAACCGCACGGCTTCGCGTCCGGACTATGACGATCTGCGTCCGAACTTCACCTATTCCGACTCGAACCAGACGGTTTCGGGCGGTAACCCGGACGCCAAGCCCGAAAAGCAGACCGGCTTTGACGCCTATCTGGAATACTATGGCGACTCCGCTTTTGTGTCGGCGGGCTTCTTCTACAAGGACATTCAGGACGTTCTGTTCAACCAGTCGGCCACGTTTGGCTCTGACATCCTGAATTCGGGCACCACCAACCGTTCGGACTATATCCTGACCACCCTGCGTAACGGCGGTGATGGCAAGCTGTCGGGTGTGGAACTGTTCACCTCCTACAGCGCGGAAAAGCTGGTCGAAGACCTCGGCTGGTCGGAATGGCTGGGCGGTTTCGGTGTGAAGGCTTCGGCCACGCTGGCGGACTCGGAAGTCACCCTCCCGGCCTATAATGTCGGCACCAAGGCTTCGCCAATCATCGTTCCGGCGCGTAAGGCTGACCTGCCGGGCACGTCCGAAGGCGTCTATAATCTTCAGATGATCTATGAAAAGTACGGCCTGACCGTGCGGCTCGCCTATCAGTACCGCACGGCTTGGATTCAGGAGATTGGCGGCTACACCATGGTCGGCGGCGTGGCTGTGCCCTCCGATAACGGCGACATCTACTGGGACGACGATGAAGAAGTCGATCTGTCGGTGCGCTATCAGATCAACAAGAACCTGGAGTGGTTCTTTGACGGCTCCAACCTGCGCAATCAGGGCGCGCGTCGTTACGGCACGGTTTCGACCAATCCGATCGAGTTTGAACGCTTTGGCCCGCGCTACGTCGCCGGCGTGAGTTTCAACTTCTAAAATCCTCAAGGGTGGGGGAGGCCGAAAGGCCTTGATCCCGGGAAGGAAGCGCCGCATCGGTTTCGGTGCGGTGCTTCCTTATTTTTCATGTGCGGGCGTCCTGGCAAGTTTGCGTTTGCGCCACAGTGTGAAACCCCACCAGCCGAGCGGGCAGAGGACCACCGCGAACGGCAAAGCCGCTGCGACACAAATGACAAGGAAGCCTAGCGACGCCATAAGGGTATAAACTACCTGTCCCAAGGCTTCGGTCAGAGGAGCAAAGGCCGAAGGGGCCGCGCTTTGCACGTGGCTGTCGTAGGTCAGGGTCAGATGTGAGGTGGCGACCCGCTTGCGCATAACGGCCAGCGAAGACGACAGGGAATCTATATCCGCTTGTACCTGAGAGAGTTGCGTTTCAGCTTCGATCAGTTCCGCGATCTTGCCAGGGCTTTGGCGGATGATGGCCTGAAGCCGGTCGCGCAGCGCCATTTTATTTTTCAGGCGGGCCTCGGAGTCGATGATCTCAAGGCTGAGATCCTCTGACGTCACGGTCTGTTGCGTGATGCGTGCCTTATAGGATTTGAGGTCACCCTTCAGGCTGTTTTCAAACTTTTTGAGCCATTGGGGTGTGGCCCTGAGATTGACCTCCACGCGCACCGATCCGGCTTCTGGGTTGGCGTTGGTGCTGGCGTTCAGAACCTGACACTGCGCCACACCTGCGCCCTCACACATGGCCTGATGGTGTTTGGCCATGCGCTCGGTATCTGATGCGGGTAGCAGAAAGCCATAGGTATAGTCGTAGGCCAGTTGTGGGGTACTGGCGGAAACGACGGCGGGTTCACGGACTTGCACCGGTGCGTTTGGCTCCTTGGGAAGGACGACCATCGGCGAGGATATGGCTTCCTCCGTATAGGGTTCACCGGACGAGTCAGCGGGTCGGGCACATCCGGCAATTAGAGCTACAGGCAGCAGGATCAGGGCGTTACGCATGATTTCCCCCGTTGGAATGGACAACAAACTTAGCATTGTTAAGTTTGTTGTCCATCCTCTTTAGAGCGCGGTCGGGTTTTCACCGGAGCGAGTCGGTTTGGACGACTTGCGCGGGCGACGGACCCACCAGATGACGGGCGCGGCGATCAGCCCCAAAGGCAGCAGGTAGCCCGCCACGGCGACCATCACGGTCAGCACCGAGATCATATTCGGACCGACATCCGACAGCGCGGATTTCAGAGGTGCCCAGGTGCCATCGACGGCCACCGCCGAGGCCGGGCGATAGGTTAGCGTCATCTTCGACATGGCCACGCGCTTTTTCATCGTGGCGACGGCGGTTTGCGCGCTATCGATATCCGCCTGAATCGTGGCCAGTTGCTGCTTTAACTCGATGACTTCGCTCATCTTTCCCTTATGACTGCGCAGCGTCGCCTGCAGATTGTCGCGTAAGGCCGTCTGGTTTTTGATGTGGGCCTCAGCGTCGATGAGGCTCAGGCTGACGTCTTCGGTGGCGATGCTCTGGCTCTCGATTTTCGCACCGGTGGCCTTCAGCTCGTTATTGAGATTTTTGCGGAAGAGGCCGATCCATTGCGGCGTGGCGCGCAGGGTCAGGGTGTGAAACTGCCCCTCTTTACCCGTATTCTGACTGTTCAGGGACAGAACCTGACAGGTGGCGAGGCCGGCCACGGTGCAGGCCTCTCGATGACCTTCCATCATGCTGCCGACCGTTTTGTCGGGTGCGCTGAGGTCAAAGCGATAATCATAGGCCAGTTGTGGAACCGAGGCCGGATCGACGCGCGTTGATTTGGCTATATCGCCACCGGCATCAGCGGGGGAGGCCTCTTCGGTGAGAGGGGGTTCCTCCGCGGGTTTGGAACAGGCCGACAAGGTGAGCAGGGACGCAGACAACAAAACGACGGCCAGACGGCCGGAACAACGCGATGACATGAGGGGCTCCCCAAACGAAGGTTGACGCCGCACTCGAGGGCGGCGGCCTTCATGTCGCGCTGAAATCACGTCATTTTCACGGCGTAATCACGTTTACGTGATATTTGCGTGATTATAGCGTGATGATGTTGATCTGTTTCGGATTTGCCGAAAAGGGCGGCGGGCCCACAGGTCGCATTGTGTCGTCAATGCGGCCAAATCTCTGTCAGGCGGCGCGCAGGGTCTGTCCCAAGGCCTTAACCTGATCACGCAGGGCGATCAGGTGCGGCAGGTCCATATTGCCCATGGCGCACAGCATGGCCTGCGGAATGGATTGCCCTTGTTTAGCCAGCGCCTTGCCCTTATCCGTCAGGGTGATGCGGGTGACGCGCTCGTCTCTGGGGTCGCGAGTGCGGTCGATTAGCCCTTGCGTCTGAAGGCGTTTGAGCAGTGGCGTCAGCGTGCCGGAGTCAAGAAACAGCGGCGTGCCCAGTTCGCTCACCGACCGGTCGTCCTTCTCCCACAGCAGCAGCATGACCAGATACTGCGGATAGGTCAGGCCCAAGGGTTCCAGCAGGGGCTTATAGGCCTGTGCAAAGGCATGGGCGGCGCTGTGAACGGCAAAGCAGATTTGATTTTCAAGCCGCATTTCCGCGGGGATGAGGGACGAGGACATGATTTTCTCCTGACTTGGCAAAGGGATAACATAATAATCAATTAAAACCAATTAAATTGTGCACAATGCAATTGACAAAAGATTGTGCGCAATCTATCTAGGTTTCAGACACGCCACTGGCTGTTCTTCATCGACTTCAACCGCAAAGGAAATCTGATCATGACCACCTCGATCACCGCGCTCTACACCGCTCACGCTACGGCCACCGGCGGCCGCGAAGGCACCGCCTCCACCCCTGATGGCCGCCTGTCGGTCAAGCTCTCAACGCCGAAGGAACTGGGCGGCGGTGGCGGGGAAGGCACCAATCCGGAGCAACTGTTTGCCTCTGGCTACGCCGCCTGCTTTATCGGTGCCCTGAAATTTGTCGGCGGTCAGAAGAAGGTCGCCGTTCCCGCCGACGCCTCGATCGACGCATCGGTCGGCATCGGGCAGATCCCCAACGGGTTCGGGCTTGAAGTCACGCTGAAGGTCAACCTGCCGGGCGTCCCGGACGAGGCGGCGCGCGACCTGATCGAAGCCGCACACGTGGTCTGCCCCTATTCGAACGCGACGCGCGGCAATATCAACGTCACCCTGATCCACAAGGCGACGTCTGGCGAAGTCATCGTCGCGCAGTAGGTTTTGCGCCTAACGGATTTAAAATAAAAGCGTCGGAGGTGTCTCCGGCGCTTTTTTTTCAGGCTTTGAAGTGCGGGTTGTCGATCAGGTCCTGACCGGTGGATTTGGGCGGGGCGGTGAAAATGCCGGGCAGGGCGTCGCGGGTTAGATGATCCAGTTGCGTCAGTTCCGCCTCGCTGAAGCTGAGATTGTCCAGCGCGCCGAGGCTGTCGGTCAGTTGCTCGACCGTACGCGCTCCAATCAGGGCCGAGGTGACCCGCGCGTCCTTCAATGTCCAGGCCAGAGCCATGCGCGCCAGAGATTGCCCGCGCGCCTTCGCCAGTTCATTGAGCCGACGGATCAGGGCCAGCTTGGCGTCGGTCAGCCCCGCGCGCACCCAGTCGAGGCGGGCAGCGCGTGACTCTTCGGGCAGACCGCTCAGGTATTTGTCGCTCAGAAAGCCCTGCGCCAGAGGGGAAAAGACGATGGTGCCGACGCCATTGCGCGCATTGGTCTCCAGCAGCGCCGGTTCGATCCAGCGATCCAGCAGGCTGTAGTTCGGCTGGCTGATCAGCAGCGGCACGCCCAGAGATTTGAGACTATCGGTCGCCTTTTGCGTCAGGTCCGGCCCATAGTTGGAAATGCCGACATAGAGCGCCTTGCCCTGCTGGACCAGCGTCGCCAGTGCGCCCATGGTTTCTTCCAGCGGCGTGTGCGGGTCCGGGCGGTGCGAATAGAAAATATCAACATAGTCGAGCCCCATGCGCTTCAGGCTCTGGTCGCATGAGGCCATCAGGTGCTTGCGCGTACCTGTCATGGAGCCGTAGGGGCCGTCCCACATTTGCCAGCCGGCCTTGGACGATATGATCAACTCATCACGATAAGGCTTGAAATCTTCGGCGAAAATGCGCCCAAAGTTCACCTCGGCTGAGCCCGGCGGCGGGCCGTAATTATTGGCCAGATCGAAGTGAGTGATGCCCCGGTCAAAGGCGGCGCGCAGCAGGGCGCGCTGCGTATCGAGGCGGTCGATATCGCCGAAATTATGCCAGAGCCCCAGCGATATGGCGGGCAGTTTCAAACCCGACGTGCCACAGCGGCGATAGGGCATGGCGTCATAGCGCGTGTCGGCGGCGGAATAGGTCATGGGGCGCTCCCGGTTTTCATTGCCGCTAGGGTTAGGATGGTTTAGGGCGGTTGGGAAGTAGGGATAAGCCATGAGTCTTGAAAACTGGACGCCGCGTCCGCGACCGGCGGCGAAGACCTTTGTGGGCCGCTATGGCCATCTTGAACCGCTCGACTGGGCGCGTCACCTGTCGGGGCTTTATGCCGTGGCCGGGGGTGAGGCCAATGGCGACCTGTGGCGTTATATGCCGCTCGGTCCCTATGTGGGTGAGGCCGTTTTTCAACGCGAGTACGAAGCCAAACGCGCTCAGGAAGGCTGGGAAACGCAGGTCATCCTCAATCCGCGCGGGGTGGTCATGGGTATGGCCTCTTTCATGCGTATCCGTGAGGCGCAAGGCAGTGCCGAAATCGGCGCCGTGCTGTTTGGGCGCGCCTTGCAACGCACGGCACTGGCCACCGAAGCTGTGTTTCTGATGGCGCGCTATCTGTTCGACGAACTGGGCTATCGGCGCTTTGAATGGAAGTGCAATGCGGCCAATCGGGCGTCTATGCGGGCGGCGGAACGGTTCGGTTTTACCTATGAAGGCACCTTCCGCAACGACATGGTGACGAAGGGCGAAAACCGCGATACGGCGTGGTTTTCAATCATTGACTCAGAATGGCCGCGCATTCGCTCTGCCTACGAGGCCTGGCTCGACCCGGCCAATTTCGATGGCACGGGTCGCCAGATTTTCCGCCTCAAGACCAAACAGGGTTAGGCCACTCGCAAGGCGCGGTCGAGGGCGGCGATCAGGTCGGACGGGTCTTCGAGGCCAATCGACAGACGCAGCAGGCCCTCGGTGATCCCCGCCGTGGCCTGCGCTTCCGGCGACATGGCCGCATGGGTCATCGACCCTGGATGCACGATCAGGCTTTCGACGCCGCCCAGACTTTCGGCCAGACTGAACAGTTCGATCACGTCAAACACGCGTTTGACGGCTTCAAGCCCGCCCGCCAGTTCGAAGCTCATCATGGCGCCGAAGCCCTTTTGCTGACGCTTGGCCAGTGCGTGCTGCGGGTGTGAGGGCAGGCCGGGATAGAAGACGCGCGATACGGCGGGGTGGGCATCGAGGAATTCGGCAATGGCCTGCGCCGACTCCTGCTGCTGCTTGACGCGCACCAGAAGGGTGCGCACGCCGCGCAGGGTCATGTAGGAGTCAAACGCGCCCGGCGTCGAACCGAGGCAGTTGGCCCACCAGCGATAGGTGGTGACGTCTTCTGCCGTCGTGCAGACCAGCGCGCCGCCGATGACGTCCGAATGGCCATTGATATATTTGGTCGTCGAATGGATGACGAAATCGGCCCCGAAGGCGATGGGGTTTTGCAGGGCCGGGGACAGAAAGGTGTTGTCCACGGCGACCTTTGCCCCGGCGGCGTGGCCCAGCGCGATCAGCTTTTCGAGGTCGATAAGGCGCATCAGCGGGTTGGACGGCGTTTCCAGCAGCAGCAGGCTCGCGGGCTGCGACAGGGCGGCTTCGATAGCGGTATCGTCGCCCTGATCGACATAGACGACTTCGATCAATCCTTGACGATGGCGGGCATTGAGCAGGCGCTGCGTGCCGCCATAGCAGTCGTGCGGCACGATCACGCGCTTATTGAGCAGGTCCTGCCACAGAAGGTCCAGCGCCGCGAGGCCGGAGGCGGTCATCACGGCACCCGCTCCGCCTTCCAGTTCGGCAATCACGTCGGCGATGATGTCGCGCGTCGGATTGCCGGAGCGGGCATAGTCATAGCCACGTTTTTGACCAAAACCGGCGAAAGAATAGTTGGACGACAGGTAGATCGGCGGCATGACCGCCCCGTGCGCGCGGTCGCTGTCGATACCGATGTTAATGACCTTGGTGCCGAGTTTGGCGTCTTTGAGATAATCTTTTGACATTTTCGTTCCTGCCGGCGCTCGCTTTGGGGACGCCGGCTAATCTTTAAGTGAGGTGCGAACTATATCGGACACCAGACGGATTTCTTTCAGGAAAGCATCGTGTCCATAAAGTGAGGGAAAGTCGATAAAGACGCTGTCCGTCAGCGTCTCATGCAGGGTCTGCATGTCCGAATAGGGAACCAGCCGGTCCGTCGGCACGGCGGCCAGAAACACCCTGGCCTTGATCTTTGCCGGATCGACGCGGTGACGATCGAGCGAGTCCGACATGGATATCCAGCGATTGGCGTTCGACGTATAGGCGTCGCCGCGCGCCCGCAGATAACCGCACACCGTATAGTTTTCGCCCGCCCAGTCGGGTGCCGGGCCATCAAAACGCTCGGAAAATTCGGCTTCCGAGCGATAGGTGGTCATGGCCAGTTGCCGCGCCAGTGAAATCCCTTCCTGTTCGCGGCCCGTGTCGAGCCCGAACTTCAGCAGACGGCGTTGCAAGCCACGCATGGCCGTGGCCATCGGGTGCGCGCGGTGCGCCGCCGAAATGCAGCAGACGCGGTCGATATAGTCGGGATAAAGCTCAGCAAAGGCCAGCCCGATCATCGCCCCGTAAGACGCCCCGATAAAGGCAAACACATGAGCCACCTCAAGGTGATCGAGGATCAGCTTCACCAAACGCGCCTGATCGTGCGTGGTGATGGTATAGACCTGAGAGGCGGGCAGGCGCGGCGCAAATTCGATGGACAGGACGCGAAAAACGTTGAGATCGAGCGCCTCATCGGGGCCCGCTACGCCCTCCCACCAGCCGGGGGCGGTGTCGGTCGAATCCTCCTTGGCGAACAGGATGCGCCCGGCGGAAATGCCCCCCGCGGCCACCACCACACGGCCATCGGCCGGGCCGTAGAGGCGCGCCACGACGTCGGTCTGCTCCAGCCTTTGCCCGCTTTGCAAACGGAACTCGTCCGGAATATCGACGCGGATGTCTGTCCCCATAAGATCAGGAACCGTCAGATCGGGCTGGGTGTGCGGTTTGATAAAGCTCATAGCGGTAAAAGCTCGGTGGTCCGGTGCAAAACAGGGGCTCAACGGACCAGTCGGGAGAAGACACGGCCACACCGCCGCTGTCGCTTCTCTCATCTGTCGGAAGCGCACTTCCGCAGGAGTTGGCACCATTCCGAAGGTTCGGCGGTTGCCCCAGCGTCGTCGGGCCTGTCCCTCGGCTGGTCTCGATGAGTTATGTGCGCTTATGCGCCGAAGCCGGCTTTGTCGTCAAGAGGGGGATGGAGATGAGGCGTATCGCATAAGACGCGCATAAACAGGTCATCCGGTTGCGACCTTCGTGCGTAGTGACGTTATGACCCAAATCAAACGTCGCGCCGTTCTGGCCTCTCTGGGTGCCCTGCCCCTCTCGATCACTGCCTTTGGCGTGTATGCTGAGGTTCCGGCAGGCGTGCCTGACGGCAAGCTGGTTGGTAAGGGCCGCTACAGCGTGCTGGGCCTGTCAATCTTTGACGCCAGCCTCTATGCGCCCAATGGCCGCTACGATCCGCAAAAGCCGTTCGCCCTGCGGCTGGACTATCTCCGAAACATCACCGCGAAGCACATTGTCGATCATTCGGTGGCCGAAATCCGCAAGCAGGGTTATTCGGACAAGGCCAGGCTTGAAGAGTGGCGACAGCAGATGAGCGCCATTTTCCCGGATATTCGTTCGGGCGCCTATATTACGGGTGTACGCACCGCCGACGGTCACGCCCAGTTCATTCACAACGGCCGTTCGATCGGCACCATCCGTGATACGCAATTTACGCGCCTGTTCTTCGATATCTGGCTGGGCAGCCGGACCTCGTCGAAAGCGCTGCGCTCCAAACTACTGGGGGATGCATGAGCCCGCGCAAGACACCCAAACGCACCTGGATCATCGGTGCTTCCAGCGGCATAGGCGAAGCTCTGGCCGAACGGCTGGCGGCGCGAGGCGAGGAAATCATCCTGTCAGCGCGCAATGCCGAGGCGCTGGAGACGATCTGCAAGCGGCTTAAAGGCCGGGGGCATCGCGTCCTGCCGCTCGATGTGTCGGATGGTCCGGCGGTGGCCCGCTCAGCCACATGGTTGAAGGACACGGTGGGGCCGCTTGATCGTGTGTTGTTTTTTGCCGGTGCCTACACGCCGATGAAGCTGGGGCAGATCGACCTCGGTGACATGGGACGTATCGTCGATACCAACCTCAAAGGAGCCTTTTACGTCGTGGAGGCCGCCCTCCCGGTCATGGCGGAAAAAGGTCAGATCGCCCTGTGTGCCTCAGTGGCGGGTTATCGTGGCCTGCCCAATGGTCAGCCCTATGCGGCCACCAAGGCGGGTGTGATTTCGCTGGCCACGTCTCTGCGCGCCGAACACGGCGAGCGGCTGGATATCAAGGTGATCAATCCGGGCTTTGTCAAAACGCGCCTGACGGACAAGAACGGTTTTGAAATGCCGATGATGATCACGCCGGAAAAGGCCGCCCGCGCCATTGCCCGCGAACTGGACAGCAAACGCTTCGAAATCCACTTCCCCAAGGGCTTTACGCGGATGGTCAAGCTTCTGGCCTTGCTGCCCGACGGACTTTATTTCAATGCCGTCAAAGGGATGCGTTAGGTAGGTTGCGAGGCTTTCGGGCGGCCCCATTCGGCCAGCACGATACCGGCAATGACCAGAGCCAGTGCCCAGAAGTGAAACCCGTGCAGCGGCTCGCGCAGGATCAGCACCGACAGGATCACTCCGAACAGCGGGATGGTGTTGATGAACAGGCCGGCCCGGTTGGCCCCGATCAGTTCGACGCCCCACACATAGCATACCTGTGCCACCAGTGACGGCAGCAATCCCGTATAGAGTACGATCAGCCATCCGGTGGTATCGGGCCAGACAATGCCGGTGTCGCGCGACATCCACAGCAAATAGGGCAGGGCGGCCCCTATGGCCCCGAGGGTCGGAATGGCCATCAGGCTTTGCCAGTGGATCGCCGGCTTATAGCGCAAGGCGATCGTATAGGCCCCGTAATTGATGACGGCCAGCAGCATCAGGACGTCGCCGAGATTGAGGTCCAGCCGCACAATATTGCGCAGATCGCCATGCGTGGCCGTCAGCATGACGCCGATGGCGGTAACGCCAAAGCCCGCCACCTGCGCCCAGGACGCTGTGATGCGATACAGCGCGTAGTTCAGCCCCATAATCACCAGAGGAATACCGGCGTCTTCGATCACCACATTGATGGCGCTGGTGTGCTCCAGCGCGGTGTAGAGCAGGATATTGAAAGACGCGAAACCGAAGAAGCCATAGGCCAGAAGCAGGGGCAGGTGCTGACGGATGACGGGCCAGTCGCGGCGGAGCGGTTTCACCGAGAGGGCAAAGATCACCAGTGCTGCCAGTATCCAGCGCGCGGCCGACAGCATGGCCGGGCTGATGTGTCCCACGGCCAGCTTGCCCGACACCATATTGCCCGCCCACAGGATCGAGGCGATCAGCAGGCAGGCATAGGCCCTAAGGCTCACGGATGATTTTAGATACTGTTGCAACGATTTCTCTCCGTCGTTGCGCGCTTATCACGAAAAACGGGGCGCGCCTTATCTTTTTTCTTTGAATTCGTTGAAAAGACTTATAACGCCATCCTTACCCGCCTGCCGTAAGGGCGATAGGAATAAGGATCTGAAAACATGTCTACCCTTGTCGTGAAATTCGGTGGTTCGGTTCTGACCTCCGAAGCGGCCCTGCACCGCGCCGTGTCCGAGGTCTATCGTTATGTGCGAGACGCGCACAAGGTGATTGCCGTCATTTCGGCCTTCAAGGGTGAGACAGACCAGCTTATGCGTCTGGCCGTTGGCTATACGCAGGCCTCGGCCTCTTCAGCGACGCCGCACCTGCTGGCGACGGGCGAGATGAAGGCCTCGACCCTGTTCGCTATGGCCTGTGAGCGGTCGGGGATCGTGACGCGCTTTCGTTCGGTGGCCGAAATCGGCCTGACCGCCGAAGGGGACCATTTCAATGCCCAGCCGGTCAGCCTGAAGACCGAGGTCCTGATCAACGACCTGAAGGCCTGCGATCTGGTGGTGGTGCCGGGTTATGTGGCCGAAAATGCCGCCGGTGAGCCCGTGCTTCTGGGGCGGGGGGGCTCGGACCTGACCGCCGTCTTTATCGGCAAGGCCTTGCGTGACGTCGGCGTCGAGGCGCGCGTGCGTCTCAACAAGGACGTCGATGCGGTCTATGATATCGACCCCAATACCTATCCCGATACAGCCAAGCCCTATGCCGCCCTGTCGTGGGATGAGGCCGAAAAGATCGCCTTCCCCGTCGTGCAGGCCAAGGCCATGAAATACGCCCACGAGCACGGGCTTGAGGTCGAGGTCGCGGGCATGGCGCGCGGCTATGAGACCGTGCTGGGGGCCAAGACGGCGGAACGCAAGACGCCGGGCTTTGCGCGTAAGATCCGCGTGGCCGTGATGGGGGCGGGGGGCGTCGGCTCAATGTTCCTGCAACGCTGTCTGGAATGGTCGGACCTGATCGAGGTCGATCGCGTGCTGGTGCGTGATCCGTCGAAGCGCCGCGACCATCCGCTGGCGGGTAAGTTTACCTCGGATGCGCGTAACTTTGCCCGTGCGGATGTCGATGTGTTTGTCGATATCGGCACTGGCGTGTCGCCTTCGGCGGAACTGCTGGAGCAGTTTCTCAAACTGGGCGTCGGCGTAACGTCCGCCAACAAGCAGGCCGTGGCCGCCGTTCAGGGCAAGCTGAAGGACGCGGCGAGGGCATCGGGCGCGGCGCTGACCTATTCAGCTTCGGTCGGTGGCGGGGCCCCGGTCATCGAAGCCTTGCTGCGCGCCGTCAAGTCGTACAAGATCAAGAGCATTGCCGGGGTGGTCAACGGCACCTCCAACTTCGTGATTGATCAGGTCGAGGCGGGTAAGACCTTCGATGCGGCCATGGATGAGGCGCGCCGTCTGGGCTTTGCCGAGCCGGACTCCACGGCCGATCTCGATGGGACGGATGTGGGGGCTAAGCTGCGCCTGCTGCGCGAAATCGCCTTCCCAGGCGTGACGCCCGTGCACGTTGAGGTCGGGGCCATCACGGCGGAGTCGCTGGTCATCCCCAAGGGCAAGGGCCTGCGCTACGTGGCGCGCGCCATCATGACGCCTAAGGGCCTTGAGGTGTCGATGAAGCTGGAGGAACTTCCCGCCGATCACTATCTGGTGGGGGCCAAAGGCGAGCAGAACCGCGCCATTATCGAGCTGGAAAACGGTGAGTTCTGGTATGTGACGGGTAAGGGGGCCGGTGCCTGGCCGACGTCGGAATCGCTGCTGGCCGATACGCTGGAGATCGCCCGCGGTTTGAAGGGGTGATGTTTTAAGCGCCTCCCTTGAAATAGGAGGAGGTGCTATATGTGACGTCATGACCCTCGATGACCTCAATCGCTTCTGCCAGTCGCTCACCGCTGCTACCCATGTGGTGCAGTGGGGCGAACACGATGTGTGGAAGGTGGGGGGCAAGGTCTTCGTCATTGCCGGCACACAACCCGACGGGCATGTGTCGTTCAGCGTCAAGGTCTCTCCCATGACGTTTGAAATCCTGCGCGATCATCCCGATTGCCGCCCGGCTCCCTATCTGGCGTCGCGCGGCATGAGCTGGATACAGTATTATACCGGGGATCAGATGTCCGACGAGGCGTTGCGTGGTCTGATGACCGACTCGCATCGTCTGGTCGCCGACGGCCTGTCGAAAAAGAAACAGAAGGAATTAGGGCTTTGAACTATCGCCACGGCTTCCACGCCGGGAACTTCGCCGACCTGTTCAAGCACGCGGTCCTGCTGAATTTTCTGCGCGCCCTGCGTGAGACGGGGCAACCGCTTCAGGTGGTGGATAGCCACGCCGGGGCGGGCCAATACGACCTGTCTGATCCGACCTTTTCGCGCTCCAAAGAGGCCGAGGCCGGAATCGGCTACCTGCTGGGGCGCGACGTGCCGCCAAGTCTCATCCCCCTGTCGGACTATGTGTGGGCCAAGAACCGCGCGGCCGGGTTCAAAACGCGCATCGGCCTCTATCCCGGTTCGCCGCTTCTGGTGCTCGATCATCTGACGGCGGAAGGCCGCTATATGGGCTGCGAGCTGCGCAAAGACGATTACGAGCGCTTGCGGGAGACGGTGACGCCGCGCGGTAAGGCGCGCCATACGGATGGCTACGAGGCAGCGGTCGAAATGGCCGAACCGGACAAGGATTTCTTTCTGCTGATCGACCCGCCGTTCGAGCAGTTCGAGGATTATGAGCGCATCAATCTGTGCCTGCGCGACGTGCTGAAAAAACAGCCCGCCGCCAAGGCCCTGGTGTGGTTGCCGCTGAAAGACCTTGAAACCTTCGACCGCTTCCTGCGCCATATGGAATGCGAGCTTCTGGAGGACCAGACGGGGGAGGGCGGGCCGGACATTGCCGTGGCTGAGCTGCGTTTGCGCCCGCTGACCAATCCGTTGAAGATGAATGGTTGCGCGCTGGTGACGGTCAATGCGCCGGCGTCGGTGGTCGAGGCCATGCGCGACATTGCTGACGATCTGGCTCAGGTCTTTGCCGAACCGGGCGGCAAGGCGTCGGTGTGGACGTTGGATTAATCACTGATCACGCGAATTTGCCTGCTTAGGGCGATGGGTCGCATAGGCGCCTGTGGATTTCTGTGTTAGTTTTGTGCGCTGCAATATTTTTTGAGCGCACGAGGCCACGAGATGTTGACCATGACGCAATCCGATCTGCCCCCGTTTTCCCTGCCCACCTCCGAAGAGATGAAGAGCGCGACGGAGCGCCTGACCCATTTCTGGATCGGGGCCTGTTCGCCGATGTGGGTGCCGTTTTTTGCGGCGACCAGCTTTGGCGTTTCGGCGTGGATGCTGTCCGGCGTGCCGGCGCGCCGCGCAGGCGGCAGCGACCTCTATAAGGACCTGCCCAAGGGCTTTGTCGATATGATGAGCCTGCGTCAGACCTGGTACAAGGCCAGCGAAGACGCTGCCCATGTGTTGGAAGAGGTCAATGAGGCCGTGCGTGAGGTCGCCGTTGCGCCTGTGATGGCGGCTATCGAGGTCGAGGACGCGGTGGTCGATGCCTTTACCGAACGGTCCGAGGCGACCGGAAGCGAGGCCGCGCCGGTCGCAGAGTTTGCCCCGGAGCCTGCGCCTGAAATGGATGCCGCCGAGGCGGTGGAAACCGAAATCGCATCTGCGACGCCCGAAGCGGAAACCATTGAAGATGTACTGCCGGAACCGGTCGTCGAGCCCGCCTTTGAGCCGGTGCCGGTCGTCAAATCCGCGCCGAAGCGCCGCCCGGTGCCGCGGAAATAGTTATCCTGCGGGGTAAATATCCACCCGGATCGGACGGTGGTCGGAGCCGTAATAGGGGCCGGCCTTGCGATTGCGCAGGCTGAGCGCCTGACCGGCAAAGGCATTGTCGATGCCGATACGCAAGGGGGCGGGCAGGACCGCAGGCCACGTCCCGACCGCCGCTGGGGCCGGCAAAAGACCCAGACTGCGACTGAAATCCATAAGGCCTGAGGCTGAGGGGGTGGTGTTGAAATCCCCGACCAGCACTGTGCGCTCCGGCTGTTCGTCGCGCAGGTCTGCACTCAGTCGCTCCAGTTGGCGCGGTTGGTCGCCCGGTGCGCTGAACGGCCACGGGCGCGTCAGATGCGCCACGGCCAGATGAAACGCCCCGGCAGGTGCCGCGACCTCTACGGTCAGCAGGCTGTAACCAATGGGGCGGGCGCGTGGGCGCGTCAGCGGGTAACGCGAAAAGACGAAGGTGTCGTAGCGGCGGGCCATGTGGGGATAGGTCTGGCGCAATTTCGCGGCCAGTGTCGCTTCGGCCAGAGGCCCGGCTTCGACGATGGCCACGACATCGGGGTTTTCCGTCCTGACCCAGTCGAGCAGTCGCTGCGGCGTCTCGTTCTTGACGTACAGGTTGGCGAAGATCAGCCGCACCGGGGTCGCCTTCGTGTCCGTTGGCGGCTGGGGCGGGTTGATCTGCGGCCAGAAACCCACCCCCAAAAGACCGGCCGCCAGCAGGCTGATGAGGGCCGAGGCACGCTGACGCAACTGAATGAGCACAAAGGATGCCGCTAAGGCCACGCTGAGCAGGGGCGCGGTGAAAATGTCGATCAGATAGCCGCGTGCGCCTTGCGGGTCGAGCAGGCACGTCGCCCCCATACCCAGCAGAGCGAGGCTAAGGATGAAGGACAAAAACGAAAACAGTCTGAGAACCAGCAAGACTTAGCGCAGGACGACGGCGGTCCCGGAACAGGTGACCATCAGCATGGTGCCCTGAGAGACGGTTTCATAGTCGAGATCGACGCCGACAATGGCGTTGGCCCCACGTTGCGCAGCTTCTTCCTGCATTTCCTTCAAGGCGGCTTCGCGGGCGGCGCGCAGCACTTTTTCGTAGGAGCCGGAACGGCCGCCAATAATGTCGCGGATACCGGCAAACAGATCGCGGAAGATATTGGCCCCCAGAATGGCTTCGCCCGTAACGACGCCGATATAGGTGTCGATGCTCCGGCCTTCGACGCTGGGTGTGGTGGTGACGATCATGGTGAATTCCCCTAACGCATGTGATTGACGCATAACCCTGCTACAGGCAATGTCTAGCCATAACGGGCGAAGGGGAGCAAATGACATGTTTGTCAGGTCGGCCTATGACGTGCAGAAGGTTTATGACTCGGTTGGCACAATCAAACGCCTATCGGATCGTATTATCGGTATCGGCCCGTTCAACCTGATCGGTCTTGACGGCCTTTTGGCGTGGCTCCCGTTTCCGATCGTTGGGGCGGTCTATTCGTTCGGGGCCTCCGCCTATATTCTGCTGAGCGGGTTTCGCGCCCGCATCAGTCCAGTCGCCTGGGTGCAGGCGGCCGTTGTTCTGGCGCTCGATCTGGGGATCAGCGGACTGGAGGAGGTGGCGCAACTTATCCTCCCGTTTTTCCCGGTGGGGGCGGTGGCCGATACCCTCTATCAGGGACACCTCTACGCCTCGCACATTGTACAAAAAGATATCGAAAAAACCCTTTATATCGAAGAAAGTGGCCGTGATGCCCACGCTTCGGGCCGCCACAAAGAGCATCTGGCGACGATGAAGGCGACCAAGGGCAAGAAGCGCCTTGTCTATCTTTTGCCCTGAAATCTATCCCCGCCGTGACATTTGGGCGGACACTGACAGGCACCATTGTCGATGAGGCCCGAACGTGTCCCTGCAAAACACCCCCGCCCTTGGCCTGCCCCTGCTGCAAGCGGGACAGGCGCAAAAACATATCACTTTCAATGAAAGCCTGTGGCGGCTCGATGCCCTGATACAGGCGCGCGTCAAAAGCCGCGCGGTGGCCACTCAACCCGCCACGCCGCAGGAGGGCGACGCCTATATCCTGCCCGCAGGCGCATCCGGCGTGGCCTGGGATGACTTCGATGCCGGTGATTTCGCCGTCTATCAGGGTGGTTACTGGGACCTCCTCAGCCTGCCCGAAGGGGCGCTGGTGCACGTGGCCGATGAAGGCGGCTTTGTGGTCCGCGTGACGAGCGGCTGGGTGCGGCTTCAGACCACGTTTGACGCCCTGCAAAACCTTCAGCGGCTGGGCGTTGGCGCAACCGCGGATGCAACCAACCGGTTATCGGTCAGTAGCCCGCAGGTCCTGTTCAACCACGCCGGGGCGGGCTGTCAGGTCTTTGTCAATAAGGCGACCAGTACGGGGGATGCCGCCCTCGTGCTGCAAAAGGACTTTTCGAACCGCGCGATTATGGGGGTGCTGGCGGATAGCCCGGATGCCCTGACGATCAAATGTTCCAGTGACGGCGCTCATTTTGGAACCCTTCTGCGGGCCACCCGCTCGGTCGCCACCTTTTGCCCTCAGGATGAGGGGGGGCCTGCCTTTGTATATATGGGGCCTCATCAGATCGGAACGCCCTTTGTCTCAGGCTATCCCGCTATGGAGGTGTCTGAGGGTATTGCGGGCGACCGCTATGCCTTCTTTGACTTCCACGCCAGCGACGCACAGCCGGATCATTCCAGCCGTTTCATCCGCAATCCCGGTGAGAACGGTGATTTCGTTGTGTCGAACGTCGGTACAGGGAATATAAACCTGCATTCAGGCGGGAATGTATACCTGTTTGCGGCCACGGTTCCGCGCTCCGTGCAAACCGCGTCGGCCTTCATTCCCAATGCCGATAATGCCTACGCACTGGGCGGGGCCAGCAACCGCTGGTCGGCCATATGGGCAGCCAATGGCGTCCTTCAGACCTCGGATCAGCGTGACAAGATTGTTGAAGCGACGCTCGAAGGTCCGCAGGCTCTGGCCTTTGTTGAATCCGTCAATCCGGTCTTTTTCAAATGGCGGTGTGGCGGGCAGGCAGTGGTTGAAACCGGTCGCCATCAGGTCTTGCTGAACCCCGACGATGAGGGCAGCAAAAAGACCTGGGTGGTAGACTCTGAAACCGTAGCCGTAGCGGGTAAACGTACCCATGCGGGCTTTCTGGCGCAGGAGGTGCGGGCGGCGATGAGCGCGCTCGGCCTTGATTTTGGGGCGTGGGGTCTCGAAGATATGGATGACCCCGACAGTCGGCAATGGCTCAGGCCCGATCAGCTTATCCCCATTCTGTGGGCGGCGGTCCAAAGCCTCAGTGACCGCGTGACGAGGCTGGAATATCCGACGGTTTAACGCAGGCCCAGATATGGCGAAGGCCCGGTCGTTTCCGAACCGGGCCTTCATGGTGCCGTATGGCAGGATTGAACTGCCGACCTCAGCCTTACCAAGGATGCGCTCTACCACTGAGCTAATACGGCTGAACCGGTGTGAACACCGGCTGAGGACGGGGCTAATACCCAAACCGGTGCGAAACGCAAAGCGAAAAGTGCATTTTTCGCTCGCTTTTTGTGGATGGAACGCTAAATCACCGCCTTATGAGCGACTCTCCGAATAAAAATCCCAAGGACGAGAAGGCCGAGCGCCTCAATGCCGCCCTGCGCGCCAATCTCCAGCGGCGCAAGGCTGCCGCGCGGCGGCCGGAGCCTGCACCGATCCGTGAGGACGACGTGAAAAACTAGCTGTTGCACCTGCGGCCCGGTGATGTAGAACGCGAAATCCATTTCATTTCCAAAGCCCTGAATCGGGGCGGCCCTGTTGGCAGAAATGAAAGTTCAGAACATTCGGATCAGGCGTACTCAATGGATCGTATTGCGTTGGAAGGCGGCGTGCCGCTCAAGGGGGATATTCCCGTCAGCGGAGCCAAGAATTCCGCGATCAAGCTGATGGCGGCCTCGCTGCTGACCTCTGAGCCGGTGCGCCTGACCAATATGCCGCGTCTGGCCGATACGCGCCTGCTGGGTCGCCTGCTGCAACGCTTTGGCACGCAGATTACCGAAACCAACGGACCGGACGGGCATCAGGAAACCCTGCTGCATACGCCGGAAATCACCTCGGCCTTCGCGCCCTACGATCTGGTGCGTCAGATGCGCGCCTCGTTCAATGTGCTGGGGCCGCTTCTGGCGCGCACGGGCCATGCCAAGGTGTCACTGCCCGGCGGCTGCACCATCGGCGCGCGCCCGGTCGATCTGCACCTCAAGGCGCTGGAGGCGCTGGGGGCCCATATCGACATGCACGAAGGCTATGTCTTTGCTCAGGCACCGCGCGGCCTTAAGGGGGCGGAGATCGAATTCCCCTTCGTTTCGGTCGGCGCGACGGAGCACGCCCTGATGGCGGCGGCTCTGGCGCACGGCACGACGGTGTTCAAAAATGCGGCCTGTGAACCGGAAATCGTCGATCTGGCGAAATGTCTGAACGCCATGGGGGCGAAGATCAGCGGGGCCGGGACGCCGACCATTGTCGTCGAAGGCGTCACTGCGTTGAAGGGCACCGACTGGGCGGTCATCTGCGACCGTATCGAAGCCGGCACCTACGCGCTGGCCGGGGCGGCCATGCCGGGCAGTGAGGTGCGCCTGACGAAGGTGCGCCCGGAGCTGATCGGTATTTTGCTCGACAAGATGCGTGAGGCGGGCTGCGAGATCGAAACGACGGCCGATACAGTGACCATCCGTCGCGGCCAGGGTCGCCTGAAAGCCGTCGATATCACAACCGAAGTCTATCCGGGCTTTGCCACCGACCTTCAGGCGCAGTTTATGGCCCTGATGACTCTGGCCGAAGGCGAGTCCACGGTCCGCGAAACCATCTTTGAAAATCGCTTCATGCACGTGCCGGAACTGGGGCGCCTGGGGGCCAGTATCTCGGTCCAGCACGGCGGCGAAGCGAAGGTGACGGGCGTTGAGGAACTGCGCGGGGCGCAGGTCATGGCGACCGATCTGCGCGCTTCGGCTTGTCTGATCATCGCCGGTCTGGCGGCGCGCGGTGAGACCGTCGTCAACCGCGTCTATCACCTCGATCGCGGCTTTGAGAACCTTGAGGGCAAGCTGTCGGCCTGCGGGGCCAATATCCGCCGTATCAAGGGCAATGACCCGATTGAGGAAGAATAAGCCTCATGTTTGGGTGGTTTCAAAACAAGCCGAAACCGCTCCGTCTTCTCGCGCAGAGCGAAGAGGACGTGGTGCCGCTGAGCGCGCTGTTGCAGGATGCAGCCCTGCGCGGCGAAGACGTGCGTTATGATGCGCGCGCCCGTGCCCTGACCCTGCGCTTCAATCGCTTTTGCCATGAACACAAGAGCCGGACGCCTCTGCGCGCCGCCTGCGCCTTGCAAATCGGTTCGATCACCGGCCTTCAGTCGCGCGGCTTCGACGTGCAGCGCCCGCCGCAGGGCATGACCATCCTGCATCTGGCCACCGAACCGCTCGAAGCGCCGGCCTGCCACCTTTATCTGCGCTTTGCGGGCAAGGCCGCTGCCGAACTGAAGATCGAGGTCGAGGCCGTCGATCTTCTGCTTATGGACCTCGCCGCGCCCCATCGCGCCCGTTCGACCCCCAGCCACCCGGTGTAATCATGAAGCTGGCCCGTATCGACATCGACTCCGACAGCCTGGCTTCGCCGTCGCCGGAAGTGGAGCATGAGCGTCAGGTCGCCATGTTCGACCTGATCGAAAAAAACAGCTTCAAACCCGAAGGTGGCGCGGCAGAGACATACGATCTGCGACTGGCCTATGAAGACGGGCGTCTGGTCTTCGACGTTACGGGCGAGGGCTACGCCAAAAAATTCATGCTGTCCTTCACGCCGCTCAAGCCGATCATGAAGGACTACGCCATGATCTGCGAAAGCTATTATGAGGCGCTGAAAAACGCCACGGTGGGGCAGATCGAGTCGATCGACATGGGCCGTCGCGGTATTCATAATGACGGCGCGGACCTCCTGACCGAACGTCTGGCTGGCAAGATCGAAATTGATCATGAAACGGCGCGGCGTCTGTTTACCCTTATCCATGCCCTGCATCTGCGGGGGTGATGTCGTCTCCTGTGGGGAAAAATCAGAGTGTGGCTAAAAAGCCGCGAAGCACCTAATTTGTTGGAAATGAATGATCGTTCATTTTGAGTTCATCAAGATGGCGGTTTTGCCGCAATCTCCTATTAAATTTATGTTTTTCTTGTAAAAAGGTCCAGAAATGGCCTTTGAGGCGGCCCAATGCGGCCCCTTTGCGGAGCAATTGTATTCGGGTCGCTGGGGCATCTCCCCCGGCGGACAACAACGAGTGCGGTTCATGAAAATCGCACGGCACACGAAGACAATAGGAGTTCACTATGAAGACCATGCTCATGGCTACTGCCGCTCTGGCTGCCGCTGCTTTCGGCGCGTCCACGGCTTCCGCGCAGTCCCTGTCGCAGCCCGAAGTGTATGGCTCGATCGGTGCGACCGCCACGAATAACAACAAGTCCGACTCCAGCCTCAACTCGATGAATGCGCGCTTCGGTACCAAGCTGACCCCGCACTTCGGCGTCGAAGGTGAGCTGGCCGCCGGCACCAACGGCGACACGACCAATACGGGCCGTTACAAGCTGACCAACAAGAAGGCCGCCTACGCCGTGGGCTTCCTGCCGGTGTCGGATCGCATTGAGCTGATCGGCCGCGTCGGTGTTTCGGACACCCAACTGAAGAATTATAACAACTCGCCGATCGCCGAAGACGGCACGGCGCTGGATGTCGGTGTCGGCGCGCAGATGAAGCTCAACGACGCCTACGCCATCCGCGGCGACTATACCCGCTCGGCCTTCAAGGATGACCGCGGTAATGCCGACAACCTGTCGGTCAGCGTAGTACGCAAGTTTTAATCCTTAACTTGCGCTCAGAGGCTTCGCCTCTTGGCGGCCTGAGAAGTAAAAGGACTTGGGCCTGCGCTCCCGCTTGGTCGCTAGTCGCTTCGCTCCGGGAGTGCGTACTGGATCGGCGGAGTTCCGAAAGGGGCTTCGCCTTTTCACGCGCGCTTTCCCTCTTTCCTCTGAACCCGTTTGGGTATAAAGGGAGCGCCACTGATTTTCATGGGCGACATCGCACGACGATTCGCCCTTTTCCCTTTCCATGTGGGGCCGAATGGCAAAAGAAGAACTGTTGGAGTTTGCGGGTACCGTTGTCGAGCTTTTGCCGAACGCGACATTCCGCGTGACGCTCGAAGACTCAGGCCATGAAATCATCGCGCACACCGCGGGCAAGATGCGCAAGAACCGCATCCGCGTGCTGGCCGGTGACCGTATCATGGTCGAAATGACGCCCTATGACCTGACCAAGGGCCGCATTACTTACCGGTTCAAATAAGTGCTGGCCGCTACACGTAAGGGGCGCGCCTGATGCTGCCCCTTATCCTGGCCAGCGCCAGTCCCCGCCGTGTGGACCTGCTGGCCCAGATCGGCCTGAAACCCGATCGTATCCTTCCCTCCGACATTGATGAAACGCCGCTGAAGGCCGAGACTCCGCGCGAACTGGCCGGGCGTCTGTCGCGCGCCAAGGCCGAGGCCGTGGCGGCTCTGGTTACGGAGCCCGCCTATATTCTGGCCGCTGATACGGTGGTCGGGGTGGGGCGGCGTATCCTGCCCAAGGCGGAGACGGATGCCGAGGTGCGCGCCTGTCTGGAGCTGATGTCCGGCCGCAGCCACCGTGTCTATACCGGCGTGGCGCTGGTCTCGCCTAAGGGCCTGTCGGCGCGCGTGGTGGAAACGCGGCTGCAATTCAAACGCCTGAGCGCCGAGGAGATCGACGCCTATATTGCCTCCGGCGAAGGTCTGGGCAAGGCCGGTGGCTATGGTATTCAGGGCCGCGCCAGCGCCTTTGTCATCCACCTGATCGGCTCCTTTCCGTCGGTGGTGGGGCTGCCGACCTATGAGACCCTGCAATTGCTGCGCGGCGCGGGTTACACGGGGTGAAGCTTTACAGCGAACAGCGGTTTGGTCTGGTGCGTGCCTGCGTGGCGCGTGACGGACTGCCACTGCTCTATGCCGAAGGTCCGGCGCTGGATACGTCCCTGACCCTGTGGGGGACGCGCTCGATGGCGCGACTGACCGCCAAATCGGGGCGTATCGGCTTCCTTAAACTGGCCGATGGGCAAGACGCCATGACCGACCTCAGCGATCCCGATGCGCTGAACGAAGGCACGGCGGTCGAGGTCGAAATCGCTGCCGAAGCCCGTGCCGACAAATTGCCGCGCGCCCGCCTGCTGGGTGTCAGCGAAGGCCCACCGCGACGCCTGTCCGACCCGCTGACGCTGATCGAGCGCCTGAAGCAACAGGCGCGGCGTCTGATCGACCCGCAGGTCCGGTTTGAACCCGCCGAAGACCCCGACGCCCTCGATATTGCCGAGGCACAGGCGACCCAGCCCAGCTTTGACCTGCCCGGCGGGGGCTATTTGTCTATCGAGCCGACGCGCGCCTTGATCGCCTGCGACATCGACATGGGGCGAGCGGGGGAGGGGATGATCCACACGCCGCGTCAGGCCGCCAAGCGCCTCAATGAGGTGGCGGTGGAAGAGGTGGTGCGCCGCCTGCGCCTGTCCAATCTGGCGGGGCTGGTGGTGGTCGATCTGATCGGCAACAAGCACAATGGTGAAAAGCTGACCGGGCTAGTGCAGGCGGCGTTTGCGGCTGAGGGGCGCGCCATTGCCTGCGGGCCGATTACGCGCTTCGGGACGCTGGAATTCAGCCGGCCCTGGGGCGCACGTCCCCACACCGAAGACACGCCGCTAAGGGCCGCCCGCAGGCTTCTGTGGCGCGCCGTGGCCGAAGCCCGTTCGGATGCCGGTGGACGCCTCCGTCTGCGCGCGCCGGGACCGGTCGCCGATCAGGTGCGGCAGTGCCTGAAAGACAGCCTCGACCCGCTAACACCCCGCCTCAGCGTCGAAACGGCAGCGATGACCGAGGTTGTTCCGCTGCGATAGTCGTCCTATATGGGCCACATGACCGAACGCACATGTGCCTATTGCCGCCAGACCTATCAGGTCGCTGACCAGACGCTTCCCAATGCGGCGAAGGACTATTCCCCCTTTTGCTCGAAACGCTGCGCCGATGCCGACCTGATGCACTGGCTGAAGGGCGAATACGTCATCAGCGGCACGGGGGCGCTGGCGGCCGAAGCGCCGGAAGAGGAGGGGGCGGCACCGTCAGCGGACTTATCCTCACCTTTTGACGATAATGACGCGGTTTAGACGGGTTTTTTGCGAAATTCAGGCTTTGCGCGCTTGCCAAGCCCGAATGGCTCGCTTATTAGAGCCACCTCCCGAGGCGGCGCACCAAGGTCGTTTCGATGCAAAGAGTGCCTGGATAGCTCAGTTGGTAGAGCAGCGGATTGAAAATCCGCGTGTCGCTGGTTCGATTCCGGCTCCAGGCACCATCTACTCTCTAAAATCTCTTATCTGTTCAACGGTTTGCGAGCCATCCGGCGAAACCTTATTGGAACAAAAGTGGTTCCTGTGACCGCGTTTTTGGTCACAGCAGTGACTTAGGGCGTTTAGCCAAGGGTTCCGTGGTAAACGTCCAGCTTTGCCGCCGCGCGGTCGGCAATGGTTCGGGTGATCTTCCCGTAGTGTTTTTCGATGACCTTCTGAATGTGCGTCAGGCTATGCTGGGTGCGGCTGGCGATTTCCGGAAAGTCCAGACCCGCCTCCCACATGATCGTGATTGCCGTGTCGCGGAAGTCCTGAAACGTCTTCGTTGTGTCCCATGTCCAGTTCACCGAGTTGCGGATGTCGATGAATGTGTGCCGGAAATACTGACTTGACCATTGGTTGCCCACGGCGGAGCGGGCGTTATGGCCTTCGCGCTGATCCACGCGGATGACATAGTCCGACTGCATTTCAAAGATGTTGCCGCCCAACTGCGCATAGTGCGCCCGGATGCGCGCGATCAGGTCGCGTCCGTTGGCCGTCAGGGTGGTTTCGGTTTTGATCCCTGTCTTTTTGCGGGTGTTCAAAACGCGACCGTTGCGGATTTGCGACCATTTCAGGTTCAGGATGTCGGTTTGTGACCACGACAATTCCAGCGCCAGTTCGACGGCAAAGGCCACCGAATGCCAGCCGGAGCGGTGACACGCCTCAAGAAGGGCGGCAATCTCTTCGCGCGACCATATGACGATGCGGCCATCGGGTTCGGTGATGTCGATAAGTTCGACGGGGTTTGGCCAGTTGGCCCGCAGCCGCTTACGCACCCATTCCAGCCACGCGCGGGCGTAGCGCATGATGGCGGCGGCATTGGCGATTTGCGGCTTGCCCGTGCGCTCATTGACCATGCCGGCGAGGATAGAATAGGCGCGTTCAAGGTTCGACGGTTCCGGGACAATGCCGCGTTTGATGTCGTCCTCTACCTCTTCCGGCGTCTTGGGCAGGACGATCAGGGCTTCGATCGGCAGGGCCCGGACCTCAGCCATAGCGTGCCGGTAGCGCGTGAGGGCGCGGGTATAGGCGCGGCGGGGCAGACCGGCGCGTTGTGGTTCGCCGGAATGCAGCCCGCCGAAGATTTCAAACAGGCGCTTAAGCCGTTGCCGGATGTCCTTTTGCGTGTTCGGCTCCTTCGTCGTGAAGGCGGGCGAAGCGATATAGGCGTCCAGCAATGCGCCCAGCGTGCGCCCGGACAGCACCTCCGGGGCCTTACGCAGGGACAGGGGGGCGACGTGCGCCCACGGCATGCCGTGCAGGCTTTCGCCGCGTTCCGCCGCCTGGACAAGGGCGTTGATATGTTCGCAGGCGCGCCATGCGTCGGGGAGGCTGAGGTGTTTGCCCGTGTCCGGGTCTTTGAGCGTCAGGGCCGTCCAGCCCTGCGCCCGGCGGGTTTTTGAGGGTATCCAGCGCCAGATATGCGCTGCGTCCCCCTGTTGCAGGCCCGTAGGGGCCTGTGGGGCTTTGCTCATTGGGTTAACTCCTGAATGAGGTTGGCTTTGTCGGCTGCGTTTTCGGCGGCGGCGGACAGGGTGTGCAGGAAGGGTTTGAGGTCATCCGGCGCGGTACGCGCCAAGATCATCAGGGCAAGGCCGATATTCATGGTTATGGCCGCGACCTGATCGGCATAGGTGTTGATGTCGTGAGCGTTGTTTACACTGTGCATATGCTACCCCTCATTAAGAATGGGATCACAAAAGCACGGGTGAAAAATACACGCATCGCAACTCTATTCACAGGGTAGCACTCGCTTAGCGAGTGAGTCCCGGCGGTTGTATTTGTTTGAAGTGCTACGCTAAACAGTTTAGCCGCGCGGCGCGGGGGATCGGCGGCGGGTAGTCGGCTGGGCATGGCTCGTTTCCTTCTCAGGGGCACCTTTGGTGGCCGGAGGCTGAGAACACGACGAGAGGCGTGCACGCGCGCCTTTAGGCTGACGCCATTGGACATAGCGCGCGTACTCCGGCCATAGGTAGGGAAACGGGTGGTTTCGTCACCTCAGGCCGCTCTCGTCATGTCGGGTTCTCAGGCCCGGTAACGAGAGGGTTGCGCCGTTTCGGTTTCAATGTCAAGTTGCTATCTCGCTTTTAAGGGGAGTTGGGAGTGCGGCCAATTGTAATTGCGGCGGTTTTGATCATGCTGGCAGGACCCGCAAACGCTCAAGGTTTGCTAAAATGTGCTTTCGCCCCCTGTAATGCTGACGAAATGACAGAAAGGGCTTCTGCATTTTTGCCTCGTATGGATGACCCTAAGTTTGTGGAGCTTTTTCCTCAGGCTGTATCGGACTATGAACGTGTCCTTAGAGCCGATAATTGGTCTAATAAGGACATCGCAAACGCCCTTAGGTATGTGGCCTATAACTACCAACAGGCTTTAAAGGATAGGCGTATGAACGTTCAAGGTTTCACCGCGGAAACCGCTAAAGGGGCCATTGCCGTATTGTCGGCCCGCGCAGATTGGCTTGATCCTTCAAATGACCGATAAAGACGCCTTCAAACTTGAGGTCATGGCCGAGGTTCAGGAAGAGATTGCGCGGCGGTGTGCCGAGCGGGCTGATCTTCGGATGTTCGATTTCAAGGCCAAGGCCAAGCGGTTGCGGGATGAAGCCGCCCGCCTGAGAGACGGGCGGCGCGGGGGTTAGTTAATGGTGACCGTATCCCCAAGAGTTGGGGTGTCTTCGTGGCCACAGTTTATGCAGGTCAGCGTGTAGCCCGTCAGCGGCGGTTCGCTGGGATTGGCGTCTGGCATAAAGATGCGTACCCGCCAATTGCGGATAAAGTTGTTCTCAGTGTCCCTGCCGTCGCGGTCATAATTCATTGTGTCGTGCAAAACGTGAGTAATGATCACGTCCGATGCGCCGAGCGCGCTCAGCCATTCGGCCATAAGGCCTGAGTTGTTAAACTCTTCGTCCCAGATGCTCACGTAAAGGTCGAACATGGCTTCGCCTTTCGCTGAATATCCTGTGAAGTCCATAGCTGGACATTCTCCAAGTGAGCCTTCGCCTGGGCAACCGTCACGGCCTACCAGTTTGCGATTTAGTTCTTTAAACAAGTGACGATAGCGGATGTCGAGCGGTTCGGTAGGGGCAATCATAGCATTCTCCTTTTGGGGTAAACGGCAATCGCACACGCCCACGGGCTCAAGGCCCAGCGGGCCGAACGGGCGGGCGTCAAAGCCAGTGTCGTTGCAAATGGGGCAGGGCATCAGAAAGGTATCCCGTCCGAAGTGCCAAAGCGCAGTTCGTTCTGACGCACCTGTAGGCGGCTGTTGCCAAGGTGGTGCATCCCTTCGCGTTCGTGGCGCATCCGCATCGAACCGCCTTTGATGCAGGCATCCACCGGAAGCCGCCAGTGGCCGCGATAGACTTCGTAGCGCCAGCGAAAGTCATGTGTGCCGTCTGACAGGACGGCATGGATTTCGTTCGGATCGGAGTAGTAACCGTAAACGATACTCCCCGGCGGAAAGTCAGCATCGGCGCAGCTTTGAAAATCGGCGCGGTTCACGCGGTAAACGGTGTATTCCGCAATGTGATCGACGTTCGAGAAGTGCCGCACGGGGCGCGGCACGCTGGGAAAGCGGCGGGGATCGGTGTCCAGATTGGCGGCGGTGAAAGCGCGGGGCCAGCCGCGATAGTAGTAAAAGCGCGTCATGGCTCAGGCGTCCGGCTTGTTGAGGGTTGAGCCGTGGTAGAGCCCGGCGCAATATACTTGCGTGATCAGGTCGATCCCTGCAGGGCCGCGCAAGAGGGCGGCAAAAGCAACGCGCTGGGCGAGACGCGCCATCGCCGTGCGCTGTTTGGCATAGATGCGTCGCGGGCCGTCTCCGACGGGAATAGGGGCGAGCAGGTCGATAGGCTCAGTCATCACAGGCCTCCGATGGCTTTTGCGGCCAGAAGGGCGACGGCGAACGCCACCAAGGGGCCGAACATGACCAGATAGTCAGGAAGGGAAGGGCGGTAAGGTTTCATGGCTTACGCCGCCTTCTGACTGTCTGAGGCCAGCCATTCGTAGAATTCCGGCCATTCGGAGAGGTCGCCGTTGCGCCACGCCTCGATAAATTCGCCTATCTCGTGATGGCTATAGTCCCGTGCGAAGGCGAAGCGCACGGCCTGATCGGCGGTGCCGTGGTCGCCAAACTTGCGACCCGTGCGCGGATCGGTTTCATAGGCTTTGATGGTTTCGAGCGCTTTGTCAGTGATGATGACCGTTGGTCGCAACTCGCCACGGTCCCACCGGATACCTGCCTGCTTGAGGAAACCATTAAGGATCAGGGCGTTTTGGAAGTTGTTTTGCGGGTTGTAAAACATGAAGCCGGCTTCGCTGATACTTTTGAGCAAAACGATGGTTTGCCGGTCAATCATGGGCGTGGTGAAGCAAAGACTGTTTTTCATGGCCTATCCGATCTTGCGGCTGAAAATGTGAGTGAGGCGGGCGAGGACGTGTTCGGGGTGTCGCCACGAGTGACGGCCTGCCCGTTTGGCTATGTCCTCCTGGCGATAGGCGGCGCACAGGGCGCAGATGTGCGTCCAGAGGCCGAGCTTTTTGGCAAGGCTGCGTTCAAAGCGCAGGGCCATCATGAGCTGATAGAGGGTTGCGCCGCGCTCTTTGTGGCGATTGTTGAAGGCCGTGTTGCACTCAGGCGAGCAGAACACGGCTTCGGCCCTTAGGGAGCGGAAGGGCGTCCCGCACTCCTGACAGGTACGCGCAGACGCGGCGGGCGCAGGACGCGCCACAGGGCGCGTTTGAGCGGGTTCCTGTACAGGGGTCATAATCACACGCTCCGGTTCATGAGGTTGGACAGTTTGGCCGCCGGGAGGTGGACCGCGGCGGGCTTAGGCGGGCGGGGCGTGATCAGCTTCGGCGGCGGGGCCGGTTCGGCGGCGGGCTGGGCATAGAAGCGGTCCAGCGTTTGCGGATACCAGCGCGGCGGGTTCAACTTATCCGGCTTTGGGATTTTGCCTTCGGCTTCCAGCTTTTTGCGCTTGGTCTGAACGTAGGACACGCTCCAGCCGTTCAGCGCCGCCACGTCCGCAATGAATTTAAACAGCTCAGAGCGGCGGGGTTTGCGCGTCGGGTTGACCGGCTCAGCGCCCACGAGACGCAGGTGCTGATTGACCGTTCGGGCAAGGATCGTCCGTTGACGGCGCGCCAAGCGCTCCGTCCTGATTTCAAACAGGTTCATGTGAGGGGGTTCCTAAGTGGCCCCGCCCGTGACAGGCGGGACGTGGGCCGGGTTATCCACAGACCCTTTTTGCGAGGGGTGGGTGGTCGGGGGCTAAATCAGCCATCGCCAGAGCCAGAGCCAGAGCCAGAGCCATAGCCATCGCCATAGCCATCGCCATAGCCATCGCCATAGCCATCGCCAGAGCCATAGCCAGAGCCATAGCCAGAGCCATCGCCATCGCCATCGCCAGAGCCAGAGCCATAGCCAGAGCCATAGCCAGAGCCATAGCCAGAGCCATCGCTATGGCCAAGGCCATGCTCGGCACTGGCTGCGCCTTCGGCGCGCAGATCAACGAGCTTCGGCAACGGGAGCCTCCTTGATCGAGGTGGCGGCTTCGTCCGTCAGCGGCAGGATTTCGCACACGCCCAAGACGATGTGTTCCGCGACCTCCGGCGCGATCTTCGAGTCGCGTTGGTCGATACCGAAGTTACAGACGCCCGACAGGCTGATCGACTTCGCGGCCTTCCAGTACCAAAGGCGGCGCGCCCCGGTCAGTTGCACCGTGTCGCCTTCAACCGAAGCTAGCGTGCCGTAGTGCACGCCGGATTGGCCAGAGCGGACGAGAACGGGTTTGCCGATGAAATTGGTGAACATGGGTGTTCCTTATGAAGAATGGAAAATGCGGTCTCTGCCTGCTGTCACGCCGTCGTTTGACTGCCATAAGCTGTTATGTCGGGTCGGCGTTCACCAAACTCGGTCAGAGCGCGACGGCGGCGGCGATGCGGCTCAGAAGGTCGCCAATGGCCATGGCGGCGGAGAGAAACGCCATGGCAAAGAGGAACAGCGCGAAGAGGTCTTCGGCCAGTGTGGTTGCCGGGCGGTCATTAAAGGGCAGGTAGTAGCCCTGTAGATCGGACGGCTCCGGCTTTGGTTTGGGGAGCGCCGCGTCATCCGCCTTTTTCATCAGGAGGTCGCGGAATTCCGGGTCTTTGGCATGGCAGGCGGCATTCATCAGGGTGAACTCCGCCTGCTCATGTGGGGCCAGATCGGCGGCGCGTTCAACCGTGCAATCATGGCCCGGCGTCAGGCCGAGGCGGTTGCGGTAGGGGAAGAGCGAAATGACGTTGTCGGCCATGGTCAGTGCCCTCCGTGGATCGTGTAGCCCATGGCGTTCGCCAGCACCGTCAGGAACCAATGCGCCTTTGGATGCTCGCTTTTGGGATAGCTGGCAAAGGTGTAGTGAATGTCCTGTGCGTCGTCGAACTCGTCCCGCAACTTTGCCAGAATTTCGATCAGAAAATCGGGGTCGTTGCGCGCGATTTCTTCGGCGATTTCATGCGCGCCGACATAGAGGTTCAGGCCCATTACGCCGCCTCCTGCCCAAGGGCCACGGCAGCGGGGCGCAGGATGGCGCGGACCACGTTGTCAAGGCTGCGCAGCGCGTCGTCGGGGAGGGCGTGCATACGCTGGATCAGGCCCGGATTGCGGCGGTCGATTTCAACCGCCTGCGCCGTCATGCCGCGCGTGTTCAGGCCGATGACGTGATCCTGAGCCGGGAACAGATCGGCGGGGGCCAGTTGCAGGGCCTTGGCGATGTGAAACAGCTTTGAAGCCGACACGCGGTTTCGACCGCGCTCATACTTCTGGACCTGTTGGAAGGTGAGGCCAATGGCGTCGGCCAAGGCTTCCTGAGACATGCCCAGCGCTTTGCGCCGGATGCGGATATTAGCGCCAACGATCAGGTCAATCTCATCGGCGGCGCGTTCGTTCGGTTCGGTGGACAAGGGTTCAGTCTCCCGTTTGGTGTGACAACCACGGGAGGATTAACGCAGCGATGTTGCATTTGTCAACGCGATTTCGTTGACATGACGTTGTCAGCGGTCGCCGCGAAGTGCAATTCTGGCGACAAAATCAACCTGATCCGATTGAACCAATTCGGTTTTATCAGGGTTCAAGACCGCGAAAAAATATGTCTGATCTTTCTGAGATACAAAGCGTCGTAGCCTAATTTCCCCAGATTTTAACCGGACGACGCATCCTTCCATTGGCTTTGGGCGGCGCGTTTTGTCGAAGAAAACCAATTCGCCTTGTTCGGCATACGGTGACATTTCACTGTTTTCGGCGCGGAATGGCGTCAAATCTTCTGGGAAGCCATCATGCCAGGTGGGGCCTGATAGAGAAAACGTTGTGCCCTGAAATTCAGCAACTCGCTTTGCTTCGCTGTAAAATTGCTCATCTGTGAATTCCAGATAAGCTAATATGCGAAGTAAATTATCTAATGGAATGTCGCTTTTCCCAAGTTCCCACTTGGAAACAACCTGACGGGTAACCGTCAAAAGTCTGGCTATCTCTTCAAGAGATTTGTTGCGGCTGTGGCGAAGATTGCGCAACACTTGGCCGCGAATATGGCGGGGGATTTGGTCATAGGTCTGCATAACCGCAGGGTGAATGTACCCGGCGACAGTGGCAAACGCTGTGTTCAAACTTTTGTGAACGAACATGCGTTGACAATGTCAACAAATCACACACAGGTCAAGCATCGCTATGACACATGCGATGCACACCACACACAAAACGCCGCTGGCTCGTTTTCTGTTCGAGAACGATCTCTCACTGCGTGAGGCCGCGCCGCTTTTCAAGACAAACCGAACCACGCTTGCGGCGTTGTCGCGCGGCGAGAAGGTCCCAAAGGGCGAGACGCGGGAAATCCTTTCCCGCGTCCTTATTGGCGAGCTTACGCTGTCCGACCTGAAAGCGCAGGTTTGTGATGGGTAAGACTGCGCAACTCAGACAGCGGGTGATTGAAGCTGTCATCGAATATTTAAGGGGCGCGGCGGTTGTGCGTGAGGCCGAAGTCTCGACGGGTCGTCGGATTGATTTGCTGGTACGCTGGGAAGGCCAGCGCATTGGCATTGAGCTTAAGCACGCCATAAGCCCGCGCCGTCATCAGGATCAGATTGCGGCCTATGAAGCCGCGGTTGATCGGCTTTTTGTCGTGTGCACGTGGGAAGCCTATTCGGCGCTTAGCCGGGCCGGGCTTCTGACCCCGTCAACCCTGTGTATCAGTGACTTAGACCTTCATCTGATTTCTTTGCGGGACAGCGTTGATCCTGCTGACAATCTGGTGAGGGCAGGGCGCGAAATCGCCTTGAGACGCGCCTTACGGGCGCAGTCTTTTGAACAGCTTCTCGACCAGTGTGTCGAGCTTAACCTTCGCGGTGCGCCGGAGTCCCCCTGCTCCTCACAGGCGTCCGCAAAGGGCCGCGCCCGGCTGGGCGGTCATGGGCGCGGTCAAACTCCGGCGGCAGGCGCGAGGACCAAGGCGCAGCCTGCCGCCGCTTTTTCAGGGGAGGGGTGAAATGATCGGACGTTTACTTTGCTATCTGAACGGTTGGAAGGCTATCGAACCAGACGTGCCAATCCCGGCCAAGTACGGCCAGAGGTTTGACGTTAGATTTGATGACGGCGATGAGATGTGCGGCTTGATCCGTGGCCGGTCGTTTGTGGGAAAATCTAAGCAGGGAAAGACCTTTGAATATAGCGGCGGTGTGCCTTGCTTTTGCATGGAAAACACGAAGACCAATAAGGTTTTCGGGCATCAGTCGCATTATCGGCTTTATGTCATCGACCCAAAGCAAGCCCAGATCGGTCAAACGGTCGCTCAGTTTCGCAATATCGCCAAACAGGCCGAACGCGAAGGCCGCGTAACCGTACCGGCAGGCAAAAAGCGTAAGCGCCAAAAGGAGCCGTCATGACCGATCATGACAAGGCGCTGTGGCTGGCCCTGTGTGAGCTGGTCCTTAACCCCAAGGTCACGGATGTGTCGCGCATCCACCGCGCGGCCAAGCGGCTGAAAGGGCGCAAAGGCGCTATCCCGCCCGGCTGGCACTATGTGGGCTCTCCGTTTCAGTTGCTGTTTAGCAAATCGCAAAAGCTGATCGGCGGGGATCAGGCGGGCCGGGCGCGGCTTTGCGGCTTTGCGTCGAAAGTGCTGGAGGCTATCGGCGGGCACGTCGCGCCGGAGCGCGCGCCGGTTCTGCCTGCGCCGATTGTGACACATGTGCCGCGCCGCCGCCGCGCCGATATTGACGATTAAACGGAGCCACGGGGATGTCAGGTATACCGCAACCGGTTGGCCTTATGACCTCAACCGGTGAACAGTTTCAGCTTGTTTCGCCGCCTGCGGAGCCCATGCGGCCCAAGCGGCGCGCGCGCCGTCCGGCCACCCCCGCCGCGCGGCCCTATTTCAACGAAGAAGATTTCCGAATGGTGCTCGATATTGTGTGCCGATACGCACCGGCGCTGCTTTCGCGCAAGATGAAGCGCTATTTCAGCCGTCCGTTTGAGTTGCATGAAGCCATTCTGATCTATGCGCTGCGGACGGAGCTGCAATGGCCGCGTGAGCAGTTGCGGCGGCCTTTGGGGCGGGGGATCAAGCACATTACTGCCATGACCATGCTGATCGAAGATTTGCGCGACGATCACGACTTTATCGAGACGATTTGCACCAAGGTTGCGGGGTACGCCAATGGCCTACACCTCTAAGACCATTGATTTCAAAGGCGTGAATGACAAGCTCATGAATGATCCGTGGTCGCTTATGGATCGGCTGGGGCTCAAGTATCGCCGCGCGGGCAAGATTGCCTATGTCAAGGGCTATCCGGCCAGCGGGGACAACAGCTTTGTCGTCTTCTGTCAGTCGGGCACGTTCAAGGATTTCAGCGGCGGCAAGCAAGGCGACCTGATCGACCTTATTGGCGTGGCGCTCAATTTTTCCAATCAGCTTGAAAGCCTGAAATGGGCCAATGCCTATCTGGGGCACGGTGAGGTGACCCAGCTTGACCCAGAGGTGGCGCGGCGGGCGCACGTGCGGCGTGAACAGGAGCGCCAGCGCCATCAAGCGCAGCAAGACGAGCGGTCGCGCAAGATGGTGGGATATTGGGCGACCCTGCCCGCCATCGGGGGCACGGTGGTTGAAACCTATTTGAGGGAGGCGCGCGGCATCCCCCTCGACCTTTTGGGTAAGTTGCCGGATGTGCTGCATTACGAGGCGCGGGCCGAACACGCCGACGATGAGACGGGCGAGGTCACCTACTGGCCCGCCATGGTCGCGGCCATTTATCGCGGTTCTCAGCCCCTTGGCATACACCGCACCTTTTTGCAGCCAGACGGCTCCGGCAAGGCCCCGGTCAGGCCGTCAAAAAAGATGTACGGGCAGATGAGGGGCGGGGCCATCCGGCTCACGCGCGGCGCGTCTGGCCTGACGCCCAAGGATGCGCTGCGGCGCGGCGTCAAGACGCCTCTGCTCCTGGGCGAAGGGATCGAGACGGTTTTGAGCGCGGCGTGCGCCGTGCCGGAATATCGCGCATGGGCGGCGGGGAGCCTTGGGAACCTTGACATCGCGTGGCCTGAGTTTGTGTCCGATGTGATCCTGCTGAAAGACAACGACTGGAAGCCGCCCGCTATGAAGCGGTTTGAGGCCATAGAGGCCCATTGGCGCCAGCTCGCCAAGGCGCGCGGCGGTCGCGTCAAAATCGCCAGCGCGGCGGTAGGGTCTGATTTCAACGACTGGATTGTGGCATGACGGATACGCCGACACCTGAGACCCCGCCGAAAAAGCGCGGGCGGCCTTCCAATGCCGAAAAGATGCGCGCGGCGCTGATCCTTGATGACGAAGACGATATTGCGTTTGAGACGGTCAAACAGGCGGCGCGCAATGATCCGGTGATGGGCGCGCCTATGCGGTTCGTGAATGCCAATGGCGACGAGGAGTTTGTGCCCCCGGGTGAATGGATGCGCGACGAATGGGCGCATCTGGACATTGTGGACCCGGAAACCAATCTGCCCCGCAACATGCCGGTTGAAATCCTTGGCATGGATGCAAAGGGCCTCACCACCTATGTGATCAATACCAAGGGTATGGTGGTTACCTTGCCGCCCAATGCAGGCAAGGGGCATTTTGACCTCGTGTTCGCGGGGCGGTCAAACTATCTTACGTGGTTGTTTCCGCGCTACAACAAAAAGGGCACAAAGGTTGTCGGCTGGGAGGCCGATGAATTTAAGCGCGCCGTGGCTGATGTGGCGGGGTGGTCCGATGTGTACGACCCCGACGATAGCCTCAGAGGCCGGGGCATGTGGCGCGATAAGTTCGGCAACCCCGTCTATCATGCCGGCGATGCGATATTGCACGGCGGTCGCTGGAAAAAGCCGGGCCGCCACGACAAGCACATCTATTCTGCCCGCACCCGCACCGGCAGGCCCCGGCTTTATGAAGACCTGAACCCAGCCGGTCAGCGGTGTTACGACATCCTGAGAACGTGGAATTGGGAGCGGCCTGATTTAGACCCTGTGTTGCAATTGGGCTGGGTTATGACGGCCAAGATGGGGGCGTTCCTGTTCCGGCGGCCTGCGGTATGGCTCACGGGGCCGCGTGGATCGGGCAAATCCTATTTGCAGGGCTTCCTCCGCTCTTTGATGCACGAGGCGCTTCTGGCCTCGTCCAATGCGTCGCAGGCCTATATTTATCGCAAGCTGGGGCAGGACTGCGTTCCTGTGCTGGTGGACGAGCAGGAGAGCAAGGCCGATACGGCACTCACCGACCGGTTGCTTGACCTCGTCCGGGCGTCCTATTCCGGGGACGATCTGGGGCGCGCCGATAAGGACGGCGGAACGGTGACGTTCACGCTCAGGTCTTCGTTTCTGGCCTCTTCGATCGCTAAGCCCTCGACCGAGGCGTCGGACGATAGCCGCATGGCGCTTTTGTCATTGCGCGCCACGGATAAAAAGGGGGGAGCCTATACGCACGATGAAGCCTATCGGCTGGGGCAGGTGTTGACCTATCGCGCGATACGCTGGGCCCCTCGGTGGGATGCGTTACTTGAAACCATAGAGAAGGCGCTTGCGCTCAAAAAAGGGCACACGCCGCGCTCTCTGGACACGTTCGCGCCGTTCATGGCGGGGTTTCATATCGCGCTTTATGACCAGATGCCGACCGAAGAACAATGCAGGCACTACGCCGCGCTTGTGGACCCGTCGCAGCTCATTGAGCTGAACACGCAGATGGACGATTGGGAGAAGTGTATGCGGTTCCTGCTGGGGGCCGTGCCGGACCTGTTTAAAAACCGAACCAAAGAAAAGACCATCGGGCAGATTGTCCGCTATTATCAGGCCTGTGGCGACAAAGACGAAACCGATGCGCTGTTTAGAGGGCTTCGGGTGTCTCTGAATTTCAAGAAAAACACGCCGATGGATTGGGACCATGCGCGTCTTTTTGTGCCCAACTCTGACCCGGCTCTAATCGACCTGTTCAACGGGACGAATTGGGGATCACGCAAAGGCAATGCCGGGACGTGGAACGGCGTGCTTAAGCAGGCCCCGCGCGATTTGTACGAAGACGCGACCAGCACCAAAGGCGGTATTGACCCCGTGCGCGGCCTTGCGTTCAGCCTGCCTAAGCTGATCGACTACCTGAACGGCGGCCATGATGAGGTCGAACCCACAGACCCCGGCATGTTCAGCGCCCCGGACCCAGAGCCGCCGGTTTTTGACCGGTTGCAGGGGTTTGAGGATGAAGATGCGTTTGGGGGTGGGCGATGAGTTTTAATCCGCTATGGTGGTTGACAAAAGATGGTGACCTTACCTGTCTCGCGCTCTATGAGCGGCACTACTCCTGCAAAAACAAAAAAAGACGGAAAGCGCAGTTCGTCGGACCGGGCGAAGCAATTGTGCTCAGAACACTGTCCGGCGACGCTGTCTTTGTTTGGCGATACGCCAAATACCGGGCTGATGGACAATCCGGCGTCGAGTGCTCCCTTTTCAGAAACGAGAGTGGCCATACCTCATCTGAGCTTATCCGACAGGCTTGCGCCATCGCTGATAGAGCTTGGCCTTGTGAAAGGTATTACACCTATGTCGATCCGGGCTCAGTGCGGAGTAGCAATCCCGGCTACTGCTTTATGGCCGCTGGATGGCGTCGGGTCGGATTAAATCGTGCTGGTTTGTTGCTGTTAGAAAAAACCCCCGGACGATGATCCGGGGGTTTTGTTATTTGGCGGGTTTAGTGCTTCGAACAGATCGTCTTGATCCGTCCAGGTATTTAGCGACAACAATATCTAACGCCTCCGTAGCATCGTGGGCGCGTACTGTATAAGTGCCATAAATCGTTGCGACCTCCCACTCCGGTTCTGTTTCTCGATCGGCAGGGGGCTCAACGAACCCATATGATAAAGCGCGTTCTCTGAGACGGTCTGCAAACGTGCATATGAGAGTTACGGCAGCGTCAAAGTTGTCCGCATTTAAAACCTCTTTTCTAGGATGATAAAGCCGAACGACAAAGCATTCTGTGTCCACAAGCTTTTTAAAGTCGCCAATCAACGCACGGCCCATGTAGGCGTACGTCCAATCGTCCATCTCGCGCCATTGCAGTTTCATTTCCGGCCGTTCATCATTTGCGCATCCAATGTGCCTTTGATGACTAACTCAGCCTCATTGGCGACCCATTCACATGATGCGGCACATACGATCATAACCGACTGTGTGACAGATGCCTGATTGGACAATGATTTGAGTAACTGAGCCGTATGATACATGACCTCGGAAATCTGTTCTGCTGAGCTATACAGTTCTTTGGTAACGCTCTGATTTGAGGTGATCATTTGTGTTGTTCCTTTCGAAGGGAAGATCTGGTGACCGGAGCTTCGAAACACGCAACACAGACGTGCGCTCATGCCTTTGGGGTTTCCCCTTGGACATAGCATAAGCACTCCGGTCATAGGATAAGATGGTCATAACGCTGCCATTGTCGTGTGTTTGGCTTTCGAAGGCCGTGCGCGGACCTTGCATGTATAAGTCGGTGATGTCAAGACCAACTGTGTGCAAGCAGTCCTGATCTCTTTATTGCCCGACAAACTCATCGGCGCAGCGTAACGCCTTATGAAATAAGGCGGAGCGCGGTGCGCGCCGATGTCCGCTTGATCGTCACAGACGCGCCCGGACCCGTCTGTCAGGCCCGACGCGGCAGGCCTGCGGCGCGTAGCGCCATAGCGGGCCGGTGCGCCGCGTCTCCGCATATCCCAGCCGTTGCCCCAAACCCGGACCCGTCCACGCAGCGCTAATCGTCAGCCCATACCCATACCCTCACCCCATGACTTTCAAAAAAGGTCTAATACGGCGCACTACAGAGTGCTTGTATTGGCCAAATCCTTATAAATTCAGGGTTTCCGAAGCTAATACGCCTAATACGCGCAAACGGAATTGCGTGCCTATGTAAAGGCATCATGTGCGCGCCCATGTATGCACGTATATATAAATATACGTATTAGATGTATTAGATGTATTAGAGAGCTTAAGCCTCAGAAAATGCGGAAAAAATGGTAATACAGGGCGAAATGTGCCATTGTATTAACCGTATTGAGCCGTTTTGATTAAAAAAAGGGGCGAATAATGGAAAGCCTGTTCCCCATGGGTCTCGTGCCCCCCTCCGGCAGCGCCGAAAAAAAACGCGGTCGGCCAAAAGGCGCGCGGAACAAGGCGGGGGGCGATCTGGCGAAGTGGTTTGCCAGCCAGACCGGCACGACGCCGGGGCAGCAGCTCATTGAGCTGGTCGCGGTCACGCCGAGGGATATTCGTCTGGCGAAGGCATGGGCTAAGGACTCGAAAAACCAAGTCTTTTCAGCGGTCGGCGCTGATCCGCGCGCCTTCGCGCCGCGCGTCCTAGCTATGATCTATAAGGCCGATCAGTTCGCCAAGGTCCACCGCTGCACCTTGGGCGAGGCATGGTCGATGATTTTTCGGGGTATCGACATGCTCTTGCCGTATTGCCACCAGAAGCAGGGCAGCGCCGAGGCCGAAAAGCCTGACCTGCGGCCCGTGCTGTTCGTGGATGGTGGCGCGCTGGGCCAGCATGGCAACCCAAGCCAAAGCCTTGATAATCAACAAGATTTGCTATTCGGTCCGATGCCGGTCACAGATGGGGGGTCACAGATACCCCCTGAAACCGTTGCGCGGCAAGGCTTTGCGGCGTCTGGCGAACAGGATTGACAATCCGTTGACCTTGGCCGGGGGATCGGTGACCCCCGGCCCCCCTCGACCCCCCACCCCCCAATTTGACCCCCGGCCCGTCTTCAGAGTGGGGCGCGGGCTCCGCCCGATATTGGAAAAATTTAAAAAGCCCTGCGGGCGACCCCTTGGGTCCCTTTCGGCCCCCTGCCTCTGACCGTGTGACACTGGCCAAAGTTTCCACCGTCGTACAGGGTCGGGGTTCGGGTGTCCGTAGCTATGTCAAAAGGGCCTATACTGAAAGACCTGCGCAACAGCGCGGGTCCGGTGGCCCTTGCGTTCGAGACCAACAACGAAACGGTGTCGGTCATCATCGGCCCCACGGGGGGCGGAAAAACGGAGAGTTCTGTCAGAAGAATTCTTCGGATTGCACGCAGTCAGCATCCTAGCCCAAAAGATGGGGTGCGCAAGTGCCGAATTGTCTGTGTGGGGAGCACATACCGGGACCTGTGGGACAAGGCTATCCCGTCCTATCAGAAGGTGTTTGATCCGAAATGGGGGCATTGGCAGGGCGGTAAAGGTGATCCGGCCAGCCACACGCTTGATTTGATCATGCCCGAGCCTGACGGGCGCGGTGGCCTGGTTCAAGTGCCTATCCACATCGAAGTGTGGTTCCGGGCCAAATCGGGTGAGCAGTCGATCGAAGACTTTGTGCGCGGGCTGGAATGTACCGCGTGGTGGCTGCAAGAAATGGATCAGCTTGATCAGGCTATCCTTTCGCTCTGCGTCAACCGTGTGGGGCGCTATCCAGAGCCGGATGACCGGCATACGCCGGAGCATGTGGCGGCCATGGGCTGGGCCCCAGCCTTCACGGGTGTGTGGGGCGATAGCAACATGCCCGTGGTCGATAGCTGGCTTTACAACATGGCCTTTGTCGAAAAGACCTTCGGCCCCGGCCTGTTCCTGCAACCGCCTGCCATCCTTGAGGACGGGACGGAGAACCCGCGCGCGGAGAACCTGCACAACCTCAGCAAAATCCCGATCAAGGCGCAGTACCGCAGCTATTACCACCAGCTTAGCGCCAATATGGAAGAGTACGACACCAGGCGCCTGCTTAAGCTGGTCAAGGCGTTCGACCGGCGCGGGCAGAAGGTGCACCTGAAATATAGCCCGGCGCGTCATGAGGTCTCCGGGCTTTTGATCGACACCCACCAGCCTCTGATTATCGCCTGTGATACCGGCGACACCCTTAAGCACGCCGCCGTCTTCATGCAGCCGACGGTCAACGGGCGCGTTCGTGCCCTTGACGAAATCAGCCCCAAGGACCGGCAAACGAGCCTTGAGGAATTCGCCTCTGAGATCGTCGCCAAGTATCGGATGCGGTTTGGACGTGTCCGGCACGTTCAAATCGTGTGCGACCCGGCGGCAGAGGCCAAGATGTCCGTGCAGGGGCAAAACCGCGAGGTTAAAATTACCTATGCGCAGTATCTAGCCATGCTCACAGAAATGGATTGTGAGAAGGCCGAGACAAACGATCCGGGCTTTCGCAAGGGGGCGGTGACTGAGTTTCTGGATTTGCATGACGGGCTTCTGATCGACCCAGAGCATTGCCCCGACCTCGTGGCGGCCATGGACGGTGGCTACTGCTATCGCAAGGTTGGGAACAAGGTGTCGCCGCACGTCGAGAAAAACGACTATTCGCACCTGGGCGAAGCGCTGGAGTACGGCTGCCTTAAGCTCAAGCGCGGTGTGCTTTCGGCACCGGGAGGGTCCCAAAGCGCCCCCGACAATTGGGCGGGTTATGATCAGCAACCTAGCTATTCGACGGGTTACTGAGATGAGTTTTTTGACGCCGAAAGCCAAACAGGTTCAGCCCGCCGCCGCGCCCTCGGTGGTGGCCTCGCCTTCCGAGACGCTGAACAGTCTGGCGAGGCTGCGCAGGCTCAGGGGAGGGCGCAACTCATTTGAGGCGTCTTCGGCGTCCAGCGCCGCCACAGGGGGCCAGACGAAGCCCAATACGGTCACGGGGGTACAGGCCTGATGAAACTTCGTCCTGAGCCCAGAGACTTCGATTGGATCATGCGCCGTTGGGCCGACATGAAACAGGTCCGCCAGCATCGGGAAACCGAATGGCAGATGATCGCGGACTATTTCCTGCCGCGCAAAAACTTCCTTGTGCAGTCGGTGAAAGGGGCGGGCGTGCCGCGCCGCGTCATGACGTCCAAGCCGCAAATGGCGCTGGGGCGGTTTGCCGGTATGCTTGTGGGGTATCTGGTTGATCCGACGCGCCCCTTTATCAAGCCGAATGTGTCGCAGGGTCTTGTCAATGCGGGGCGGCGCATCGACCTTGACCGGGACAGCGCCGACTATCTGGACAATCTGGGATGGTCGATGTTTGACCGGTTCATGTTACCCAAGGCCCGCTTCATGCCGGCGCTTAATCAGGTGGCGCTTGAGCTGGGGGCATTTGGCACGGCAGTCATGTGGGTTGGCCGTAAGCGCGGCTGGGGGCCGCGCTATATGAGCCGTCCGCTTCGCGCGTGCTGGATTGACGTTGACGACAATGATGTCGTCGATACCGTCTTTTATGAGTTCGAGTTGCCGCTTGAGCTGCTGGTGGGGCGCTATCCCAAGGCGCTGCAAAATCCTGACCTCAAAAAACTGTATGAGGACAAGGATAAGAAAAACCACACCAAGAAGATCAAGGTGCTGCATTGCATCTATCCGCGAGAGGGCGGCGAGGCGGGGGGCATTGCCGAGCGCAAGCCTTATGCCGAGCGCATCATTGCGCATGAGTACAAGGGCGCGGACCTGTCTGAGAGCGGTTATGACAGCTTTCCCTATGCCGTGCCGCGTCTGGGGATTTCCGAGGGCAATCCTTACGGTCAGGGGCTGGCGTGGATTGCCCTGCCTTCGGCCATATCGCTCAACCGGATGCAGGACCTTGTTGAGTATGGCATCGGCACGCGGGTAGCGCCGCCCATGTTTGTGCCCACGCGCTTGTTTAAACAGCCGTCGCGTGACCTTGGCTATTTCAACTATTACGATCCAAAGCTTTTGGGTTTCAGTTCGCTCAAAGACCTTGTGCAATACATGCCCGCCGGGGGTGATGTCGGTATCGGCGTCGATTGGATGCGCTACCTGTCTGAACACATTGACGATGCGTTCAACATCGACTGGATGAAGCTGCGCGAGGCGGGCAACGTCACGGCGGAAGAAATCGCGGAACGCCGCTCTCTGCGCATGACGGCTCAGACCGGTCTTCTGGCGGCGGTGGATCGTGACCTTATGGGTGTGCTGGGGGACCGCACCTTAGAGGTCATGAGCGAAGAGGGCATGATTGGCGAAGCGCCGCAGCAGCTCAGGGGCGTGGACGTCGATTGGGATTATGCCGGGCCGCTGGCCATCGCGCAGCAACGCAACCAGTATCAGGCGGTTCAGTCGCTCATCGACATCACCGCCAAGATCGCCCAGATCGAGCCAGACGCCGCCGCCGCGCTTCAGGTGGAGGAATGCCTGCGGCTGGCGTCCGAGGCCCTTGGTGCGCCGCCTACGGTTCTGGAAAGCCGTGTCGTCTATCAGGAAGAATTGCAGCGCCGCCGCGCGCTCAGGGAACAGGCGCAGCAAGCCCAGATCGCCCAGGCGGGCGGCGCGGCGATGCGGGATGCGTCTCAGGGCGTGGCCACTATGGCGCAGGCCGCGCCTCAGCCCAGCATGGGCATGGCCATGGCGGCGTAGGGGCACGGCATGAGCGAAAACATTCACCCGTCTATCCTGATCGGCTGGGACCTTGTGGGGGCCGTGCGCAAGGCGCGCGATCAGGAAAACATCCAAAGCGTCTATCAGCGCGTCTTTGCCAATGATGATGGCCGGGCCGTGCTGATCGACCTTATGGCTCGATCAGGAATGATGGAGCGCAGGCCGCCCAGCATGTCCGCCTCAGAGCGGTTTCATGCGGACGGTATGGCGTCCCTCATGATCGAGGTTTTAGACCTTGCAGGGGTTGACGTTTACGAGCGGAGCGCGGCCCTGCAAGCCGCCACCGCTCTTGATAGCCACATGGAGCGTGCACATGGACCAGATTTCTCAAGAGGCGGTTACGACCGAAGCGCCGGAAACGAACCCAATCGATCAGACCTCGACAGCGTCACAGACCCCTTCGCGGATGATTGACACTCTGCCTGAGGCGTTACGCAATAGTGAAACGCTGGCAAAGTACCTCAACAAAGATACCCAAGACCTGAACCTCGAAGCTCTGGTGAACGCGCATACCCATGCGACGGGGCTTTTGGGTGTCCCTGCGGATCAGGTTATGCGCCTGCCTAAAGACGGAGACGCGGAGGGGTGGGCGAAATTCAATGAGCGCATTGCTGATCAGTTTTACGCCAATGCCCGTCCCGCCGCCGCAGACGCCTATGAGTTCAACGGCGTTGATCTCAGCAATCCGATAGACAAAGCCTTCATCGAAGACTTCCGCGGCACTGCTTTTGAAAATGGTGTGTCTCAGAAGCAAATGGACGGCTTCATGAAATGGTTTGGCGAGGCCAATGAGCGCATCAACGCCCAGATCATAGAACAGACAAAGACCGAGCGCGCCGCCAATCAGGCCGCGCTTGATCAGGCGTGGGGTGAAAAGGCGCAGGTCTATAAGACCGAAATTCCCAATGTGGTTGCCAAGCTGGCGGAAAAAGCGGGCCTGTTCGATCCTCAGAACGGAGAGACGGCGGAAAAGGTATTGCAGGCGCTGAACATCGAAGGCGATGCAATGGCTGACAATCCGACGCTGATGCGCCTTCTGGCCGTGGTCGCGGACATGACGGCGGAACCGGAGGTTTTGCCGGGGACGGCCCGCACCATTCCGTCAGGGCAGGGGGCAATGACGCCTGCGCAAGCCAAAGAGGCACTTGACGCCTTCATGGCCAATAAAGACAAAACCGAGCCGTTTTATAATCCCGCTCATCAGGGGCACGCCGTGGCCAAGGCCGAATGGCAGCGCCTGATTAACGCAATGCACCCTTCGTCCGGGGGTTGACAATAAAGCGGTTTCAGGCATCATCCGTAACTGATTTGATCAGGATACCGGCTTAACGCCGCCCGGTGATCAAACCTCATCGCGCCCCGTCCCGATTTCGGGGGGATACCGCAACCCATCCAAACATCAAAAACGTTTTAGCGCTCCCGTCAAACGGGCGCGATGAGGTTGTTATTATGAGCGACAGCACCGCACAATATGTGACGGCGGTCACTACCCAGCTTGGGAATGTGCCGCAGCAAATGCAATCCGTTCTGGCTTCGTGCGTTTCGTACAATCCGAACAACACCACGGGTAAGGAAGCGATCATGTTCGATGATCGCGGTCGTACCGATCCGAAGGAAACCGACACTAAGGGCGGGCGTATCGAACCGCGCGAGCTGAACGGTGAGCGTCGGGGCGGCTACTTCACCGGTGACGACGACTGGTTCTATATCTGGGAAGAAGACAAGGTCCGTATGCTTCTTGATCCAACCTATGCCGACATGCAGTCGCTGATGGCCGGGAAGGAACGCAAAAAGGATTGGGACATCGTCAACAATCTGCTGTTCGGCCTGACTGCCAAATCGACTGGTGGGGTCAATAAGCCGCTGGATACCACGGAAAGTCTGGCCTCCGGCCAGATCATCGCCGCCGACAGCCGACTGCACCTGCACGCTGATGAAAAGAGCCGTGTTGCCGCGAGCGGCCCGCTGCATCTCACCATTGGTAAGCTGATCCTCGCCAACAAGCTGCTTTCGGCGGGACAGGTGCGCGGCAAGAAATACATCGCCGTCGATGAAAACGCCAAGGCCAACCTTCTGGCCTCCATCCCAGTCACGTCTTCGCTCTATACGAAGGCCGAAGCGCTTTATAACGGCACCGTCGATTTCTTCATGGGCTTTACCTTCAAAGAGCTTTCCAGCGACGAAGGTATCATCCCGACCTATACCGAAACCGGCGATCTGGCGGCTTCGGAATATCCGGCGTGGATCGACAGCGGCGTCTATTACGAAGAACGGCCGATTACGAACGTGAGCGTTCAAAAAGACTATGGCATCCGTGGGCATCCGACGCAGGTTTACTACAAGCGCGAACGTGCCTGGTGCCGGCGTTATCGCCGCGCCGTGGTCAAAATCAAGTGCACGAACGCCGAGCAAATGGCGTAAGGCCGTGACGGCGCAAAACGCGCCGTTATCTGCCGCCGTCGTCTCAAGTTTTTCACCCTTCTGGGATTTACGACAATGACTGACCGTTACGGTTCTTTTCGCGGTGCGCCGATGCAAACCACGCCGCCCCGCCCTCCGATTGGTGCGCTGGGTGGTGAGTTCATCAAGCGCCAGTGTATCGACAGCGTCGAGCTTGCGGCGGCCCCTGTGGCTGACCGTATCTTTTTGGGTAACTTCCTTCTGGAAGCTATTCTTGACCCGTATGGGTCCGATTACTCTTACGATGCGCTGGGGGCGAGCACCACGCTTTCCATTGGCGACACCGCCAATCCCGCTGCGCTTGCCGCCGCCGCCTCGACGGCTTCGGCGGGTACGCGCAAAATCATGGCGTCTGTGGGGATTGAAAAATATCCGATGCCGCTGTGGCAAGTGCTGGGTTACGCCTCCCTTGAGGCCGCTATCGCAGCGCAATCGCGCAAGAATGGCACCGTCAACCTTTATGCCACTATCGGCGGCGCGGCAGCGACCGGCACGGTGACGTGGCAGATCAAGGGCTGCGACGCCTAACAGAACGCGCGGGCGAAGGGATTGCACGCAAACTGTCTTTTCCGTCTGCGCTTTGGTGGCGGCCCCGCGTGAGTAAGGGGCCGCCATTTTCATTTACAGGGGGCCGATATGGCGTCGAAAGTCGAAATCATAAACATGGTGCATGGCCATCTGGGGCAGGCGATCATCGAAACGTCTCTGTCCGGTGACATCCGCGAGGCCACCCGCAAGGTTCTGATGTTTGCGGATACGGCCAAAGACCTTGTCCTGTCTGACCATGATTGGAAAAACGCCACCATGGATATTGAGTTGCAGCCGCTATCCGGCGTGGTGGCCGGTCGCTGGACGCATGTTTATGGCCTGCCCGAAGGTTTCCTGCGCGCCTCGGTGATTGATGTTCGCACCGATTGGGAAGTCGGCCTTGTCCTTAAAAACGGTGTGCCGGTGCGGGCCATCAAATCCATGGCGGCGCTATCGTGGGCCAAGGTGGTGGTTTCGGTGCCGTGGGATGTCCTGCCGCTTCACCTCATGCTGGCCACGTCGCTCAAGATTGCCGAGCTGGCGTGCAATATCGTCACGGGTAAGGTGGACAAGGTTCCGTCGCTCAGGGAGGCTTATGCCGCTGCGCTTTTGGACGCGGCGCGCGTCGAAAGCTACAATCACGGCGTGGATCAGCCGGACATTCAGGGTTACCACCTGTACCGCCGTCTGGCGGTCTGAGGTCCCAAAACGCCCCGTGTTGCGCGCGCGCGTAACATGGGGCCATGTTCAAGAATAACTTCACATCCGGAGAGCTTTGCCCCGACCTGTGGGGCCGCTCTGACCTTGCGCAGTTTCAGAACGGCGCGAAGGAAATGCTTAACCTGATCCCGCAGGTCACCGGCCCGGCCCGTCGCCGCGCCGGTTTCTGGTTTGCCGGGGCCACGCGATACGCCGATAAGCCCGCGCGCCTGATCGAGTACGTCCGGGCGCTGGACGAGGCCTATGTCATCGAGATTGGCGACGGCTATACCGGCGTCTGGGGCGTTGATGGCGTTCGCATAAATCTTGGCGGGGAAGACGCACCCTATATTCCCGGGCCGTATGCCGACGAAGATTTAAGCGGGCTGCGCTGGAAGCAAATGGGAGATGTGATCGTCTTTTTCCATGCCGATGGCCGCAAGCCCAAGCGTCTGCAAAAGGTGTCGGAAACCTCATGGAATTGGGGGGATTATGTGTTTGAAGACGGGCCGTGGTTCCCTGAAAACACGGATGCCAGCAAGACGATTTCTGCCTCTGCTGAAAAAGGCAGCGTGACCCTTACGGCGACCTTTCCCGCCTTTCATGCCGGGATGGAGGGTGCGTTTTTCAAGTTGCGTTCGTCAACCGGCCTGCCCGGTATTCAGACGTGGCAATCCGATTATGACCCCATCGGCAATGAAATGCGATTGTCAAATGGCCGTGTCTATTACGCGACCAACGCCGCCTCTGGCGATAAAACAGGTAATACGCCGCCGCAGCATGATCGCGGCAACGGGTCCGATGGCGTGGTGGATTGGACCTATCTGCATGACAATTCCGGCGTGGTTCAGATCACAAGCGTTCTAAGTGCGACCTCCGCCACGGCAACCGTGATCCGCACATTGCCGACGCTAGGCGCGCTCAACGCCGGGAAGCGTGAGTACAAGCCCGTCAATACCTACGCCATTCCGGACACACCGGCATGGTCTGAGAGCATGTATTCCGATTATCGCGGATGGCCGAGTGCATGGCCTGAGTTGCGCGAGGAGCGCCTGATCGTCGGGGGCAGCGCCAGCGCCAAAGACCGCTTCAACGCCAGCCAGAGCGCGGGCTACTATGCCGATAAGGCCACGTTCACGCCCGGCCTTGGCACCGGCACGGTGCAGGATGACGACGCCATTCAGGGCTTTGTCGGTGACGACAGTTTCAAGGCGCAGGCCTTTGTGTCCACGTCGCTCCTGATCGCCCTGACGCACGGTGGCGAAGGCGTGATTGTGGGGGATACGGGCGAAGCGCCGTTGACGCCGGGCGGAGCCAAGCCGCGCGCCCTCAGCCGTTTTGGCTGCGCCGATGTGCGCCCGGTCAAGGCGCAGGAAAGCGTCATTTGGGTGACGCGCGGTAGCCGATCCATCCGTGATCTTACCGTGTCGGCCTATGACTATCCCGGTGTTTCGACGGACCTCAGCTTTATTGCCAAGCACATAGCCGACAAAAAGTTTGTCGAAATCGCCTATGCCGCCGCGCCGTATTACCAGCTTTGGACGCGGCAAGCCGACAACAGCCTTGCCAGCTTTGTCTATAACCGCGAACAGAACATCAAGGGCTGGACGCAGCAACAGCTTGCCGGGGGTATGACGGTCGAAAGCCTCTGTGTCGTACCCGATGCGCTGGGCAATGATCGGCTGTGGATCGTGGCCAAGCGTCGCAAGGGCGGCGCGGATCAGCGGTTTGTGCTGTGGATGTCTGATCCGGATGATCGGATGCGCCTTGACCTTGCCGGGCGGCGCTATGACGCCACGCCGACGGGCACGGTAACGGTTGGCGCGCACCTGAACGGAGAAACGCTTACCGTGTTGATAGGCGACGGCGACGGGCGGTTTGCCAGCGCCGGTCCCAACATTGTGGTCAGCGGCGGCAGCATCACCTTGCCTATGGAGCAGACGGCCAAAGAGATCATCTGGGGCCTGCCCTATACCTGGCGCTATCGCAGCCTTCCCTTCACGGCTGACGATCGGCAGGGCCGCAAGTTCAGGCCCACCGAGGTCAGTGTCGCCTTTGAGGGCGTATTCGTCCGGGCGTCTGTTGAGGGCGTTGACCGTTGGGATTGGGATGTGTCGCGCGACCTTGGCGACACAGAGGCTTTGACGCCCAGACACCGGGTTGAAACTCTCAACCTTGGCGGCGCGGATGAGGAAGACCCGTGCATCGTCATCGAAGGCGATGACGGCTTCGATTTCATACTGAAAAGCATTCAGACGGTGGCGCAATAATGGGAACGTGGATCAGACCCTACCGCGACGGGGACGAGGCCCGTTGCTATCTCAGGGAAGACATGCAGGCCGAATTTGATGCGCTGCAACGGCGGGTGCATGGCGGCCCGAAATGGACGCTACAGGCCGGAACCCGCATCCTTGGCATGGGTGGCCTTATTGATGATCCGGCACGCGGCACGCTCGATCTTTGGGCGCTTGTCGGTAGTCAGATGACCAAGCGGCATTGGGTACTGGTTTATCGCCACGTCACCGAAATGATCCTGAACGCCAAGATTGCCAACCCGGATAAGCAAATCTGGGTCAATGCATCCCGCTGTCCGGGGGCCGAAGCGTTTATTCTTAAGCTCGGTTTCCTGCCCAGCGCCAATGAAGGGGAATTCTATGTCTAGTGCAGCCTTGGCGTCTTCGGCGGGCGGATCATCGGGCGGCGCAAAAGGCGGCGGCGGTGGCGGCGGATCGTCTTTGGCCGGATCGGCAATCAATGCCTTCGCCTCGCTTTTGGGCGCGTTCAACGCCAATAACGCGGCCAAGGCCCGCGCGCGACAGCTTCGCATGGAAGCCGACCGGATCAATATGGAGGCCGGGCGCAGCGCCATGGAAGACATGCGCCAGTCGTCGAAAGCCGAGGCGTCTGGGTTTGTGAGCGCGGCGGCGGGCGGCGGTTTCACCGGATCGGCCATTGACGTGATGAATGAGTTTGTCGGGGACAGCCTCTATAACGCCCGCGCCCTGATCTATCAGGGCCAGACGCAGGCCCGGAACGCCCTTTATGAAGCCAATGTGGCGCGGGCCGAAGGCAAGAATGCGCTGATCGGCGGTGTGCTTAATGCCGGAGCCTCGTTGTTGGGGGGATATGGGCAGTACCGTGAAAGTCGCGGCATGGCCTCCACCCGTGGGTCTGAGGGTAACCCTGCCTCAGCGCCGTCGCTTACGCCGCGCCCGTCATGGAGTGGGGCGGGGTATGGCGGCTACAATAACCGGAGGATGTTCTAAATGGCCAAACTGCCCGGTGTGGCGCGTCGTGACCTAAATGGCGCGTCGATTTCAACAGATGTGGTCAGGCCTACGGATTTCGGTCTTGGGGCGCTTGGCGATGCCATGGAACGTTTCAATGCGTCTGAGGACCGCATAGCGCAGGAAAACGCGCAAAGAGCGCTGACGGGCCTAGATACGGCCTATAACGACACCTATGGCCAGCTTGAGGCCACGCGCGACACGACGCGCCCCGGCTTTGCCAAGGCGGCGACCGACAGTTATGACGCGCTTTCCGCCGGTACGCGCGCCATGTTGAATGAGCGCGAGCAGCGCTTTTTCGATCAGATGAATGACGCAAACCGCGCGGGCCGTGTTCAGCGGGCGGCGGATGTCGAGAACGCCGACATAGGCCGCATCGTTCAGGCGCAGCAAGAAGCGGTGCGCGCGTCCGAAACGTCCAAAGTCCTCACCGGTTTCAACATCGACATCATGCAGCAGCTCAAGGATGATGAGCGCGGCGATGTGATGTTGCAGCCGGATTATGAGGCTACGGCCACGGCGCGATTTGATCAGCGGGCGCAATCGCTGATCGACGCCGCGCCGGAGTGGCAAAAGCCAATCCTGACGCAACAGGTGGCACAGTTGCGGTCTAAGGTTCAGCTTGACCTTCGCGGGACGCTTATGCGGGTGAATGAAACCCAGATCCGCGAAAACTCGAAACAGGTCATCGGCAACCTTGTCAACGCGGTGCGCCTGAGCCCTACAAAAGACGCCTATCAAACGGCAATGACTGAAGGAACCAAGGCAATCAGCGCCTTGCCGCCAGAGCAGCGGATACAGGTTATGGCATCCATGCCGACCACCTTCCTTGGCGCCATGGCCGATAGCTATGTCGATAATCAGGATGCGGCGGGCCTTGAAGCCTTTTTGCAAAGTCCGGATTTTGAAGCCGCCAAGGTGATGCAGCCGGAAGTCTTCGCGCGGTTTCAGGGGCAGGTCGCCACGATCCGCGCTTCGGCGGCGCAGGCGGCGGCGGCGCAGGCCTTAGAGCAGGACATGCAGGATGAATTGACGCGAATTACCGTCACGGGCGAAGGCGCGTCTTTGAGCCAGGCGCAGTTCATCAAGGCCTATGGCCCGGTTGAGGGGCCGGTGCGATTTAAACAGTACGGGCAGGCCGCGACGGAAGCCAAGGCAGACTTTGGCCTTACCAAGACGGCCTTGACCCAGACCAGCGCGCAATACGCCGAAACCATAGCGGCCATGAAGCCCGCCGATAATGACCCGGATTATGCGCGTAAATATGCACGGTGGCAGAAAGCGCGCGAGGCGGGTGATAGGGTCTTTGCCGCGCGTCAGGCGGATGGGGCCGGTGCGGCACTGTCTATGCCAGACTATAACGCCAAGTGGCAGGCGGTGCAGTCCGGTCAGCCGGGGGCGGGCGAACAATGGGCCAATGGGGTTGTGGCGCTGCAAAAACAGTGGGGGCATTCCGATGCGCAGCTCAGTGTCCTGCCCGGACGTGCGGCCAGAAGCATCGTGAACGCCATCAAAAAGGCCCCGCCGGATCAGAAGGACGAACGTCTTCTTGAGGCGTGGAATACGCTGGGGGGCTTTGGCCGCTATGGCGGGCTGGGGCTTCGGGATTTGCAACGTGCGCGCCTTGACGGCACGGATGCGGCCATATTGAACCAGACGCAGGGTGACCCGGTCGCGCTGGGGCAATATGCCTATCTGACGGGACGTGCGGCGCAGATCAAGCTGAATGAAAATCAGACCGCGTCTTTGAAAAGCGCAGTCGATGAGGCCATGGACGATTATGTCGGCACATGGGCCTATTCCCCCGCCGGACAGGGATTTGGCGGCAATCTTAAACAGGCGGCCTATCAGATGGCCAGAGGCCTGAAAGCCGATGGTAAGGGCGATGATGAGGCGGCGCGCGACGTGGCCAAGCTTCTTATTGAGCAGCGCTACGCCATAAGTGACCGGCTGAATATCCGTGTGCCGCGCGCACTGGCTAATCAGCAGCGCGTACAGGTGAAGCTGAAAGGCGGACTGTTCGCGCGTCCGGCGGAAACCGATGGATTGGGGGCCGTCACGCTTGGGCTGCAATACATCAAGACAGACCTTGAATTGGGTCGCCGGGCGTTTCAACCGCGCCAGACCTCACCGGGCCTTACTGCGGATCAGGAGCGCGAGCGCGAACGGTCGCAAATCAAAGACCGGGGTGTGTGGATCAATACCGAAGACGATACGGGCGTCATGTTGACCGTGCCTTCGGCCACCGGCGGGTTTCGTGCCGTTTTCGGTGAGGATGGCAAGCCGATTGTCGTGACGTGGGAACAGGCGCAACGCCATGCGTGGGAGGGTCTGTAATGCCTTTGCCGGGATATATTGACGGGCCGGTCACCGATCAGTCCGAGGCCGACCGTCAGGCGGCATTGACGCCCGCCACGCAACGCGACGTGCGCGGCGTCATGTTTACGGGCGGTGAGGTGGGTTCATTGACCGGCCTGACCGGGGGCTTTCTGGGGCAGGTGTGGGATCAGGCCAGAGGCCAAAATCAGCGCATGTTGACGCCTGCCGAAGCCAATAGCCGATATGGCATCGACGGCGAACTGAGTTTCACCGGGCCGGTCACCGAAAGCGATGCGGCCTATAAACACCGTAACAAGCGCGATGAAATCTATCGCCGCGATGTGTTGAGCCGCAATGACAGCGTCGGCGGCCTTGAAGGCTTTGCGTTGTCCCTTACGGGCGGCATGGTTGATCCGGCGGGCATGGTGGTCAACCTTATCCCTGTGGCGGGCGAAGCGCGCATGGCCGGAACGGTGGGTAAGGCGGGCCTTGCCACGCGGGTGGCGCGCGGTGGCTGGGCCGGGTTCAAAGGCGGCGCTTTGTCGGGAGGTCTCACCTATGGATTGTCCAGCTATGCGGGCCGGGATTATGGCCCGGAAGATGCGGCCATTGACATTTTGGGCGGCACCATTTTGGGCGGCGGTATTGAGGGCCTTTCCTATGGTTATGGGGCTTTGCGCCGTGCCACGCGCCCCAACTATAGCGATGCGGCGTTTGACGCCCTCATTCACCGCGAAAGCCGAGGCCAGCAATTCGGCGCGGATGGCCAGCCGTTACGGTCGCCGAAAGGGGCAATCGGTGTTGCTCAGGTCATGCCCGGCACAGCCCCGGAAGCGGCGCGTCTGGCGGGGCTTCCCTTTGATGAGGTGAAGTATAAAACCGATCCGGACTATAACCGCGCGCTGGGGCGGGCCTATTTTGACAAGCAGCTTGAAACCTTTGGCGGTGATGTGGACAAGGCATGGGCGGCCTACAATGCCGGGCCGGGACGTGTGCAAAAGGCGATGAACACGCACGGGGCCGACTGGCTTAGCGCCATGCCCAAGGAAACGCGCGATTACGTAGCCGCCAATCGCGCCAGAATGGCCGAGAACGGATATGAGGCCGATGTGCCCGCCATGCCGGAAACGCCGATGGCAAGGCCGCGCGCGCCGCTCCCTGTACAGGCTTTGGACGCCATAGATCAGGCCGGGGCCACGGCCAAGGCGATTGGCGATTTTGCCGATGATGGCCGCGTCGATGTGGCGGAATTGGTCCTTAAGGCCGCCGACCGTCCGCGTGCGGCGCGATCACTGGACGAAGCCGGTGTGGATTTGCAAATCCCGGCGCGCGTCTATGACGCCGATGTGGCGGCCACGGTGCGCGGCACGAATATTCCGGTGCGCTTTGCCGTGGTCGAAGCCCGTGATTTGATGACCAGCCATGATGATGAGCTAAGCCGCAACCTGATGTATCCCGAAGAGATGCAGCCGCGCGAACGCGACCGCGCGGGATCACAGGCGCGGTTGCAGCGCATGGAGCGTGAATTCAACCCCTTACGGCTTTTGACGTCACGCGAAGCCGAAGGCGGCGCGCCGATCATTGCCCCCGATGGCACGGTGGAAAGCGGCAATGGCCGAACCATCGTGATCCGCCGTGGCTATGCCAAGGGGGCCGATTATGCCGCCAAGTATCGTCAGGCGCTGATTGACAGCGGCTTTGACGTGAAGGGCATGGAAGCGCCGGTTTTGGTCCGCGTCCGCACTCAGCCGATGGACGGGCCGCAGCGCGTGCGGCTCAGCCGTGAAATGAATGCCGACACATCCGAACGCATGGGGGTCACCGAGCAGGCCTTTGTGGACGCCGAAGCGATGCGCGCCGAAGACATCGGCCTTTATCAGGGCGGCCTGATCACGCGCACGCAAAACGATGCCTTTGCCCGCCGGTTCCTTGAACGCGCAGGCGCGGGGCAGGAAAACGACCTGATCGACCCGCAGACCAAGCGGCTCAGTCAGGCGGGGATTGAGCGGATGCAGGCCGGCATGGTGGCCAAGGCGTTCGGTGACCGCGATTTGGTCTTCTCAATTTTTGAAACCGGCAACCCGATGATGAAGGCGCTGGGGAACGCGCTTTCGGACGTGGCCTCGACCTGGGCAAAGATGCGGTCCATGGCGCAGGCCGGAGAATTGACGCCGGGGGCCGATACGACCGAAGCGTTGAAGGAGGCTTTGGCCTTTGTGCGCCATGTGCGTGATCAGCGGCTCAACATGGCCGAGACGATTGAGAAGTGGGCGGATCAGCCGGTTTTGTTCGGTGGCGATGCGCTTAGCCCGGAGGCGCGTGATTACCTTGACCTGTTTTTCAAAGACAAGGATTACCGGGTTCAGCGCCGCGCCGACGATATTGCCGCCGACCTGAAAGACCTTGCCGAAGCCGCCATGGCCAGAACCGGCGGGGTTGATTTGCTTGGTGACGTGCCGGATTTTGATGTAAAAGCGCAGATAGAGGTTTTGCGCGCTAAAGCCGTGAGGAATGGACGCGATGGCGTTGAACAGTTCGCAGATGAGGGCGGAGGGCCTGAGGGCAATGGCCGATGGTTTTCAGCGGATCGCCCAGCGCCGGGCGAAAATGCCGGACCCGGACTTATCCCCGATGCAGGCCAAGGCGGCGGAAAAGCGGCTGAGGGCACTGGCGGAACAACTGAGCCCGGCAACGCCACCGCCGCCGAAAAACCCATAAGGCCCTACGTCCCGCAGGACGATGAAACCCGCACACTTATGGCCGAGGTGGACGCGCTAAGGGCCGAAACCGCCCTTACCCCTGAGCCGATTGATAATCCTGATTTGCTGGCCGAAGCCGTGAGGGCGGCGGCGTTTTGCGTGAGCCAAGGGATCGTCTGATGTTTGATATCCGAAAGAAGCATGACCCTTGGAATGTTTATCGGATAGGCTTCATAGGGCTCACGCCTGTCTATCCCGATGATTTCAAATGGCGGGATGGCGCGACTTACGCCCTTGCTTTGGCTGGGGGCACACTTGATGCGCCGTTCCATTCCGAAGCCGATTTCATGGAGAAGGTGAAGGATGAGCCGCCGGAGCCTGAGTGTCATTTTATTATTGTTTTGCTTGATGCGCCTGACCTTACGCAGGCTCAGCGCCGTCTGATCCGTGCGCAATTTGGAAAGATCGTCTGATGGCCAAAGACCCTCGTTTGTGTCATGCGCCGGTCAGAGCGGCGGTTAAGGGCGCGTTTTCGGATGACGAAATTGAGCGCATCGTTGAGCGGTATATCGCCAAGAAGTTAGCGAAAAAAAACGCTAATCCTATGCTTACGGATGCCGATGCGGCCCGTGAAGCCGCGCGTGAACTCACCAAAGAAGAGGTTATTTCTGGCCTTCAATCGACGCGGGCGCGGGCTATGTCTGAGCGTGCCAAGGCCGCGCGCCGCGCCGATATGGCGCGTATGACGGGTAATGAGGTTGACCGTCTTGAGGCCCTGACCATCGGTTCGGAAAAGGCCGGTTTCGGCGGGCTCAATAGTGTGGACGCCATGGGTGGCGCGCTACAGGCCGAAATCATTGGCGACATCGAGGAGGGATTGCGCGCGCGCGGCGTGTGGAAGCGCGTCACTTCGATACTCAGGGACCGTGCATGGGAAGGCCGCGTGGCGCAGGACATGGCGCATCTGAACGGCGGTAAGGGTGGCCCCAGCGGCGATGATATGGCCATGGCGGCGGCCAAGGTGTTCAACGCGGCCTTAGAGCGCGTGCGCCTGATGCAGAATGACGCCGGGGCATGGATCGGCAAGCTGGACGGCTATGTCGTTCGGCAGACGCACGATCCGGTCAAGGTGTCGGGGGGGTATTTCAACCGCGCGGATCAGGAAGCCGCGCAAAAGGCATGGGCGGATTTCATCACGCCGTTGCTTGATCCCGCGACGTTCGACGGCGTCGATAATCCGCGTCAGATGCTGAACGACATATGGTTCAATATCGTGGCGGGTAAGCACGATGTGTCCAAAGGCATTGACGAAATCGAAGGTTTTTTGCCGAAGGGCGGCGCGGCGCGCAACGCTTCGGGTGAGCGGGTGTTGCATTTCCGGTCACCCGATGCGTGGATGACGTACCACGACGCCTATGGCCGGGGGTCTTTGTTTGACGCCATCACGCAACAGGTGCGGCGCGGCGCGCGTAACACGGCGCTGATGCGTCGTTTCGGGCCAAACCCGGACATAGCGTGGCAGAACGAAATCACCGAGGCGATGAATTCGGCCAAGGCGCGCGGCGACGGCAAGACCGGGGAAAAGCTACAGAGCCGGCGCATGGCGGCCGCCTATGAGGCGATCACGGGTGCGGCGGATGCGCCTGAAAACCTCCGCCTGGCTATGGCCGGTTCGCTGTTGAGGAAACACCAAAGCGTGGCCAAGCTGGGGGGCATGGTGCTTTCGGCGTTCGGTGACCTTCAGGTTGCCCACTATCAACTTCACCGTGCCGGTGTGCCGTGGTTGCAGGCGTGGGGCGGTGTGCTGGGTGGTATAACGCGGCTTGGCGGCACGCGCACGCGCGAAGCGGCGGCATTGCTCGACGCCGGGGCGCGAATGGCCATCGGTAAGATGGCGTCCGGCGTCAATATGCGCGACGGGGCGTTGGGGTTTTATACCGCCGCCGGTCGCTTCAATATGATGGCGCAGGGCTTTGAATTCTGGAATGACGGGTTGCGGGCCGGTGTGGCGTCCATCTATGGCCGTCGCATGGCGCAGCTCGCCAACCGGTCCTATGACGATGTGCCCAAGATGTTCCGCCGCACGCTGGAACGATACGGGATCGACGCCAAAGATTGGGACAAAATCAGGCTGAATACTCAAACCATTGAGGGCGAAACCTTCATTGTCTTTGATGGCCTTGACGACGCGACGGCCACCAAGGGCCGGACGATGATGCAGGACATTCTCGATAACGCCACGTCCGAAGCACGGGGCCGTGAAAACCGCGCGCTTAGTTTCGGTGGCTTGAAGCCCGGCACGGTCGAAGGTGAGGCGGTGCGCGCCTTCCTGCAATTCTGGTCCTTCTCGACGGCCTATATCAATCGCTCTCTGGCCCCCGCAATCCGCGATGCGCGCGACGGCCACGCGGTTGCGCCGCTTGTTCAACTCATCCTTGGGACCACGCTTTTGGGCTATGCCAGCATGAGCGCCAAGGATTTGGCCAAGGGGCGTGAACCGCGCCCGGTCAATACCAAGACCGTTCTGGCGGCCATGGTGCAGGGCGGTGGCCTTGGCATCTATGGAGACTTCCTGTTCGGAGAGAAAAGCCGATACGGCGGCGGGCTTCTGGAAACCTTTGGTGGCCCAGCCGTCAGCGACTTTGCCGCCCTGTATAATCTGGCGGGGACGTTGCGCGGCGTGGCCACGGAAAAGGACGCGGCCAAACGTCCGAAGGGCCTGAAAAACGCAGGCGATCAGGCCTATTACATTTCCAAGTCGCAAGTCCCTCTGATCAATCTGTGGTACACGCGCGCGGCGCTGGATTACGCCTTGTTCTGGCGGGTTCAGGAGGCGATGGACCCCGGCTGGGCCGCGCGATATGAGAAGCGCGTCAAGCGCGAAAACGATCAGGAATTCTGGCTTAAGCCCACCGAAGCCGTGCAATAAGGTCCCAAAACGCCCGCCCTTTGGGGTGGGCTTACACTCGTCTGGAGTTTGTTTCAGACGGGTTTGCCATGACCACCCCCAATGTCGTTCCGGTCACAGTCTATGACCTTACGGGTACTGCCGTAGGGCCTTTTGCCACGTCCGGCACAACGCCGAAATGGGGTTATGACGATCCGGCAGAAGTCAGGGTCATTATTGAAGCCGATGGCGTTCAGACCGTGTTGACGTCCGGTTCACAATACACGCTTAGCGGTTCCGACACCCTGGTTAATGGCGGATCAGTCACGCTCAATTCCAGCGTGGTCCCGGTGGGCGGTTGGGGGGCCGGTGGCGTTGTCCGCAAACTGGCTATCGCCCGCGTCACGCCGATCAATCAGGAACAGCCGTTTGGTGCAACGGCGCGCTTTGTGCCGGGGGCCTCAGAAGAGGCCTATGACAAGCTGACACGTCAATCGCAGGAGCACCGCCGCGATATTGAGCGAGCGGTCAAAGCGCCATTTGGCGTCACGGGCGAGCAGTACAAGGCGCAGTTTGACGCCGATGTCGCTCAGGTGGCTACGGATCGTGGGGCGGTCGCCGCCGACCGGTCTGCCGTTCAGACCTTGCGCAACCAGACGCAGACGGACCGGGGGGCGGCGGAAACCGCGCGTGAGGCTGCCCAAGCCGCGCGCGACGTGACGATCCAGACGCGCGACGCGGCGGTTATCGATATTGAGGCGGAGCGCGAAAACAGCCTTGGGTCTATCAGAAACGAGCGAGAAAATACGCTTGGTTCGATCAACACGCGGCGCGAGGAGGTTTTGTATGATTTTGCCTCCGCGCGTTCAGCGACATTGGCGGATATTTCCGAGGACCGCGCAGCGGCGCTTGCCGCCATTGCCGCAGATGTGGCCCGCGCTGAGACCGCAGCGGATGAGGCCGATGAAATATTGGCGCATTCCCTGCGTAGCGACGTGGATCAGGAGTTTTCGGCGGCGGCGCTGAAAAAATTCTGGATCAATATTGGCCTTGATCTGGACATTGAGAAGTTCGGCGGTCGTGCGGACGGCATCTTCGATAATACCGCAGCCTTCAATGCGATGAAGGCTTATGCCGCCGACATCGGTAAGGGGTTTTATTGGAAAATGCGCAGCGGCAATTACCGCTGCAACAGCCCGTTGCAACTCTTCGATCAGCCTTTTGCAATCTATGGTGAAAGCGAAGAGATATCGCGATTGGTTGCGCCCAGCCTATACACCAAGATCACAGACAAAGAGCATACGGGCTATCTGGGTTATTTCACCCTGGCTTACGGCGGTGTGGGGGAGACGGCCCTTACCTCCGAATATACGCCTACCGGGTTTGATGAGCGTTCGGCCATTAGGTTTCGAACCGAGCATCTGCGTATCAAGGGGCTAAACGAACAGACGCAGGGTTTCGACACCCTGATGCAATTGATCAATATTAACGGTTCGCTGCATTCCGGGCTTGGGCTTGAGGGCATTATGCCGAATGGCACCAGCAGCCTTGCCGAAGCGGACAACACCATCACCTCGACCGGCGTCAAAATAACCGGCGTGATGTATCCCACGGACCACCGGTTTATCGATCTCACGGCTGTGGGGATGGACGATGTCATTTATTCATTCGCGGCGAGCGAGGGCATCATCCTAAATCAGGCCACCGTGTTCAACATTGGTCGCGTGATGAATGTTGAATTTCCGGAAGGCTATGCCGGAAGGCCGCATTTCTCGATCATCAACTGCCACGGCAATAGCTACAAAGGCGTGTTTCGAGCGGATAAAGCACAACAGATTTTTTTTCAGGGCAACAATGTCTATCACAACGCGGGGGCGACATCCGCGTGGGTCGGCGTTGACCTGATCGATTGTTTTGACGTGACCATCACCGATAACAAGCTCAATCAATACCCCGACGATCCTGAACCGCCCGCGACACGCCCGCCATCTACGGGCGTAAAGCTATCAGGCACAAATGCGGATTATCTGAGCCGCTCAAGCGTGATCATCGACCGTAATGATTTCGGTGGGTCATATACCGAAATGGACTATGGCGTGCACGTCGTGTCGTCTCCGAAGTATCTGATTTGGGGCGGAGCCAACCATTTCAACGGTCGCTATCGTCAGGCGGATGTGTCTCTGCCTGCCGGGGCCGCGCCGATCTGGTACTCAAAAATCTCTAAATTCCGTCTGGCTACCAATTTGCTGATGACGTCCGGGACCGAATATCCGGTGCCGCTGGAGCCGGAATACGACACATTTGGCATGTGGTCCTCAGCGAACCCGTCACGCCTGACGATCCCGGCAGGCCGAAATATCAAGGCCATTTCGATCCAGTTTTACGGTGAGTTTGACGTTAACGCTTATGGCTATCGCCGGGTCGAGTTGCGACGCGATGGCGGCGCCTTCCTTGGGCGTTTCAATGTGGCGCTGCCCGGCAACGCAGATGCCGGGGGGCTGAACGCTTTCAGTGGCGCGCTCAGCGTCGCAGCGGGTCAGTATTACGAGCTGATCGTCAAGCACACGGCCACCGATGGCACGAACCCGGTCAACCTGAACCTTCAGGGGTTTGGTCTGACGCACGTAACCGTAGAGGTGCTGACATGATCGAATTTCAACAATACCTCAAGGCGCGCGGCTTCGATCCGGGGCCGATTGACGGTGTGTGGGGTCGGAAGACCGAAGCCGCGACTGAGGCGTGGTTTAGGGCCGGGCCGGACACAAAGTTGTCTGAGGCGGATTTCCGGGCCTCTGCGCAGCGCCTTGGCGTCAGTGTCGAACACGTCAAGGCGGTGCGTCAAGTCGAGGCGTCGGGCGATGGCTTTTCAAACGGCATGGCCAAGAAGCTGTTCGAGCCGCACCGGTTCAGCAAATTGACCGGCGCGCGGTTTGATGAGCGGTGGCCTTCGATCAGCTACCCTAAATGGGACCGCACGAAGTACCCCAAGACGGAGGCCCTTCGTCATCAGCAACACCTCCGGGCCATCGCCCTTGACCCCGAAGCGGGGCTTAAGGCGGCGTCCTATGGCCTGTTTCAGATCATGGGTGAAAACCACAAGGCGGCGGGATTTGAGGACGTGTTCGGATACGTGCAGGCCATGAACCGGGACGAGGCGGCGCAACTGATCGCCTTTGAAAATTTCATCCGGAATTCCGGCCTGTTGCCCGCGCTCAAAAAGGGTGGGCGCATGGCCGATAGCTGGGTCGCGTTCGCGCGCGGCTATAACGGGTCTGCGTTCCGCGAAAACCGCTATCACGAAAAGCTGGCCGCCGCGTATTGCGGCTTTGGGGGGAGTTGATGGACACGCTGGATCATGTGTTTGCGGGCCTTGCGGCCATGGGCGGCGGGCTCGTCTCCGCGCTTTATGACTGGCATGACGTGAAAGGTGCGGCGCGCAAAACCGCCGTGGGTTTCATCACCGGCTTTGTGGGGCATCCGTGGCTTGCGCCCTTTCTGATCAATGACGGGATCACGCCGCAGCAAGCAAGCTGGGGCGCGGCCTTCCTGATCGGGCTCACGGCCATGATCATTGTGGAGGTCATCATAAAGATGGCCAGCACAAAGGCGCGTCAGGTTGAAGGGAACGGCGATGAAACGTCTTAAGCAAGCCGCACACACCGAATTGAGGTCCATTGTCGTTCTCGTGATTGTTACGGCTGTCGTAATAATTGGAAAAATGTCCTGATTTTTAAGTGGAGCCGAGAAAAAAATGTTGTTTTTCAGGTCAACCCAAGACAATCGTTTTGGAATAGCTACAAAATGGTTGTTCGCAAAGCCGACTGGTGATGAGGCTGATGGTTTAATTTCGGCAACCTGTCTGGTAGGGGCTGATGGCAATGAACTGGCGTTGCCGAATGAGGCAGATGTCGGAAATAAGACCGATCCGGCCGCAGTGTCCGACACTGGCGATTTTTCGATAATTGCCTTTTTGAAGCGCATATCGTTCAACATCTCAGGGGTCCTTTCACGGGTGCCGGCCTTGGGGGTTGGCACCTTGGGCGGGAGCGTGCCAGTCAATATGGCGTCGTCTGTGGCGGTTCAAACCGTCGAAGTTCAAGGCGGGGCAATTACGACGACAACGACCAGTTCGGCGATAACGCCTGTTTATGGCGGCGCTGGGAGTTATCAGTGTATGCTGGCGGTCACCTCTGTCAGTGGCACCAATCCGACGCTGGACGTTGTGATTGAAGAGAGTGAAGACGGGTCTAACTGGTATCACGTATATCAATTCGAGCGCGTCACCGGTGCGGGGATTTACAGGTCGCCCCGCCTGCCTATGCGCGGCCTGTTTCGTCGTTTTGTTCGGACGGTCGCAGGAACAACGCCGTCGTTCAATTGTTCGGTTCGCACCATCGAGCGGCCATTTGATCGTCCGCCGACGCGGTTTCAGGCGATTTCGCGCGTGGTTGATCCGACCGTGGTCAACTCAACGACGCCGACGTACAACATTGAGGGCTGCTCACGTATCCAGATATCGGTACAGGCCACGCTTGGGGCTAATTTTACAATAGCCCTGGCAGGGTCTCAAAATGGTGCAAATTTTGCGATCATCGGCTCTGTCAACGTGACTGGTTCGGGAGCAACGCCGCTCTATCACACGACCGGCCTGTGGAAGTTTGTTCGGGTTTTTGTCCAGTCGGCTGGCGCGGGCAGTACAATCGACAACATATCAATCGCGGCACAGGAGTAAGCGGCAATGGTGACTGATTACAGGTCGCACCCAGAATGGCAACTCGTCGGAGAGTGCTGGGCGGATGCCAACACGAAAGTGCAGACATATCGCCACGATGGCGTTGAGACGGGCGAATATGACCCGGACACCTTTCAGGTAATCCGTGAGGGTGGCACCGGTGAAACGGTTACCGTATCGGAAGTTTTCTGACCTCAGGCAAAGGAGCATGGTCATGGTTAAGAGTAAAGCGGGTAGCGCCGTCGCGGGCGCGGTAGTGGCGGCAGCGGTCGCCACGGTAGCCAATCAGGCCGCCGAAGCCGTCACCGACGCGGTGAGCGGCGACGATGCGCCGGAGACGGGTGACGATACCCAGCCGGAGGGCGATAAGCCGGGTCTGATCGAAAGCGTCATTGACGCGATCATTCCGGATCAGGTGCAGGAAGCGGCGGCGGATACGCTGGCGCTGGCGGGTCTTGCCGTCGAAACCTTCACCGGCATTCCGGACGGGACGCCCGCCAACAAGGTGCGCTTCCTTCTGGAGAAGCTGGGCGAGGCGCTGGAAATCGTCCTGACCGACAGTGACGCCGACACCCACGCCGTCATGAAGCGCTTCGGCCAATTGCAGGCCGCGTTCGAGCAGCACCCTAAAGCGGTGGCCTGATCACATCTGTGACCAAAAGGCTAAAAAAAGCTAAAAAAGACTAAAAAAAGCTAAGGTTTCGCCGGGTGGCAATCCCGCAAACCGTTGTAAAATAAGGGTTTCATAATAGAGTAAATGGGATTGAAAATCCGCGTGTCGCTGGTTCGATTCCGGCTCCAGGCACCATTTCCCTATTTCCTGACATACGCCGAAGACTAGAAAATCCTGTAGATTCATGCTATTGTGCGGCTCTCACCTCCGCAGGTGACCGCTCGTATTCGCCGGTATTCGCGATAAAATGGGTTATCCTGCGGGTTATCTTCGCTTGCCCAAAATCACGATAACCCACGATGCCTCTTTCCGACGCTACCGTCCGTTCTGCAAAGCCAACAGGCAAGGCTTTTACGATCTACGATGAGCGGGGACTTTTCCTTCAGGTCTCTCCATCCGGCGCCAAGCTGTGGCGTCTAAAATACTCGTTCGGCGGCCTCAGGAAGCTTTTGGCTCTGGGACGTTACCCTGAAACGGGCCTGAAAGACGCCCGCACCAAGCGTGACGAAGCTCGTGAGCTTTTGGCAAAGGGGATTGACCCAAGCGTAGACAAGAAGCGCAAAAAGGTAGCCGCCGACATTGCCAATGCCACGACATTCAAGGCGGTGGCCGACGAGTATATGGACAAGATCGAGCGCGAAGGGATTGCCGAGGCGACACGAAAGAAGACTCGCTGGCTGGCATCCCAATTGGAAAAAGACATCGGAAGCCTGCCGATTGCCGACATCGAGCCCTACGAGGTCCTGGCGGCGTTGAAAAAGATCGAGCTTCGGGGCAACCATGAAACCGCCAAGCGCGTCCGCTCTTTTGCCAGCCGCGTCTTTACCTATGCTATCATCACGTCTCGCGCACGGATTGATCCAGCGGCCTCCCTAGGCGGCGCACTGATTACGCCTAAGGTCAAGAACCATGCGGCCATCGTTGATGCAAGAGGGGTCGGGGGGCTGCTCAAAGCGATCGAAGGATATGAAGGGTATTTGACGACCAAACTGGCTCTCAAGGTCATGGCGCATCTGTTTGTACGCCCTGGAGAACTTCGTCACGCCGAATGGCCAGAGTTCGATTTTGAATCCAAGGTCTGGCGCATACCCGCTGCGAAGACGAAAATGCGCAGCGAACACGTTGTCCCTTTAAGCGTCCAGGTGTTGGACATACTCAAAGAGGTCCAAGGTCTAACGGGCGACGGGCGCTATGTGTTCCCATCGGTGAGGTCCGGCAACACACCAATGTCAGAGAATACACTAAACGCAGCTTTGCGAGGCATGGGCTACGGGCAAGATCAAATGACCTCCCACGGCTTTCGCAGCACGGCCAGCACCCTGTTGAATGAAAGCGGTAAATGGTCGTCTGACGCTATTGAACGCGCGCTCGCCCATAAGGATAGTAACAAGATACGGGGCACCTATCATCGCGGCACTCATTGGGATGAGCGTGTCAAGATGGCGCAATGGTGGTCCGATTATCTGGACATTTTACGCGACGGTGGCAAAGTCATCGCCTTGCGACGCGGGGCTCAAGGATAAAAGCCAATTGTCTCGCCACTAGTGCGACAATTGACCGATCGCCCCCTAACTTCGGCGAGGCTCACCCGCATCTGTAAATGTATCGGGTGCCGCCAAGTAGAATTTCTTCATATTCAACGCTGAGGTCGCGGGCGATGGCCTCATAATCGATGTAGTTTCGCAATGGCTCAGGTATCTCGCCATAAAGCCCCTCTTCGATAAACTGCGCGGCCAAGTCGGCTATGCTATCAGCTGGGTATAGGTTAACCTCGTACTGATGGGGCGCGTCGTCGCCGAGTGTGAATTTATAACCGGCCTCGCCCACGGCGATGATTACCTTGATTTTGTCGTCGTCGCTCCAGTCGGTCACGGCTTCAAGGAAGGCCGCATGGTTCGCTTGATTGACGCCCAGGGCCTCGAACATCTTGGCGTCTAGGTATTCGCCTTCGATGAACTGGATTTCAAACTCTTCGACGGGCTGGCTATAATCGTTTTTCAGCTTCGCGGCCTTTGCGGAAAATTCCGACGCAGTGTTGAAATAGAACCCTGACGCGGTGATGTCGTAGGGCTGGGCAAACAGTGTGGTCATTGAAAATCCCTCTTTGGCTTTGGGTTGCGCATAGCAACCCTTGGCTCCCGCCGAGGGTGGGGGTAGCAAACGCAAGGGCGATCAAAGCCGAGGGGTATCACCCGCCTGCACAGAGCGCAGCGAAGGAAGGCAGGGGATACGGCCTTGGTCGTTCATCGAAGACCCTTGCTTGCGCGAGGGGCAACGCCCCTTAGGTCTATCCGCGAGACGCTCTATGCGTGTAGACTCGATCATCGACACCCTATAGGCTTTGGCTCCTATGAGGGTTCGCGTGGATTCGCATTGGGGGTAGATTTCGAGACAACATTGTTCGCTCTGAGTATAATAATTCAAATGAACATCATCAATCGTTCTTTATAGAGATCAACTTTGCCGCGTATATTTGATAATATTGATAAAACCCTTCTGCCAGAATTAAAGAATATTCTGGATGTTTCCAATCGCGCCGATTTTTGTGTTGGATATTTCAACTTGCGTGGTTGGCGTCAAATTGACGATAAAATCGAAACATGGTCTGGGCAAGGCGGTAATGCGTGCCGATTACTCGTAGGTATGCATCAGTCACCCGAGAGAGGGCTTCGCGAGAAACTTACAGCCGCCATACATGATGATGGCATCGATAACGCGCGCGTTCTTGAGCTAAAAAAGGGACTTGCAGAGGAGTTTAGGGCACAACTGGCTCTCGGAACTCCAACCAACGCCGACGAGGCAGGTCTACGACGTCTCGCCCGCCAGATTCGGGCTAAGAAAGTCGTTGTTAAGCTATTTCTTAGGCACCCTCTTCATGCAAAGCTATATCTCCTTCATAGACCCGACCCCGTGAACCCTAAAGTCGGATTTGTCGGCAGCAGCAACTTGACTTTCGCTGGCTTGGCGTTTCAGGGGGAGCTGAATGTCGATGTAATGGATCATGATGCCTGTGACAAATTGGCGACGTGGTTCGAGGCGCGGTGGAATGACCGCTGGTGCATTGATATATCGGATGAACTTGCCACAATCATTGAGGAGAGCTGGGCTGGCGAAGCATTGGTTCCGCCCTACCATGTCTATCTCAAGATTGCCTATCATCTCGCCCAAGAGGCACGACTTGGGCAATCGGAGTTCAGGATACCTGCCATTTTTGGCGATAAACTATTTGATTTTCAAACCAGCGCCGTAAAGGTTGCGGCCCATCATCTAAACAAGCGCGGCGGCGTCGTGATTGGCGACGTGGTCGGTTTGGGCAAGTCGATCATGGCATCGGCGCTACTAAAGATACTCGAAGACAGCGATGGCCGTAGCCTTATAATTTGCCCTAAAAACCTTGTCGAAATGTGGGATGATTATGTCGAAACCTACAATCTTTCTGCCAAAATAGTCTCGCTTTCCCGCGTGGAAAGCGAACTACCGGAACTTCGCCGCTATCGAACAGTTCTGATCGATGAAAGCCATAACCTGCGCAATCGCGAGGGTAAGCGTTACAAGGTAATTGAGGATTACATTCGCTCCAATGATAGCCAGTGTATCCTGCTATCCGCTACTCCATACAACAAATCGTTCATCGACCTTTCCTCCCAACTTCGACTTTTTATCGAAGATGATCAGGATATTGGCATCCGACCGGAAGCGATGATACGCGCTATCGGTGGTGAAACCGAATTCGTCCGCAAACACCAATGCGCGGTACGCTCAATTCCGGCCTTTGAAAAAAGTGACCAGACTGATGATTGGCGAGAGCTGATGCGCCTCTATATGATCCGCCGAACACGCGGCTTCATACTTCAGAACTACGCCCAGACGGATGACGTCAGCGGGCGAAAATTCATCACCTTCTCCGATGGCCGCCGTTCGTATTTTCCTGTGCGTCAGCCTAAATCTGTCAAGTTCGCAATCAATGACTCCGACCCCAATGACCCATACGCGAAAGCCTATTCCGATGCAGTGGTGTCGGCAGTGGATGGGCTCAAGTTACCGCGCTACGGGCTTGCCAATTACCTGAACCCAGACCCTGCACATCCTCCGACCCCCGCTGAAGATGCAATCATGGACGGGCTCGGGCGTGCCGGAGTCCGGCTAATGGGCTTTTGCAAAACCAATCTGTTCAAGCGGCTTGAAAGTGGTGGTCCGGCGTTCATTCAGTCGCTGCAACGCCACATAATGCGCAATCTTGTCTTTCTTCACGCGCTAGAAAATGAATTGCCCGTGCCAATTGGAACCCAAGACGCAGAGTTGCTCGACGTATCGGACGAGGACGCAGATTCCGAGGCTGCCGATACGCTGTTTGCCAACGGTGAATATGGCGAAGAAGGAGTAGAAGCAGAGCCGACATTCGACGAGTTGGAAAAATTGCGTGAGCAGGCCGCTCTGATCTACGGCGTTTATAGCAATGCAAAGAAGCGTCGCTTCAAATGGCTGAAAGCCTCACTCTTTAAAGGGAGTTTGCAAACCGCCTTGCGAGCAGATATCGACGCCCTGCGCGAGGTGTTGCGTGTTTGTGGGACCTGGGACGAAGCTCGCGACAGCAAGTTAAAGGCATTGATCGACCTCGTCCGCGTAGATCACCCAACCGGCAAGTTTCTGATATTCACCCAATTCGCTGACACTGCGCGCTATCTTGAGGCCGCACTGCGGAAGGCTGGAGTTACAGCCGTTTCCGCAGTCACCGGACAGTCCGAAAACCCTACTCGCCTTGCATGGCGATTTAGTCCCAGGTCAAACAAAAAGGAAAAGGTCGCAGAGGCAGAGGGGGAATTGCGCGTGCTTATTGCCACCGATGTGTTGTCCGAAGGCCAGAACCTTCAAGATTGCGCAACTATCGTCAATTTTGACCTGCCCTGGGCGATCATCCGCTTAATCCAACGTGCGGGCCGAGTGGACCGAATTGGCCAACAGGCCGACACTATCAATTGCTACTCGTTCCTTCCGGCCGATGGTGTTGAACGGATCATCCGACTTCGCGCACGCGTCCGTGAGCGCTTGAGGGAAAATCAGGAAGTTGTAGGTTCGGATGAGGCGTTCTTTGAGGATGATAGCAAGGAGAACCCGATCCAAGACCTTTACAGCGAAAAATCAGGTGTACTCGACGGTGACGACGATGGCGAAGTCGATCTAGCATCTTATGCGTTTCAGATTTGGCAAAACGCGATTACCGCAGACCCCAAGCTGAAGAAGTTGGTCGAGGATTTGCCCGATGTGGTTTTCGCGACCAAGGCCGTGCCGCCGGTTGCCGACGCAAAAGAGGGCGCGCTAGTTTACATTCGCACCCCTGATGATAATGACTCACTTGCTTGTATGAGCCGAGAAGGTGAGATTTTGACCCAATCGCCGCTTGCCATCCTGCGGGCCGCCGAATGTTTGCCCGACGAGCCGCCGCTGGAACGCTCCGATTTTCACCATGAAATCGTGCGCAAGGGTGTCGAGCACTTGATGCAGGAAGAGCGCACCACTCATGGCGCACTTGGGCGCCCGTCCGGCGCGCGATTCAAGACGTATGATCGCCTCAAGCGGTTTCTTGAGCAACAGGGCAATGAACGCAACCTGTTTTTCACCGATCATTTCGTGCGCGATGTCGAAAAGGCCATGGGCGACATTTACGAATATCCAATGTTCCAATCGACTATCGACACTTTGAATCGGCACTTAAAATCCGGGATCAACGATCAAAAGCTTGCAGAAATGGTGGTGGCTCTCCGCGAGGACGGGAGGCTCTGCATGAAGCAAGACAAGGACGAGGCGTCCAGTGAACTTCGAATTATCTGCTCAATGGGCTTGAAGGGTTGAACATGGTAATCGACAGGCCCCGCGCCACCATCCATCTCAAAGCTTTCGACTTCGCAAAGTTGTTCATCGAAGAACTGGGCTGGGATCGCCCGTCATCCCGGCAGCCAGAAATGGTCGAGGCTGAAGGTCTCCAATTCGCTCTCGCCCCTGTGGCAGACAAACGTGGTGTTCGCATTTTCCATTGCCCCGCCATACCCGAGCGCAACACCCGCCAGCGCATTGAGCGCGAGATCACGAAGCGCGCCTACGAACACCTGATCATTTTCACCGACCCGGCGAAGACCAAACAAGTCTGGCAGTGGGTGGCCCGTGAAAAGGGCAGGCCAGCGGCGTTCCGCGAACATACCTGGCTTTCAAGCAGTGCACCCGATGCGCTGATCCAGAAGCTGGATCACATCGCCTTTGCTCTCAGTGACGAAGAGGGTCTAACCCTTGCCGGGACCACGCGGAAGCTCGCCGACGCATTTAATCGCGAAACAATCACAAAGCGGTTTTACGAAGCCTTCAAGAAGCAGCACGACCAGTTCCTTGGCTTCATCGATGGGTTGGGCAGTGTTTCAGACCGGCAGTGGTATGCATCGCTGATGCTCAACCGCTTGATGTTCGTCTATTTCATTCAGAAAAAACGGTTTCTGGACGGCGATATCGACTATCTGAAAAACCGCTTGGCACAGGTTCGCGCGGCCAAGGGCACCGACCAGTTCCACAGCTTCTACCGAGCGTTCCTGCTCAAGCTGTTCCATGGTGGCTTGGCAACCGCTGTTCATTCACGCGATCCGGAAACGGCCAAATTGCTGGGCACCATCCCCTATCTCAACGGCGGGCTATTCGAACCCCACGCGCTGGAGGCCGATGGCAACACTATCCAGATTGCCGATGCGGCATTCGAAGGCGTGTTCAACTTCTTCGATCAGTATGAATGGACCCTCGACACCCGTCCCATCGAACAGGCCGATGGCAAGGAGATCAACCCGGACGTTCTGGGCCATATCTTCGAAAAATACATCAACCAGAAGCAGATGGGGGCCTACTACACCAAGGAAGACATCACAGATTACATCACCAAAAACACGGTGGTGCCTTGGCTGTTCCAGAACGCCATCTCCAATGACAAAGTGGCGTTTGAGGCGGGCGGCTATGTCTGGCGGCTTCTGTCTGATAACCCCGATGCCTACATCCACAAGTCAGTCCGGCATGGCACCGACAGTGATCTTCCGGCAAACATCGCGGCGGGCATCGATGATGTTACGCAGCGCATGGATTGGAACAAGACCGCACCGCGCGAATACGGCCTGCCCACAGAAATCTGGCGTGAAGTTGTCGTGCGCCGCGGACGCTATGAATCCATCCGCGCCAAGGCCGCTGGCGGAGAGATCACGCGGATTGAGGATTTCATCACCCACAATCTGGATATCCGGCAGTTCGCCCGCGACGTGATCCAGTATGCCGAAAGCCCAGATCTGGTGCGGGCATTCTGGAAAGGCATTTCGTCGATCAAGATTCTGGACCCCGCCTGCGGTTCAGGCGCGTTCCTATTTGCCGCGCTTAATATTCAGTATGACCTGTATGACGCCTGCCTTGAGCGCATGGAGCAATTCGTTGCCTCTGCACCTGATAGCGGCGGCGGACGTGGGCAGGTCTATTCTGATTTCCGCACGGTTCTGGCGCAGGTGGCGCAGCACCCTAATCGCGACTATTTCATCTACAAATCGATTATTATCGCCAATCTTTATGGCGTTGATATCATGGATGAGGCGGTCGAGATTTGTAAACTCCGTCTTTTCCTGAAACTGGCCTCGCAGCTTGAAAACCCGGACCAGATCGAGCCGCTGCCGGACATCGATTTCAACATCAGGGCGGGCAACACCCTAATAGGCTATACCTCCATAGCCGATGTGAAAAAGGCGACCGAGGCCACAGGCTTCGATTTCGATGATCGCGCCGGGAAAATTGAAGCAGCGGCGCAAGACCTTGATCAGGCATTCCGTTTGTTCCGAGAGCAGCAGACCACGCTGCACGGCGGCATCCAGGTCGAGCACAAAACTGAACTGCGCAGGCGGCTTGGAGCACTGGAGAGCCAGCTCGACCGGTTTCTGGCAAAGGATTATGGCGTTGACGTTGGCGACGACCTCGCCGCTTCGGCCAAATTCCTGACTTGGAAAGCCAGCCATAAGCCGTTCCATTGGTTGATAGAGTTCTACGGCATCATAGACGACGGTGGCTTTGATGCAGTCGTTGGCAATCCCCCCTACATCGCTTCGAATAAAGTTGGCTATCTTTCCAAGCTAGAACAGGGGGAGCGCTTTCCAGACATTTATGCTTACATCTTATTGCGGGCACAGGATGTGACGGCAAAAGATGGGCGATGCGGAATGATTGTCCCTCTGTCATTAACGTTTAGCGAGGACTTTTCGGGCTTGCGGGATAGACTGCGCGGTTCGGCTTGGTATTCATCTTTCGACAATATTCCTGCGGCCGTTTTTACTGGCGTAAGTCAACGATGCACGATCTGGATTTCCAGTCCGGATGGCACCGATGTTTATGTCGCGCCGATGTATCGATGGCGGTCCGCAGCGCGCCCTCATCTCGTCGATACAATCACATTCACCCAATTGAAAAATTTGACGCCCGGAATACGAGGCATTCCGAAGGTAGCATCGACGGGTAGCCTTACGACACTGAATGCAATTTGCGATTTGACACGCAAGCGGAGGCGCGAGATTTTTGCGAGTGGTCGCGTCGGGGGGGCACGTCTTGGATTTTCTCAAGCTGCCAGAAATTTTGTGTCAGTTTTTCGCCAAGATCCACCTTGCCTCGATGCGAACAGTTATCGTCCGATTGCCTCGTCAGAAATTGGGGGTCTGAAACTAGCTTCTGAAGAATTAGCTTATGCATCAAAAGCGGCGCTACTTGGAGAGTTGTATTTTTCGTTTTGGCTAAGCCAGGGCGATGGATTTCATGTTACGGTAGGAGTTATAAAAGACTATCTGAATTCACTTGCTTTCGTCGAAGATCAAGTGATTTCCGACCTGGCCTTATTAGGCTTGGCGATGCACGAACAGCGAGGTTCCGCGCTAGCATTCAAAAAGAACGCGGGAAAGTTTGTAGGAAACTACAATTTTCGCTCCCTACACGCCCTGACACGGCGCGCCGATCTCATATTGATGCAGGGATTAGGGTTAACCCCACAGGTCTCGTTGGGAACCTTCGACTATGTGCAACGTGTGCTGGCCACCAACCCTTTCGCAGGGGAAAAGGGCATACCGGATGGACTTCGAGATTCACTTGACGAACTGACCGTGGTCGCTGTGGATCGATCAGACGACTTGCGGCGGATCGATAACGGTCTTCGCGACTATTTGAGTATGTCGCAGGCTTCATACGACTTCCTATTGAACCGTGATGTTGTGCTGATCGAGGGCGTAGACGAGGCCGATGCCGAGTGATCCGCCCTCCCAGCGCGGCAATGCGGCGTTGCTGGCGGGCCAGCCCATCGCCTTTTTCTGCTCGCAGTCCTGCCCCGGCGACTTGATTCTTAAAGCGCAGGATTGGGCCAATTCTCGCGGGCCAGATGCCACACCTGTGGTAGGAGGCTTGCAAACAACAGCCGAGCGTAACGTGCTGCGCGTCTTGTTGCGCGGCGGCACGCCGATCATTCAAGTGCTAGCCTGGGCTCTTAATGAGGCGCTCGTGCCTGCAACACTCCGTAATGCCGAAAACGCAGTGCGCGCGCTGATCGCTTCCTCATTCACAGTCTCCTTTTGTCAGAACACTGCCCGGAACGCTGACCCGCGCAACCGCTACATCCTAAGTTTCGCCGCCATTATTCTGTCCGCCCACGCCTCCCCCGGGGGCAAAGCTGAAACCCTTGCCACTAGGGCGATTGCTCGAAGCATCGCGATAGAAACCCTCAATTCTCCCGCCAATACCAACAAAGTGGTTCTATGCGCGTTGATAGGAACGGTGCAATGAGCGAGAAAGCCGATTTCAACGCAATCCCAGCCGAAATCCTTACTGACATCCGCAAACGCGCAAAGCTCTTGTGGCCAGATGATCGCGAGTGGCAAGAGGATTTCATCACGCTGGAGGCGAATAGCTACGCGGCGTTTCAAGAAATGGATTTTTCCAATGCAGCTCTGGTAAAGGACGACATAGTCACCCAAGCAATGGAATATTTCGAAAGCTGGGAAGAGCGGGCATCGCACGTTGAGAGCGAGATAGACGCTTATGCTCAAATCGCCACGACAGCACCGGACGATATCCCACCGGATGTAATCAGCAAGATGAAGCAGGACATTGCGACCGAAGACGATTGGTTCGCTATGCAGTTGGACAGCTTGCGCAGGGCCATCGACGGCTATCGCTACGTCCGAGACACCCGTGAAAAGGTCGGGCCGATCCGTGAGTTGCTGGTCCGCATGGAAGGGATCATCGGAAAGGAATGCTATAACGGCAATATCCAGAACTACAGCTCTTGGGGTGAATGGGATGGCGAAGGTCGCTCGTTCCGCTACCCCGTTACATTCATCCGTAAAGGAGTTGCAGAGAAATGCCACACCGGTTTCGCCGCTTTGACGCACGAGGAACTTATCACCGGCTACTACAAGTTCGGCGCGAATGAATTGAGCATTTATCGTGCGCTAATGCAGGTCATCGAGATGTTGGAGTCCGAATACGGATTTGTGCGGCCCGATTCGCGCGGTTGAAGGTAAAATGGGGTGGCTTGGGGAAGCGTGGTTCCGGGAATGAGCAAATCGGCCTGTCCAGAGCCTATATAGAATTGCGCCCAGTACCATTTCAATCGGCACGATTGCGCAATTGACAGCATTAACCTAAATGCGGCGCTCGACTGTTTCGAAAAGAAGACGTGTTCTTTGATCGTTTCCCCGTTCACTGCCACGGTGCGGAAGCCCACCCGCCCGCATAACTGCGGAGCCAAACAGGTATACCCTCAAGCTTGGTGCCAGCGTCGTCCTCGCTCACGCATCATTGGACGGAAAACCGCAGCTGGCGTACGAGGCAAAATCGCTGGGCCTACCCATCTTTACCTTGCCATCGCCATCCAAGTCTAATCTACTCGCCGTAGGGCTGAAATCTTTTCCGATGAGCGGCAGTAAGAAAGCAAAGATATAAGGGGGCCGTGTGGCAAAAGCAGAAGCATCAGTTGAAGAACTTGTAGGCATGGTAGAGCGCGGGGAGCTGCGTTTGCCAGAGATGCAGCGGCAGTATGTCTGGCGGTCTCCGCGTGTTCGCGATCTCCTTGATTCATTATATCGCGGTTATCCATCGGGTGCGATTCTGCTATGGGAGACAGATGAACCTGTTCCACTGCAAGATATGGCAATTACACAGGCAGCTAATCCCTATGCCGCCACGCGCCTGCTGTTGGATGGTCAGCAGCGGCTGACGTCGCTTTCAGCGGTCATTCGTGGCGAACCTGTGAAAGTCAGGGGGCGGGTCAAGCCGATCGAACTGCTGTTCAACCTTGAACACCCAGAGCGGCAGGAAATCATCACGGAAGTTGATGAAGACGCCGACGACGAAGCGACCGAGATGGACGAGGCAGATTCGACCGAGGATGAGCTTCAGCGCCGGTTTGAGCGAATGACTTTTGTTGTGGCCACCAATAAGCTCGCCGCTCTACCTCAGTGGGTGAAGGTTTCTGAGGTCTTCAAGAGTGACAGTGATACGAGCTTTTTGAAGGGGGCGGGCATCGTTGGTTTCGATGATCCGCGCTATGAAAAGTACAGCAAGCGTCTCGCCCAGCTTCGCCGTATTCGCAAATACGTTTATCGGATGGACGTGCTAGAAAGGTCACTTACCTATGAGGAAGTGACCGAGATATTCGTGCGCGTAAACTCGTTGGGCGCGAAGCTGCGCAGTTCCGATCTGGCGCTGGCACAGATCACGGCCAGGTGGCGGCACAGCCTTGAAGTTTTCCAAAAATTTCAGGCTGAATGCGCCAAGTTGGGTTTCGAACTGGACCTTGGCATTCACCTTAAAACCCTCATCGCCTTCGCCACCGGGCAGTCACGGTTTCTAACCGCCGGGCGGCTTTCGCTCGATGTGCTGCAAACAGCCTGGAAAGTGGCAACCGAGGGAATGCGGTTTGCCATCAACTTCCTCAAAAGCAATGTTGGGATCGACAGCCCGGCTCTGCTGTCTTCCCCTTTCCTGATGATTGTTGTGGCCTATTTCGGCCATGCTAAGGGCTACGCATTATCACCCGAAGAATCGGACCGTTTGCGACAGTGGGCATTGTTAGCCAATGCCAAGGGCAGATTCTCACGCGGCTCCAGTGAAACAATTCTCGATCAGGATTTGAGCATCATCTCGAAGGGCGGATCAGCCGATGCGCTCATTGACCGGGTACGGCTGCAATTTGGCAGGCTTAACATTACGCCCGAAGACCTTGAGGGTCGCGATCAGCGAAGCTCGCTATTCAAAACGATGTTCCTTACCTTTCGGGCCCTCGGTGCAAAGGACTGGACGTCAAATCTACAAATCTCGCTAGATCATTCTGGCTCACAACATCGGCTCCAATTCCACCATTTCTTCCCAAAGGCGCTGCTAACCAAGAACGGATTTTCGTCTCGTGAAGCAGATGATATTGCCAATTTGACTTTCATTGGTGGTCGCACCAATCGTAAGATCAGCGACAAGGCTCCATCTGTTTATCTCGCCGATTTTATGGCCAAGCAAGGGCCTGGGTTGCTTACGTTACAAAGCATTCCCTCGGACCCAAAATTGTTCGATGTAGGAAGATATCGGGAATTCCTTGCTGCGCGCCGCGTGCTTCTGGCGAAGGCCCTCAATGAATTTCTTGGCGTGTCGGGCGAGTAAGTCTGTCGTTGCCAAACCTTTCTATTTCAATCGCCGTGCCGCTGCACAAAACACCTGGTTCGTTGAACATTCGCGTTTGATAGCAACAATGCTCAAGCACCGTGTGCGGCAAGTTCGAACTTAAAAATTCTCGCTCGACGTGTAGCGCTTAGGAGGTGATGGCACTTGGTTACATTCGCAACCTACATGGATAGGCCTTTCGTCGTGTGAGTTGTCGCAATGCCTGCGTCTGGGTTGACAACCTGGCTCAAGGAGCTCTGGGCCTGGCCTGACCGTTCGTGTATGCCGCGTATCAGCTTATCGCGGTCGTCGGTGTAAATCACGGCCTCAGCCTTGGCGCGGGAAATGCCGACATAGAGGACGCTCTGGTCGATCAGGTTCGTCCGATTGCTTTCAAAATGGATGAAGGCTCGTTCCGCCGTCTGTCCCTGGGCGGCATAAGCAGTCTGCACATAGGCATGGCGTATATGCTGGTCGGACGCCTCATGGATAAACAGGGTGACGGTCTTCCCGCGCTCGGTCTCGATCGTGACGGTTTCCTGGTCGGGGTCCACCTTCGTCACCTCGGCCTTCAGACCATTTATACGGGCCTGGGCGGCATTGTTGCGGGTGAACTCGATCCTGTCCCCAGCGCGCAATTCGCGTTGCTGGCCCTGGAACACTTCGACGCTGCCCCATGATTCAGGCAGCCAGTTTCGCTCCTGGCCGTGTCTGTCTCGAAGCGCGACTGTCCCTTTGTCGGCATCAACCCGCGCCACATCAAACGCAGCACCTCGCTCGATGCCATGCGCGCGTTCGGCCTTGTTGAATATCACCACGTCGCCGGTTTCATAGGCCTTGGCTTGCATGATCTCGGCCTTGGTCATGTCCTTTTGGTTCAAGGTGCGCATGGTTATGGCCTGACTGCCAAACTCACCTTTGTCTGCCAAGGCGGTTCTGATCCGATCTGTCAGCAGGTCGCGGCCTTCGCGGGATGGGTCAATGACAATGGTCTTGCGCCGCTCGTTCGGGGCCAAGCCTGCGTAGGCGCCAGCTATGGCCGCCATACGGTCGGAGGCGCTGGAGTGCTCCATCACACGGCCACCGCCGCGATCAAGCGCATCAAGAGCCAGTTTCGCTTGACCCTTTATGGAATGCTCGACGGCCTCAAGCGTCAGTTCGTTGGTCTGGCGTACGATCTTTTCCAGCTTGAACGTCGGCATTCCGGCCTCCTGTAGCTGTCGGAAGGCCGCACCCGCACCGACGGAGTTTAACTGTTTGTAGTCGCCGACGAGAACCGTCTTTGCCCCTCGCTGTTCGGCGGCCTCCAGTAGACGGGTCATGTCCCGCGCCGAAATCAGGCTGGCCTCGTCAACGAGCCAGATTTGCCGGTCATTAGTTTTCGGCTCAGTTTGTCGCTCCATCAAACGTAGATGACGCTCAACAGTAACGGCGGGCACGGTCAGGGCATCGCCAAGCGTCTGTGCTGCCGACGCGGACGGGGCCATTGCCTTGATGTCAAATCCCGCTGCCTGCGCCGCGTCCGCGAACGTCGTCAACACCGTCGTCGTCTTCGCCGTCCCGGCATAGCCCTGGATGGCGGTAACGGCATGGGTACTTGTCAGCAACCCTTTGGTTGCCTGCCTTTGGTCATCCGTCCAGCCAAAGCCCTGATCCTCAGAAGATCGGGCGGCGGTCGCTACGAGCTCGGCGGCCTTGATAGGGGCGGCGACTGCCTCGGCCCCGTGCCTGCCGCGCATTTCGGCGTTCAACACGCGCTGCTCATAGTCGAGATTGGCGCGGGTGGTGTAGCCTTGACCCTCGCGGCCCTGGCGGTTGACGAAGGTGCGAGGCACGAGCTCGCCGCGCTCAACGGCCTGCGCCATTGCCCCGCGAATGACGGCATTGTCCACCTTTCCCATAGCGAAGCGACCAGCCTCCTTCTGGAGGTCAACACTGGAAAACACCGCTTGGCGCTCACCCAATTTGTTGTGGGCGAATGCCACCGCAGTATGCGCCAGGGCTTCGGCTTCGCCCTTTATGAGGAGTGATCGCCGGTCATCTTCGGCAAGATGCTCCGCCGCATGGACAAGGCCCTGGCGCTTGGCCTGGTCGAAACCAAGTTCACCGGCCCTGTCGCGCCAACCGTGCACCAGACCGGCGCGGTCGATCTCGCCTTTGGCCTCGCGGGTGTCCAGGGCGGCGATCTGCTTTTCCTCGGCGGACGCGGAAGCGCGGTCCTTGCCGCGCGCTCCAAGATGTTTCTCGATCTGCGACGACCGCTCGCTGAAAGCCAGCAATAGGTCCCGGCTCAAACCCTTGATCTCAAAATTCGAGTCCTTGCCGACCTCGATCTTGTAACCCAGGCGAACAACCCGGTGTGCCAATTCCTGTCGGTAAATCTCTCCTGCGGCTTTCTGGATTTGGTAGAGGGGACGGGATTCGAGACTACGCCAATTGCCGCCCTCGTCCTGGGTCATATTCAATATGACATTATGGGTATGAAGTTGCGGGTCTTCCTCCCGGCTGGTCTGGTGCAGGAAGGACCCTATGACCAAATTGCCTGTTTGGACGTGCTCCACGCCATCTTTGCCCCGAACGCGGGCCTCGGCGGCGAACTCCTCGATGAACGCTATCGTCACTGAGGCGGCCTTGGCATGGGCTTCAACAAGACGTTCGTCTCCCGCCACCAAGGCCATGACTGAAACCGATTTCGGTGCCGAAAGGGTCAAGTCCCAACCAGGTCGATGCTCAAGCACATCGGACTTGTTGGTCCCCAAGGTCGTGCCATCGGTCAGCTTGCCTTCCAGCAACGCCTTGAACCTGTCGCGGTCAACTTCGCCCTTCAGGTCAAGCGCTTTGGCCCCTTCGCCCTGCCATTCAGACGGCGACACTCCGCCCTCGGTATAATAGTCGTCGGCTTCAAAATAGGTGGCGGCCTGACCCGAGCTGCGGATCGCGGATACGGTCGCGACCATCAGACCGGCCCTCCGGTAGGCAGAATAGGCGAGCAACTATGGTCTTGCTTGGCTTGAAGCTTCTTCTGGCCCCAGTGGGTTTCTGAGATATCACCTGGGATGAAAGCCGGGTGCTTTGGCTCTCCACGAGTAATGATATGTACATTTCGCAAGCGGATCAGGGCAATCGGCAGACCGTCCGGGAATTGCAGATATCCGCTGTGCGGTGGAAGCCTCAACTGAGACTCGATTACAGCGGGCCTGAGCTGTCTAGTGGTGCCAAGGCTGGTGCGGCCTTTGCCATGCTCGAAGTCCAAGTTGTTCGTGGTGCCGTGGATTTCAACTTCTACATCGCCAAGGGTCTTGCTGATCCAAAGCCGTGTGTCGGAATCTATAGTTTGCAAAAACAACTTGGTATTGACGCAACCCAGCATGGCCTCTGCTCCTTCGCGTCCGTAGCGCTCGTGCATCTGGCCGATACTCTGGAGGGTGATGACGACGGACGCGCCGAACTTCCGACCTTGCGGAAGCAATCTAAGCAGTTGATCTACTTTCGGAATATCTGGGAGTTCGTCCAGCAGCAGCCAGACGCGGCGGCTATTGCTCGGCTCCAAACCCAGAATTGAAGTCGACGCGCAATCGAGCCACGTGGACATGAGTGGCTTCATCGCTTCAAAATAGTCTTCTTTGCGAGCCACGAATATCCAAGGTTTCCGGCCTTTGACGGCGTCGAGCCCTTTGAAAAACTCTCTAAAGTTGAATGCCCCGCCAACTCGAGGCCCTGTACGAAGATATTGCAGAATGGCGGCGGCTTTCGTCAGCATGAAGAGGACGGAACCTGTGGCCCGATCCGCGTCTTCGGCGAAAATTCGCGATGAGGATGTGTGCTCGAGCCACTCTTTGAGGTCGTTCTTCGACAGCGATTGCACTGCCTCAATCAGGTCACCGATATTGGTTCTGCCCTCGCGCCAAAGCTCACGGATCATGTTGGCTAGAAGGTTTCTACTTGCTGTCGTCCAAACGCTGTCCTCGTTGGAGCCGGAATCGGGAACCAATTGCCCGGCAATTCGATCGGCATCTGCTGGATGACATATTTCATTGAACGGATTCCAATACACCCCGCGCGCGTCGAACGGATTCAGAATAATGTCGTGGCGGGAAGGGTCGAAATAGTGCGCTACGAATTCCCCGCTGGTGTCATACACGATGGCGCACTCGGCGCGCTGCTCAATTACGTCTAGCAGTTGACGCAGGACGGTCGTCTTCCCTGACCCGGTTGTGCCGATGAGTGCGGCGTGGCGAGTCTCCATGTGTGCCGGCCAGGCTACCGTGCCGATCCTGACTGGATGTGGTCCGGCGAGGCCCCGGGTGTGGCGCGAGAGAACCTGCTCACTTACAATATGCGTCCCGCGCAAAACGTCGTCCCGGGCAATTTCTTCACCTTTCGCCGACAACCACCGAGTCCAGCCGTAGCATGCACCCAAGCCGATGAAAAAACCGGAAGAGGCGCCTAGGCTGACGAACAGTTTAAACCGTCGAAAGCTCTGCTGATATTCGGCGATTTGTAAGATGGTCGTTGCCCTAATCGGGACTTGCCGCCCCTCAATTGAGATGTTGATTTTAGGAGGCTCGGCGGCATTGCCGCTCAGCCACTTCGTAAGACCAGCATAAGCGTACTCGCCGCTGAGGACTTGGTCGTCATGTGACACCAATAGATTTAGGCTGGCCCAACAGCACAGGCCCGTCGAAGCCAACAGAATAATGGCATAACCCCTAAGGCGGTGCGTTGCGGCCGCAAGGTTGAGGTTTTGCAGCCCCTGGCCGCGTTGCAAATTTTCGAGTACGTTTTTCATGATTGACCGCTTACCTGCGTTTTCTGGGCCAGCGTCCTTTGGCGCTGGTACGCTTCGGCGGCCTCTGCCGCTAAAGCCTGGTTGATTTTGGAGGGGTCGGCTTCACCCTTGAGGGCGGTGCGCTGGGCGTAGACATAGGCACAGACCGCCGTGAACAAGGCGCGGTCGGTCATGGCCTCCATGCGCCTGACGGCGGCACTGATGTCACCCAGGGCGTCGATGAGGTCATTGCCGGTACTGGTCGTCACGGCTCCAGGCATGACCAACGATGCCAGGCCCGCCTCAAAAACTCGGACACCGGCCTGGTACAAATCAAGGCCAAGGGCGGCTCCGTAGGCCTCGATCATCGCCTTTTGGCTGAGGCTTATGCGGATTGAGAACGGATGTCGGGAGGTCATGACAGGCCTGTCATCCGTATGCGCAACGCATACGCCCAACACGTTGCTATGCCTGGCATTTTTAAATATGCCACTTGACCGTAAGCTCTGCGCATACGCACAACGCATTGTTTTCTATAGAAACACGCGTGCGTAGGGTGTGTACTTCCTTTCCCCCTATTTGTTACAGATGGTTTTGTCGTTTCGTTATTGAGCGATGAGTTTTGCTCGCAAAGGTGGTCACAGCGCGTAGCAAGATTAGAGGCCATTGTTTGCGACCTCTAAAGCTTGTCCCGAAATCTCACGCTGGAGGCGGCGGGCGGCGGGCTTGATAAGTTTGGCAAGGGCGATAGGAAAGAAGAGCACTGGGAATAGGTAGCCCACCTCCCGGTGCGCACCGATGACCTTGAAACGAGACGCCCGGCCAGCGTCATCAATTTGAACTGCAAAGAACTGGATGCGCTTCAAGTCTGAGATGTGAAGTTCGGCGCTTGCCCAAGACCTGAAGCAGAAGAGAAGATTGTCGCGTAAAAAGCGGTCGTTTTGCAGGTGCCAAACAAAACATGCACGCCAACGTCCGCAAAGTGATTTGGAGGCGGTGACGATATAAGGCGCGGTGTAGTCTAGGGACCTAAATTCGTAGGCGGCTATAGCGGTTTCAGGCATGGCAGTGCCTTGAGGATTTTCCATCGGATGATCCTTTGCCCGAAAGGGCGACTTAAAGTATGGGAGGAGAGATTGGGTTAGAGGCTGTTCAGCCAGCGCTCAGCTTCTGCCTGCGCGATCAGGGTCCGACGCCCCATTTTCAATATGGCCAGCTTACCTAGCTTGACTTGTGCGTAAAAGGTGGTCGGACTTATCCCGTAATCGCGGCAAAAATCGGCGACAGACAGAGCCTGTCGTCTTTTAATTTCATCCTTATTATCAATCACTTGAGTCTCCTTTATGCTGGGGTGGTTCAGCGCCTAAAGGAAACCACAGGCGGATATTCTCGTCTGTATCCAGGCAGTACCGGATCGGAAACTTTTGAGCTTCCGAACTCGTACATGTGAAGAATTGAATTTGCGTGGTCGCGGTACGCCTGATCCATAACAACTTTGCGGAGGGTCATAACATCTTGCGCATGTCGCTAGCGAACTCGGCTGGCGTTTCAAAAAGCGCGGGGAAGTACCGAAGGTTATGGCAACTTTCGACGCTTTAGGTGTGCCACAACACGCGCGCTAATTAGAAGCGTGACATAAACGCCGAATAAGTTCTAGAAAAGGTTGAGGGCGGCGCCCTTTCAGGCCCGCCCTCCGATCTTGTCCACGGGAGGGGCTTTCGCAACCTATCCGCAGCTCACTCAACATTCTTACAAAATAAGTTGTAAAGATGCAATTAACAAATTTGCCACACACTAAAGATTTTGCATCTGTCGAGAGATTTTTACAAACGGAACGTCTATCTAGGTACTATGCTGCGTCAAAGGGAAATAAAACTAAAGCATTTGCTCATTATATATGGAATTGTGATCTATCTCAATATTTCTATATACCTCTTCACTTCGCTGAAATAGGGAGTAGGAACGCAATAAATCTGGCTCTAATTGCGAATCTTGGGCCCTTATGGTTTTCAAATTCAAATTTTGTGGCGATGCTCGATCCACGTTTTAGCACTGAGCTTGGCAAAGCAATTCAGGATGAAACGAAACAGCACGGCGCATCTCTCACCGCACATCACATCGTTTCCGCCTTAACATTTGGCTTTTGGGAGCACCTCCTGACAAAACGATTTGACCGTTTACTCTGGAACAAAGGCATCGCGCTGTATTTCCCCGGCGCCCCCGCCGCCCTTTCAAGGGAGGATTTAAGAACAAGCATTGAGGGTGTGCGGAGATGGCGAAACCGGATCGCTCATCATCGCGCGATTTTCGATAAATCGCCTTCTAGAAAATACCAACAGGTCGTCGAGCTCATAATGTGGGCTTGCCCAACGACGTGTGCTTGGGTGAAATCAGTGACGCCCGTCCACACGATTATAAACCAGCGCCCTAAATGAATTCCTAGATTTCAAACTGAGGAAGGACCCAAGTGGCCATTACGTTGGATTATTCTTTTTCCCATTTTAAAACGAGGTCATAAAGTGCGCCCGGCGTCATTCCTGGGATTTTGTAACTCGCGTCAATGGCGTCTCTGATTTGTACGGATGATGTGAGTTCTGGTCTGTTGGCTTTGACTTCGTGATAGGCATCCTTGGCGGGCGCGTGCCATGCCGTAGTTTTGGCGGTCGTTTCGGCCTGCACCCTTTGGCGTATAGCCTTATTCTCTCGCCCCTTTTGAATAAAATTATGCTCGAGAACAAACGCAGGATTGAGATAGCCGAATGTCATCCCCATGAAGAATGCTTGATAAATGATTTTGTTTGTTCTGTTCAATCGGTCTGGCATCAATACTGAAGAATTCAACTCTTCGTTTAATAAATTGATCGCATTTTTCATATGCAGGACATTGGCAATATTTTCATTTTTTCGTTTCAAGACTTCGACTTCATCAAGGAATGCCTTGGACGATGGATTTATTTTAAATTCTGAAAGCCACTTGTCACCTAGTATATTGGCAAGTTGAAATAGAGCTGAAACACCCTTAGCGTAGCTCTCGTCGTCCCCGACATCTTCGTTGAGCGCGGCCATGGCCTGGTTGACAAGTTCTGAATTGTCTTTTTTGCTCATAAAGTGCTCCTCACTCACTTACTCGATTCCACAGGCGGGCTTAAATTACGGATTACGTTAGGTAAACTTAAATCGCGTAAATGGGCTGGTTTTGAGACGCTCGCCGATCGATTCTGTTGCCCAAAAGGCGGCTCTATTGGATTCCCAAATTGCACGCATCTAGCCCTTTTTTTTATGTTCCGGGGACGGGGTTACCCATTGGGTTATGCAGCAAAATCACATTGGTGATTACTGTGTTAAATCAATAACTTGCTGTCTTAATGCGATTCCGGCTCCAGGCACCATTGCGCCTTCCGTCGGCGTACGTCGCGTTGAAAAAATCCTTTAAAATTGATAGTTTAGGGCCTCAGTGAGGTCCGCCGAAGTCCGACCCGTTCCGCCCGCATCCGGGCGTTTTTGGGGTCTTTTTGGGGGTCTCGCGACGAACCTCAAAAGCGAGACCCCAAAATGTCACTTTCGGACGCCGCAATCCGTTGTGTTAAAAGCAAAAATCAGGAATTCAAACTATTCGATGAAGGCGGACTTTACCTGCTCATAAAGCCCTCTGGTTCGAAGCTATGGCGGTTCAAATATCGCATCCACGGCAAGGACCGGGCTCTAGCCCTCGGGAGCTATCCCGCAACCAGTCTCAAAGCGGCACGTAAGGCGCGTGATGAAGCCAGAGAACTCCTGGAAAAAGGTGGTGACCCTGGCACGGAAAAGAAGCGCCAGGCGGTGGCCGCCTCAATCGCCGCAGCAAGCACGTTCAACCTCGTCGCCGAGGAATACGTTCAGAAATTGCGGGACGATGGCATGGCCCCCGCAACTGAAAAGAAGACTCTTTGGCTTCTGAAGCAATTTGCTGACAACCTCGGCCCGCGCCCGATCTCCGATATCGAGGCATTCGAAGTTCTGCATATGCTTAGGAAGGTGGAGAAGAAAGGTAATCTGGAGACCGCCCACAGGCTTCGTTCATTTGCGGGGCGGGTCTTCAGGTATGCCATTTGGACGAGCCGCGCCAATACAGATCCTACGGCTATGCTGGCGGGTGCTCTTCGCACCCCGAAGGTGACCAATCACGCCGCGATCGTGGAAGCCAAGCCACTTGGAGGGCTCTTGAGGGCGATAGATGGCTTCGAAGGCTACAAGCCCATCGGATACGCACTCAAACTCTCACCCCACGTCTTTGTGCGTCCATCAGAGCTGCGCAGAGCGGAATGGACAGAGTTTAATCTGGACGAGGCCTACTGGCGCATCCCCGCGAATAGAATGAAGATGGGGCGTGAACATTGGGTACCGCTCTCCCGGCAGTCGGTCACTCTCTTGCTAGATTTGAACGAGATTACCGGCAATCACGTCTATTTGTTCCCTTCGATACGTACCTGGCAGCGACCGATGTCCGAGAACGCGGTGAATGTGGCCCTGCGCCGCCTCGGATATGGTCCCGATGAAATGACCGGTCATGGATTTCGTAGCACGGCCAGTACGCTTTTGAACGAAAGCGGTCTTTGGCAGCCGGATGCCATTGAAGTCGCGCTGGTGCACAAGGATAAAAATAAGGTCCGTGGTACGTATAATCGTGGCCGATACTGGAGTGAACGGGTTGAGATGGCCCAATGGTGGTCCGACCACCCCTATGCGCACGGTTGGGGGCGCGTCTATCCGCAAACCGTGCCCCTATCCCCTGAGGCCGCAGAGCAGCTTCAAACGAAGCAACAGGCGCTTGAGGACCTGTTAGTGCCTTTTGAGGGGGCCGACGAACTGCCCGACGAGATCGATCAGGCCGCAGGCGTCCTCGAAGCCGAAATCGCCACCCTCGAAGCGCCTCAGGACGTCTATGACCCGCAAGACATCGCCCGTGGCGGTGTCTTCGTCACCCTGCTGAGCGACGGCGGCGCGGCCATTCATCGGGGGCTGATCCGCCCCGAGGACGCGCTACCCGAACCCGAGACCCCCGAGCCGGAGACCGAAGACTTCGCGGCTCACCCGGACGATGCGCCGGAAGACAGGGTGGGTGAAGAGGAGGCCGAAGGGGCTGGCCTGCACACCGAGGATACCGAAGACGCCTCCGAAGCCGCGCCTGTGTCCGATCTTCTGTTGCGAGACCTGACGACCCACTGGACGCTGGCGCTGCGCTATACACTGGCCGAACAGCCGGAACTGGCCGCGCGCTATCTTGTCCATAGGCTGGCGCTCGACACCTTTTATCGTCAGCGCAGCGTCACCTGTCTCGATATCACCGCGCGCAGCGCGTCGATTGAAAGCTTCGCCGAAGGCTTAGACGACAGCCCGACCGCCGCCGCGCTCGCCGCTCGTCACGAAGCATGGGCGGCGGGTCTGCCCGACAACCCCGCCGATCTGTGGCCCCATCTTCTGACGCTCAACGCCGAAACGCTCGGCTCATTGATGGCCCATTGTACGGTCCTGACGGTCTTTGCCGTGCGGCAGGCCTATATGCCTGCGGCCCCCTATGTGGCCTCGCTCATGATGGCGCGTGATCTGCGGCTGAACATGACCGACCACTGGACCCCTACGGCGCGCAGCTATTTCAGCCGCGTGACCAAGGGGCAAATCCTCGCGGCGGTGCGTGAAGCCGTAGGGGATGAGGCGGCCCGTCGCCTCCACAAGCTGAAAAAACCGGAAATGGCCGAAGCCGCAGAGCAACTCGTGCAGGGCACGGGCTGGCTGCCCGCTTGCCTGCGCACACCCGCACCACCGGAAGAGACGGCGCAGGCGCCACTGGCCTTGCCGCTGTCGGAGCCAACGCCTGACCTGCCGGAAGCGGCGGAGTAGGTCCGACCGGGGCCGCGTCAGCGGTCCCGGTTTTGATTTGTGCCCGTCACTGAGGGGCACGGGGTGTCCCGTCTGAGGCGGGCCGACGCAGGGGCGACCGCGACGATGGAGGTCTGAACGCAACCGGACCTTGGGCGCGCAACGGGCTCTGGGCGCTTTTTTCCGCCGCGCTTCGCGCTTTGCATCGCGAGGCAAAAAAGCGCCCCGCCGCCCGTCCTTCGGCCCTGCGGGTGCGCGCGGTCCGGCCCCGTTCCCAGCGACCCCATCGCGGTCGCGATTGGCGCGGCCCCGACCTCAGAAAGGAACACCCCTATGTCCATCATCGGCACGTTTGTAAAATCTGACACCGGCTTTACCGGCACCATCAAGACCGTCTCGCTGAACTTCAAGGCTAGGCTCGTTGAAACCGAAGGCGGCGCCGGCTGGAAACGCACCGCCGAAAACAGCCGCGCCTACATCTCGATCAAGCTCGATGATCCCTCCTTCCCCCATCCGATCTATGCGAGCCTGTTCGAAGGCGAAGACCCCGACACCTTCAACCTCCTCTGGTCGCGTCCGCGCAGCCAGTAGCTGACCCCAATCGGTCTCAATCGGCCTCGCCGCACACGCGGCGGGGCCTTTTTTGTGCTGTCAAAGATAAGGAAGGAGTGAGCGGCCCCGGTCCCGGGAGCCGCTCGGGTCACCGGAATCGAGGGGGGGGGGATGAGCCCGGCGACAGGGATGACGCTAATGGAAGGCGGGCGCTGTTACCACACACAGGCCGTGAGGTCCCCCTCTTAGAAAAGAGCTAAGGGCTCCGCCCTCGCGCCGGTCAAGGGGGTGTCCCTTCGGTCCCGATGGCAGCGGCCTCCCCAACCTTCCTTGGCTTCGCCTGCGTGCAGGTTGGGTGATCCCCCACCGCCGCCATCGCCCCTGACCGTTGCGACCCCGCTCTCGCCGAGGGGCAGGGTTTCAGCGCGGTAAAGGCGCTGCAACCCAAGCCCAAAGGAGACTTTTCCATGATGAATGATACCCCCATTGAAGCCCCCGTCACCCAAGCTTTCAAGGTCAATCCCCATCGCGGCACCGTCAATAGCCGCGTCTCCGGTCAGTGGTTTTCACGGCCTGAGGACCAGCGGTTTCTCAGTCTCGATGACCTCTTTGCCCATACCCGCCAGCGCCGCGACACGGCCCATGTGCGCACTGTTGCCTCCGACGCCGTGCGCGTTATCGCCGAGCGCGACGATCTTGAGAGCCTGCGGCTGGTCTGCCCCGGACGCGACACCCCGACGGCCCCCACCCACTGGTCATTTGGTCAGTTGTGCGGGCTGGTTGGCGCACCGTCGGGCTATCTGCGCCAGCTCCCGGCCCCTCTGGCCGCCATTAACCTGCAGCATGGTCTGCTGAACCACCGCGCCGAGTTGATCAAGACGCTTGAGACCGACACCGGCGGACTTGAATTGCGCGCGGTCACCGGCCCTGACTATGGCCGCATCTGGGATTACGAACTGGTGCAGGCCGTGCAAAAGATCGCCGGAAATGGTCTGGGCGATACGCGCTGGAAGGTCCCCGGGGTGCTGGACTGGGGCACGATGACCCACAATCCCTTTGTCGATGTGACGAAGGAAACCACGACGCTTTATGCCTCAGATCGTGACGTGTTTTTGTTCCTCGTCGACGACACCCAGCCCATCGAAGCCGGGCGTCTGCCTAATGGCGAGCCCGATCTATATTTCCGGGGCTTTTATGCGTGGAATTCCGAAGTGGGCTCAAAAACGCTTGGGATTGCCTCGTTTTATCTGCGTGCCGTGTGCCAGAACCGCAATCTCTGGGGCGTCGAAAACTTTCAGGAAATCAGCATTCGCCACAGCAAAAATGCCGCCAGCCGCTTTGCGTGGGAGGCCGCCCCGGCGCTTACAAAGTTTGCCAATTCCTCGCCCGCAGCCTTTATTGAAGGCATCAGGGCCGCGCGCTCCCTCTCTTTTTGAGCGGATGATGGGGCTGTCCGTTGAATATGATTACGTCACCGGGGACGATTCACGCCGATCTTACGGACGCCTTGACACCCCGTTTGGTTGCGGCGCGCGGATGTCTCGACGGCTGGAATCTTCACGCAGATCGGTCGCGTCAATGTATCGAAGCCGGGGGTTCGACTTGAGTTTACGCTAGCCTCACGATGGGATGGGGTTCGTCTTTCAAGGCCGTTGGCTGCACTTTGGCAATCAGGGCCTTAAGTTCAGCCATTTCCGCCTGACTGAGATCGGTCAAAGGCGTGCGCACCGGACCGGCCGGGCGGCCAATCGCCTGCATCCCCGCCTTGACGATAGAGACGGCATAGCCTTTGCCCTTATTGCGCAAGGCGATGTAGGGCATGACGAAATCGCGCAGCCCGGCCAGAACCGCCGCCTGATCTTCGGCCCGCACCGCCTTGTAGAAGTTCAGGGCCCAGTCCGGCAGGAAGTTGAAAATGGCCGAGGAATAGGTGGTGACACCCATCTTGAGATAGGGCGCGGCAAAGGTTTCGGCTGTGGGCAGGCCGCCGATATAGGTCAGCCGGTCGCCCAGACGGGTATAGATGCGCGTCATCAGTTCGATATCGCCGACGCCGTCCTTATAACCCACCAGATTGGGGTTGTTGTCGCACAGGCGCGCCAGCGCCTCGTCCTCAATGATGCCGTTGTCGCGGTTGTAAACGATGACGCCCAGTGAAGTCGATTTACATACGGCATCGATATGGGCTTCGAACCCATCGGACTTGCCACTGATCAGATACGGCGGCAACAGCAGAAGACCATCCGCACCGGCCTGCTCGGCCGATTGCGCCAGTTCGATGGCGATCTGGGTGCCGTAGCCGCAACCGGCCACGACCGGCACCTTGCCATTGGTTTCTTTGACCGCCGCGGCCACCACGTCGCGCACCTCAGTCAGGCTGAGGGAAAAAAACTCCCCCGTGCCTCCAGCGGCAAACAGACCGGCCAAAGGCTTTTCCAGCATCCACGCGCAATGTTCACGATAAGGGCCTTCATCGAAACGGTTGTCGCTATCGAAATGTGTCACAGGGAAAGACAGCAGCCCCGTGCCAATCGTTTGCGCCATATCCTTGGGGCCAATGCCAGCCATATTGAGACCTCCGTGCATACCGAACTTTATAGGGAACAGGCCGCTTGCGCACGCAAGATCAGCCGCTTTTGGGCGCAGTCTGGCCGCCTGTCGATGTTGCGCTGACGCTATCGGCCCACCACGCAGGCGTCCAAGCCAAAGGCGGTATTGATCCATGCGTGGAACGCAATGAACGAGGCGTCGAAACCCTCCTCAACGGCCTAAAACTATGCGTAACTATGGGGAATAAAAGCACGTTCTGTCTGGCAGTCGCGGGTTCGCCATGCGCAGACGGAATGAATACAGAGAGTGACCCCATGCCAGACCGTACCGCACGGCCGCCGGAGGTGACGCCAGCCGTCGCCAAGCCCAGCCATATCCGCTATGCCCTGATCGTCTTTTTGTTTGTCATCACGACGATCAACTACGCGGACCGTTCGACCTTCTCCATAGCGGGTTCGGCGGCCTCGGAAGCCCTGGGCCTCAATCCTGTGCAGATGGGCTTTATCCTGTCGGCCTTCGGCTGGGCCTATGTGGCGGCGCAGATCCCCGGCGGTGCCCTGCTTGACCGGTTTGGCGTCAAACGGGTTTATGTCGGTGCGATTGCTCTCTGGTCACTATTCACGGCGTTTCAGGGCTTTGTCGGGTTGATCGGGGGCCTGTCCATAGTCGGCTCCTTGTTTATTTTACGCTTTCTGGTGGGTCTGGCCGAAGCCCCCTCGTTTCCCGGCAACGCCCGTATCGTCGCGGCGTGGTTTCCGGCCTCCGAACGCGGCACGGCATCGGCCATTTTTAATTCGGCGCAGTATTTTGCACTGGTGGCCTTTGCCCCCTTGATGTCGTGGCTGGTGCATGAGCACGGCTGGCGCATGGTGTTCTGGTTTATGGGCGCGCTGGGCCTTGTCGCCGCCTTTGTCTTCGCGAAATTCATCGCCAGCCCGGACCGGCATCCGTGGGTCAATGCCGGTGAACTGGCCATCCTGAAAGACGGCGGTGCCGTCAGCATGGAGGCGCGGCCCAGGGCGAACGCGGGCGGCTTCAGCCTTGCCCGGCTCAAGGTGCTTCTGACCAACCGCATGTTGGTCGGCATCTATCTGGCGCAATACTGTATCAACGTCCTGACCTATTTCTTTGTGACGTGGTTTCCGATCTATCTGGTCAAAGAGCGCGGCCTGAATATCGTGCAGGCGGGTTTTGCCGCCGCGGCCCCGGCTTTGTGCGGCTTTATCGGCGGGCTGGTCGGAGGTTTCCTGTCGGACTATCTGCTCAAAAAGTCTGGCGACATCAGCCGCTCACGCAAGATTCCGATCTTTGTCGGCATGACTCTGGCTCTGTCGATCATCGCCTGCGCCTATGTCGATCAGGAGTGGCTGGTCATCACGCTTATGGCCATCGCCTTCTTTGGCAAGGGTGTGGCCTCGCTCGGCTGGGCCGTGGTCTCAGACGTCGCACCCCGCGAATATATCGGGCTGGCGGGCGGCGTGTTTAACATGTTCGGCAATACGGCCGGTATCGTCACCCCCATTGTTATCGGGTATATTGTCGCGGTGACAGGCTCGTTTGATGGGGCGCTCATCTATGTCGGAGTCCACTGTCTGATAACCCTGCTGGCCTTCGGTTTTATCACCGGCAAGATTGAGCGATTGAAGATCGACTGATGAACCGCCGCCATTTCCTTCTGTGTGCGACTGCCGGTGCGGCGTTTAGCAGTGTCCCCGCTCTGGCCAGAACTGCTGACGCCACGCTCAGCACCCCCATGAGCCCCCCGGAATGGGCGCTTTTGCAACGCGAAGTCCTGCGCGTCGAAAGCGAGGCGGTCGAAACCTTCTACAACCGCTATTTCGATGAGCGCGGCTATTTCCAGTGCTTTGAACGCTGGGGGGCCAATGATGGCCCCGACGATGCAATCGAGAATTGTAACGACTGGCCGCATCTGCACGCGCTTGGCGGATCGGACACGGTGCTGGACCTCTATACACGTGCTTGGGAAGGGCACCTGAAACAATACACAGCCGCCCGAACGGTCGAGACCCCGGCAGGGCGTGACGGCATGTATTACCGGGAATTCCCGGTGATGAACGACTGGCAGCACCTGTCCGAAGGGCTGTCTGTGTTTAATCTGATGGGGCTTTCCAACCCTTATGATCCGCGGTTTCAGGCGCGCGTGCGGCGGTTTTCCGGCTTTTATACGGGTGAAGACCCGACGGCCCCCAACTATGACCGCAAACACAGAATCATCCGTTCGATGATCACGGGGTCAACAGGCCCGATGCTGCGTAAGGCAACACCGCTCGACTGGGCCGGTGACCCGTTCGACCCGACCGGCTTTTTCATGGAGCACGGCGAATCCACCTATCAGGAGACGCTCGACCACTATGCGGAATATACCGACATTGTTGGCGACAGTCCGTTGAACCTTCAGGCGACCAGTCTGGTCATGAACGCCTATATGCTGTCGGGGGAACGCAAGTACCGCGACTGGATCATCAGCTACCTCGATGTCTGGATCGAGCGCGCCAAAAAAAATGGCCATGTCCTGCCGAGCTATGTGGACCTGAAGGGCCGCATCGGCGGGCCGCGCAAGGCATGGTGGGGCAATGTCTATGGCTGGGGCTTTTCCCCGGTCGATCCGGTCACCGGCAAGCGCGAGGATCGCAACCGCGTGCCGCGCGCCATCGTCGCTTTTCTGAATGCCTACCTGCTGACCGGTGATGACAAATATCTACAGGTGTGGCGCGACCAGACCGACGCCATCAATGCGCAGTCAAAAACCATAGATGGCGTGCTTTGCGCCCCCACCATGTATGGTCCGGACGGCTGGTACGGCTTCAAGCCCGGCCCCTATCGCACCAATGGGCTCGACATCTGGTATATGTCCATGCGCGATGACGATTATGCGCGTGCGGATACCGATCATCCCTGGGTGCAATATCTGGCCGGAAAGAACCCGACCTATCCGGTCACGGCGCTGCGTGCCACGCTGGACAGTGTCCGGCAAAAGATGGCCGCCCTGTCGAAAGACACCACGACCAAAGACACCCGTCTGGCCGATGCGCTGTTGAAGTTTACCCCGGCCGTTGTCACGGCCCTGCTGCATCTGATGTGCGGCGCGATCCATATTGCGCGGCCCACCTGGTCGAAAACCTCCCCGTCTCAGGGGGGCGCCCTCCTTTATGCCCGGTTGCGTTATTTTGACCCGGTCAGGCGTCGCGCCGGCCTGCCCGAAGACGTCGCCGCGCTGGTCAGTGCCCTGAGCGATACCGCGACAACCCTCACCCTAGTCAACACACACCCGTTCCGTCCGCGTCGTGTCACGGTTCAGGCGGGCGGCTATGGTGAGCATCAGTTTACCGGCATGACGTTTGCCCAAAAGACAACGGCACTTAACAGCAATCAGGTGACGTTTGATCTGGCACCCGGTTGTGGCGCAGAGATCCGCTTTACGCATAAACGCCACGTCAATGCCCCGACCCTGCGCCACCCGTGGGATAGAAGCTGATTAAACCGTCTTCGGTGCCACCTCTGAACACAGCTCACGGACCGCCCCCAGCGCCGGGTTGGTGTTGGCGCGCCGCCAGACCATATAAAGCTCGACGGGCTTTTCCGGTACGGTGACAATGTTGCGGTAATGAACGCCGGAAAACTGCAAACTCATGGCCGTGTGCGGGACGATAGCGACCCCAAGCCCGGCCCGTACAAGCCCCAGCATCGAATGGATCTGCGTCACCTGCTGCACATAGTCAGGTCGCACATCGGCCTCAGAAAACAGGCCCATCAGCATATTGTGGAAGTAGCTGGCCCCTTCCCGCGAATACATGATTAGGGGTGAGCCATCAAAGGCCTTGAGGGTGAGCTCCGGCGTGGTCAGTCGCGTATCCCCCGTCGGCAGGGCCGCGATCAGGGCCTCACTGACGACCCGTTCGCTTTCGAATTCGTGACGGTCCAGTGGCTGTCGCAAAAAGCCGATGTCGATCAGCCCCGTTTGCAGGGCCTCCACCTGCTGGCTGGACACCATCTCCCGCAGATCAAGCTCAATATTGGGCAAGCGCGCGCGGGCCTGTGCCACGATCTGCGGCAGGAAGCTGTAACCGGAAACCGCTGTAAAGCCGATGCCGATGCGCCCGGCGTCGCCCTGAGCCACCTTTCGGGCCGCCAGCGTGGCGCTTTCCGCCAGCCAGACGATACGACGGGCTTCTGGCAGGAAGACGCGGCCGGCTGGGGTGAGTTTGACGCTGCGACTGGTGCGTTCAAACAGCGGAACCCCCAGAATGCGCTCAAGAACCTGAATCTGGCGGCTGAGGGGCGGCTGGGTCATGTTGAGCCGTGCTGCTGCCCGCCCGAAGTGCAACTCTTCGGCGGCAGTCACGAAACAGCGTATCTGGCTCAGTTCAAACATGTACCCCTGCCTGTGATCAGTTTGGTCAAGGCTATGACGATGCGAAGAAAAAGAAAAGGCACGGCTGTAGGGAACAGCCGTGCCCGAAGTGTGCCGGTCCAAACGGGGAAGAATGACCGACGGCTTGGCGCAGGGTGACGCCCGCACAAGGTGCGGATCAGAAGCTATAGCGGGCGCTGAGGAAGAACTGCCGTCCGGTGTGTGAACGCACATTCAGGCGGTTGGTGGCATCGACGTACTGATCGTTGAATTCATCGGTCAGGTTGATGCCTTCGAGGCTGAGCTTCAGCTTAGGCGTCAGGTTGTAGGAGGCCTGCATGTCGAAATTGGTCGTCTCATTGGTGCCGGCGACCGTGTTGCCATCGTTGGACGGAACGGCCGTCAGATAGCCCTCCCGATAGGCAACCGATCCCCGGATCGAGAATTTTTCGGTCTCATAATACAGGGTGAGGTTGGCGGCATTTTTCGACAGCCCGACAAGCGTCTCTGAAACGGTCAGTGCGCCAGGTGTGGTGGAGGTCAGGTAATCAATCGTAGAGTCTACATAGGTATAATTGGCCAGCACACCAAAATTACGCCAGAAGCCCGGCAGGAAGCTCAGTTGTTGCTGCGCATTGACCTCAAAGCCTTTCAGATCGCCGCCCGGTGAATTGACCGGCTGGCTGACAGCGAAGATGTCGGTCGCTGTCGCGGTTGTCCCGTCCAGCAGCGAATTCGGCAGACCTAACTGATTGAACGGAATGTCCTGACGCAGGGTCTGCACGAAGGTATCAATTTTCTTGTAGAACAAACCAAAAGCGTAGATCGAATTGGGAGCCGGATACCATTCCAACGACAGGTCCAGATTCTTTGATTTGGTCGGATTGATATAGGGATTGCCGCGTGAATAGGCGCGATTGGCCCCCTGAATGGCCACATCACCGCCGGGCGTCAGGCCCGCGATCGACGGGCGGGCAATGGTTTCAGCGGCGCTGACCCGGAAGACGATATCGTCAGTGACGTCGGCCGCCAGATTGAGCGACGGGAGCGTCATGTCATAGCTGCGCGACGCTTCGACCAACTTGATCACCGCCCCCACCGCGGCATAGCCAGACGAGCGCTGATCGGTCTTGAAGTAGCGCAGACCGGCATCGCCTCGCCACGGCACACCCAGCGCCGTAAACTTAAAGTCCGCTTGCAGGAAGGCACCCGTGTCGGTCTCATCAACCGTGATCCACTGCCCGCGCGCCGACGAATTGTTGATGTCGGTCAGGGCATAGATGCCGCAATTGCAATAGATGTTGTATTTGGCGGCAAACTTGTCGAGATCAGGGGCCAGCCACGCCGTGGCATTGCCCGACGGCTGATCCAGATGGCGACCGAAACCCGAATAGACGCTCGACACATCGGCCAGTTCGGCGGCCGTCAGGGTCTGCACCACGGTTTCCGAGGTGCGATAATAGCCCCGCGAGTCGAAGCTGAACTTGCGACTATCCAGCCCGCCCTTGATCGTCAGGTTTTCGTTGGCATCGAACTCAAGATAGGCCTTGGCCGTGGCAAAAGCATTGGTCACGAAGTTGGGGCGGATACGCACCTCGGATGTGCCATTGATCATCGACCAGTTGGCCGGGTTGGTGGCATCGAAATTGAGCCCGATAGCCGGCAGTCGAGAACGAAAATCGTAGCTGTAGCCCTGCGAATTGGCGCGATCAAAGGTGATTATGGTCGAGACCGGGTTGGAAAATTCCGACCGCGAATAGCCGCCGATAAAGCCGCCGCGCAGTTTATCCGAGAAGTTATGCGTTACGGTCAGCGTGTACTGGGTAAACTCGGTTTCCATCTCGTCCCAGGCCGTCTGGGTACGCAGATCGACATTATCAAACACACCCTGAACGATGTTTTTCCCCTCAACCGTGCCGCTACGGATGATGGTCTGTGGCTTGCCGGTGCCAGCCCGGCTGAAGCCAATGGCCTGAAGCTGATGCTCGCCACGGGTGGTTTTGACGTCGGAATAGAGGATATCGAGCGTCACCAGCGTCGCGTCTGACGGGCGCATCTGGAACGATCCCGTCAGGCCCAGACGCTCGGAGTTGATGTCATAACTGACATAGGAGGGGATGCGCGGGTGATAGAGGGCCGTCGCCGTATTGGTGTCGTTGATCTGAGCGATCGTATAGCCATTGAGCGTCGAAGCCGTATTGAAACCGCTATTGGCCCCGCCATAGGTCCAGCGTGTAATATTGGCCCCTTCCTCCAGCAGATGCCGCTTTTCATAGGCCAGAGAGAACAGCGCCCCCAGTTTGCCATCCGCCCAGCGCCGGCTGGCCATCAGGGTCACGCGCGGGGTCACTTCGCGCGCCAGATCATTATAGCTGGCCTGCGCCGACATGACGAACTGACCGGTTTTGTAATCGAAGGGCCGAGCGGTCTGAAGGTCAACCGTCGCCCCCAGCGAGCCTTCCTCGACCTCGGCTGAGGCGGTCTTGCGCACGCTCAAACTATTGAACAGCTCCGAGGCGAACATGTTGAAATCGAAGCCACGGGTGCGGTTGGTGCCCCCGGAATTGACCGTGCCGCCCGTGGTGGCGATGGCTTCCATACCGTTGACACGCACGCGGGTGTATTCCGAGCCTAGCCCGCGCACCGAAATCTGGCGGCCTTCGCCATTGACACGGGTAATGGCGACGCCGGGGATGCGTTGCAGCGATTCTGCAAGGTTCAGATCGGGGAAATCCGCAATGTCTTCAGCCTTGATCGCATCGACGACACCGCTTTCGTTGCGCTTGGTACGAATGGCGCTTTGTAACGAAGCCCGAAAGCCGGTCACGACCACTTCGACAGGCGCCTCGGAAGCTTCCGGAGCCACCTGCTGCGCCATGACCGGCGTGCCCAGCGCCAGAAGCGTGAGAGTGGAAACCCCGCACGCCAAACGGCGGCGCGCCGTGTAGGCTCGTCTTGTGTGCATGTCTTTTTCCTCGCCTGTATGAAGCTGCCTTTGATGCCGTAGCGGCATCCGCTTCTGATTTTGTCCAGATATTAGGCAGCTTTCACAAAGGCGGGCGAATCCCAATCGCGCATGAATCAATGCGCGAAATGAATTGAAGGGATCAGTTCATTTTGGGGCTTCCACCAAACCTGGCGGGTTCAATGCGGGCAAAAAGGGGCAGATATCTCGTCAGGTGACCGACCCTGTCGCATCTGCTCCCAGAACAGGCGCAAAGTTTAAAACGCACACTTTCCACAAATAAGGAAACAAATCAGGCTAACATGCGGAAAATGCACTGTCGTTACAGGGGTTGAGTTGCCCCTCGCTGGCACCCGCACACATCAGAAGCGCACCGTCCAGCGCATCGCCTTGCGCTGTGGCAATGAAGGGGCGCGTTGCGTCTGACAGATAGGGTATATAATGCGGTGCGACGCCGCCCAGCAGACAGACCTGCGGGGCACCCAAGGCCGTCAGACGCTGCACATAGGTTTCCAGCCAGCGCACGGCGGTCTTGATGATTCCGGTCGCCAGTGGGTCTTCGGCCTTGGCCAGTTCCACCACGTCCGGCGCAAAGGTGCCGAAATCGGTGGGCCGCGCCTCAGCCAGCCAACCATGCAGGTCGATACCGGCGCTGGTGAAAAAGCGAATAACGCGCTCGGTCAAGGCCGAACCTTCGATCAGACCATCGCTGGCCATCAGGGTAAGCCTTAGGGCCTGACGCCCCAAAGTGGCCCCTGAGCCTTCATCACCCAAGGCGAAGCCCCAGCCGCCGACCTGATGGCTCTGACCCGACAACCAGGCATAGCCGACCGACCCCGTGCCGCCGATAAAGATGGCCCCGTCGCGACCCTCAAAGGCCCCAAGGCAGGCCGTATGGGCATCGGTGGCCACCTTGACGCTGTGAAACGCAGCCGCTTTGGCGGCCACGCGCTGACGGTCCGCTTCGGTGACCACGCCGGCCAGTCCCAGCCCCAGCCGGCACTCAGGGAAGATGTGCGCCTCGAGCCCTGCCTGATCCAGCGCGCGGTCGATGGCTTCGCGGATATTGCCCCAGCTATAGTCGAGACCCAGTTGAATATTGGCTGGCCCCGACAGGCCCTGCCCAAGGATGCGACCGTCTGAGGTCGTCAGTCGCGCGCGGCAGCGCGTGCCGCCGCCATCAATGCCGATGAAGTATCCTGACATGAACCTTGCCTCAGCTTTGCGTCAGCAGGGCGTCGCAGATCGCCCGGACCAGCGAAGCCTCAGTGAGGCGGTAGGAGTCGCTCGACAGGCCCAGCTCCAGTTCGGCGGGACCGACCTCCTGCAGGCGCGAGCAGGACCCATGCACCCAGGGCACACCGGTGGCGCTGATGATCTGGCCGATCTGCGCGGCATTGACACCGCCACCGGCCATGATGTCGATGCGTCCGGCCGCAGTCTCGACCATCGCCCTCACGGTCTCAAGCCCTTCGATAGCGCGCATGCGGGTCCCAGAGGTGAGGACCGTGTCAAAGCCCAGTCCGATGGCCGTTTCCAGAGCGTCAAGCGGATCAGGCGTCAGATCGATGGCGCGGTGCAGGGTCATTTTCAGCCCCTTGGCGTGCGCGCACAGCCGGGCGAGAAAACTCTCATCCAGATAACCCTCTTCGGTCAGCGCGCCCATCACCACGCCTTCGAGACCGTGATCGGCCATGGCGTCGATGTCGCGACGCATGACATCGAGATCGTCCGGCCTATAGACAAAGCCGCCTTCGGTGGGGCGGATCATGGCACGGGTGGAGTGGCCGAGCGCCTGCGCCGTGCGCACGAGGCCGGGCCCCGGTGTCAGGCCACCCAGACTAAGCGCGCTGCACAGTTCAATGCGCGCTGCCCCGCCTTCGACTGCGGCATAAAGCGAGCGTGGACTGTCCACGCAGACTTCCAGCTGGCAGGGTGGGGTGGGGAGGCGCCGCAGAGCGGGCTCGGCCAGCAGGGTGGGGTGTTTGGAAAGCGACATCTAACTTTATTCTCCGGCCACGATCGTAAGGCCCAGCTTTTCGAGGTAGCGGGCCTGCGGTGGCATGGTGTTCGCGTAATCGGTGATGGTGTCCTGCATCTGGTGCAGTATGGCGGACAGGTCCTGCGGTTCGATCAGATCGGCCAGCGGGTCATAGCGCCTGGGCCTCAGACCCTGACCGAACAGGACGGCCAGCCAACTGGGGATCTGAAACAGGTCTCCGCGGGACATGATGACGCGCCCGCTCTCATTGAACTGATCCAGCTTGTACTGGAGCGAAGCGGGAATGCTCATTTCGCGGCAGTATCGCCAGAAGTCGGAATCGTCGCGCTTGGTCAGCTTGTAATGGGCGATCAGGAAATCGCGGATGGTGTCGTAATCCATGCCGACCGCCTGATTATATTGCTGGGACAAAAGCGGATTGAAGTCCGGGTCCGGGAAGAGGTCCATGAACTTGATCAGACCCGAATGGATCAGGTGGATGGAGGTGGACTCCAGCGGCTCAAGGAAGCCGCCGGACAGGCCGATGGCGACCACATTCTTGTGCCAGAATTGTCGGGCGCGGCCCGTGCGGAAGCGAATCAGGCGGGGATCAGCCAAGGGCGGGGCATCGAGGTTGTCGAGAAGTATCCGCTGGGCCTCGTCCTCGCTCATGAAGTCTGCGCTGAAGACGTGGCCATTGCCGGTACGGTGTTGCAGCGGGATGCGCCATTGCCACCCTGCGCTGTGGGCCGTGGCCCGTGTATAGGGCAGGGGCTCTGAAATATTGGCGCAGGGCACCGCCCAGGCCCGGTTGGCGGGCAGCCAGTGGCTCCAGTCCTCAAAGCCCGTCTCCAGCGTCTTTTGCAGCAGAAGCGCGTGCATACCGGAACAGTCGAGGAATAGGTCGCCGTCGAGGGTGTCCCCCCGTTCGGTTTGCACGCCAGTGATAAAGCCGTCTTCGGCACGCTGGTTCACCTGCGTAATACGGCCTTCGTGACGCACGACGCCGCGCGCTTCGGCATAACGGCGCAGGAATTGCGCAAACAGGCCGGCATCAAAGTGATAGGCATAGCCAAGCGTGGAATGTACACCGGTGTCATGGCGTGGCGCGGGCGCAAAACGCCCCTGCCGCGCGGCGACGCTGGCCAGGGAATAGGCTTCGAAAGGGGTGGTGTCGCCGGACAGGGCGGCGCGTATATAATAGTGGTGAAAAGCCGCCCGCCCGATCTGCGCCCCGATGACGCCGAAGGGATGGATATAGCTGTCGTCCTTCTGGTGCCAGTTGCGAAACTCGATCCCCAGTTTGAAGGTGGCCTTCGTTTCGCGCAGAAACGTCGTTTCGTCTATGCCCAGAAGCCGGTTGAAGTCCTGAATCGGCGGGATCGTCGCTTCACCGACGCCAATGGTGCCGATGTCTTCCGACTCAATCAGGTGGATTTGCCCTAACTTGCCTTCGGTGAGTCGCGCCAGAAGGGCCGCCGTCATCCAGCCGGCTGTCCCGCCGCCAACAATGACAATTTTACGAAAACCCGGTTGCTTCCGAGGTAAATCCTGCATGGGGGAGCCTGATCGAAGAGGGGGTATTTCAAAGATGAAAACACAGGGTCACAAAGTTTGCGGAACGGCGCAATGCCAATTTGGTATTTTAGTGGTTATGTTGCCAATTTACATCAAGGTCTATTATTGGTCCTATGGCTAGCTGGCTCTGTGGAAAATTTATATACCTGAAATAATTCAATAAAAATCTACAGAAATCGAAATTCTGGTTTTATGGGTCTATTTATATGGCAAATTTGGTCCCCAAAACGTACAATAATTAAATCAAATATATGAATTATCGTTGACAGAGATCAAAGTTGTCATACGCTCGTTATACGAACGCCACTCTCGTGTCACACAAGCGACGCGAACGGCGTGCGAGCCACCATGGATTTATGACCATTTAAGGGGACGAAGTGATGAGTTTGAAACGCTCTGTTTTAATGAGCACGGCGCTCGTCGGGGTGATGCTTTCGGGCGCCGCCTACGCACAGCAAGGCAACGACGTACAGGAAGTTGTTGTTGTCGGTATCAAGGGCAGCCTGCAAAAGGCCGCGGCTATCAAGAAGAAGACCGACGCCATTGTCGATGTCATCTCGGCTGAAGACGTCAGCAAGTTTCCCGACACCAATATCGCGGAATCGCTGTCGCACCTGCCGGGCGTCAGCGTTGACCGTAACTTCGGCGAAGGCGAAAAGGTCTCGATTCACGGTACCGATCCGGCTCTGAACCGCATTCTGGTCGATGGCCACTCGATTGCCTCGGCCGATTGGGGCGGTAATCCGAACGACCCGACCAGCCGGACCTTCAACTATTCGATGATGGCGCCGGAAATCGTCGGTCAGCTTAAGGTTTACAAGAACCCCGAAGCGTGGATCGACGAAGGCTCGCTGGGTGGTACGGTTATCCTCGAAACCCGCAAGCCGCTGGACCTGAAGCCCGGCACCATCACCGGCTCGCTCGGCTATAGCTATAATGACCGCTCGGAAAAGGGCGATGTACGTGGTTCGGCCCTGTATAGCTGGCGCAACGAAGCCCGTACCTTTGGTATCCTCGTTGCGGCCACCTATGACAAGCAGCAACTGCACCGCGCCGGTATCGAATACTTCGGCTATATGGGTGCTGGTGCTTTCAACAGCGCCTTCACGGTGTCTGGCAACAATGTCACCGGCCCGAAGATCAACGGCGCGGCGCCGACCCTGGCGTCCTACAACCAGTTGGCGGCCGCCAATGTGCCCTGCTGCTTCAACTGGGCCTATTTCGACCAGACCCGCCAGCGCACCGGCGTCAGCACGGCCATACAGTGGAAGCCGAATGATGACACGCAGTTCGACCTGACGGCCCTGCACATCGAAGGCGACTACACCAACTACAATCAGTCGATGTACGCCGTTCCGGTGTGGAACAGCTCGAATGCGCGCGACTTCACCGTCTCGAATGGCCTGATCACCGGGGCCTATATCCCGGCAAAGGCCGCTGGCACCGGCAGTCTGACGCAGTATGACGCCATCCTGCGCACCACGGTTGTCAAGACGGACAGTGTCAACCTGGCCGGTAAGTGGAATGCCGGTGACTGGAAAATCTCGGGTAATGTCGGCTGGACGCAGGCGACCGGTGGTAAAGAGCCGGAGCGCATGATCAGCTTCGATCTGAATTCGGGCTTCCAGTTCGGTTTCACGGCCAACAGCACCTATATCAACTACGATACGTCGCCCACGACGCCCAAGTCGTTTTTCCGTTCGCCGTCGTCTTCGACCAGCACCATCAACGGCGTGACCGGCAACTATGTCCAGATGGGCGGCATGGAACGCAGCCGCACCACCGACAAGGAAACCTATGGTCAGATCGACTTCCGTCGCAATCTGGACGGTTTCTTTGAGACCGTGCTGTTCGGCGCCAAGCTGACCAAGCACGAGAACTCGCTGGATGCCGAGGGCTGGGACTATTTCGCCAACAAGACCCTGTACCTCAGCGACTTTGCTTCTGCGGTTACGCCGAACAGCCTGTGGGCTGATATGGGCGGCAGCGGCAACGCCATGCAGTATCTGGGTCTGACGCGCGACGGCATTTTCGGTGTCATCAATGCCAGCATCACCCGCTATAACGGGCCGAAGTACGGCATGGAATTCACCGTTAAGGAAAACATCGCCGCCGCTTACCTGCAAGGCAACTTCCGTCACGACAAGTGGCGCGGTAACGTCGGTGCGCGTCTGGTTTCTACCGAAGACATCTCCAACTATTGGGAGACGACGGATGGCGGCACTACCTACACGCCCAAGAGCGTGACCCAGAAGGAAACCAAGCTGCTCCCGAACATCAACGTCGTTTATGAAGCGACCGATGATGTGCTGATCAAGGTCGGTGCGGCGCAGGTGATCGCTCGTCCTCGCTACAGCCAGTTGGCCGGCACGGTGGAACTGAATGACCGTCAGCTGACCGGCGGTGGCGGCAACGCCAACCTGAAGCCGTATGAATCGACCAACTTCGGTGCCTCGGTAGAATGGTACTTCGACAAGACCGGCCTTCTGGCGTTGGAACTCTTCCACCGCAAGATCAGCTCCTACGTCGTCAGCGATACGCAGGAAAAGGTCTTCTTCAACAAGCTGACCAACGCCAACGCGACCTATTCCTTCTCGTCGCCCTTCAATGCTCAGGAAGCCACCGTCACCGGCTTTGCGCTGCAAGGGCAAAAGGATATCGCTTACGGCTTCGGTGTCATCGCGAACTACACCTTCGCCGATGCCGACACGGGCACGACGGCCTACAACATGCCGTACCTGTCGCGTGATACCATCAGCTTCATCCCCTATTACGAAGAAGGCCCCTGGCAGGTTCGTCTGAGCTACAACTACCGCTCGCAATACTTCACGGGCATCGGTCGTCGTAACTCGAAGGACTTCACCGACTCCTACAAGCAAGTCGATCTGTCGGCCACCTATAAGGTCAATGACAAGGTGTCGATCTATGCCAACGGCCAGAACCTGCTCGACGAGATGTACTACTCGTTCAGCTCGTTTGCAGACGCGCCGACCGCCTTCTACAAGAACGGCCGCCGTTTCTTCGTTGGTGTGAATCTGAAAATGTAATTTTTCAGTATTTGCGTTTTAGTATGAGTATTTAAACTATCCTGACTGTATTATTGGTGCAAACTGGCCCGCCCTCAATTGAGGTGCGGGCCTTTTTTGCTTTTAACTGATTTGGTTTTTAAAATTAAAATCGTTTGCAAAAACTTATTTTAGTTGATTGAATTTTTTGAATTGCTATTAATTTGGCGCGCCTCTTGCGGGGCGGGTGGCCAGAGGGCTGTGCAGAACAAGGGAGAACCATTCGTGCATCGGGCAGTGATTTCGAAGGGGCGTGTGGTCGCCGGGATGGACGGGCTGATCGCTTTTTGTCTCTGGCTGATTATGGCTCTCTCTTTGGTGAGCGTGCCGGCGCGGGCGGAGATCCTGAAAGGGCCTGAGACGCGGACCCTGGCGGAGGGGTGGCGTTTTCGCATCGCTGAGGGCGACCCCAATCGCGCGGCCCATCCCGAAGTCGCAAACTGGATGACGGCCACGGTGCCGGGTACGGTGCAGAGCGACCTGATCGCGTCGGGCAAGCTCAAAGACCCCTATGTCGGCCTGAACGAGGCGGCGGCGCAGTGGGTCGGTCTGTCCGACTGGGAATACGAAACGTCGTTTTTGCTGGATGAGGCGACGCTTAAGCGCGGTCATATCGACCTTGTATTTGACGGGCTCGATACGTTTGCCGAGGTGACGCTGAACGGTAAGGCTTTGCTGTCGACGGATAACATGTTCCGCACCTGGCGTGTGCCGGTTAAGGATATGGTAGTGAACGGGGCCAATCGCCTGCATATCCGTTTTGCCTCACCGATCAATAAAATGTGGCCCTTTATGCAGGGGCTCAGCTATTACCAGCCGGGGGCCTATGACTCGGCCTTTGGCGATGAGCCGCTGGGGCAGAACAGTTCGGCCTATGTGCGCAAAGCCGGGTATCAGTACGGCTGGGACTGGGGCCCGCGCATCGTGACGCTGGGGCCGTGGCGACCGGTGCGGCTGGATATTTATGACGGGGTGCGCCTGTCGGATTTTTATGCGCAGCAACAACACCTTGACGATCAGGTAGCCGCCCTGGAGGCTCGGTTCGAGATTGTCGCCGACGCCGCGCGCAACGCCACGCTGGAGGTTACCGTCACTGATCCGGACGGCAAGACGCAGACCCAGACACAAAATTTTCCGCTCTATGCCGGTAGCAACAGCCTCAGCCTGCCTGTGCGTATCGACCATCCGAAACGCTGGTGGCCGGTGGGCTATGGTCGCCCGGACCGCTACACCGTCCGCGCACGTGTTCTGAGCGACGGCGTGGTGATGGGTGAGCGTGTGCAGCGCATTGGTCTGCGCACCTCTGAAATTCGCCGCCAGAAGGACGAATGGGGGCGCAGCTTCGACATACTGATCAATGGCGTGCCCATTTATATGAAGGGCGCCAACATGATCCCGCTCGATATGATGCCGCCGCGCGTCTCTGATGCTTATCGTGATCGCATCCTGAAAACCGCCATCGACGCAAACATGAATATGCTGCGTCTGTGGGGTGGAGGGCACTATTTCGATGAAGGCTTATACGACTGGGCCGACGCCCACGGCCTGATGCTGTGGCAGGACTTCATGTTTGGCGGCTCCATCCCGCCATACGACGAAGCCTATCGCGAAAACGTGCGTCAGGAGGCCTATGATCAGGTGCGTCGCCTGCGCCACCATCCGTCTATCGTCATCTGGGGTGGCAATAATGAGGTGCAGGTCAACTGGGATAACTGGAGCGACAGTCAGGCCCTGAAGGACAAGGTGGGCCGTAAGGAGGCCGAGCGCATCCATACCGGTCTGGTTCGTCTGTTCGATCAGGTGCTGCGCGGCGCGGTCGATAAGTATTCACCGGGCGTACCCTATTGGCCGGGTTCCCCCACCGCTAACTATGACGGGCCGTCGAATGGTGACCGCGACGGGAACGTCCACTACTGGACGGTCTGGGGCGGCAAGCAGCCAGTGGAAACCTATCTGACGGTAACGCCGCGTTTCATGTCGGAATACGGGCTGCAATCCTTCCCGGTTATGGCGACGATCAAGACCTTTGCCGGCCCAAAGGATATGGCCATTGATGCCCCGGTGATGATCGCCCACCAGAAGTTCGACAAGGGGCGCGGCAATCAGCGCCTTCTGATGTACATCAATAACAATTACGGTCAGCCCAAGCGCTTCGAGGACTTCGTCTATCTGTCGCAGGTGATGCAGGCCGAAGGCATTGAACTGGCGGCGCGTCACCTGCGCGCCTCACGCCCGCAGAATATGGGCGGCCTCTACTGGCAACTGAACGACGTGTGGCCAGTGGCGTCTTGGTCGAGCGTGGATTATTACGGCCGCTGGAAGGCGCTGCACTATTCGGCGCGTCGCTTCTATGCTCCCGTCTCCGTATCGCTGCTGCGCCGCGACGGCGTGACCGAGTTGTCGGTGGTATCTGATCGCCAGAGCGAGGCGCGCCTGCACTGGCGGCTGAAGGTGATGACTCTCGACGGCAAGCTGTTGTCGCAATGGACGCAGGACCTCAACGCCGCCCCACTCAGCGCACAGGTCGTCACGCGGCTCAGTGATGCCGACCTGCTGAAAGGCGCCGATCCCAAATCGACCTTGGTCAGCGTCGAGCTTCTGGAAAACGATCGGGTTATCTCGCGGCATCAGAGCTATTTCGTCGCCTCCAAGGCGCTGGCGCTCAGCGATCCGAAGATCAGGTCGCGCCTGACCCGCACGGCGGACGGCTATCGCCTTACCCTGTCGGCGCGCACGCTGGCGCGGCAGGTCTGGGTCGACACGGACGCGCTGGAGGTGAGCCTGTCCGACAATGCGTTCGATCTGCTACCCGGTGAGACCGTCACCCTTGATCTCAAAACTTCAGCTTCCGAAGCGCAACTGCGCCGGGCGCTGACCATCCGTTCCCTCTATGGTGCCGCGCAATGACTTCCCGATCTGTTTTTTCCGCTGTGAAACCCCTTCTGCTGACCGTTAGCCTCAGCGCCCTGTCCTTTGGTGCGGCCTTGGCGCAAACGGCTGAGCCACCGCTTGACCCGCGCATTGCCCGCATGACGGTCGAGCAGAAGGCAGCGCAGATGCAGAACCGGGCGCCAGCCCTGCCATCGGCGGGCCTGACCGCCTACGAATGGTGGAACGAAGGCCTGCACGGCGTAGCGCGGGCGGGCGAAGCCACCGTATTCCCACAGGCCATCGGGCTGGCGGCCACCTGGAATCCGGCCCTGCTGAAACAGGTGGGGGATGTGGTCTCCACCGAGGCGCGCGCCAAGTTCAATTCGACCGATCCGGCGGGGGATCACCAGCGCTATTTCGGCCTGACCCTGTGGTCGCCCAATATCAATATCTTCCGCGATCCGCGCTGGGGGCGGGGGCAGGAGACCTATGGCGAAGACCCCTTCCTGACCAGCCGTCTGGCGGAAGGCTTTGTTACCGGGCTTCAGGGGCCGGACCCGCAGCACCCGAAAGTTGTGGCCTCGGTCAAGCATCTGGCCGTGCATTCGGGGCCAGAGGCCGGGCGGCATGGCTTTGCGGCCTCGGTTTCGCCCTATGATCTGGAAATGACCTATCTGCCGGCCTTCCGCTATTCGGTGATGACCACAAAGGCGCAGTCGGTCATGTGTGCCTATAATGCCGTAGCGGGCGTGCCGGCCTGTGCCTCGGAGCTGTTGCTCAAGACCTATGTGCGCGAGGCCTGGGGTTTCAAGGGCTACATCGTCACCGACTGCGACGCCATTTACGACATGACGCGCTTCCACTTCTATCGCCTCAATGATGCCGAATCCTCGGCCGAGAGCCTGAAGGCTGGTGTCGATCTCAATTGCGGCAATGCCTATGCGGCCCTGCCTGAAGCCGTGAGCCGGGGTCTGATCCCTGAATCCCTGATGGATCAGTCGCTGAACCGCCTGCTGGATGTGCGCAAGCGTCTTGGCATCGATGGCGCGCCCAGCCCGTGGTCGAAGATCAGCCCGGACGCCATCAACACGCCGCAGGCGCAAGGATTAGCGCTACAGGCGGCGGAACAGTCGCTGGTTCTGCTCAAAAACAACGGGGTCCTGCCGCTTAAGCCGGGTCAAACCGTCGCGGTCATAGGCCCCAATGCCGACACGCAGGAGACTCTGCGCGGCAATTATAATGGCATAGCGCGTCAGCCGGTGACGCCGCTGGCTGGATTGCGGGCGCAACTGGGGGCCGCGAAGGTGCTGTATGCGCAGGGCGCGACCTTGGCCGAAGGGGTGCCGACCACGGTGCCGGAAACCGCGCTACGCACACCCGAAGGCCTATCGGGCCTGACAGCCAGCTACTACGCCAATGCCGACTTTGCCGGTGCGCCGGTCGAGACGCGCACCGAGCGTACGGTGAATCTGGAGTTCATGAACCGCCTGCCGGTCAAGGGGCTGAAAGACGGCCCTTACAGCATCCGCTGGAGCGGTCAGATCGTACCCCCGGCGGCGGGCACCTATCGCCTGAAAGTGTTCGTGGATCGCTGCTGGTCCTGCGAGGCCAACCAGCACGATGAGGTGCGCCTCTATCTCGATGACAAGCCGGTCATCGTCGATACGGGCGACGGTAAGTCTCTGGAGGCCGAACTGACCTTCGACAGCGCCGCCGCGCGCCGGTTGCGCCTTGAGTACCGCCATGTGGGCGGCGATTGGGGCGTGCGCCTGCAATGGATCGCCCCGGCGCAGCCGCAGATCGACGAAGCGGTCAAGGCCGCGCAGGCCGCCGATGCCATCGTGGCCTTCGTCGGCCTGTCGCCGGACATCGAAGGCGAGGAGCTTCAGATTCTGGTGCCGGGCTTTGACCGCGGGGATCGCACCGACCTCGGCCTGCCGCGCACGCAGGAGGACCTGCTGAAGGCGGTCAAGGCCACGGGTAAACCGCTGGTCGTGGTGCTGCTGTCTGGTTCGGCGGTGGCGCTTAACTGGGCCGACGCGCATGCCGACGCCGTGGTGGCCGCCTGGTATCCAGGCGAGGCGGGGGGCACGGCCATTGCCCGCACCCTGACCGGCGAGTCTAACCCCTCCGGTCGCCTGCCCGTGACCTTCTATCGCTCGGTGCAGGACCTGCCACCCTTTATCGACTACCGCATGGAAGGGCGCACCTATCGTTATTTCAAGGGCAAGCCCCTCTATCCCTTCGGCCACGGCCTGTCTTACACGCAGTTCAGCTATAGCGATCTGAAACTGGACACGAACGCTCTGAATGCCGGCCAGCCGCTGCGCCTCAGCGTCCGTGTGCGCAATACAGGCGCGCGCGCGGGCGACGAGGTGGCTCAGCTCTATGTTAAGCGCCCGGATGCCTTTGGCCTCAACGCTTCGCTGGCGGCGTTTTCGCGCGTCAGCCTGAAGCCGGGCGAAAGCCGGGTCGTTTATATGACGATTGACCCGCGCGATCTGAGCACGGTCACGCTTGAGGGTGAGCGCGCCATCCGCGCCGGGGCCTACAGCCTGTCGGTCGGCGGCGGTCAGCCCGGATTTGCTCAGACGCTGAGCGCCGATTTTTCGATCACCGGCCAGATGGCGCTGCCGAAGTAAGACAGGATACGACGCTTATGATTGATCGCAGACAGATTCTCGGCGGGCTGGCCGCTTCGACGGTGACGCTCGGTTTTTCAGCCGGTGACGCCAGCGCGGCCTCGTCGCGCTTTACGATAAAGGATGATGAGTTCCTGCTGGACGGCAAGCCCGTGCACCTGATGGCAGGCGAGATGCACTATCCGCGCATCCCGCGCGAACTGTGGCGTGATCGTCTGCGCAAGCTGAAGGCGCTGGGGCTGAATACGCTCTCGACCTACACCTTCTGGAGCGCGCATGAGAAAAAGCCGGGCGTCTATGATTTCAGCGGCAATCTCGATGTTGCCGCCTGGGTGAAGATGGCGCAGGAAGAGGGGCTGCACGTCCTGTTGCGGCCCGGCCCCTATGCCTGCGCCGAGTGGGACAATGGCGGCTATCCGGCGTGGTTTCTCAATGACCCGGACATCCGCCCGCGTTCGCTCGACCCGCGCTATATGGGCCCGGCGGGTCAGTGGCTGAAGCGGCTGGGGCAGGAGGTGGCGCACCTTGAAATCGACAAGGGCGGCCCGATCCTGATGACGCAGGTCGAAAACGAATACGGCTCCTACGGCAATGACCTCAACTATATGCGCGCCGTCCGTGATCAGGTGCGCGCCGCGGGTTTCATCGGTCAGCTCTATACGGTCGATGGGGCGGCGGTCATTGAAAATGGTGCCCTGCCGGAACTGTTCAATGGCATCAATTTTGGTACCTATGACAAGGCGGAAGGCGAATTTGCGCGCTATGCCAGGTTCAAGACCAAGGGCCCCCGCATGTGTACTGAGTTGTGGGGCGGCTGGTTCGACCATTTCGGCGAAATGCACGCCAATATGGAAATCCCGCCTCTGATGGAGAGCCTCAAATGGATGCTCGACAATCGCATCAGCTTCTCCTTCTACATGCTGCATGGGGGCACCTCATTCGCCTTTGACGCCGGGGCCAATTTCCACAAAACGCATGGCTATCAACCGGATATATCGAGCTATGATTACGACGCCATGCTGGATGAGGCCGGGCGCGTGACACCGAAATACGAGGCGGCGCGCGAACTCTTCCGTCGCTATGTGCCGGCAGAACGCTTCACCGCCCTGCCGGAACCGGAAAAGGCGCTGAAGATTGAACGCTTTGCGCTGCGCGAAACGGCCCCGCTGTCACAACTGTACCCCGAGGGTGTCAGCCATGCGCAGCCCAAAACCTTTGAGCAGATGGGGCAGCCCCATGGCTTGATGCTCTACAGACACACCGCCAAAACCGCTCTTTCGGGGCAACTGCGTGTGGGCGAAGCGCGCGACTATGCCCTTGTCAGCGCTGGACAGGCGCGCGTCGGTACGCTGGATCGCCGCCTGAAAGAGACCGAGATAGAGGTCTCACTGAATGTAGGTGAGACTCTTGAGCTGCTCATCGATGCCATGGGACGTATCAACTATGGCGACCAGATCGGCAAGGATCAGAAGGGCCTGATCGGGCCGGTCACGCTGAATGGCAAGCCGCTCACCGGCTGGACGCATCAGGGCGTACCGCTCGATGACCTCAGCGCTTTGCGCTTCAAGCGTCAGCGCGTCGATGGACCGGCCTTTTATCGCGGTACGTTTGAAACCCCTGAGGCGGGCTTCACCTTCCTCGACCTGCGCGGCTGGGGCAAGGGCTATGTCTGGGTCAACGGGCACAATCTGGGCCGCTACTGGTCCGTTGGGCCGCAGCGCGCCGTGTTCGTACCGGCCCCTTATCTCAAGGTCGGCGTCAATGAAGTCGTCGTGCTCGACCTGCACGATCAGGGTGAACGTTCACTGGCCGGTTCGGGATCGCAGATCTGGGACCTGCCGGGTCTGGTAAAAGGATAGGGCCAATGCAGCGCAGACAGTTTCTCACCGCTTTGGGGGCAACCACCCTGGGCGTATTGGCGACGCCCGCTCTGGCCGAGATTCCGCCCATGTCGCCTCAGGTGGCCTCAGGCCTGCGGCTGCCGCCGCAACAGCGCGGTTTCCGCTCGGCGGCGGTCGAAGCGACCATCGCCAAGGCCCGCCGTGCTATCCGCAACCCGGCTCTGGCGCGGCTGTTTGAAAACGCCTACCCCAACACGCTCGATACGACGGTTGAGCTGGGGGAGGTGGATGGCAAGCCCGACACCTTCGTCATTACCGGCGATATCAAGGCATTGTGGCTCAGGGACTCGTCCGCGCAGGTGACACCTTACCTGCCACTGGTGGCCGAAGACAAGGCGCTGCAACGCCTGTTTGTCGGTCTGATCCATCGTCAGTCGCGATGCATCCTGATCGACCCCTATGCCAATGCCTATATGCACGACCCCAAGGCACGCACCGACCTGTCGTGGTCGCAGACCGACTTTACCGACATGAAGCCGGGCGTGGCCGAGCGCAAATGGGAAATAGACTCGCTGTGCTATCCGGTGCGCCTGTCCTATCTGTACTGGCGTCAGACGGGAGATGTCAGCGCCTTTGACGAGACCTGGCGCGCCGCCATGCACACGGTGGTCGATACCTTCCGCGTTCAGCAGCGTAAGGAGGGCAACGGTCCTTACCGCTTTCAACGCACGGCGTCCGAACCCACCGAGACGCTGGCGCGCGGCTATGGGGCCCCGACGCGCAAGGTCGGTTTGATCCATTCCGGCTTCCGCCCGTCCGACGATGCCTGCCTCTATCCCTTCCTCATCCCGGCCAATCATTTTGCGGTCGTGAGTCTGCGGCAACTGGCTGAGCTGGCGCAACCGTCAGGGCTGGGGGCAGCGTTCGCGCAGTCCTGTCTGGCGCTGGCGCAGGAGGTCAGCGACGCCTTGAACGCCTATGGTCGCCTCAGCGCGCCAGACGGTGGTGACATGTGGGCCTATGAGGTCGATGGCTTCGGCAATGGCCTGTTCATGGACGACGCCAATGTGCCAAGCCTGCTCAGCCTGCCCTATCTGGGGGCCTGTCGTATCGACGACCCGCTATATCAGCGCACCCGCCGCGCGGTTTTGAGCCGCCGCAACCCCTATTATTTCGAGGGCAAGGTCCTGTCCGGCGTCGGCAGCCCGCATTCGGAGCCGGACACGGTGTGGCCCATCGCCCTGATGATGCAGATACTGACCACTCAGGATAAGGCCGAACAACGCGCCTGCCTTGCGGGCATTGTGCGGGCCTCGGCCCCACGCGGCTTCGTCAATGAATCGGTGCACAAGGACGATGCCAGCCATTTCACCCGCTCATGGTTTGCCTGGGCCAACAGCCTGTTCGGAGAGACGGTGCTGACCCTGATGCGGACTGCCCCTGACCTTCTGTGATCCGCTAACTTGCCGCGCTAACCCGCGAACTTGGAGTGCCTTTCGATGATCAATCGCCGTTCGCTTCTGGGGGCCGCTTCGGTGGCCTCCGTCCTGCCGGTTCAGTCTCTGGCCGCTGAGGACGACCTGTGCGCCCATGTCGATCCCTTTATCGGCACCGGTGGCCACGGCCATACCTATCCGGGGGCGACCCTGCCTTTTGGCATGGTCCAGTTGTCGCCGGACACCAGCAATAATGGCTGGGATTCCTGCTCCGGCTATCACGTCAAGGACGGCTCGATCATGGGCTTTTCGCACACCCACCTGTCGGGGACGGGCTGTGCGGACATGCTCGACTGTCTGGTCACACCGCGCACCGGAGCCGTCGTGCTTAACCCCGGCGAACCGGGAAAGATCGAAGGCAGCTACCGCTCCCGATATACCGATGAGGTAGCCAGCCCCGGCTACTACGCCGTCACCCTGACCGACAGCCGCGTGCGCGCCGAACTGACGGCCACCTTGCGCACGGGGCTGCACCGCTATGTCTTCCCGGCAGGCGAGGCGGGGCACCTGTTGATCGACTGGGCACACGGGCAGCGCAACTGGTGGGAAAAGTCACCCGCGACCAAGCTCGACAATACCAGTCTGCGCCTGATCGGCAATGACACGCTGGTGGGTGGGCGTCAGGTCTTCATGTGGGCCAACGGGCGTTGGATTTTCTTCGCGCTGAAACTATCGCGTCCGTTCAGCCGTGCCGAGCTGTATCAGGACGACGCCCCGATCGGGGGCACGGAGGTTGCCGGTGGCAAGCTGAAATGCGCCCTGCATTTCGATGACGCCGGATCGGCCCCGTTGCTGGTCAAGGTGGGAATTTCGGCGGTCGATATTGACGGGGCCCTGAAAAACCTTGAGACCGAACAGCCGGGCTTTGATTTCGAGGGCACGCGCCGGTCAGCGCATCTGGCGTGGCAGGGTGAACTGTCGCGCATCCGCGTGGACCTTAGCGATCCAAATGACCGTAAGGTCTTCTATACGGCCCATTACCACAGCCTGCTGGCGCCGACCCTGTTTTCCGACGTTGATCGTCGCTATCGCGGCATGGACAATCAGGTGCACAGCCTGAAACCCGGTGAGGAGAACTATTCGACTTACAGCCTGTGGGACACCTATCGTGCCGCGCACCCGCTCTATACGCTGACACAGGGGCCGCGCCTGCCCGGCATGATCGGCGGTCTGGCGCGCATGGGGCAGGAAAGCCCGGCGGGCGCACCCATCTGGCCGCTTCAGGGGCGTGAGACCGACACCATGATCGGCTATCACAGCGCTGCCGTTTTGGCCGAGGCCTGCGTCAAGGGCGTGCCCGGCGTCGATTACAAGGCCGCCTATAAGGTGATCCGCAAACGCGCCTTTGATGACGATGTGCACGGCTTCGGCCTCTATCGCCAGCTAGGCTATATCCCCGCCGATAAGGTTGATGAGTCCGTTTCACGCACGCTGGAATACGCCTATAGTGACTGGTGTGCGTCAAAGCTGGCTGCGGCAGTGGGCGCGCATGAAGATGCGCGTAAATTGCGAGAACGTTCAAGAAATTATCGCAATCTCTTCGACTCTTACATCTACTTCATGCGTGGCAAAAAGGCCGACGGTTCCTGGGTGACGCCCTATTTCCCGCAGTCTCTAGGCCATGATCAGAAGCGCTGGCGCGACTATACGGAAACCAATGGCTGGCAGGCGACCTTCCTCAATCAGCACGACCTCTATGGCTATATGAGCCTGTTCGGCGGTGACAAGGCGTTTGAGGCCAAGCTGGATGCCCTGTTCAATGCGCCGTCTGAGCTTGATCACGGCTCTCTCGACGACATCAGCGGGTTGGTGGGGCAGTATGCGCACGGCAATGAGCCCAGCCACCACGTCGCCTATCTCTACGCCTATGCCGGTGCCCTGCCCAAAACCCAGTCGCGTGTGCGGATGCTGATGAAGGCCATGTACCGTGCCGAGCCCAATGGACTGGAGGGCAATGAGGATTGCGGCCAGATGAGCGCCTGGTACGTGCTGAGCGCGCTCGGTCTGTACACGGTTGATCCGGTCAGCGGCGTCTATGTCTTCGGCTCGCCCCTGGTCAATCGTGCCCGTCTTGCACTCGGTAACGGGCGGCATCTGAGCATTATCGCCGAAGGCAACGGGCCGGATAAGGTCTATGTCAGCGGGGTGCGCCTGAACGGCAAGGCGTGGAGTCGGTCGTGGATTTCGCACGACACCCTGATGCGCGGTGGCGAATTACGCTTCCTGATGAGCGCCACGCCGAACCCGGCCTTCGGGGCGCGGCAGGCCGACCGGCCGCCATCCTTCGTGTGATGGCACGGCTCCTGTGTCTGTGTCTATGGCTGTGCCTGTGCCTGTCGGCGCAGGCGGCCAACCTGATCACCGCGCCTGACGCCAGCCCGCAGGCCCAGACCACGGCGGCGTGGTTCCGGGAAGAGCCGGTGTTGGGTGCCTTAAAAGGGCAGGTGGTGCTGGCGCAGCGGTCGCAGGTGGCCGCGCTCTTGACACCCAGGGTGCGTGCCGCGTGGCAGGACTGGAGCCAGACCCTGCCGGCCGCGCGATCCGAAGCCTATGCGCTGTTTTCCAAAGACAACTGGCTGATTATCGCCGGTGACGATGATCGCGGTCTGATGTTTGGTATGGGCCATGTGCTGCGCAAGGCGGAGCGGGGGCGGGGGCGGGGACGGTTGCGCGGCTTGCCTCTGTATGTCACCCCCGATAAGGCCATCCGCGCGCATCAGATCGGCTACCGCTTCAAAAACAACAGCTATGATGCCTTTACGCTGGCCATGTTCGAGCGGCATCTGCGCGACCTTATCGTGTTCGGCACCAATGGCCTGCAATGGATCGCCCCGATTTCGGATGATGCCGCCGAAAGCCCGCTGTTTCCGGCCCCGCCGCTCGACACCCTGATCGGCGTGTCGCGGCTGGCGGAACGCTATGGGGTCGATTTTCACCTCTATTACCCGCAGATGATGGCCGACTATGGCGACCCGGCGCAAAGGGCGACGGAGCTTAAGCGCTTTGAAGCGCTGGTGCGCGCCACACCGCACATAAACAGCCTGTTCATTCCGGGTGGCGACCCCGGCCATACCCCGCCGGATATCCTCTTCCCCCTGATCCGCGATGAGGCGGCGATCCTGCGCCGCTATCACCCGAAGGCGACGGTGTGGGTGTCGGCACAGGGCTTTGACAAGGCGCAGTATGAGCGCTTCTACGCCCTGATGGCAGAGGAAAATCTATGGTTGACGGGGGTCTTTGTCGGGCCGCAGTCGCGCGATGGCCTACCGGTGCAGCGGGCGCGCATTCCGGCGCGTTATAAGGTACTTTTCTATCCCGACATCGCCCATACCCTGCACGCGCAGTTTCCGGTGCCGGGCTTTGATGCGGCCCTTGCCCTCACCGAAGGACGCGAACCCATCAACCCGCAACCGCAGGCCCAAAGCCATATCTACCGCCATTTCGCCGCGGATTTTGACGGCTTTGTCACCTATTCCGAAGGGGTGACGGATGATGTAAACAAGATGTTGTGGGTCGGGCTCGGCATTGATTCCGCGCAAACACCGAGGACGATGGCGGCGGACTATGGCCGCTATTTTCTGGGGGATGCGCGGTTCGGGGCGGTGCTGGAAGGACTGGAGCGCAACTGGCGCGGGCCAGTGCGGCGAAACGGCGACATCCCGCGTACCCTGGCAATGTTGAAGACCCTGCCGCATCGGGATAACTGGCGTTACGACATGCTGGCCTATCGCGCCCTCTATGACGCCTATGTGCAGCGGCGCGTTGTGGCGGAGACGCAACGTGAAGAAGCCGCCTATAAGGCGCTGTCTGAAAACAATTTTCAGGCAGCGCGTTCAGCGCTTTCCACTCCCGATGACGCAGACACGCAGGCCTTACGCACTGAGATACACGCTCTGGCCGGGCGGCTCTATACAGCCATCGGCCTGCAACTGAGCGTGCGGCTCTATGGGGCGTCCAACTGGGAGCGCGGGGCCAATCTGGACCGGCTTGAGGTGTCGCTGAACGATCGGGTGTGGCTGACCCGCCAGATGGATGAGATCGAGGCCCTGCCGGAACCCAATCGCGCTGACCGTCTGGCAGCGCTGTTACGTCGCGATGCGCCGCCGCCCGGCGGATTTTACGATGATCTGGGCGATCCGCAGGCCTCACCGCATCTGGTACGCGGCACTGACTGGGCCACCGACCCGCAGCGAATGGCGGGGGTCATAGAGAGCATTGCCGACCGCACGCCGGATGACGGCTGGCGTCTGGCGTGGATCACCTATGCCGAGGCGCTGTATGAAACCCCGCTGGAACTGCGCTACGAAGGGTTGGATCGCTCACGGACCTATCGGCTTAAAATCGTCTATGCCGGCGAAGACTATGCCCTGCCGCTGACTCTGATCGCCAATGACACGACGACCCTGCACGCGGGCCGCGCCCGCCGCAGCAATCCGGAGACGGTAGAGATGGACCTGCCGCCAGAGGTCACAGCTACAGGCCGCCTCAGCCTTAAATGGTTCCGTCCGCAGGGCTTGGGTGGCTCCGGGCGCGGGCGGCAGGTGGCGCAGGCCTGGCTCTATCCGCGATAGGCCGCCTGCGCCGTCCGTTACCGCGTAATAACGCCTACGCTGCTAAAGGCCACCGTTGGCTTGTCCTGCACGGCGCGCGGCAGACGCAGTTTCAGGTAGCGCCCCTTATGCGGCGCATCAAAGCGGATGCGCTGCTCGCTGCGGCTGTTGGCGATGTTGGAGAATTCGCCTTCGCCTGCGGGCGCAAAGGTTTGGCCGTCAAGGCTGACAGAGGCGATGTAACCCGCCGGCGCCCCCATCTGAGCCACCGTGTTCACGTCCAGATAGATGTCCTGCACGCCGGGCGTCAGGGTAAAGCCCTTCAGGTCATAGACCTTGCCCAGATCGAGGATCAGTTCGGCGGGTTGGCCCTTGCGGCCCATAAAGCCCTTGCCATCGAGAAGCGCGTTCGGCGTGTCGCTGCTGGCCGAGACCATCCGCCAGCCAACCGGGGCGACATCGAATTGGGCGACCGAGGCGGCGCTCAGCGCCTTGCGCGCCGGGCTGAAGGCCACGGCCCGCACTTGACCGCCTTCGGGCAGGGGGAAGGGGGCGCTGAATGGCGTCGAAGCCGTCGTCGGCGCGCTGCCGTCCAGAGTATAGAACAGGCGGACATCGGTTTCGGCGGCGCTCAGGCTGACCAGTCCGGCGCGATCGCGCTTGATCGTGGGTTCTTCCAGCACCGGCGGCATCAGGAACAGGCCGAAATCGCCGAGAATGGGCGAGGCGGCGGCCTTCAGGATGCGGATACGCACCGCACGTGTCGTCACGGGGGCCGACAGGCGCGTCAGGCGCTTGTAGCCGATATAGGTATGGGTTTGCAGGGTGCGCCAGCGGCCGTTTTCGAGGATGTCGATGGCGAAATCATCGACGCGGACGCCCTTGCGGATATCCTCGGCGGTGCGGATGACGTCAAAGGTCTGGGCTTTGGGCAGGTCAAAGCGGATCCACGCCCCGGCCTTGTCCGAGGTGCGGGCGGCCCAGAAGCCATTGCTTTTCAGGGCCTGCGTCGGGCCGAACCCCTCGCCATAGGTCGAGGAGGCCGTCACCTTCGCCCCGGTGGCCAGGTTGCGGGCAAAGGTCTTGTCCAGAATGGCTTTCCAGCCAGTGAGCGAAGCCACATCGGCATCGGGCACGCGGCCGCGGCGGTCAGGCGCGAGGTTAAGCAACAGGGTCGTCCCGCGCCCCACCGACTCGAAATAGACGCGCGTCAGATTGGCCGGCGTACGCGGGCTTTCGTCCGCGTGCCAGAACCAGCCGGGCCGGATCGAGGTATTGGTTTCCGCTGGGTTCCAGATCTTGCCGCCGCGCACACCGGCATTGCCCTTGGCCATGGTGTAGGGGGTGTCATCGACCGTGGGCCAGCAGGGGTCACCGGCCTGACCATGCTCATTGCCGACCCAGCGCACATCCATATGCTCATCGGCAAACATGACGGCGTGCGGCTGGTTCTTGCGCACAATGGCGCGAACGGTGTCCCAGCCGTAATAGGTGAGGGCGTCGATTTTTCGCCGTTCACGCGCGCCGCCGTAATAGCCATCACCGCCATTGGCGCCGTCGAACCACACCTCAAACAGCGGGCCGTATTGCGTCGTCAGTTCTTCGAGCTGATTGTGATAGTATTCGACATAGGCCGGGCGGCCATATTCGGCGTGATTGCGGTCCCAGGGCGACAGATAGACGCCAAACTTCAACCCATGCTTGCGACAGGCTTCGGCCATTTCGCCTACAACATCGCCCTTGCCGTTCTTGTAGGGGCTGTATTTGACCGAATGCTCGGTATAGCGGCTTGGCCACAGGCAGAAGCCGTCATGGTGCTTGGCCGTCAGGATAAGGCCTTTCAGCCCGCCACTTTTGGCCGCCAGAACGATCTGATCGGCGCTGAAATCGGTCGGGTTGAACAGGCTGACTGGCTCATCGCCATAGCCCCATTCGCGGTCCGTAAAGGCGTTAATAGTGTAGTGCATGAAGCCGTAGGTTTCGAGCCGGTGCCAGTCGTACTGACGCGCAGACGGCGTCGCGCCGAAGGGGGCGGGGCCTTTGGGGGCGCTGGCCAGGGCCGGGCCACCGACCAGACCAGCGAAAACGGACAGGGACAGGGTGCGACGATCCATCAACATGCCAATTTGCCTCTTTGGTTCATAATTGGTAACACCCTAATTCAGCCGGGATTGATTGCAAGCCTAAAGTCAGATGCTTCGTATTTTGCCTTTTAATCCTGAAAACACAGGCGTTCACAGGACTGACGGGCGTTTGAATGGGGCGGGGCATGGCAGAGGACGCAAGGGATTCGGGTGTAATTGGGCTTAGGATTTTGGCAAGCAAATGTATTTAATATGTATTGTCCGTTCCGGACATGATTGATATCGCTACCGTATACGATCTGTATTTTGCGCGTGGGGACAACGCGCAAAGACCTAAAATGCAAACTTCTAATTGACTGAAAGCCAGAAGACCCACATGAAATGGGTAGGAAACGACTGGATGTGACATGAACGAGTCAGCTCTGCGCTCTGCCTTTCTGAAAGACGATGGCGGCCACGCCTACCTGCTTATCCGCAATGCCATTCGCGATGAGATCGCGGGGGGGAAGCTGAAGCCGGGGGCGGCGCTGGCGCCTGAGCGTGAGCTGTGCGTGCTTTATGGTGTGTCGCGCATCACGGTGCGTAAGGCGGTCGAAGGGCTGGTCGAAGAGGGGCTTCTGACGCGCACGCGGGGGTCGGGCACCTATGTGTCCATGCCGTCGATTACGCGGGTCGAGAAGAATTTTGCCATTCTCACCTCGTTTTCAGAGGATATCCGCTCGCGCGGCTATAAGCCATCGAGTATCTGGCTGAAAAAAACTACCAGCATGACCACGCCCGAAGAAGCGCTGGCGCTCGGTCTGTCGCCGGGGTCGCTGGTCCACCGTTTTCACCGCATTCGCTGCGCCGATGGCGTGCGCGTCTGTCTGGAGTTCGTCGTCGTGCCGGCGCAGTTCCTGCCCTCGGTCGATGTCGTGCAGGAATCGCTCTACGAAGCCATGGCCGCAGCGGGTAGCCGTCCGGTGCGCGCCCTGCAACGCCTGCGCGCTGCGCCCCTCAGTGAGGCGCATTCGGAATTGCTGGGCGTACAAACCGGGGAATGTGGTCTGTTTATCGAACGCCGCGGCTTCCTGTCCAACGGTACGGCGGTCGAATTCAGCCAGTGTTATTATCACGGCGAAGCCTACGACGTGATCGCCGAACTGGGCTGATCCGACCTTCTGATCCCAAACTTCTTTTGTCTTAGTGAGTGTAATCCGGCAGTGGCTCCGAATCGCCACCGCCTTGCGTGCGGCTGCGCCCTTCGCCGGGAGGGTAGAATAGACAAGGCTTTGCCCGCGAATTCCGGTTTGTGACGCTACAGGCTCTGGACAGGCGCAATTTTCGCCTATATCCAATACCTATATAGAACCTCTACATTACCTTTGAAGGACCTGACTATGGGACTGAAGTCAACCCGTCGTTCGCGCTGGCTGGCCTTACGCTGGTTTGTGTGTGCCGTCAGCGCGCCCGTAATGTGTGCCGGAGGGGTGACCGCGCAGGCGCACCCGGTGGCTACGGCACCGGCGATCTATCCTACGCCACAGTCCCTGACCTTGACCGGAGCGGACCTTAAGCTGGGGACGTCGCTGTTGCTGGTGCGCGGTGATAAGGTCGATGCCGAAACCGAGGCATTGGTACGTCGGGTCCTGACGGCCGCAGGGGTTGAAACGGTGCGTGTGGTTAAGCGCCTGCCAAAGCGCTTTGCGGGTGACTATGCGGTGATCGGCACGGTCAACGACGCTGAGGTCAAGGCGGCGCTCAGCGCCACGGGCGCGGCGGTCCCCACACGTCCCGAATCCTATCTATTGACGACGCGTCAGCAGGCCTCCGGGGCACTGATCGTGCTGGCGGGTGCCGATGCCGACGGCCTCTATTATGCCGCCCAGAGCTTCAGGCAGATCGTGGCCCAGGGGCGACTGCCGGCGCTGACGATCAGTGACTATCCGTCCATGCCGGTGCGCGGCACTATCGAAGGCTTTTACGGCAAGCCGTGGAGCATGGCGCAGCGTGCTGCCCACATCGAATTCCTGTCGGGCCTGAAGGCCAACACCTATATCTACAGCCCCAAGGACGATGTCTATGCACGCGACAAGTGGCGCGAACCGTACCTGGTCGAGACGTTAAAGGACCTGGGTGGGCTCGTGGGGCTGGCCAACCGACACCATGTCAACTTCATCTATGCCGTCTCACCGGGGCCGTCCATCTGCTATAGCGATCCGGCCGATCTGGCGCACATCCGCGCCAAGTTTGCCGCGCTGCGTAGCGTAGGGGTGCGCAGCTTCTACGTGGCGCTCGATGATATCGAGTATAAAAAATGGAACTGCGCGGCCGACGAAGCGGCCTTTGGCCCTTCGGGCGAAGAAGCGGCGGCGAAGGCGCAGGCCGGCCTCCTGAACGCCGTGCAGGCCGATCTGGCCGCCAACGGGCACGGCGAACTGATCATGGTCCCGACGGAATATTACGACGCTAAGGTCTCGCCTTATAAAACCGCACTGGCCGCCGCGCTCGACCCGCGCGTCGTGATCCAGTGGACGGGGACGGACACCGTGCCGCCGTCGATTTCGGTGGCCGATGCGCGCAATGCTACCAAGGCCTTCGGGCGCAAGACGCTGTTGTGGGATAACTATCCGGTCAACGATTTTGGCGAATCCGCCGGTCGTCTGCTGATGGCACCTTATGCGCGGCGTGAAGCCGGTCTGTCGGCAGAACTGAGCGGCATCGTCTCCAACCCGATGAATCAGGAGGTGGCCAGTCGCCCGGCGGTGACGGGTCTGGTGGCGTTTGCGTGGAACGATCAGGCCTATGACGCCGAACGTACCTGGCGGGCAGCGGCGCGTGATCTGGCCGGGAATGATTCGCAGGTGACGCAGGCGCTTCTGACTTTTTTCGATACGCAACATCTGGCCCCCACCTTCGGTAATCAGCCTTGGCAGACTCAGGCCCCGCAACTGAGGGCGGCCATCAACCGCGTGCGTGACGCGCTGGCCGGGACGGATATGGCCGAGCGTCAGGCGGCGCTGAGCGCCCTGTCGCAATGGGCCGATGATCTGAGCAACGCGCCGGACCGCATCCGTGCCGGGGTGACGGACAAAGGCTTTGTCGAAGAAGCGGCCCCTTGGCTGACGGCCACCGCCCTGTGGGGCAAGGCGCTTCGCCTGACCGTCGATGGGCTTCAGGCCGCTGATGCCCAAACGGCCGCGGATCGCTTTACGGCGGCGCAAGGTCTGGTGGCCGAGGCCTCAAAACTGCGCACCATACCCGGTGCCACGCGCCCCGAAGGCCCGATCAGGGTCGCCGACGGGGTGCTCGATGTGTTTATCACTGAGGCCCCGAAGCTGGTCTATTGGCCCTGACTTTCGCTTTACCGGCTGTAGCGTAGGCGCAGGGTAACGGCGCGCGGGGCTCCGGGCGTCAGCCACACAGCGTCGTAGCTGTTTTCAATGTAAGCCTTGTCGAACAGGTTGTCACCTTCAAGACGCAGTTCGACCGTCTCGCTGACCTGCCAGCCGACACTGGCGCGTGCGGTGACAAAGGACGGCAGGCGGAAGCCGCTGTTATTGGGATCGCCGGCACGTTCACCGACGAACACCAGCCCGCCGGACCAGCTCACAGACCCGGCCGCGTGCTGTTCCGGGGCGTAGCTGATGAACAACGCGCCGCTGTGTTCGGGGATATTGCTCAGGGGCCCGCCCACCAGAGCGGCAGTGGTGTCACGTGTTACCTTAGCGTCCACATAGGTATAGACGCCGGTCACATAGGTCGAACGGTTCAGCGCATACGTGGTTTCAAACTCCAGCCCCTTGGAGCGCGCAGCCCCCAGCGCAACCTGATAGGCATTGTCGGCGGGATCCGTGCTGAGGATGTTGTCCTTGCTGATGTCGAACAGTGACACGGTGCCGGTCAGCTTGCGCTCTTTGAGGCTGAACTTGCCGCCGATTTCGTAGGCTTCGCCCTTTTCGGGGGCAAAGGGCCGGTTAAAGCGGTCGGCACCCTGATTGTAACGGAAAGAGCGTCCATAGCTGGCGTAAAGGGAAAGATTATCTGACGCCTTGTAGGTTACGGCGGCGCGGGGCGAGGTCTGACTCACGGACTGCGATACCGCGCTGTTGTTCATGCGGTTGGTCACGGTCTGATCGATGTCATCGTGGCGCAGGCCCAAAAGCAGGGTCCAGTGATCGCCAATACTGATCAGGTCCTGTACGAAGAGGGCGCGTCCGCTCAGGTCTTCGTGGTTATCGGTATTGAGCGGTGCCACCGGCTTGGTCTGGCCATACACTGGATTATAGATATTGATGCCATAGGGATTGGCGGCGGTCGGGTTGAAGCGCCAGAATTTGCGATACTGGTTGTAGGCAAAGCCGTCGATCCCCGCCCGTATCTGATGCTCAGCCCCGAAGGCCTGTGTCAGCGCGCTGAGTTCCAGACGCCCGCTCAGATCGTCCCAGGTGTAGTCGTGGATGCGTAATTGCCGACGCAGGAGCCCGTCGGCCTGCAACAGGCGATTGTGCGTCGATTGGCCGGTCATTGCGCCGTCGCGATAGGCCAGCCCGCCTTCGACAGAGACGCTGTCGGACAGGTCATAGGTCGCCGTCAACTGATGCTGACTGCTGGTCTGATGGATGTGGCCATCATTGGGCTCACCCAGAAAGCGCGTGACGGGCAGGGCCAGCGGGTTACCATTAACGGCCACGAGGCCGCGGTCATGGGTAAAGTTCACACGGTTGAATTCGCCCTGATACAGAAAACGCAAAGTGTCGCGCGGCGCATAAGCAATCGACGGCGCGATCAGCCAGCGGTCGGAAGGAGTAAAGTCCCGGAACCCGTCCGAACGTTCCGCCACTGCGATCAGGCGCGTCTTCACCTGCGACCCGACAGGCGTGCCTGTATCCACCGCGCCGCGCCAGGTAGCGAAGCTGCCCGCTGAGAGGTCGGCGCCGAAATGCGCCCGATCCAGCGGGGCCTTGGTCACAATATTGATCGAGCCGCCCGGCTCGCCCTTGCCGGAAAGGGCCGAAGCAGGGCCTTTCAGCACCTCGAAGCGTTCGATGGTGGCGACATCGCGGCGGGCATTGAAGCCGCGATTGGCGCTGAAGCGATTGATCAAAAGGTCCGGCCCCTGATTGATGTCGCCGGAAAAGCCACGGATGGCGTAGGCATCCCACGCGCCGCCAAAGCTGTTCTGCCGCGACATGCCGCCCGCCAGGTCATAAAGCTCCCCCAGCTTGGTAAACCCGGCGTCCTCAATCAGGTGTTCGTCGATCACCTTGACATTTTGCGGCAGGCGCAAGGGCTCGATATCGAGGCCCTTGATACTGGCCGCGGCCTTGCGTGAACCGGCTACCACAACCGTTGTCGGCTCCTCGGAGGCGACGGGCGCATCGGCGCAGGCCGTGCCGGCCACTGCGCCACTCAGCGCCAGCCCGATCAGCGAAGCGGAGCCAGACAGGCGGAGACGTTTTACAGGGGAGGTCATCATTTTTGCCCTTGAAGTGTTACGTAATAACATAATAAGAGCGTCGATACTGATATATGAGGCCGTTGGCAATGACCGAAATGAAACGGGGTGATCAAAGCGTAATCCTTCGCCTGAAGGCGGTTTCCGCTGGCTATGGCCGGCGGACCGTCCTCAATGACCTCAGCCTTGAGGTCAGTCGGGGCGAGATATTTGCGCTTCTGGGCGGCAATGGTGCGGGCAAGTCCACCACGCTCAGGGTGCTGCTGGGCTTTCTCAAGCCGTCTGGCGGTGAGGTCACCCTTGCCGGGCAGGATGTCGTCGCCGACCCAGCCGCCGCGCGGGCGCACATAGCCTATGTAGCGGAGAATGTGGCCCTTTATGAGCATCTGAGCGCGCGCGAAAACCTCGCCTATCTCCTGACGCTGGCGGGAGTCACCGCCGAAGCGTCGCGTATTGACGACGCGCTGGAGGCGGTGGGGCTGGACGTGACGGCGCGCGGCCAGCGGCTGTCGGGCTATTCCAAGGGGATGCGGCAAAAAACAGCGATTGCGCTGGCGGTGGCGCGCGAGGTACCGGTCCTGCTGCTGGACGAGCCAACGTCGGGCCTCGACCCCAGGGCGATCAGCGAATTCCACGATCTGCTGGATGTTTTGCGCGCGCGTGGCACGGCCATTCTGATGGTCACGCATGATCTTTTGGGGGCCACGCAGGTCGCCGACCGCATCGGTTTCCTCAGCGAGGGACGCCTGACACAGGTGGCGGACAGAAGCGAAGGCCGGAGCTTCGATATCAACCGCCTCTATCAGGCCTATCAGACCGCGCAGCCGGGGCAGGTGGCATGAGCCGGGTTTTGACCATCGCCCTCAGCGAAGGGCGGGCCCTGTTGCGCAACCGCACGGCCGTGATCAGTGCCGCCCTGTTTTTACTCCTCAGTCTGATGGCTATTCTCAATGCCTGGGATCAGTTCCGCTATGCGCAGGGGCTGCGTCAGACCTATCAGTCGGAGGCCAATCAGACCTTCGATGCGCAGCCCGACCGCCACCCGCACCGCATGGTGCATTATGGGCATTTTGTCTTCCGGCCGCTCAATCCGATGGCGGCCTTTGATCCTGGCGTCGATGCCTTTACCGGGCAGATGCTCTATCTGGAGGGCCATCGCCAGAACAGCGCCAACTTTTCGGACACGCGGCAAAACACTTCGCTTGTGCGTTTTGGTCAGTTGACGCCCGCCTTCTGTCTTCAGGTGCTGGCCCCGTTGCTGCTGATCTTTCTGGGCTTTGGCGTCATTGCGCGCGAACGCGAAAACGGCACGCTGGTACTGTGTCTGACGCAAGGGGTCACCGGCCCTCAGATGTTTTGGGGCAAGACGCTGTGTCTGGCCGTCGTGGCGGGCCTGATCCTGCTGCCGGCGCTGGTTAGTCTGGCTTGGCTGGCCACGCAGGCGATGCTGGGCTGGGGGCTGACCCTAGCGATCCTTACCGGTTACGTCCTCTATCTGCTGATCTGGACGATAGGGATTGTTCTTGTCTCCCGCTATGCACGGCGTGGTCGAGAGGCCCTTCTGGGGCTGATCGCCCTGTGGGCCTTTTTCTGCGTTTTCGTTCCGCGCATAGCGCCTGATCTCATTGCCCATGCGCGCCCGCTGCTGACTCAGATGGAGACGGATATCCGCATCCACAAAGAGCTGAAGGCCATGGGAGACAGCCACAATCCCGATGATCCTTACTTTAATGCCTTCCGGCAAAAGGTGCTGAAAAGCTACGGCGTTTCGCGCGTCGAAGACCTGCCGGTGAATTACAAGGGCCTGCTGGCGCTGGAAGGTGAGCGCATGACCAGCGCCTTGTTCAAGGCCTATGCTGACCGCAATTTTGGTCAGCAGCACGCCCAGACGCGCCTGATGGACGGTGTGGGCCTGCTGGCACCCGTGTTGGCCGTGCAGCGCGTCTCCATGTCGGGAGCGGGCACAGATCTCAGCGCGTATCAGGCCTTTCTGGAACAGGGCGAAGCCTACCGTTTCGGGCTTGTCCAGCACCTGAACCAGTTGCAGGCCACGGCCCTGACCTATGCCGACGATACCAACAAGGCGCGGGAAAACCGCATCTCGCACGACCACTGGACCGACTATCCCGACTTCGTGTTCCGGCCGCCGGCTATGGCTGAGCGTTTGGAGCGCCTCAGCCCGGCTTTGGGTGTTCTGGCGCTGTGGTGCGGGGTTCTGCTGGGGCTCGGTCAGTGGTCGGCCCTGCGTCTGGAAAGGCTGATGAAATGACTATGCTCCGGTTTGAATGGCTGTTGCTGATACGCTCACGCCTGACGCTGGCGGCGCTTATTGTGCTCAGTGTGCTGTCTATTTTTGCCGTGGCGCGTGGGCTGCACGAAGTCGCGCGTCAGAATGCGGTCATTGCGCACCTGGAAACCCTCCAGAAGAATGATATGTCCGATCTGGCCAAGGCCTATGGTCCGGAGGGAGATGCGGGCTACGCGGCTTATTACAGCTTTCACCACACCTATGATCCGCCCTCGCGACTGGCCTTCGCGGCCCTGGGGCAAAGAGACGTGTTGCCCTATAATCTGCGCGTGCGCGCGCTGGGTCTACAGGCCCAGCTATATGAGGGGGATATCTTCAATCCGGAACTGGCTCTGCCCGGCCGCTTCGATCTGAGCTTCGTGCTGGTCTATCTGACGCCGCTGTTTCTTGTGGTATTGCTGCATGATCTGGTCTCCGGAGAGGCGGAAAGCGGCCGTCTCACCCTGCTGCGCGCCGCCCCAAAAGCTGGTATCGCCTTGTGGTTGAGACGGGCGGGCCTACGCAGCGCTCTGGTTTTTGCGGCCGTGGCGGTGCCTTTTGTCGCCGGGGCCGTAATCGCTCAGGCGCCGGTTGCGGGGGTTATGGGTGGTGTTGCCCTGATCGCGCTTTATGTGATGTTCTGGACGGCGCTGTGCCTGCTGACGGCGGCCTTCGGCTTCGGCTCGCGCATCAACGCGTTGGTGCTGCTGAGTCAGTGGGTCATTCTGGTGCTGGTCGCGCCGACCCTTGCCCATATCGCCATCAGCCGCAGTGTGCCGGTGCCGCAGGGCGTCGATATCGTGCTCAAGCATCGGCAATTAGTGCATGGGGCCTGGGAAGTGCCCAAAGACCTGACGATGCAGCGCTTCTTCCACTCTCATCCCGAATGGAAGGCCACGGCCCCGCTGGGTAAAACCTTTGAATGGAAATGGTATTTTGCGTTTCACCACCTCGGCGATGAAAGCGTGGCGGCGGACGTCGCCACCTATCGCGGTCGAATCCTACAGCGTCAGGCGCTGGCCGAAGGCGTAGGCTATCTCTTGCCGTCGGTCGGTGTGCAGGCGGCGATGGAGCGACTGGGCGATACGGATATCCGTGGCTACCTAAGCTACCAGGACCAGATCAAGACCTTCCATACGGCGCTGCGCCGCTTCTACTACCCCTATATTTTCAACAGGACGCCCTTCCCGGAAGCGAACTATGCTCTGGCCCCCCGCTTTGAAGCCCGACCCTACAGCGGCGGGATCAGGGGTCTTTATATGCTGACATGGGCCGCCCTGAGCGCCGGTCTTGGCGGAGCGGGTGTGTGGCTTTTGCGAAAGCGGATTGCGTAATTGCATTAATATATTGAAAAGTAAATAAAAATGGATTCGATTATTGTTATAAGGCTTTCAATTGTAAGCAAGGTTATGCTGAAAGGATTTTATGGACACTCTGCCTGTTTTGGCACGAAGGCGGCTCGTCACGGTGTTTCCTTTGCAAATCCTCAACAGATGTGCGCTGCGGTAATCTTTCATTATCCATAGTTCGGTCATAAAGGCGCGAGACTAATGACGCTCCGGAGACCCTCATGCGCACCTTCAAGCGAATTTCCGTTTTTGTCCTGCCGGTGGTAACCGCAGCGGCCCTTTCGGCTTGTACGGTGATGCCCCAGACGCCGAAATATCCCATCTATATGGAGAACCGGCCGGTCGCCGAAGCGCCGCAGCCCGCATTGACGGAGGCGGCACCGGCACCGGTCGAGGAACCGACGGGCAATCAGCCCCTCGGCTCCAAAGGCGGGGTGACCACAAGCGAACTGCCCCCCCCGCCACCGCCGCCGCCTCCGGCCAACACGGTTGCGACGAAGCCTGCGCCGTCTGCCCCGAAGCCCACGGCGACCCTGCCGGTGCACGACAGCCGGGCCGGGTTTGTCTACACGCTTCAGGCCAAGGATACGCTGTTTGGCGTGTCGCGGCGTTTTGGCGTGCCGGTGCAGACCCTGTACAAGATGAACGGTCTGGCGGCGGATTCCGTGACCCATATCGGTCAGAAGATTTTGCTGCCCGAAGGTGCCAAGGACAAGGGGGTGGAAGCCTATGCCTCCGGGCCTGCGCCTGAGCGTGTTAAGGCGGTGGTGGCGCAGGCCGATGCGCCGAAGCCCGTCGTGACGCCGCCCGCACCCAAGCCGGTCGTGTCGGCACCTGTGGCCGCAACGCCGGTCGTAGCTAAACCGGTTGTAACCGCGCCGACGCCTCCACCCGCCAAGCCCGTTGAGACGCCGAAAACCCTGCCGTCCGATACAGCCGGAATCGTCAAGCTGGGCAAGGGGCGCTTTGTCTGGCCGTACAAGGGTAATGTATTGGTGCGTTATGGCCAGTTGGCCCCGAATGTGCGCAATGACGGCATCAATATCGGCGGCCCGGAAGGGGTGGATATTGTGGCCGCCGATGAAGGTACGGTGGTCTATGTCGGCGATCAGGTGAAGGAACTCGGCAATACGGTCTATATCCGTCACGCCGATGGCTTCTACACCGGCTATTCGCACCTCGGTAAGGTCAGCGTGAAGTCCGGGCAAAAGGTCGCTCAGGGGCAGGCCGTTGGCACCATGGGCAAGTCGGGGGCGGTGGACCGGCCGCAACTGCATTTCGAGGTACGCTATACGCCGTCCTCTGAAATCGCCAAGCCTTTTGATCCGACGCTGGTTCTGCCCTGAGGCAGGTTCCATCACCTGCCCAAAGCATTGCACGCGTAAGGAAGCCGTAAAAAGCGCATTGACCTTTTAATCTGTGTGCCTATGTATGGCGCAACCCTATTTCCCGCCTGCCGCTGGCGGGCCTAAACGGAGACCCGGTCTTGGATACTGCCGCTCTTGTTCAGCTTCTGCCCTTCGTGGCGATCTTCGTCCTGATGTACTTCCTCATCATCCGCCCGCAGCAAAAGCGCGCCAAGGAACATCAGGCGCAACTCAATGCCGTCAAGCGCAACGACACGGTCGTGCTGTCGAACGGCATGATCGGCAAGATCACCCGCGTCGAAGAGACCCAGGTGATGGTGGAAATCGCTTCGGGCGTGAATGTGCCGGTCGTCAAGTCGATGATCGCCGAAGTCCGCACCAAGGGCGACCCCGCCCCGGCCAATGACAAGGCCGCCTAAGCGCCTTTAGTCCCTCTGGGCCTGTCTGATCCGTCAGACAGGCTTTTTGTGTTTTTATTCAACCCGTTCCCGTGAATTTTTTACAGCGGGAGCTAAAGGGTCGTAACGATCATGATGCAATTGTCCCGCTGGAAAATCACCCTGGTGACGCTCGTCACCCTGCTGGGGATATGGTTTTCGCTGCCCAACCTTCTGCCAAAAACGGTCCTTGACCAGTACGGTTTCCTGCCGAAAAACGGCCTGAACCTCGGTCTCGACCTGCAAGGGGGCTCGCACCTTCTGCTTGAGGTCGATACGGAGGCCTTGGCGCGGGACAAGATCAAGAACCTGACCGAAGAGACGCGCGATCGCCTGCGCGGTGCCGGGATCGCCTTCGGCAGCCTGACGGCGCAAGGGGATGTGGTCAGCGTGCGTATCAACGAAGCCGGGCGTGTCGATGCGGCCCTGACCGCCCTGATGCCGCTGTCCAATCCGCTGGTCAATAATCCGTCGGCGCGCGATGTGGCCATTACCAAGGAAGCTGATCAGGTCATTCACCTGACCTACACCAAGGAAGGCAAGGCCGCCGCTTCGTCCGGCGCCGTGGACGCATCGATCGAAACCGTGCGTCGCCGTGTCGATAATCTGGGGACGCGCGAACCGACCATTATCCGTCAGGGCACCAACCGCATCGTTGTACAGGCCCCCGGTGAAAGCGACCCGGAGCAACTCAAGCGCGTGATCGGCACGACCGCTAAGCTGACCTTCCAGATGGTGGACGAGTCGGCATCGCCGGCGGATGTGGCCGCCGGTCGTGTGCCGCCGGGCTCCGAACTGCTGCCCACCTCCGATCCGACCTTGCCGCCGTCCATGGTCGTCAAGAAGCGCGTGATCGTTTCGGGTGAAAACCTGACCAAGGCCTTTGTCGATACCGATCAGAGCAACCGCCCGGCCATCGGCTTCCGTTTTGACGGCGAAGGGGCGCGCAAGTTCGGTGAAGCCACGTCGCAAAACATCGGTCGTCCGTTCGCCATCATTCTAGACGGCAAGGTCGTGTCCGCGCCGCGCATCATCAGCGCCATTACCGGCGGTTCGGGTCAGATCACAGGTAACTTCACCGTCCAAGAAGCCTCGGAACTGGTCAATGTGCTCAATGGCGGGGCGCTGACCGCGCCTTTGAATATCGAAGAACAGCGCGTGGTTTCGGCCGAACTGGGGGCCGACTCGGTGGCCAAGGGCCAGCTTTCGACCATTATCGCTTTTATCTCGGTGCTGATCTTCATGTTGCTGGCCTATGGCTGGCTGTTCGGCGGCATCTCGATCGCTGCCCTGATCGTCAACCTGATCCTGATTATCGCCGGTATGTCGGTGACGCAGGCGACCCTGACCCTGCCGGGTATTGCTGGTCTGATCCTGACTCTGGCCGTGGCCGTTGACGCCAACGTGCTGATCTATGAGCGGATGCGCGACGAAATTCGCGCGGGCCGCAACGTGATCGGTGCGCTGGATGCCGGTTTCTCCAAGGCCATGGAAACCATTATCGACGCCAACCTGACCTCGCTCGGCGCGGCGGCGATCATGTTCTTCTTCGGGGCCGGTCCGGTGCGCGGCTTCGCCTGGACTCTATCGCTGGGCGTTATCACCTCGGTCTTCTCGGCCGTTATGGTGACGCAACTGCTGCTGGCCTGGTGGTATCATGCCCGTCGCCCAAAGACCCTGCCGATTCAGGCCGCGGACGGTAAGGGCGTATGGCCGCTGATCAAGATCCTGCCGCAAAAGACGAACTTTGGCTTTGTGCGTTTCTCCAAGCTGGCCGGGATTATCTCTATCGTTCTGGTCGTGGGTTCGCTGTTCTTCACCATCTGGCCAGCCACGCCGCCGTGCGGCGGTCTGAACTGTGGCGTCGATTTCAAGGGCGGCACCATCCTTGAAATGTCGCAGAAATCCACCATTGATCTGGCCAAGCTGCGTAGCACACTCGATACGCTGGACCTGCATGACGTGCAGGTGCAGGGCGCCGGTCAGTCGGGTCAGGACGCCATGATCCGCTTTGAATCTCCGACGAGCAACGCGCAGGCCGCACTGGATCGCGTGCAGACCTCGATCAAGGCGCAGTTCCCGGACGCCAGCTTCAAACCAGCCACCGTGGTCGGCCCGAAAGTGTCGGGTGAGTTGTTCACCGGCGGTATTCTGGCGCTGGTCTTCGCCATCGGCCTGATGATGGTCTATATCTGGTTCCGCTTTGAATGGCAGTTCGGCTTGGGGGCGGTTGTTGGCCTGATGCACGACGTCATCCTGACCTTTGGCCTGTTCGCTGTCTTCCGCCTGGAATTCACCCTGACGGCGGTCGCGGCCATCCTGACCATCATCGGCTATTCGATGAACGACACCGTTGTCGTGTTCGACCGTATCCGCGAAAACCTGCGTAAGTACAAGAAGCTGCCGCTCAAGGACGTGATCGACCTGTCGATCAACGAAACCTTGTCGCGCACCATCATCACCGGGGTGACGGCGGTCATGGCGCTGACCGGTCTGGCGGTTCTGGGCGGTGAGGCGCTGTTCTCCTTCTCGGTGGCGCTGATATTCGGTATAATCATCGGCACCTATTCGTCGATCTATGTAGCCGCGCCTGTCATCCTGCTGTGGGGCGTCAACCGTAATGCGGCCGAAGCCGAGGTCGTCGATGTCGGCGGCTTCAAGGGCAAGAAGGCCCCGCAGCCTTAAAGCGGGTCTGCCAGACTTACAATTGACCGCCCTGTCCCATTGGCAGGGCGGTTTTTTGTTGCTTTTGGTGTGCGGCAGGGTAAGGGCAGGGCATGTCCGACTCCCCGATCTTGCCCGAAGACGAAACCGTACCGCGTGATGAGGTCGTGCGTCTGTCTGCACAGTTTATCGAGGATGCGCAGAAGCGGGCCGACGTGCTGGCGCTGCTGGCCTTTGCTCAGGTTCTGCGCGATGTCCCGGCCCGCGTCTCCGAACCACTGCTGGGCGATATCCGCTATACGTGGTGGGTTGAGGCGCTGGAGGAAATCCGTGACGGGCGCAAGGTGCGTTATCATCCGCTGAGCGCGGCGCTGGCGGGCGTGGCCGAACGCCATGCCCTTGATATGCAGGCGCTGGTCGACGCCATTGAGCCGCACCGGTTACAACTGGATGGCCGCCTGTCCTTGCGCGAAGCTTTGAGCGTGGCCGACAAGGGGCAGGCCGTCGTATTGGCGCAGGCGGCCAAGGTGCTGGCCCCGACAGCCGATACGGCGTCTCTGCTCATCCCGGCGAGGTTTCAGACTCTGGCGACACTGAAGGTGGCGGGCCGTTTGAACGCCGAGGAAGCGGGCGCGGAAGAGGGGCGTCATCTGTACCGTGACGCGCGTCAGGGGATGAAGCGCGTGCCGTCCGCCCTGTTGCCCTTGGTGTTGCCGACGGCCGTGGCTGCCCATCTGTGGCAGGGTCGTGTACGTAGTGCCCTAACCGTGCGTTTGAAACTGCTCTGGGCGTTTGTGACGGGCCGGATTTAAATCGAAGCCTTACCCAATCCCGAATAGCGGCTTCTTTTTCGGCGGTTGCGACACAGTCGGCGTCACGGGGGCCGGATATAACGGATAGGCTTTCCAGCCCTTGGCCACCATCTCTTCAAATCCCTTGCACTGCGGCAGGGTCATGATCACGCCGGTCTTCGGCTTGGCAAACGGGGCTGGAAAGCGCGCCGACGGAAAGGCCGGGTTGACGAACACCCAGTCCGACGCCAGCCCATAGCCTTTTTCACCGCCGGTGCGCACCGCATTATAGGCGATGCGGGCCTCGATCTCGCTGACGCCCCATTTGCGCATGGCGCGATAGAAGATGTCGTCGGCGTCCTGACGCTTACCTGGCTCCCCGATGGCGTAGAGCCAGTCGTGGACGATTGCGGCGCGGATGGTCGGCCCGTCCGTATTAACGGCAAACTGCCCGAACCACGGCACCGACGCGAAGTCGGTGCGGAACCATTTTGGCACCACCACCACCTTGCCCGTCAGTTTGTCGCAATAAGGGAATTCGTCGTTCAGAGTATAGAGCTTGCGCCCTTCCTTTTGCACGTCGAACAGAAGAACGGGCTGCGGTTGCAGCGAAGAAGGCACAACAACGGGAACCGGCACGATCGGGGGCGTCTCGGTCGTGGCGCAGGCGCTTAGGCCCAGAACGGACAGGGCAAGAAGAGGGGCGAGGGCTTTCATCACACACACATGTCAGGCGGCACTCAGGCCGGAACCACCTCTGTTTTTAACCACGTCTCGATATCGCGCAAGGCCCGAACGCTCATCTGGCGTTTCTTGGCGCGGGTGCGATCCTTGACGGGGATCTTCTTGCCGTCTTCGTCGAACTTCGGGGCCTCCATCGGTGGCAGGAGTCCATAGTTGATATTCATAGGCTGGAAAGACGCCTTTTCGTCGGCCAGATGCCCGCCGGTGATATGGCCGATCAAGGCACCCAATGCCGTGGTCGGCGGCGGGGGGAGCAGGGTTTCGCCGCGGGCTTCGGCGGCAGCGAAGCGTCCGGCCAGAAGACCCATGGCGGCGCTTTCGACATAGCCTTCGACGCCGGTAATCTGCCCGGCAAAGCGCAAAGACCGCTCACCAATCAGGCGCTTAAGCCGCAGATCGGCCCCCAGCACCTTGGGCGACTGGATGAAGGTGTTGCGGTGCAGCCCGCCCAGACGCGCAAATTGCGCGTTCTGAAGACCGGGGATCATGCGGAAGACCTCGGCCTGAGCCCCGTGTTTCAACTTGGTCTGAAAGCCGACCAGATTATACAAGGTTCCCAAGGCATTATCCTGCCGAAGCTGAACAATCGCATGAGGTTTAACCGTCGGATTGTTGGGATCGGTCAGGCCCACCGGCTTCATCGGGCCATAGCGCAGGGTTTCGCGCCCGCGTTCGGCCATCACCTCGATGGGCAGGCAGCCGTCGAAATAGGGGACGTGCTCCCATTCCTTGAAATCGGCCTTGGGGCCGGTGAGCAGGGCATCGACAAAGGCCTCGTACTGGTCCTTTGTCATGGGGCAGTTGATATAGGCCGCCGCGTCGCCACCGGGGCCTTCCTTGTCGTAGCGCGACTGCCGCCAGGCGATCGACATGTCGATGCTTTCGGCGTGGACGATAGGGGCGATGGCGTCAAAAAAGCTGAGGTGGCCTTCGCCGGTCAGCTCCAGAATGACCTCGGACAGGGACTCCGAGGTCAGCGGACCCGTAGCGCAGATGACGTTTTTCCAGTCGGTGTCCTTCAGCGAAGTGACCTCCTCGCGAAGGAGGGTCACCAGTGGATGCGCCGTCAGCGCGGCAGTGACGGCCTGCGAAAAACCTTCGCGGTCCACAGCCAGCGCACCGCCGGCGGGCACCTGATGCGTGTCGGCGCAGGCCATGATCAGCGAGTTGCCGCGCCGCATCTCGGCGTGCAGCAGGCCCACGGCATTATATTCCCAATCGTCCGAGCGGAACGAGTTGGAACAGACCAGTTCGGCGAGGCCGTCGGTCTGGTGCGCGTCGGTCGGTTTGACGCCGCGCATCTCGTGAATAATGACGGGAACACCGGCCTGAGCCAGTTGCCAGGCGGCTTCGGAGCCGGCAAGGCCGCCGCCGATAATGTGTACGGGTTGGACTGTCATGCGGGTCATATAATGAGATCGTATGACGATGTCACGGTCTCGATGAAAAACATTGGGCAGGTTGCCTTTGCCCTTTTAAAGGGAAAGGATTTGTTTAACAGTGGGCCCTGCTTAGGGTTAACGCTGCGGGTTATCGGGCTTTTGGGGATTTCGACAATGAGTTTCGGCACGGCCTTTCATCTGATCGGTGCGCTGAAGACGGCCGGGCAGAGCCTGCCGCTGTTGTGGCGTAAGGCGGGCCCGGTTTTGGGTGTTCTGTTTGTCGTACTGCTGCTGGGGCATTTGCCGCATCTGGATGTGTGGCTACGGCGCGGCCTGATCGTGGTCGGCGTGATCGCGCACACGGCGGCCGCCGGCGCTTTATACCGCGTCGCGCTGTTCGGGGAGCGTTTTGCCGCGGCCGAAGGTCTGGGCTTTGGCGGCTTGCAGTTCGGCCGAGCCGAGCGTCGCCTGCTGGGGGCGAGCGCTCTGGTCCTGCTGTTCTGGTCCATTGTGTTTATCGCGGGCGCCGTGGTGCTGGCCCTGTTCATGGGGGCGGCGGGCCTGCCCGAAGACAGCTATCGCACGCCGCAGGCCCTGTTGCGCACCCTGATCGAAGGGGCGCAACCGCAAGGGGTCGTCGTCGGCCTTGCGATTATCGCCGTTCTTCTGACGCTCAGTATCCTGACGGTGAAGCTGTGGCTGCACCGCGCCGCCACGGTGGCTGAACATCGGCTGGTGTCGCTCAATGCGCTCAGCCTGTCGTCGGGCCAGACGGTCAAGCTGGGCCTCGGTTACGTCTATATCCTGTTGCCGTTTATCGTCCTCAGTAGCCTGATGCCGCCGCTGACGATCGTGGCCGGGCTGCCTCTGGGGGGCGTGATCAATCTGGCGCTGGGCGTCGGCGTGTTCATGCCGCTCAGCATCGCTTTTTTGGCCTCAGCCTATAGGCAAATCAGCGCACTTCGCGCTAAGGGATAGTCAGTTCTCTTTCCCCGGTTCCGTGCATGGCCTCCTCCGTTGATTTTGCCTTTGAAGGCTTCCGTATCATCCGTGAGCGGCCCATCCTGATTGCGTGGTGGGGAGCATTGCTTCTGCTGAACCTCATCATATGTATATTTATTCTGGCTCAGGCCGGTGTGCCTTTGACTGAGCATATGTCCCTCGAAAAAGAGGCGGCAGAAGGCATTGAACTGATTAGGCAAACCGGTGCCGTCCTTCTGGCCGCCCTCATAGGGATGGTTTTTTATGCTGTTATGACCTGTGCCGTTTATCGGGCTGTTCTTGGTGGCTATTCACCCCGTTACGGGTATTTGCGGCTGGGTATGGACGAAGTGCGACAGGTCGTCCTTATCTTTTCGCTGGTGTTGATGGTTCTGGTGGTGATGATGCTGAGCATCGTCCCGCTCATGATCCTCAATGGTCTGTTGTCTCTGATCGCTCAGGCGGTGGCGAAGGCGCTTGTACCGACAGTTAGCTCATTGGTTGCCTTGGCCGCCACCTTGCTGAATGTCTGGCTGGCGGTTCGACTTTCCATGGTGGGCGTGCAAAGTTTTGATGAGAAGCGACTGAATTTATTGGGGTCATTAGTGCTCACCCGTGGGCGTTTCTGGACGCTCCTCGGCGGCTTTGCCGTCGTGTTCGGCTTAGTGTTGTTTGTGGGTATCCTGTTTTACGTGATCTATATGGCCATTGCCGCCTGGATAACGGGTGTCGAGATTGTTACGATCGCAGACGTGCCAGCCCCGGACTTCTCTAGCCTCAGCGCCCTCTTGTCACCGGTGAACGCCGCCTATGTCGCGGTGAACACCATTGTGTCGCCTTTGACGACCGCGTTGGGTGTGGGTGCCGTTGCCGCGGCCTATCAAACCCTGAAAAACACGCCGAACGCCTGATCAGCTTCCGACAAGGTGCAGGATGTCGCGGCCCTGTGGCGGCTGAATCGGGCGCGCATTGGGGCCGGTCAGGCGCTGATAGGCATCTACCTGTTCCGGTGAAATCGAAAGCGGCGAGGCATAGACCAGCCAGGTGACCTTTTCCGTGCACGGCGGCGTGGTGAGCGAACCGGAATAGGCGTAAAACTCTTCGGTTGCCGGCATCAGGTCGCGCGCATTGACCAGCAGGTCGGGGATCAGGGCCGCCGGGCCCGGATCGGTCGGGAGCCACGTCCAGATGGGAGCCAGCATCGGGTCGGCCACGCCGACATCCGACAGGACGCCTATAACCAGCAGGTCGCCCTTGTCATTCTTATGCACAAAGTGGGTTTCGATGGCCGCGCGGTGACCGTCGATGGTGTGTTCGGACGGAGTGTGGAAATGGAACTGCACCAATTTGTAACGCACCCCGTCCATCACCACACCGCCGCCGTCGGTCGGGGAGACCTGAATGGCGTGCCCCAGATTCTGGATCTTGGCCGGGGATGAGGTGTAATCGAGTGTCAGATTGACCGATTTGGGGGCCGCCACGCCGGTGAGGTTGATCGGCGACTGACGCGGGCCGGTTTTGCAGGCCTTGTTCTCAGTGCTCAGATCGCCCCAGTGCGCCGGGCCGTCATCGCCTTCGTAGCTCCAGTGACTGACGTCGCCCTTGGCTGCGCCGTGACCATCCCCGCCATGATCACCGCCGCCATGCTCGCCCGCGGCTTCGGCATGAGGATCGCCGTGCTCCGCCTTGGGTTTGCCGCAGGACGACAGGCCCGCGCTCATCAGGGCAAAGGCAGCAACCGTAAACAGCAAAACAGGGCGGCGCATGGCGAACTCGAATCGAGAGTGAGGATGTTCGATTCAATGCCGTAACAGGGTTAACGCAGTGTTCACTTTCGCCACTGATCCGCGTTTGAACCCTATTTTTTCCGCGCCCTGTGCCGGGCCAGAATGTCTTTCAGGTATTTGCCGGTCCACGATTTCGGATTGTCCGCTACCTTTTCCGGGGTGCCAAAGGCCACGATCTCGCCGCCGCCGTCGCCGCCTTCCGGGCCGAAGTCGAGCAGCCAGTCGGCCGTCTTGATGACGTCCAGATTGTGCTCGATCACCACGGTCGTGTTGCCGTGGTCGGTCAGTTCGTGCAGAACCTCCAGCAACTTGCGCGTATCCTCAAAGTGCAGACCCGTGGTCGGTTCGTCGAGAATATACAGGGTCTTGCCCGTGGCGCGTTTCGACAACTCTTTCGACAGCTTGACGCGCTGCGCCTCGCCGCCCGACAGGGTCGTCGCCTGCTGACCGATCTTGATATAGCCCAGGCCGACGCGCTTTAGCGTCTCCAGCTTGTCACGGATGGACGGCACGGCCTTGAAGGCCTCAGCCCCTTCCTCGACCGTCATGTCCAGCACATCGGCGATGGAATGGCCCTTGAAGACGATCTCCAGCGTCTCGCGGTTATAGCGCTTGCCCTTGCACACATCGCAGGTCACATAGACGTCGGGCAGGAAATGCATCTCGATCTTGATGACGCCGTCGCCCTGACAGGCTTCGCAGCGGCCACCCTTGACGTTGAAGGAGAAGCGCCCCGGTCCATAGCCGCGCGCCTTGGATTCCGGCAGACCGGCGTACCAGTCGCGGATCGGCCCGAAGGCCCCCGTATAGGTGGCCGGGTTGGAACGCGGCGTGCGGCCGATGGGCGACTGGTCGATCTCGACCACCTTGTCGAAAAATTCCAGCCCCTCGATCTTGTCATGAGCGGCGGGATTGGCCGAGGCATTGTTCAGCCGCCGCGCTGCCGCCTTGTGCAGGGTTTCGAGCGTAAAGGTCGATTTGCCACCACCGGAAACGCCAGTAATGCAGGTCATGACCCCCACCGGGATTTCGCCAGTGACGTTTTTCAGATTGTTGCCGCGCGCCCCGATGACCTTGAGCATCTTCTTCTTGTTGATGGGACGGCGCTCATTGTCCGTATCCTTCGAAAAGTAGAGGGGGATTTCGCGTTTGCCGGTCAAATATTGCCCGGTCAGGGAGTTGGCATTGGCCTTGATGTCTTCGGGCGTGCCTTCGGCCACCACCTGACCGCCGTGCACACCCGCTGCCGGCCCCATGTCGATCACATAGTCGGCGGTAAGGATGGCGTCTTCGTCGTGTTCGACCACCAGAACCGAATTACCCAAATCACGCAGGCCTTTCAGGCTGTCGAGCAGGCGGTCATTGTCGCGTTGATGCAGGCCGATAGACGGTTCATCCAACACGTAGAGCACACCGGTCAGGCCCGAACCAATCTGCGACGCCAGACGGATACGCTGGCTTTCGCCGCCCGACAGGGTGCCGGAATTGCGCGACAGGTTGAGATAGTCGAGCCCGACCGCATTGAGGAAGTTCAGGCGGTCGAGAATTTCTTTCAGGATGCGCCGCGCAATATCCATCTGCTTTTCCGTCAGATGGTTTTGCAGATCTGCAAACCAGTCGTGCGCCTTCTTGATCGACAGACCGGAGATTTCGGCGATGTCCTTCGCATTGACCTTGACGGCCAGGGCTTCGGGCTTGAGGCGCTTGCCGGCGCAGGCTTCACACGGGGTTTCGGCCTGATAACGGCTCAGGTCCTCGCGCACCCACGACGAGTCGGTTTCGCGGTAGCGACGCTCCATATTGGGGATGACGCCTTCGAACGGCTTGGTCACGTCATAGCGCCGCGAGCCGTCCTGATAGACGAACTTGATCTTTTCCGAACCGGACCCCAGCAGGATCACGTCCTGCGCTTCCGGCGTCAGGGCGCGCCATTTGGTGTCCATCTTGAAGCCGTAATGCGCGGACAGGGCTTCAAGCGTCTGCGCGTAGAGCGGCGAGGGGCCCTTGGCCCACGGCGAAATGGCCCCGTCCTTGAGGCTTAACGACTCATCGGGCACGATCAGCGAGCGGTCAAAGGTCAGCTTAACCCCCAGCCCGTCACAGGTCGGACAGGCGCCGAAGGGGTTGTTGAACGAGAACAGGCGCGGCTCGATCTCGGCAATGGTAAAGCCGGACACCGGGCAGGCGAATTTTTCTGAAAAGATCAGGCGCTTCGGCTCGGTTTCCCCTTCCGCCACATCGGCATATTCGGCGATGGCCAGACCGTCGGCCAGCCGAAGCGCCGTTTCCAGACTGTCGGCCAGACGTTGCATCAGCCCGCCCTTCACGACCACGCGATCCACTACGACGTCGATATCGTGCTTGTATTTCTTGTCGAGCTTGGGGGCGTCTTCGATGGCGTAATACTGACCGTCGATTTTCAGGCGCTGAAAGCCCTGACGCTGAAGGTCGGCGATTTCTTTCTTGTATTCACCCTTGCGCCCCCGCACGAAGGGGGCCAGCAGCAACAGGCGCGTCCCTTCGGGCAGGGCCATGATCTTATCGACCATCTGCGAAATGGTCTGGCTTTCGATGGGCAGGCCCGTGGCGGGCGAATAGGGTACGCCGGTGCGCGCCCACAGAAGGCGCATATAGTCGTGGATTTCCGTTACCGTACCGACGGTTGAACGAGGATTTTTGGAGGTCGTTTTCTGCTCGATGGAAATAGCTGGCGACAGGCCTTCGATCAGGTCCACATCGGGCTTCGACATCAGCTCAAGGAATTGCCGTGCATAGGCCGACAGCGACTCGACGTAGCGACGCTGCCCCTCAGCATAGATAGTATCAAAGGCCAGTGACGACTTGCCCGATCCCGACAGGCCGGTGAGCACCACCAGCTTGCCGCGCGGAATATCGACATCGACGCCCTTGAGATTATGCTCACGCGCGCCGCGCACCTTGATGAAGCCCTGCATCAGGTTTGAGCTGCTCATCAGCATATCCTTGTCGTGTCCGCTATCGGCCATTACGCATATCCATCCGGGGAGGCAATTCCACCATATAGGTATAATGGCGGCGTCGAAAAAGTGTCAGCAGAGGTTTGCGGGTTCACTGCCTGATTTGCGGAGGGGGCGCAAGAACGTTTTGCGAACGCTTTTGTAAAAACTGTGACCGTGGCCCGCCTCGCAAAGGCCGGAATGTTTCGTTCAACTGGCAGAGACGGGGGCAGCATGGCGCATCACATCATTCAATGGCGACACGTGGGGCTGGCAGCGCTGATCGTCGTCGCGGCGCATCTGGTGCTGGCTCTGTTGTTCATGATGTCACGGCGTGAGGACACCACGGTCGAGTCCCCCGTCATTACCGAGATAGGCTTTGTGCCACCTGTGCTCATCCGTAAGGGGCCCCGGCCCGAAAAGTCGGTGCGCCGGACGCGATCGGCGTCCCATCGTCAGGAGACTTTCAATGATGCCCCCTCAGAGGTCGCGCCCCTGACTGCCGTTAGGGGAGAGCCGCCGCCCGAACCGGCTGATGCGGTGTCGCGTGAGACCCTGGGGGCGACCTTGCGACACGCTCAGGCCTGTCGCCGGGCCTTGATGGAGGGCAGCGTCCTGCCGCCGGACTGTCCGGCGCGCGGCGAGGGGATAAGCCGCCCCTTGCCCGTAAAACCCGGAGATCAGCCCTATTGGGACAAGCAGATCAACGACAATGCTTTCCGGCGTCGCTACAAGAGCGAACCGGGCAACACCGAATATTGGCAAAGGGTCAATCGCAGTCGCTCTGACCCACAAAGACACACCCCGCAGGAGTGAACCTATTTCAACAGGCGTATGTTGGTCAGAGCCCCACTGGTACCGGAAGAGGCGGTAATGGGTTCAAGGTTCCAGGTGGTATTGTTCAGGATCAGCCGGTTCATCACCATCGACAGCTTGTCGCTGCTCATTTTTGATTGCGCATTGAAAGTGACGTTGCGGCTGGGTAGCCAGATTACGCCGTCCATATGGTTGGCCACGGCGTTGTTGAAGATAAAATCCGTCTTGGCCAGACCCGGCTTTTCAAAGAACAGCAGGTTTTTGTATGTGCCCGTGTCGGGCGCGGTCAGGTCGGCGGAAATGCCGGAGTTGAACTGGATTTTCGAGGTGTCCTCGAAATAGAAGGTCACGCCCTTGCCCGTCCACGTCCCGCCATTGACGTTCCAGCCGCCGTTGCGGATGACGTACAGGCCGGGAGCAAAGCTGACCGCAGCCGACGAATTGTTGAAATTGAACCAGCCGCAATAGACACCGGGGCTGAGGCTCACGCTGCTGGTGTTATAGTTGCCGTTTGACATCGTGCACGGCGTGCTGGCCACAGTCGGGATAAGCGCCGCCCACTGATCGGCAACAGTGGGGCACGACAGGCTCAGGCGATCCACCGTCGTTGAGTTACGAATGACATTGCTGCCTTCGATGCACACCTTCTTGAAGTTCAGGCTGGAGCCTGAATTGAAGATGGCGGCCGGATTGCCCTTTGAACGCACCTGAATTTCGCAGTTGGGGGCGGTTATTTTGGCGCCGGAATTGACCAGCAGCGCCTGACTGCCCGACGGGTCAAGAACCTGAATACAGGGGCCCTGACTGCTGGCCTTGCCGATGGCCGTGGCGGTGACGCTGATTTTGAAGCTGGAAATACCCAGCAGACCCAGCAGGACCGTCGGGCTGTCATAGACGGCCGTGCCGGTCAGCGTGGTCTGGTCCGTAACGTATTTGGGGGTGACGCTCATCGATGCCGGCAGGTTCGATTTGAATATGCGCGTCGCCGCGTCACTGCGTTGCGACTGTTCCTGACGCAGTCCCCCCAGCACGGAGGCGTCCATGGCGTCCTGTAACTGCGCCCTGACGGAATAGGCCGCGTGGATATCGACAGCGCCTCCGACGGCTCCCGCGACGGCCATCAGAGACAGAGCGAAGGCAAGGGTCGTATTCCCGCCCTTATGCGAAACATAAGGTTGAAGGCACGTGACAAGGGGTGCAAACATGGTTCACTTCCTGATGATTGCCACCATTGGTAGCGCACCCTTGTGAACACATGCTTAAGCTACGCCGGAAAAATGACACCGGTTTCTGAATATTATGCCTTGAAGCCGTAGTTCAGCGACTGAGGCGTGCGATCCTTGATAGAGGCGCCGGGGCCATAGGTCAGGCTGGGTTTACGCGTTTCGTTCAGCGAGTCGGCTATGGCCTTCATCAGCCCTTCGGAGATGGTCTTGGCGGCCTCGACGGCACGGGCATGGCGTTCCGATATGGCCACAAAGGCTTCGGTGGCCTTGCGCAGGCTTTGTTTGTGGGCGGCGCTCAGTCCTGTCAGACGTGACGGATCGGCCTTGAGGCGGGCGCTTTCCTGACGATACAGGGCCGACAGGCTGCGCGTCTCTTCGACCGACTCGCGGATATCGAGCGGACGGTGCGCCTCAAGCGCCTCGGTTTCATCGCTCAGGCGTTCGGTCAGGCGCTCGGTGAGAACCAGAAGCTGCGCAGCGTAGTCATCGGCGTCGCGGGCGGAAATGCTCATGAGTGCGCCTCCTGTAGGGCAAGCAGTTGTTTCTGGACCTGAGCGGAAATACCGACACCGCCGGATTTCACCACCTGACCGGCCAGAGCGTCGAGATAGACGGAGCGAAAAGCCTCCTCACCTTCGCCGCCGCCGAACATGCCGTCGGTCGAAAGACCTTCGAACATGGGTTTCAGCATCTGGGAAATGACCATATCTTCAAAGTCATCGCCGACCTTTTTCGGGTCGCGGGTCTTCTGTTGAGACAGTGAAAACGGCTTGGCGTCTACGGGGTTTGCGACAGTTTTATCCAAAGGGCTCATGGGAATTACATCACCTCAATATCGCCTTGCAGCGCGCCGGAGGCCTTGATGGTTTGCAGAATGGAGATCATGTCGCGCGGGCTGACGCCAAGTGCATTCAGACCATTGACCAGATCGCCAAGTGAGGAGGTTTCTTTAAGCTCATAGAGCCGTTTCCCCTTTTCCTCTTCGACGCTGACCGAACTGTCGGGGACGGCTGTGGTCTGGCCTTGCGAGAAGGGGGCTGGTTGGCTGACGAAGGGGCGCTCATCAACACGGATGGTCAGATTGCCCTGCGCGATGGCGACGCGCGAGACGCGGACGTTTTCGCCGATGACGATGACGCCATTGACCTCATCAATGACTACCTTGGCCGGGGTATCGACGGTAACCGGCATTTGTTCAATGGCCGTAATGAAGCTCATCATGTTCATTTCCGGCCGATTGCGCACCGACACCACGGTCGGGTTGTCGGCAAAGGCTGTGCCGGGATAGGCCTTATTGACCGTATCGGCGATACGCTTGGCCGTGGTGAAATCGGGGTTTTTCAGCGTCAGGCGCACAATGGGCATGGCATTGAAGTCAAAGCCCGTCTCACGTTCGATAATGCCGCCTGAGGCGATGCGCCCGGCGGTCGGCACGCCCCTGGTGACCGAGGAGCCCGAAGCCCCGCCCGCAGATACGGAACCGGTTTGTATAGAGCCTTGCGCCGCCGCGTAAACTTCGCCGTCGGCCCCCAGAAGCGGCGTTACCAGAAGGGTGCCGCCCAGCAGGCTCTTGGCGTCGCCCATGGCTGAGACGGTGACATCAATGCGCGCACCGGGCGCCGCAAAGGGCGGCAGTTCGGCTGTGACTATGACCACGGCGGCATTTTTGGTATTCAGCGACGCGTCGCGGATATTGACGTCCAGCCGCCCCATCATGCTTTCCATGGTCTGCTTCAGCATGGGGGCGTTGCGCACTGTGTCGCCTGTGCCGTTAAGACCGAGAACGAGGCCGTAGCCAACAAGCTGGTTCTTGCGCACGCCTTCAATATCAACAATGTCCTTGATGCGCGACGCGGCCGCGGCTTCGCAAGCCCCGAGGACCGGCGCGCAAAGCGACAATAAGGTAGCGAGGGCGGCAATCAGAAGGCGCATACGCGTATCCACACAAAGGGCATTAACCATGTTTAGGTGTCTGCGAAATCTGTGCCAGATGAAAAATCTCTAAAAGTCAGAGGCTTGAGCTTCACGCGCTGGGGCGGGGGAAAAATCTGCCGGGCCGTTAAGGGCTTGGAAACCACGGGCAGGCAAATACTCACCGCCTGTACACCCTTAGAAGAGGGTTTCGCGTCTTTATCGCCAGAACGGCCCCGACATGACCATACCACCGCTGAATGGGGCAAGCATGATCAAGATCAACGGACCGGCCGGACCGACCACTGTGGGCGGAGGCAATGCGCCGCGCCGCGCGTCAGGCGGCTTTTCGCTGAACGGGTCATCCGAAACAAAGTCAAGCGCGTCCGCGGCCTCGGTGTCGCAGGCCCTGTCTCTGGGCGGCATTGATGCGCTGCTGGCCTTGCAGGCCGAAGACGACGTGCTTCAGGGCCGCCGCCGCCGTCAGATCAAACGCTCTCAGGATATTCTGGAAGCGCTGGAAGAGTTGAAACTGGCGCTTCTGGGCGGCACCATAGATGACGGCGCGCTTTTATCGCTGCAAAAGATGATCGAGCTTCAGCGCGAAGAGGTCGAGGATCAGGGGCTGCAAAGCGTGCTCAACGAAATCGAAACCCGTGCCTATGTCGAACTGGCCAAGCGCCGGCTGATGTAAATTCCCCTCTGACGCGAAGCCTGTGCGATGGTGGCGTGTGCGCTGCACCATCGAAACCCCGTTAGAGTAAAGAAAACGTGATTGTTCACGGGTGATTCCACGGGTATAAGCCGCGCCATCGGACCCGCGCTGTCACGTCCATATGGGGCCCTGTTCTTGCAGGGAGGGACGTAGCGGCAGGTAACGTCTCAATTCGGGGCTAAAACCAAGGGTGCCGACAAACAATGTCATGGGGTGTGGTGCAAAGATGAGCGCTGTCGAGCTTTCCAAATCCGATACCGATGCCTATCGTCCCAAGGACGACGAAGACTACATGAATGAGCGTCAGCTCGCCTATTTCCGCAAAAAACTGATCTCGTGGAAGACGGAAATCCTGGCCGGGTCGAAAGAAACCGTTTCGGTCATGCAGAAGGAAACGGAAAACCACCCCGATCTGGTGGACAGGGCCTCTTCGGAAGCCGACCGCGCGCTGGAACTGCGGACCCGCGACCGTCAGCGCAAGCTGATCTCCAAGATCGACGAAGCCATCGCTCGTATCGATGACGGCTCTTACGGCTTCTGCGAAGAGACGGGTGAGCCGATTGGTCTGGGGCGGCTTGAGGCGCGCCCGACCGCGACCCTGTCTATCGAAGCGCAGGAACGCCACGAACGTTCCGAGCGTGTTCATCGCGATGATTGAGTAAAGGAAAAGGCGCTTGAACAGCGCCTTTTTTGTTATCCTGTCTGCGTTGGATCCCCCAGATCCGCCTCGCTGTCGATGTCGGTATGCGCATCTGGCGGCGTTCCCTCCGTTGCGTGGGGAGGGGGTATCTCGTCAAAACCGTAAGGATGGTCACTGGCGGCAGTGGTCTTGGGGCCGTAATCGGTCAAGCCATTTTTTTGGGGCGGTTCATGGCGCGGGGGCAGATCAGTCATGGGCGTCTCCTTTGCCCTGAGAGTGCCCCCGCCCGTCTAAAGAAGCGATCCGGTTACAGCACGCGGCGCGTGTCGATTTCCTCATCGTGCGAGGCCAGTTCGGCTATGGCTCCTAACACCTCTTCGACCGTATCCACGCTCTTATAGGTGCCGCGGAAGGCGTCCGGCGTGAACCCCTTACCGACGGTAAAATCGACCAGATCGAAGAAGGGCTGCCAGAAGCCACCCGAATTGAGGAAGATGATCGGTTTCTTGTGCAGATCGAGCCGCCGCCACGACAGAAGCTCGATGACTTCCTCCAGCGTGCCGACCCCGCCCGGCAGGACGACAAAGGCATCGGCCTCTTCGAACATCATCATCTTGCGCTCGTGCATCGACTGCACGACGATGGTTTCGACCTCATCAAGCAGGCGTTCCTTGGTGCGCAGGAATTGCGGCATGATGCCCAGCACCTTGCCGCCGGCCGCAGACGCCCCGCGCGCCGCTTCGCCCATCAGGCCCACGCCGCCGCCGCCATAGACGAGGCGCAACTGACTACGGGCCAGAATTTGACCCAGTGCCCTTGCCTCGTCCTTGTAGCGCTGATCGACGGCGTCCGACGAACCGCAATAGATGCACACCGACAGGATAGGGCGCGGCGAGGCGGGGGAGACGGAGTCGGGCATAGCTAATCCTTGGAACTATGGTTGCGGGCGGGCTTGATTGCCACCGGCGACAAACGATATGGTCAATCGCGTAAACAAATGAATGTCGTCGTAAATTAAAGGGCTTTGCTGGGCGTGTGCAACGCTTTTCAACGATGACAGACGTGTTCTGTGCATGAGATTTGTCAGGCTGTGATAAGCCTGCTGAAAGGTATCGACGTTCCTATGGGGTTCAAGCTGAGCACTGTGGCGCTGTGCGCTGCTTCGGTCGTGCTGTTGTCCGGCTGCGGCGATAAGGCCCCGGAAAAGGTCGAGGTCGCCGACTATGTGGCCACCAATCGCGGCTATGTGAAATCGCCCGAAGTGACGTCGGTAGCGGTGACCGCCGCCGGTGAATTGCTGGTCACGGGGGGCGCCCTGCCTGAAGCGCGCGTGCGCCTGACCAGCCCTTCCGGGCAGGCCTATGGGGTCACAGCGGGCAGCGACGGACGCTTTCAGGCCAGCCTGCCTCAGATGTCGGGTGGCAGCTTTTACGATCTCGCCATGGAGACCGAAGGACGGCTGATGCGGGCAGAGGGGCGTCTGTTTGTGCCGCCCGCCTCGGATATCGGTGCCCCCCCGCGCTCGGTTTTATTGCGGCCCGGCGCGTCGGCCCTGCCTTTGTGGCCGCAGGCCGGTCTTATCGCCGTCGTCGATTACGATGCGGGCGGGGCTATGGCGGTGTCTGGTCGTACCGATCCCGGCATAATGGTCGATGTGGAAATCGACGGGCAGCCGGCGCTTGAGGTGCGCTCCGGCGAAAACGGCGTCTATACGGCGGCCCTGCCGGTCAGGGGCGGTTTGCGCAGTGGGACGGTCACCATCGGGATACGCGCCCGCGACCGTTTCGAAACGCGGCAGGTCAGTCTGCGGCAACCTTCGGCCGAAAGGGCCACCCTGATGGGGGTGGCGTGGTATGTGGACTGGGCCATCAGCGGCGGCGGCCTTCAGACGACGGTCGTGTTCTGAGCCGCCTGGCCCTTTTGCGATGCGTCATTGACGACATATTTGTAACGCAGTTGCGCAAACTGTGATGCGAATAACGCAAATATGTGCGTAGCGGCCTCTTAACAGGATTAAAGTTTGCACTATCTTGAAGTCAGTCGAAAACTGTCGGAGCATTCTCTCCGTAAGGTTTTGGCTTCGTGTGAGTCTCAAAAGACGAAGGGGGGTTCGCCTGCCCATCGCCCAGTTAAGAGGACAGGTTTGACGTTTGGTCCCTCCCTGCTGCGCCTTCCGACATCGGCAAATTCGCCGGTTGAGGCGGCGCGCGCCCCGAAGGCCCCGGTGACCGATGTGGACAAACCGGCCAATGCGCCGTTTGCCGTCATCGACGCCAAGCCCAAGGCGGCGAAACCCTCTCTTTATCGCGTGTTAATTCTCAACGACGACTATACCCCTATGGAGTTCGTCGTGTACGTGCTGGAGCGATTCTTCAACAAGTCGCGCGAGGACGCCACCCGTATCATGCTGCACGTTCATCAGACGGGCGTCGGTGTTTGCGGGGTCTATACCTATGAGGTCGCGGAAACCAAGGTCGCCCAGGTGGTGGACATGGCCCGGCGGCATCAGCACCCTCTCCAGTGCACCATGGAGAAAGACTGAATCTGATGCCGACACTCTATCCAGAATGCCGACACCAACACCCTCTCCAGTGTACGATGGAGAAGGACTGAGGATCGCTTGAACCCGACTTTCAGCCCCCGTTCATCGAGGAGACGTAAGACTAAACTGTACCCGCTTTTTTGCTCCAAGGAGAGGCCGACATGCCATCGTTTTCAAGCGCTCTCGAAGAAACCCTGCATCGCGCGGTGGGTCATGCGAACACCCATAACCATGAGTACGCGACCCTGGAGCACCTTCTGCTGGCCCTCGTCGATGACGTCGATGCCGCAGGCGTCATGACGGCGTGTAATGTCGATCTGACCAAGCTCAGGACCGCATTGACGGCCTATATCGAAACCGACCTCAAATCTCTGGTCGTTCCCCATTCCGAAGAGGCCAAGCCCACCGCCGGGTTCCAGCGCGTCATTCAGCGCGCGGTGATCCATGTGCAGTCGTCGGGCCGTGACGAAGTGACCGGCGCCAATGTGCTGGTGGCCATCTTCTCTGAGCGCGAATCCCACGCCGCCTTCTTCCTGCAGGAGCAGGAGATGACGCGCTATGACGCGGTCAACTATATCGCTCACGGCATCGCCAAGAAGCCCGGCGCGTCGGAGCCGCGTCCAGTGCGCGGATCGTCCGAAGATGGGGCCCCGTCTTCCGAAGAGAAGTCGGGCAAGGCAGCCTCAACCGATGCGCTGGCGGCCTATTGCGTTGATCTCAATGAGAAATCGCGTCACGGCAAGGTCGATCCGCTGATCGGGCGGTCGGCCGAGGTCGAGCGCGCCATTCAGATCCTGTGTCGTCGCACCAAGAATAACCCGCTGCTGGTCGGTGATCCGGGCGTCGGCAAGACGGCCATCGCCGAAGGTCTGGCCAAGAAGATCGTCGAAGGCGAGGTGCCTGAGGTGCTGGCCGGGGCGACCATCTATTCGCTCGACATGGGCACGCTGCTGGCCGGGACCCGCTACCGCGGTGATTTCGAAGAGCGCGTCAAGCAGGTGGTCAAGGAGTTGGAGGCGCATCCCAATGCCATCCTGTTCATCGACGAAATCCACACCGTCATCGGTGCCGGGGCGACGTCGGGCGGGGCGATGGATGCCTCCAACCTGCTGAAGCCGGCTTTGGCGTCGGGAGCCCTGCGCTGCATGGGCTCGACCACCTATAAGGAGTATCGTCAGCACTTCGAGAAGGATCGGGCCCTGGTTCGTCGCTTCCAGAAGATCGACGTGACCGAGCCGTCGCTGGACGATACGGTGAAGATTCTGAAGGGCCTCAAGCCTTATTATGAGACCTTCCACAATCTGAAATACACCGACGCTGCCATCAAGACGGCGGTCGAACTGTCGGCGCGCTATATCACCGACCGCAAGCTGCCGGACAAGGCCATCGACGTGATCGACGAAGCCGGGGCCTTGCAGGTGATCCTGCCCGAAGGCAAGCGCAAGAAGGTTATCGGCCCTAAGGAGATCGAAACGGTGATCGCCAAGATCGCCCGCATCCCGTCGAAGTCGGTGTCCAAGACCGATACCGAGGCGCTGCGCGACCTGACCAACGACCTGCAACGGGTTGTCTTCGGTCAGGACGAGGCCATCGAACAGCTTTCGGCGGCGATGAAGCTGGCCCGTGCAGGGCTGCGCGACGCCAACAAGCCCATCGGCTCTTACCTCTTCTCCGGTCCGACCGGCGTGGGCAAGACCGAGGTCGCCAAGCAGTTGTCGCAAACGCTCGGCATCGAGCTGCTGCGCTTCGACATGTCGGAATATATGGAGCGTCACACGGTGTCGCGGCTGATCGGGGCCCCTCCGGGCTATGTCGGCCATGATCAGGGCGGACTGCTGACCGATGCCGTGGATCAGACGCCGCACGCCATCGTCCTGCTCGACGAAATCGAGAAGGCGCACCCGGATATCTACAACATCCTGCTTCAGGTGATGGATAACGGGACGCTGACCGATGCGGTGGGCAAGAAGGTCGATTTCCGCAATGTGGTGCTGATCATGACCACCAATGCGGGCGCTTCGGACAATCAGAAGAACTCGATTGGCTTTGGACGCGAAAAGGTGTCGGGTGAGGACGAGGTGGCCATCAAGCGCCTGTTCACGCCGGAATTCCGCAACCGTCTCGATGCCATCGTCACCTTCCGTCAGCTCAAGCCGGAGGTCATCGGGCAGGTCGTGCAGAAGTTCATCCTTCAGCTCGAAATGCAACTGGCCGACCGCAACATTACGATCGAGCTGTCGCCGGATGCCGAAAAGTGGCTGGCTGAAAACGGCTATGATGAACTCTATGGCGCGCGTCCTCTGGCGCGGGTCATTCAGGAGAACATCAAGAAGCCGCTGGCGGACGAGATTCTGTTCGGCAAGCTGGTGCGCGGTGGGCATATTCTGGTCAAGCTGGCCGAGGGCAAGATCGCCTTCGACATCACGCCGGCCAAGGACAAGAATGCCTCGCGCGCCGAGGCGGTGGATTAGCAGGGGTCTCGACCCCTGCACCCCGTTAGTCGGGCGCTTAAGTTGTGGGGTGTGGGGTCCGTGACCCCACCTCACTGAATCCCAAAGAGTCGTCTGTGAAGAACGTCCAATTCATTGATTTATAGTTATAAATTGTACTTTTGAAGGGTTTGGAATTGCCAGAAAAGAACCTGTCTTGATAGGTTTTCTTGCAATTGACGAACGAGTTTTGGCGTGATTCCCTGGTTGATATGTGAGCCGTGGGAGCGTTGATCGTGCGTCCAAAAGAGCGTCGGGAAACTGGGCAGAATGACATCTTCCAATCACGCCTGGACCAGATTATCGATCTGGGCCACCCTCTTGTGAAGCTGGCGCAGAAGATCGACTGGGTCTTTCTGGAGACGAAGCTGGGCGCGGCTTACACCGACAGGAAGGGCCGCCCACCGTTGCCGACGCGGTTGATGGCGGGGCTGGCGATCCTTAAGTCTGCACACGATCTGTCGGACGAGG